>NZ_CBVJ010000019.1 GCF_000513275.1 Paenibacillus gorillae | reverse complement strand
GGCCTTATAAGGCCAATGGGCTTTATTCATTGAATTCTCAATTAAACATACCTCCTATGTACCGCTGTAGCCGGTCGGACATCTCATTCCGACAACATGCCGCAACAGCGCATACTCAGATTTATAACCGCGCAGGATAACTTCGTAAAATATACCATCGTCACTCCGCTTAACCTCTATAATCTGCATTCCGAGCTTCCAAACACGCTGCCGTACTTCTCGTATATCTTTCTCAATCACTTTTAGCACCATTTCTCCACTAAGGAAAAACAGTGTCTTTATGGAGTATTCAGATTGTTTGATCTTCTCATTATTATTGATGACCGCATCCCGTACAAAAGGCAGTATACAGTAATCTCTAACTAATCGGTATTCTTCCTCAGTTATGTGATTGCTCACTTAATCACCAAAAAGGAACATTTGCTCTTGTTTTAATAGGAATCTATTAATATCTCAAGATTCCATTTCAAAATCGCAAGCGTTTGGGAATTTACTTCAATATCAATTCTATTCGTGATAGCCAAAATGATTTGATTGGTATAGAATGGATTGGGTCAATTAACTACATAAGGAGAATAATATGAAAAAATCCCTATTATTTCTTGCCACTACTATCGCAGCCATCTCAATTACTGGTTGTAGCACAACAACTAATATCGATTCTTCAAAGATCAATAATTCCCCATCTGTCACTGCGCAACCTACAGTTGATTGGAACGCACAAGTTAAAACTATCGCTACTAAAGACGCTAGTACAACTGAAAAATTCGACGAAGTCACAATGCTGGCCCGCAAATATACCGTAAGAAAAGAACAATTGAAAGAATTTGAAAAGTATATTCTAGATGAATATAAGCAAGGAAATTATTTAAAAGACATAAGCAACGACGAATATATGCTCAGCAATATATTTATATCTACAGTTGTCGAAAGGCACTACGATGATAAAGACGCATTGCCAATAGATAGATTCGCTTTTGATTTTCTCCAAAATACTAAGTACACTTACCGTGGCGCAGATACAGTCGATAGCGATTCAGTTAAATCAAATGAGGAACAAATGAATAAAGCAATAGAGTCAATAAAATAAAAAAAGCCCGTCAGCTGGTCAAGCCCCAATATTGTATACAATGAAAAAAGCCCTATGAACTGAACTATTTAAATGACAAAGCGGCAGACCAAAATATGGTCTGCCGCTTCAATGATTGAACTATAGTCATCGTTAGCGTAATCAGGAATTAATGGAATAATTTATCAATCCCAGGATAATCTCTTTCATACATGGTGTAATTGAAAATCGTCTATCTCTACATCATCTAACGACCAATACAAGATTGTTTCCCTATGCAAATCAATATCACTAATTAAATGTCCCTTTAACTTTTTCCAAATTCCATCCTCGATCTTTCCTTCTGTCAGTGCGTCATCAAATGACGATATGATCAAGCTCATTAATGCGAATTTTTCACTTTGGTTATATTATTTCATTAGACCTTTGCACACGAATGGTGTTTCTCGAATTATTTGAGTTCAACTAACGTTCCCAGTTAACCTAATGTTCCTCTGAGTTTTTCCAAATCATGATAAGGGTTTGAGATGTTATCTCCAACTTCATTAATTGTGTCAGTTATTTCGTTCAGTATTTTCTCATTCTTAACATCATTTATTGATGTAGAAATAATCTTAAAGCATTCCACCAGTCCAAGGTTTACAACAATCGAAAGAATTGTATCTACATCCTCATAAGAATCGATATTCCACAACTTGCATAAAACTTCATCAACATTGCTTCGGATTTCTTCTTTCAATAACTCGTATGTCATTACTTGCCTGTCAGTAAGTTGAATAAGCGATGACAGAAAATCTCCTTTTTCAAACTTACCGGTTTCATAATTCTCTAGAACATTGTGATAGTAAGAAGCTAAAGTCTCCGTCGATAAATAATCAGGTAAATCATTGATTTCTTTTAGGTTCATCTTTACCTCTTTTAATGTTACGACGTGGATGCCGATCGTATCTAGTCCGCTGTCAGGGGTTGTTATTAAGCTATCGTTCCGCGTTAGTTCAACAAGTCACTCTAATTATCAAACCAAAAGACCATACGTACATTCTCAGGCTTGTCAATTTTACTCAAACGAGGAATAAATTCATTCACAAAAGGGATTACCAACGCTTCGAGAGGAAAGATTTGGTTACCGTCATCCTCGATTTTTTGTTGCCAATCATATTCGAGAAGTTCTTTTAAATTAAGCCAACTTCTTGTATGTGCGTCCCCGTTTTCCTCGTCGCTTCGAATTTTCACTTTTGGGCTTACATCGTCAGGGAGTCCCTTTGGCAACGATATAGGTTGAATATTATATCGATTTCTTACATTCGCTAATATCGCAAATAATAGATAATTTCTATCTGTCCAATATTTTTTCCGAACTTCCGTTACTTCAAAGTAAGGGTCATTTGACCATTCATCTATGCTATTCCATTCAGTCATCAAAGGATTGTCATTTTTGATTGTTTTTTGCTCGATATATACATGAATGTCGGTCCCCATCTGCTTCCCTACCTTTCATTAACGAAATTCACCTTAAGTTCATCAAGCCCCCTTAACTTTAACACATATTGGAACTAAACTGCCCATTAGCCTAATGAAGTCCTGTTCTAACAGTTGTTTTTTCTAACACGCTCATGCTGTACATTGTAGTCGATAATCAATTGGTGTCTGTTTTTTAAATTTAATTTGGATTCGTTCATTATTGTAAAATCGAATGAACCCCTCAATTCGTTGTTGAACCTCGCCAATTAAACTACTATCATAGGGTTAGAATGCTTCCGCCTTCAGATAAGAGAAAAACTCTCCATTACGGCGTTCTCTATGCAATTGCCCCTGTGCGACATGCTGACAATCCTAAAGATTTGGAGATACTCTGCCATCTGATTGTGCGACTTGATAATTACTAAAGTAGGGACATTAGCACGAATAATAGATCTAATACCCATTTCTTGCATTAGTCGTATTACTTTCTTATGGTTCACCGTTGTACTGACGTTCTAAGTCACCTTGAATCCTCCTACAGCCGTATGTTCACTCATTCTGTATATATATCGCCTTGATGCGTTGCTTGATTTCTCCATCAGGGTCTGCTTGTTTGCGCTTAATATATCGATAGTAAGCGCTTCTCCATACATCAAGCAAATCACATAGCAGGGACATTGGATGATGAGACTTAAAATTCACCAAATGGAGCTTCTAATTGCTTTTGTTTGTTCCAACTCCGCTAGTGAAAATAGACATGGACAGTTT
>NZ_CBVJ010000018.1 GCF_000513275.1 Paenibacillus gorillae | reverse complement strand
GGACAGTTTGAATTATCATTTACGCTCAAACTTTTCATATTGCAATACGAATTTGAGATGCTTAAATAATGCTCAAATTTGTCCAACATCCTCTGCTTACCCCAGCCAGACCTCATAACGAACCAGCTTCGCTATTTACAACAACAAAATTCACTAATTCAAGCTCCTAGAGGTCTTTATGACCGTCTATTGAACATATCTTCTTTATTGTGGAAGTCATTTTCTCAATAAAGAAAAAAAGGACATTATTCCGCGTAAAAAACATCAGAACCTCATATTCTCCATATACTTATGAAAATTATTGCGCTAATTTGCGAATACGGTTCGTTACGAGTTGTTTCATGCGGTTGGTGACTTGTTAGTTGCCACAGCTGGCAACGCTCTGTTTTAAAGAGGGACATTCAACAGCAGAGCGGAGCGAATCGAGTTCATGCTGGCTTTTCGCAGTTTCTCATAATGTTCGATCGCCCCGGCGAGCCCGAGCATGGAATCTAGAAAGACAGCATGAACCGATTTGCGCAGTGAGCGCCTTATGCCTTTTTGCTCTTTGCTCCATACCTCTGCCTCTGCACCAACCACACCTCATCCCCATTACAAAAAAACCAATTTTGCCGTAAAGCACACAGTTGTATTATAATTTCATTATATAGGTGAAACGGCGATATATTTAAATAGAAGGGGGTGTATCGGGCAGTGAAATTGCTTTCTGAATATGTGGGGCTGAATTTGTGGCTTCTGGGGATTTCAATCGTTTTTTTCGCTTATGACGGGACGATAACGCCTGTCGAAGGTACGATTCTTTTATTTTTAGTAGCAGTGTGCATCATCAACTTGTCAAAAATAATGAACTACCTTTTTGGCGTGAAAAACAATCCGTAGCCGCGTTCTATCACCAGGACTGACGGGGACAGACTTGCGAACGCATTGTTCGCTATCAGCAAAAAATAACCGTTTCGGGTCAATGCCCGCAACGGTTATTTCCATTTCCCTGCTATCCTTCAAGCGCCTTCGCTACCATCTCTGCATACGCCTTGGCGCCTGCCTTTTTGAGATGAACGCCATCGTCGCCAAAGTAATCCTTCTCATCCTCACTAGCCGCAAACCAGTCAATTAGGGACACGTTATTTTTGTCTGCTGTGAAATCGCCAATCATTTCATTGACTTTATCTTGCCAATCACGCGGTACCCGCGTATTGACGAGAAGAACCTTGCGCTCCTTGCCGATGGCGTCCAAAAGAGACGTCAGCTGTTTTTTTGTAAACGCCCCATTCGTTCCAAGCTCGATAACGACGATGCCCCCAAGCTTGCCATCCTTCTTCAGCTGCTCAACAAGCGTTATCGCTTGTTTCATTTGTCTGCCTACCTTGCCGTCTATTTGAATGCCCGGCACCAGCTTCTCCAAATATGGAGCCGCGTCCAAAATAACCGAATCGCCTATTACCGTGATACCATCTGACGCCTTCCCTACAGAGCCTGCAGATGCTGATCCCTGAGTACCGGATGATATCGCAGGTTTTGAGCTAGCTGATGCTGGTAATGTTGTCTTAGGAGCAGATGATGGCTTCGGAGTGGGCATCGTCATAGATGAAGGAGTTACTTTTAGATCTGATGATGGATGAGATGCTGGTTTATTAGATGCTGACGTTACTGACCCTGGAACCGATGATCCCGATATCATTGAACCTGAACCTGTCTCTCCATCCGGCTGCCCGTTTCCCTTTGACGATGCTGCCGGTGTCAACGACGGGTCCAAAGCCCCCTCCGTCACATCAATCTCACCAGGTGACATCCCCGTCCCCAGCGGCGGGCCCTCCTCTCCTAAATCCGCCGCCCCGTGCTCCGTCATCTCATTGCCGCTCCCTATTGTCGCCTCTTCTTCCTGCTGGCCGGAAGCTAGACCTGCTACTGCCGCATTGACTTTAATCCCTCCAGGCAGGCTCGAGTATGCGACCAGGCAGCCGCCGAGTACAACCAGTGCCATTATGGCCGCCAACGATTCTCTTCCCAGACGATTAAAGCCGCTTTTTTCCCGAAAGCCGTGAATTAGACTTCCGAACTCGCCTTGACGGATTGGCACCTCAACATACCGGTATGAAAGCTCAGCTAAAGCCAGCGTAGCTGCCAATTGAAGCATGGCTCTAAGCGGATGAAACTCCTGTGCCTCGGCAAGCGGTGTCGACAGCGCGATAATAGGAAAATGATATAAATAAATGCCGTAGGAACGAACGCCGATCCAGCGGAGCGGCCTGCTTCCGAACAAAACGGATAACCGGCTAGCCGGGTGCGCCAGCACCGCCGTAGCTGCGGCCGTAGCAATCGCTACCAGCAGCATGCCGCCCCTGTATAGCCAATCGTCATATTGTCCGACGCGGGCGATAAAGTACGCGATGACGAGCAGGCTTACTACACCAATAGTGTCCACAATTCGCCTGTCTCCACGGCTTAGCGTCTCTGATAGACGCCCGCTCGGGCACATTACGGCAAGTGCTGCTCCAATTAACAAAGCAAAGGCTCTCGTATCCGTTCCATAATAAACTCTGCTTGGATCCTCCCCCGGCTGATAGAGCAGTGCCATCAGAAGCGCGGAGCAAGCCGCAGCGCCAAGCAGCCATAACGCCAGCTTCCCTCTCTTCGGCACAAAGCGAAGCAGAACCACCAGTACCAAAGGCCATACCAGATAAAACTGTTCTTCCACCGCCAGCGACCAGATATGGCCAAACGGCGATGGCGGTCCAAAACGTTCAAAGTAAGAAACATTCTGAAAAATCATTTGCCAATTGTATACGTAGGTAAGTGAAGAGAGCAGTTCTCCCCTTAAGGAATGAAAGCGGCCCGTATCGGTAATGACGAGCCATAACGAGACGGCTGCAATCATCAGCAGCATAGCTGGCAGCAATCTTCTTGCCCGCCTTATCCAGAAAGACTTCAGATCAAATCGTCCGTGATTGGCCCGCTGCATAAATAAAATATCGGTAATCAAATAACCGGAGAGAACGAAAAACACCGTCACGCCCATTAGCCCTCCGGGCATTCCAGGCAGATGCAGATGGTAAGCGATAACAGCAAGTACAGCAATGGCGCGCAAACCATCCAGTCCCGGCATGTAACGTCTGTTCGCGCGGGTTGAATCCGGCATCTCAGGCTGCCTCCTCTTTCTCCGATTCCGGCTCTAAAAAGGGTCGATATCGTACCAGACGTGTTACACTTCGGATTAAGTTGCTGATTCTCCTGCATGCTGAGAAAAATCGTTTTCGACATGAGAAAAGGAAATTGCTGCTAGATGTCGAACTAAGTTTGGTTGTGACGAAAATGACAGTTTATCTGGCTAAACACCTTGCCAGCCTTGCCATTCTGAATCAATAACGATAAGCTATTGCTGAAATGTTAGCCAGCTGAAAATGTGGAATGACGCTACCGGGAAAGCTGCATAATTGGATAAATGCATCATTGTAATACTCTATTGCCGGCCTATTGTTATATGCCATCATATTGCCGGCTGCTTGCCTGCTCTTCCCTGTCTGACTTACAGGCATGAACGTTTACCTTGCCTCTTCACACAGCGGCGCTTTAACGCAACATTTTACAATGATAGATTCAATAGAAATGACATTACGAATAAAGTGGTGAAACCTCTATGATTCGGGCCATACTGGTAGACGACGAACGGCTCGCTCTGCAGCAATTGATTCATTTAATGAAAGATTGGGACAATATTGAGGTGATAGCCTCCTATACCGAACCTTTACAGGCTATTAAAGAAGCCTCGGCTCAAAAACCGGATGTCGTTTTTCTCGATATCAACATGCCGGAGCTGAACGGCCTGCAGGCAGCTGAACTCATTCAGAGCGCCTATCCCGCCGCAGATATCGTGTTCATTACCGCACATGACGATTTTGCCCTGGAAGCATTCGACGTCAATGCACTGGACTATGTTCTGAAGCCGATTCATCGGGCACGGCTGGCGAAGACGATACAGCGATTGGAAAAGAGATATTCTGGCGTCATTCAAAAGCCAGCGGTTCAACTGAGTCCCCCTTCAAACCGCCCTGTTGTCTACTGCTTGCAAACCTTGCGCTATACAGCCGCAATTCACCAGACGACGGCCGTATTCAAATGGAGGACATCCAAAGCACAGGAATTGTTCGCTTACCTGCTGCACCACCGGGAACGTTTTGTCAGCAAAGATGCCTTGCTGGAGCTGCTATGGCCGGGCGATGATTTGAAGAAAGCGTCGACGCATCTCTATACGACGGTCTATCAGGTCAGGCAGTGCTTGAAGCAAGCCGGTCTCCCTATTGAAATCGGTAATATTAGCGGTGGCGAGGGCTACATCTTACATCTGGGCGAAGTGGGCAATGACGCCGACCTTTGGGAAAAAGGAATCAATGAACTGCCTCCGCTTCAAGCATCCAATTGCAGCCAGCATCAGAATTGGTTCGATTACTATGAAGGCGATTATTTTGGCGGCTATGATTATATGTGGGCAGAGAGCGAACGGCAGCGGCTTCGTACCGTATGGCTGCATCATGCGATGCAATTAGCTTCCTTTTATGCAGACAGCAGCCAGCAGATTCAGGCATTGAAAGTGTATAAACGGATCGTTGCTCTGCAGCCCTATTACGAAGAGGCCCATTTCGGGCTCATGAAGCTGCATGACCGCAATGGCGAGAGATGGGCTGTAGAAGAGCAATACCGTTCCTTGCACAAGCTGATGGAGGAAGAGCTGGGTATCGATATACCCGAGCACATTCAGCAGTGGCATCAATCCTGGACGATCCGGAACGGACGAATTGAAACTTAATCCTCTCCATGTTCAGATATTGTTCAGATATTGTTCAGACATTCCCATTACTCTTAGTTTTGTATAAAGGAGGAATTGGAAATGGAAGAATTGAAAGTAATGATTGTAGACGATGCGGCCTTCATGCGGAAAACGTTACGGGCAATCATCGAAAATATAGGTCATCAGGTTATTGCGGAGGCTGAGAACGGTGTGGAAGCCATCCGGCTATTCAAGCTGCTGCAGCCTGATCTCATTACGATGGACATTACGATGCCGGAGATGGACGGAATAAGCGCAGTCAAAGAAATCAAAGCCATCAGCTCCGATATCAAAATCATTATGTGCTCCGCCATGGGCCAGCGCGCGCTAATTATTGAAGCGCTGCAGGCCGGAGCAAACGACTTTATCGTCAAGCCATTTCACTCAGACCGGATCGCTCATGCGATTGAAGACTTGATGTCCAGGTAATTTTATATAAGAAAATAGAAATCATATTTCGTATAAACTATCTAGGAGTGATAATCCGGTGGAATTACTGACTCATTACGCGGTTCCGGTTCTAATCATTTTTTTCTTCCTGTATCGCAGATTCAAACGCACGGTAGGCTTCCAGCCTTATAATCCGAGAAGGCTGAAAGTCAGAATCGGCATTTTTTCCGTTATCGGCATCCTGTTATTGACCGCAGGCTTTACCAAGCCGCAGTTGTTCGCTTTTGATGCGGTTGGCTTGGCGTTAGGTGCGGTTATCGTTTATTTTGCAATCAAGCATTCACGGTTTGAGCAGCGGGAGGATACTCTCTATTACCGTACACATATTGCCATTGAAGCTTTCGTCGTCGCTTTGTTTGTCGGCAGAATCGCTTACCGCTTCTTGATTACGTTCACAAGCGGGAGCGGCGCAGCTCAGACAGCAGTAAATGGGAATGCTGTGCAAATGCAGCAGTTCGCCGGTGACCCCTGGACTGCGCTCGTCTTCTATATTCTAATCACTTACTACATCGGCTTCTACTTATTCGTTCTTCGCAACAGCGCCAAACTGACAACTGCTTCCTAGCCATCTCCGCTAGCGCCGTGTCCGGGCTCCCTCCTCTCACATACAGTGATATCGACCTACATGCAAAGGGGTGAGGCTGTCATGCCTGCTTATCGCATAATCGTCGATTTGTCAGACCGAACACTTTATCTGCTGGACAGCGATATCGTCGTCCGTGCCTTTCCCGTCGGTATCGGCCGAATGGTTACAGAGACTCCTACAGGCGAATTTATGATCATCAACAAGCAACCCAATCCCGGCGGTCCGTTCGGGGCGTTCTGGATGGGCCTGTCCAAGCCGCACTATGGCATACATGGCACGAACGATCCCTCCTCCATCGGACATCTAGTATCACACGGATGCATTCGAATGTACAACGAAGATGTCGTTGCCTTATCGCAAATCGTCCCTATCCATACAAGGGTTACGATCCGGCCTTGATTCGCTAATCATTAGAAATCATAGCTGGAATGCAGCATTCTATATTAAGTGTACAAAAGAAACCGTTTTTCCGTAGATGGCAGTTGGAATCTCCATTTTACGAAAGAACGGTTTCTTATTGTTTTTCAATATGCAACTTCAAAGCTAAGTCGCACAGGCGGCCACTCTTATTTCTTAAGTGTAACAGTGCCCGTAGATTGCTCCCAGATCGTCTGCAGGCCGAGAGCCGCCGCCAACTCCCTGACAGGCACGTATCCGGTGCGCACATCCAGCACCGTCTCAATCGTCTTGCCGTTAATTGTTACCTGTGTTCCCGTCCAGCCTACCTCGCCTCCGAGCGATTCGCCGAGCGATCTGGCCGGTACCCAGACTGTTCCTCCAGGCTGCTTCCGGCCTATCGCAGCAACAAGTCCATTTACGAGAATTGGAGCCGCTGGCGACTTCTGAAAGGCGCCTCCCTCCGAAGGCGCAGCAGGATCGGACGCAGCGGAAGCCGCATCATAACTGCGCAGCCCATACTGCTGAATAATTGCGGTCAATTTCCTCTCGTAGGCCGGGTCGGTTGCATAGCCGCACTCCCGGAGCATTTGCGCTTGAAGTTCAGGCGTAGCTGCAGACCGGACGCGGGAATAGCGGGGCGTCGCGAGCAGCAGCTCTTGGTCTTTCATATAATGATAGACACTGTTATATGCACGGAACGCAGCTTTAACGTCGACGTTCCTTCCATCGACATATTCCCAGGTTCCTTTTACGACAGCCTGACCTTGCCAATAAGCATTCGGTTTTCCTCCGCCAACTTTAATGCCGCCGAGATTATACCAGGGATGAATCATGCCCCCGGTTTCCAGCAAACATTGTGCGAGCCGCACGGAAGGAAGCAGAACGCCTCCTTCACGGCGCAATTGAATAACAGTAGGCGCAAGCGCTTCTATAAATTGTTTTCTCGTAATAGGAGCCATGATGATCCATCACCTCTTAATTTGACAATCTCAACACATTAGCAATAACAAGGCCATATTCTGCGGCAACATCAGACCATCTTCGCTGCAGTACGGCGTTAAGCTCCTGCTTTTGCCGCTCCACCAGAGACGGATCCGCACGCCATAGCTTGGAAATTGCCGCCTGCATTTCCGCTAAGGAATATGGATCAAAGTCATTAAAGCTGTTCATATCGTTCACCAGCTCCGTTGTGACCGGAATTCGGCTCACAGCAAGCGGCGTATTCATCGTCAACGATTCCAGGATGGGAAACGGAAGACTGCCCTCAAACAACGTAGGAACGATTGTACCCTTAGCATAGCGGTACAGACTGGGCAGATCATGCGATGGAATACGTCCGATAAAGCGTACGCTGCTCCGATGCGCCACAATGCTGCAGCTCTGTACCAGCCTATCGATCTCACCGCCGAGCGGATGGTTTTGCGCATGATCGGTAAAAACCAGCTGCAGATTCGACCGTCTCCCTTCACGTGTATGAAGGAAATTCAAGAAGGCTTGCGCAAGCCGATAATGATTTTTATGATCGCGCACAGCGGACGGGAACAAGAAGTACGGCTGCAATAAGTTATATTTTTGGCGAAATCTCCGTTCCGAAAGCATGCCGAACAGCTGAAATTCCTCCACGGGAGCCGATGTGCGGATAAGCGCCGTTTTCCATCTCGGCAGCCCCATCCCTTCCAGACCGTCATATTGCAAAATGTAGTTTGAATTGAATATGACTGCCGCTGCGCGCTGGCACATCAATGGTGCAAGAAGCTCCAGACGGGCGCATGCTTCGGGGTATTTGCTCCGGTATATCTCACTTAGAAATGGATGCCGATAGACGAGATCATGCAGACACAGCAAAAAAGGTTTGCTTAGCTGGAGGGCATTATCCAGGCTTACATATGGCACGATCCAAATATCTACGTTCGCCCTCCGGTTTAAATCACGCACATGCGTAAACTTAATAAGCTCAAGATTAACGCCATAACTGCGCTGCAATGGCTGCAGCACTCGTTCCAGCTCGTCATAATTGCAAGGTTGAACAGCGACTTTCATTTGATAGACCCGCTTCGATAGCAGTCCTTCTATTAGACGGAAGAAATATCTGCCGATTCCTTCCTGATCGAAAGAGGTGACGAAGGAGTAACCCCAAAACACTCCGATTGATACCATTGCTATCCTCCTTGCCTTTGTTCCCCTGTGTATTCTATAGCATATTGCCACCATCTAAAAATGTACCTGCTTGACCTAGGCATGCGTTCGGTTTCGAGAGAAATAGACGAGGGCGGGAGGACAAATCGCTACTATTCATTAAAAAAAGGATTCAAATCGGAGCCTGCCGGCACCGCTTTGAATCCTTTCTACTATCGTTCTATCAACTCTATACAGCAGACGCTGCCAAGCTGTAAAATCTCCGCGTATTGTCACGCAGCGTCCTTATTGTCTCTTCAACCGTCAATCCTTTGATTGCCGCAATCTCTGCCGCAACGGAGGCAATCATCCCCGGTTCTGTTTGCTTGCCGGCATGCTCGCCTTCGAACGGCCAAGGGCCGTCGGTCTCTGCCATTAACAGTTCCAGCGGATAACGGCGAACAAGCGATTGAATTTCCTCCTCGTACCCGACATCCGGTGTGATCGAAACGAAGAAACCGGATGCAATCATACGGGCTATGGTCGCCTCATCACCCTTGAACCAGTGGAAATGTGCTCTCCGCACGCCATGGCGCTGAAGGAATTCGATCGCTTTAGCTGCATCCTCATATACGGCATGAAGGATAAGCGGACGATCCAGCTCTGCTGCCAAGGCCGCAAATCGGTCCAGCAAGGCCAGATAGGGTGCCTCATCAAAAGGCTTGCCCCCTGCCTCGCTTTCCGTTCGCGTATAGTAAGGCAAGCCAACTTCACCAATGGCAAAAGTCTCCCCTTCTTCATTACGTTCATGAATCCACGCGAACAACGCGTCCAGCTCCGTGGCCTCCGGCAATGGCTGTTCGGGGTGAAAGCCGTATGCGGGATGAACGATGCCTGGATTACGGAAGGCCAGCTCTCGGTTTGCCTCGCACGACGCCTTATGCATAGATACGGCAATTACCGCCTCCACACCATCAGCGATTGCGCGATTCAACATCGGCTGCTGCTCATCCGCTGGGTAGGAGTCAAGATGGATATGGGCATCAATGCCGATTGACTGGGGCATACGGGATCATTTCCTTTCCAATACTTCCATAGTAATACTTGTTCTATACGGTCGGCTGATGAAGCTGCTCATATATGCGCTGCTTGAGCGTGTTGAATTCCGGGTCCGTCCATAGCGATTCCTTGCGGGGTCTTGCGAACGGAACGACGATCTCATCTACGATAACTGCCGGAGCTGCCGATAAAACGATAATTCGATCGGATAGCAGCAGTGCCTCTTCTATGCTGTGGGTTACTAGCAGTACAGAGCGGCGGTTGGCCTCCCAAATCGCCAGCAGCCATTGCTGCATCTGCTGGCGGGTGAGCGCATCCAGCGCGCCAAACGGTTCATCCAGCAGCATGAAAGGCTTCGGTGACAGCAGTGCACGAAGAAAAGAAATACGCTGCTGCATCCCACCAGATAAAGCATGCGGATAAGATTCGGCATATGAGTCGAGCTCGATGCGCCTCAGCCAATCCGCAGCTTTATCCCTTGCCTGCTTCCGGTCAATGCCTGCGATTTGCAAGGCGAGCTCGATGTTTCCTCTGACGGTGAGCCAAGGCATAAGCGAAGCTTGCTGGGGCATATAAGCAATATGACCGCGTTGGCCCGTTGTATTGCACCCGTCCATCCATATCTCGCCGCCGCTGAGCGGAGCAAGACCGCCAATTAATTGAAATAGCGTCGTCTTTCCGCTGCCGGAAGGACCGATGATCGAGACGAATTCTCCGTCCCGCACCGTCAGCGATATCCCTCCAAGCACTTCCTTGGCTCCGCCCCGGCTCACAAATCTTTTACGTACATCCTTCAATTCAAGCGCCCATTGTGCTTTGCTCATTAGACCTTCTTCGCCTCCTTCGCTGGCCGCCAGCGGACGACAAGCTTTTCCGCCAATACGACCAAGCCGAACAACGTCAAGCTTAGCGCGACGATAAGAAACACAGATGCAAAGACACTGGCAGCCTTGTAGCCCTTGGAGGAGAGGAGCATAAAGTGGCCAAGCCCCTTCTCAGCCCCAATCCACTCCGCGACCACCGCACTGAGAACGGCATAAGTAGCTGCGATTTTAAGCCCGGAAAACAAATGTGTTACGGCATTCGGCAGTTCCAGCCGCCAAAATTGCTGCTGCCTCGAAGCGCCGATCATACGCATGTAATTGCGCAGCACCGGATCGGTATCGTTAAGACCCGACAGCATGGCAACCGATACTGGAAAAAAACAAACGATCCAGACGAGAATGAGCTTTGGCAAAATGCCATAGCCCAGCCAAATCGTCAGAATAGGTCCAATTGCAACAACCGGTACGTTCTGGGACAACACCAATAAAGGATAAAATGCTCTTCGCGCTCCGGGGATCAGATGCAGCAAAGCGGCGAGCGCAAAGCCCGCCGCCGCACCGCCTGCAAAGCCGATCAGCGCAAGCTGCACCGTCGCTCCGGTGTGGAGCATCAGCCGGGGCCATATGGCGATGGCCTCCTTTACGATGACAGAGGGAGCGGGCAACTTCCACTCCGGCACGCCTCCCCAGACGACAGCCCCTTCCCATACCGCAAGCAATACCGCGATAACGAGTACAGGCGGATAGATCGATCGCCAGCCCGATTTGCTATTGTCCATCCGGATATTTCTCCAGCAGTCTTCCCATCGAAGCGCCGTTCGCCGGGTTGTAGTAAATCTTAACTTGCGAAATAACAGACGGGCAGCCAAGCTCAGCCATCGCTTCGCTCATTTGCTGCACAACGCTCAGCAATTGTCCCAGTTCGCCTTCCATCGTCGTCTCCAGCGGAGCTACCCGGTAAGGGACTCCCGATGCTTTAATAATCTCGATTGCCCGGTCTACATAAGGATAAACGCTTTGTCCTTCCGGTGTTGTCGGTAAAATTTGAATGCTGACCAATGCGTTTGCCATGTTCCTATCCCCTTGTCCATTATTTTCTCCGTTACTCCCGCTCCTGACGGAGCCAATCCTTATTTGGGCAAAAATTCGTTAGTGAATGCTTTATCGGCTTCAAGCTCTTTGTCCAGCAGCTTATGATCAAACATCCATTTGGCGTAGTTATTCCATACTTCAAGCTTTTGCTCGCCCCAGCGCGGTGCGTCATCCTTATATTTAGGACTCAGCCACTTCTGGCTCGCACGCACCAGCTCTGCATTCAAGTCCGGCTCTGCTTTGATAAGCACTTCGGCTGCATCCTCCGGATGATCAATTGCAAATTGATAACCCTCAGACGCACCTGCAACGAAAGCTTTAACGAGTTCCGGCTGCTCTGCAATCATCTTCTCGTTTGCAGTCAATATTGGCGTATAGTAATCCAGTTTATCGCTATAGTCCGTCAAGTACACCATGTTCAGCTTCTCGCCGCGAAGCTCTGCTTCGACACCCGTCCATGCGTAGAAAATCCATGCGAAATCGATGTCGCGCTTTACAGCTGTGAAGAAGTCACTATCGCCAATGCTCAAGATTTTCACCTTGGATACATCAGCTTGCTCCTCCTGCATAATGGATTCGATTACCGCTGCTTCTACTGGAGCGCCCCATCCTCCATACGTTTTTCCTTCGAATTTTTTCGGTGAATCGATGCCTTTAGCCACTGGCGAGGCAAAGCCCGATGTGTTGTGCTGAATGACCGCCGCTACCGAAACGATCGGCAAGCCGGCAATTCGCGCCATCGTAAGCGATTCTTGATAGCTGACGCCGAATTCCGCTTTACCGGAAGCGATCATTTTATCAGCGCCGTCCTGTCCAGGCTGGATAATCGTGACGTCAAGTCCATGATTTTTGAAAAAGCCTTTGTCCCGGGCAACATACAACCCGGTATGATTCGTATTCGGCGTCCAGTCGAGTACGACCGTTACCTTCTTCAGTTCGCCGCCCGTATTGCCATTCGGTTCTGTGCCTGCTTCGTTATTTTTTGCGGCTCCGCAGCCTGCAAGCACCATCATTACCGCAAGCAGCGCAATTGCCGCTCTCCCTATTCCTGTTTTTGTTCCCCTCATATCCATTCTCTCCTTTTCTGTCTCTCATCAAATCGTGTGATCGGGAATTCGGCTAACGATAAAGAAAAGGCGCCCCCCTGATACGGAGGACGCCCATTAGTCGGCTGTTTGGCGCATGACGAGAAGAGGCTGAATACGCCTGCTTGCTGCATGATGCGGTTCCATTCCTACGCTGGCATTACCCAGATCAGGTATACGGGTCGGAGTTGACTCGAAACTCCCTCTCAGCCGGCCTCCGCCAGCTCCCCTTAACGATTCAATTGAATTAATAGGCTCATTATAGCAAAGCGTCTGTGAAAAGCCAAGAAAATAACATGATCCGCCTGTCTCCCTATGCTTGCCGAAGCGGGACAAATGCCGCTTTTTTTAATGAAAAGGGCAAACGCCTGCCATGGCAGCCGTTCCCGTGAATACACTAGAAACGAAATGATTTCCGCTCCCCGCAGAGAGGAAGGGAATGATGGAAAAGCGCTCAAGACGCCGGACTCATAAGAAAAGATCCAGATCGAAAGTAAAATCTTCGAACAAATCGCTCAAGCGAAAAAGAAGGACTAGAAGAGTCCGTTCCAGAAGGAAACCGCGGCAAGCGAGAAGACGAAGCCGCAAACGGCTGCGGCGATTCAAAAAGCAGCTTACTGCTCAGCCGAATACCACAGAAGCACAGTCAAGCCCTCCCATCTATCCGCAAGGGCTGAACATTGTCGGCTTCATCCGGGCAGAAATGGGAATCGGCGAATCGGCCAGGCTGGCTGCAAGATCAGCGAATGCTGCCGGCATTCCATTCGGCTTGCTAGACTACCCGATTAAAGTGTCCTCGAGAATGCTCGATGACAGCTGGTCGCATAAAGAATTAAACGAACCGCTTTATAATACAAATGTCTTCCATATTAATGCAGACTTCATGGCTCCTGCAATGGAGCATTTCGGGCCTTCGCTCGCACAGAACCGGTATAATATCGGCTACTGGCACTGGGAGCTGCCGGACTTTCCTGACGAATATGCGGATGCCTTCAAGCTCGTGCAGGAGGTATGGACCTGCAGCCGCTTCGTCGCCGATTCGATTGCGAGGAAATCTCCCGTTCCGGTCATTGCCATTCCGCACGGCGTAAGCGTACAGGTAGCCTCCGAGTACAACAGGAGCCACTTCGGACTGCCCAGCGGACGATTTCTGTTTCTTATGATGTATGACGCCCAAAGCTCCGCTTCACGTAAAAATCCGCAAGCGGCAGTCGAAGCGTTCAAGCTTGCTTTTGCCAAAAACGACCCCCGGGTTGGGCTCGTACTGAAGCTGAACAATGCCAGCTTCCGCCCGGAGGAATTTGCCCCCATCCGCCAGTTGGCTGCGGAGCATGCTAACATTTATCTGATCGACCGCTCGCTGTCACGCCTTGAGGTCAACTCCCTGCTGCAGTGCTGCGACAGCTTTGTTTCGCTGCACCGGGCAGAGGGCTTTGGGCTTGGTTTGGCCGAATCGATGTATCTGGGCAAACCCGTCATCGGTACGAACTGGTCGGGCAATACCGATTTTATGAACATTACCAATTCCTGTCCCGTCAACTATAAGCTTGTACAAGTCGGGCAAGACTGGGGTCCCTACAAAAGCTATCAAATTTGGGCGGAGCCTGATATCCAGCATGCAGCAGATTATATGAAAAGACTGGCGGATGAACCACAATGGCGGGCATCCCTCGCTGCTAATGGCAAGTATACGATTCGCAACGAGTTTTCTCCACTGGCAGTCGGTCAGCGCATGAAGGCTAGACTGGCACAGCTCGGTCTGCTTCCCCTATAAACCAGAAAAAGGCCCAAGACAGCGCATGAACTTGTTCCATCGCCGCTCTCGGACCTTTTTTTGTTTCCTATGATACGATTCCCCGCCAATAGTTCAATAGATCAAGCAAAGTCGATTCGAACGGGATTTCAGGCTGCCAGCCAGTTCTCGCATGAAACTTTGAATAGTCACCGACAACGACCTTCACATCCGATGGCCGTAAGCGAGCGGTATCTTGCTGGATATCGATTTGCGTTGTACTGAAGCCGAGCAGTATATTCAACACTTCCCGGACCTCCCGGCCAACTCCGGACGCGATATTGTAAACATCCCCCGGCTCGCATTTATCTAGCGCCAGACCGTAAGCGCGAACGACATCTCTTACATCTGTAAAATCACGCCTGGCCTCCAGATTGCCGACATAAAGCACGGGCGGCTTAAGCCCCTTTTCTATCTCTGCAATCTGCTTGGCGAAGTTAGAGGTGACGAACTGTTCGCCTCTCCTTGGTCCGGTATGATTGAACGTCCTGACACACACTGCGTACAAACCGTAATTTTTGAAATATTGATAGCCTAAAAAGTTTTGCGCGATTTTGCTCACTGCATAAGGGCTTAACGGACGGAGCGGATTCGTTTCCTTAATCGGCACCTCATCCGCCTCTACTTGCCCGTATTCCTCACTGGAGCAGGCGATTAATATTTTTCCAGAGGGACAATGCTTTCGCATCGCCTCCAATAAATGCACCTGACAGGAGAGATTATTATGAATCGTCTCCATCGGTGCGGCCCAAGAATCCGGAATAAAGCTTTGCGCAGCGAGATGAAAGATGAGATCCGGCCGAAGCTCCGCAATCATCGCTTCTACGGCAGCATGGTCCGTTAGTTCACATTCATACAGCCGCACCGTATCCTGCAGCTGCACGATATGCCGGAGGGAACTGCTGCTTCGGATCGTACCAGACACCTCGAAACCACTGCCAAGCAAATGCTCAGCCAGATGGCTGCCAGCAAAGCCGTTGATGCCTGTAATCAATGCTTTCATGCCTCACGATCCTCCTGATCGGAATTCATGGCTTCGATCGCTTGCTTCACGTTTTGCTCTTCGCTTTTATGACAGATGAGCAATCCCTCCCCCGTCGATACGATAATCAAATCCTCGACACCGATTACGACGACCTTTTGCTGCTCGGAGTATACGATGCTTCGGCGTGTAGATAGCGGATAGATGCGGCCAAACATCATATTTCCGTCATCATCGGTCTCGAATACGCGCTCTAGTGACGTCCATGTGCCAACATCGTCCCAAGTAAATTCGATCGGAATCGTATAGAGCAGCTCCAGCTTCTCAATAATTGCGTAATCGATCGAAAGCTTCGGCAGCTGTCTATACGCTTCCTGCAGCGCTGCTCCCTCCTGCCTGAAAATCCGCCACATCTGGGGCTGATACCGCTCCATGTAGCCAGCAATCGTAGATGGCCTCCATATAAAAATGCCGCTATTCCAATATATGTTGGAAGACTGTATCAATATCTCCGCTTTTTCCTTTGAAGGCTTCTCGATAAAAGCGGTCACTTCCTTTACCCGGCTGCCGTATTTCTCATCGGCCGTTGCTTCGGCAGCTTCTATATAACCGTAGCCAGTCTCGGCGCGGGTTGGCACTATGCCAAGTGTTACAACGACGCCAGTATCCTTCGCAGCCGCCTCAGCGATGCGGAGCGCCTCCATCAGTTCGTCCGCATCCGGTATATATTGATCGGACGGAGCTGTTACGATCACATCATCAAGATTCCGCTTCATAAAAAAGTCCGCTGTAAGGGCAATACACGGCGCCGTATCCCGCTGCTCCGGTTCAATAATAAGCTGCTCTACAGGAAGCGCTGGCAACTGCTCCCTTACGATGGACAGATAATTTTCGCTTACGGCAACGTAGACATCTTCCACCGAAAGCGCACTGCGAAACCGGTCATATGTCATTTGAAGCATCGTGGCGTATTCCGATGTGAGGGCCAGAAATTGTTTCGGCTTATCCGCCGTGCTGCGGGGCCAGAATCTCGTTCCCTTGCCCCCCGCCATAATTACTGCTTTCATTGAAGCTCACCTTCAAGCTCTGAATCTACTATTCGCCTTGCTGATTGTATCAAACCGCAGCTCCTCCTCATATAAACGATGCTTTATATTTGAAACGCCATATTAACATCGTATGCTTTGCTAGAGAGAAGCTAATGGACGAATACACCGCGACATTCATAATTAAGGCAAATAACTCGGCCACAGTCCTGTCTGTGAAAATATACAATTGACCACGGTACAGCTACCGTGGCTCTCTGAATCTATCAGCATATACTTTACTATACCAACCGAAAGGAGTAGATATATAAATGAGTGAAACAGGATTAACAGGTTTGACCGGTTTAACCGGACTGACTGGCGCTACTGGTGCAACAGGCGCTACAGGCGCTACTGGTGCAACAGGTCCTACCGGTCCTACTGGTGCAACAGGTCCCGCAGGTCCAGGCTCTGCAGCAGTCGGCGCTCAAGGTACTGTGCCTACCAGCATTCCAACTGCCGATACTGCCGTTACTGCCGTATCGATCGTCGTTCCAGTCACAGCTGCATCTAACCAGGTCATCGTGAGTGGTGTCGTTGACGTGGATATCAGCTTTACGGCTCTTCTCGCAGTTGCGCTTAACCCTACAATTACAGTTGATTTGCTGCAGGACGGTGCAATTGTTGCGACTGTCGCAACTGTAGACCTTCTTGCTGTAACACTGCTTGGACTCTTCTCGATCGAAAGAGCGATACCGGTGACATACTTTACAGGAGGTTTAGCTGCTGGCTCGCACACGTATTCGCTGCAAGTGACGATCTCCGGCGTCGTTATTGCGCTTGGAACGACTGCAACGATTACGTACTCGTCTTTGGCGGCTACGGTCGGCACAACTCCTTAATAACGGCTTGAAACTTTAGCGAGCGGGAACTCCACTACGAACAAATCGCCCCTTACGGGGCGACTACATAACTTAGCTGATATCAAACTTAGAAAGGCGCTTCGCCTTTAACGATGGTATCCGCCATATGGCCGAAATCAAGCGCAACCTTCCCCGTAATCCGGGCAAGCTCTTCCGCAATCAGCACCGCAGATATTCCGGCTGAGACTAAGGCCAGATCAAATTGATGATGCTGGGCTTCAGCTGCTGCTCTTGAAGCATCCGTTACACCGTTAACCGGTGTCACTATACCCGCGACCGTTACGCCATAGCTGGACAGTACAGATGCTAGCGCCTCAGCTTTATTGCCAATCAGGAGCACTCTGCGGCCTTGAAGCAAATGCTGCAAATAACCGCCTTTATACAGTCCGTAATTCACAAGCGAATCGGCAAACGGCCGGCTTCGAATGTCGATTCCATGCGCCTGCAGTACAGAACCGGCCAGCATCTGGTAATTGGGCTGACGCAATACGGGGATGCCGACGATATCCGCCCTTCTGACCGCATCCCGCAATTGATCGCGAACGGCCAGATTCGGCACTTCCAGGCCGGCATAGGATAAAAAACTGCCTTCCTGCCGTACGGCCTCAATCGGCATAACCGTTTCCTGCGCCATCGCCAGCAATTCACCATCCCCTAGTCTAACGACCGATAAGGGAGTCTGCTGCTCCAGAGCCAATGCAATGCGCTCCGCTACCTGCTCGACGGACATCAGCCTAACGAACCGTTCTTGATAGGCGGCTATACCTGCGGCGATTATTGCTTCCAGAGGCGTATCCGGCAGCACGCAATGAGGGGGCATTATCCGGTCAACGATGGCTTCGCCGCCTTCATAACGTCCGTCTGCGGCTCCTTTTTTGTAGCCTTGCTGAAATCTTTCCTCGGAGCTTGAACTTGCTGCGGTGTTTTCGCCGCCCTTGACCATTCCGCTCTCGAATCCGCTGCCAAAACCTGCTGTATGGCCGCTGTCATAACCTTCGTCATAATGACGTCCATCCGGATGTGGCGGCGGCTGCACAATACGGCGCTTTTTCCGGCTGCCTGCCGGGCGCTTCCGGCGCTTCCGTCCCGTTGCCGCCGTTTTTCTTTTTCTTAACCGAGCTGCCATCGTTTCCCCTCATCTCCCATTGCCGCCGTGAACCGGCGCTTATATGAAACGATGGGGATCCATTCCCCATTTATCGATAAACAACTGCCGATTTCGGGCAATCAGTTCGTTTAGCCCTTCCTGGCCGCCTTGTTTAAAGCTGGCGCTGCCATGATGGAAAACAAACGTGTCTTTCGCAATAACGATACGGTAACCCGCGAGACTGGCGCGATAGCAATAGTCGTCATCTTCGAAGTGGCCCGGGGAGAACCGTTCATCCAATACGCCGATTCGCTGCAGCAGGCCCCGGCTGAACAGCATACAAAATCCGATCACCCGTTTGACGATCTCATATTCTCCCTTGTGCTCATTCATAAGCCTGGCGGCCGTCTCGACATCATTGCCTGTCATTTCAATCTGCTGGCGCCCGCTTACGTAATTGGATAATGGACCGACGATACCAACAGAAGCATCCCGGCGGAAATGCTGAAGCATGCCGCTCAGCCAATGCTTCGATACGAGAACGTCATTATTAAGCAGCAGCAAATAATCGCCTCGGGCAAGCCGAAGCCCCCAATTGCAAGCAACGGGAAACCCCCTATTCCCAGGATGAGAGATGAAGGTAATATTTTGCTCCTGCAAATAAGCAATCGTTCCATCGGTCGAGCCATTGTCGACGACGATAAGCTCATAGGGCTCCGTCGTGCAATTGCGAATCGAAGCAATAGCCTCGCGCAGCAGAGAGAGTCCATTGTAGGTGGGAATGATGATGCTCGTTAATTCCGTTTGCTCATCCCTTCTCAATTGGATCCCCTCATTCTAACGTTGTCTGCATACGTGAGTCTTGGCTCAGAGCTTCCCATCGCCCAGCCAAGTGCCTCCATATGGTCGCCAACGATCAGCTGAATCATTTCGTTGCCTGCCCCCGTATTGGAGTTCCGGACCCGATTGCGTGTGATCACATCAACGCTTCCGCCAACGCCTACACGAAGCCCTGATTTCAACGCAATCGCTTGCGCCTTCGGTGGAACGGCCAAATTAGCAGGCCCAATTGTCTCGATCGCATGCCGGGACATCGCATGGGGTACAGCCGTTAATGAATTAATGGATAAATCCTCGCGCTGTATGGAGCGATTGAGAAATTCCTTCAGCATCGTTACTTCATCTCTTCCCTCGAATAACCCGATGAACGGCGACAAATCATTTAAGGCTACATCCAGCCCTCCATCAATCCGCCGAATAAAGGAAAGCAGCTTTTCGGCATCGATCGGAATGTCCGCATCAACAAACAGCATAACCTCCGATACGCTGACTTTCGCGCCGATAGCTCTCCCCACGTCATGCCCAAGCGGACTCGTGTAATGGAGAACAATCGCCCGGCCGCTGTTTCTTGCGTTATGCAGCGTGTTATCGGTAGAGCCATTAACAATGATGACAATTTCCTGCAGCGGAAGTCTCTCCAGCTCTTCAATCGCCGCCTTCAATGACTGCTCCTCATTCATCGCCATTACGACAGCGCCAACCGTCTTTTCAGTCGGAAGCAGCAGCCAGTTCGGCGCCGCTCTCCCGCTCACCGAGAAGTAACCGGCTAAAAATGACTTCATGCGGGAGCTGTAATTATCCGCTGCAGCACCTTTGCCCGATTGGCGTAATGAAGCCGCCCAATGTCTTTGCAAGGCAAGTTGTTCCTCTTCATTCTGCTGTATAAGTCCGCTCTCGGCTGCGCTTCGGCCAAGTCTCCACGCCGCTTGCGAATGAGTGACCGGCTTTGCAGTTTTACCCCGTTTCCGTTTTCCAGCGGTTTTTCGCCGCGTCGTACGTACGGACGAGGGTTTGCGACGATTCCGGCGAGTACGTACCCGGTTCATGTAATAAACCCCGCTCCTCTCATCATAGTAGACTTATCACTATGACATAGTATGTTCCCCGCCTTGTTGCGCAACGGCTAGTGTACAGCCCTTTTCCGCGAGTTATAGCAATCCCTCGGCCTGCCAAAAACCATATTCTCTATTAATAACTATCGCAATATTGCAGTGCAGATTCGATAAATGTGCAAATTGCCTCGGCTCAATCGCCCTATCCTATCAGTAGGTTCAAACATAGGATACGGTAACTGTGCTCTTTAACTCTCGCTATTGGAGGTTTAACTATGGAATGGAAGTATTATGAGCCGCATTTCGCCGCGGACAGTTCCCCACGGCTGCCTGTGGAATTTATGAAAGAAGGCGCATGGTCCGGACATCGCCGTTTTGCCTACGATCTGGTACGGTTCGCCCAGCCGCGCGTGCTGGTTGAATTAGGAACGTTATACGGAACCTCCTTTTTCAGTTTTTGCCAAGCGGTGAAGGATGGCTCCCTGCCGACACGCTGCTTTGCTGTTGATACGTGGGAGGGCGATCCGCATACCGGTTCTTACAGCCATTACAGCGATGTTATCTATGAAGCGGTACATTCCTTTACAACGGAGCAATTTTCCGGTATTGGAGCTACGCTGCGCGGCACGTTTCAGCAGGCTTTGCCCCGCTTCGCCTTAGGCTCCATCGATCTGCTTCATATTGACGGTTATCATACCTATGATGCTGTGCTGCACGACCTTTCTACCTGGCTGCCAAAAATGGCGGACAACAGCATCATCCTGTTTCATGACATCGCGGTTCGGTCCGGCGACTTCGGCGTATATAAGCTCTGGGAGCAGCTTCGCGATTATCCGAGACTCCAATTTAATCACTCGAACGGACTTGGCGTTTTGTTCCCGAAAGGATGTCCTGCTTCTTTCCAACCGCTGCTTCACCAGCAGGATCGGCTCGCGGCCTATTACGAGAAATTTAGGAGCTGATTCACATGTACAAAATTCCGACGTCGTTCTACGAGAAGACGAGCGAATGGATTCAATCGCTCCAGCTGCCGCTTGAGCAGGTTCCCCATTATTACCGGATCATCCATCCTGCGGAAACCCGCAGCCTGCCGGATATTAAGGGCTATGACGGACACCGCTGGCTGCCGATTTGCAGCTGCGACGACGCATTCGTCGCCGTCATTCCGAACGGGCGTCTAGCAACGAGCAACTGCTACGTCGTCACGCCTGATAACAAAAGGCTGCGCGATCTGGAATATGACTGCCCGCCCATGACCTTGACGGAGCTGCCGCCTCCAGTCCATATGAATAAGACCGTTGCTACGCTCGTATGGGGCTGGAACCTGCCTCACTATACGACGAGAACGCATAACATTTTCGGCCATTGGTTTTTTGATATTTTACCCCGCTTCCATCTATTAGAAGAAAGCGGCATTCCGATCGACCATTACGTAATCGGTAAACTGCATTATCCGTTTCAATTTGAATCACTCCGCATGCTGGGTATCCCGATGGACAAATTGATTGAGGTGGAAGAGCTCGATTTCCATATAGTTGCCGATGTGCTCCTTGCACCAGCTGTTCCTGTCGTTATCGGCAAATGTCCGCCATGGGCTTCCCGCTATATCGTAGAGCGATTGAAGCATAACCAGCATCTGCCCAAACGGCGGGGCTTTGACCGGATCTATATTTCCCGGGAAGACGCAGTCATGCGGCATGTAGCGAACGAAGCTGAGCTGATCGGTATGCTGGAGACATTTGGTTTTCGCAAAATCGTGCTGTCGCCCTTGTCGACCGCAGAAAAAATCGCGATCTTCTCCAGCGCCCGGACCGTCATCGCACCCTTTGGCAGCGGCAGCATCAATATCGCCTTTTGCGAGCCTGGTACGAACTATATCGAATTGTCGCCAAGCAACGTCACGGACAATTATTTTTGGAAGCTGGCCGGCCATGCTGGGGTTCATTATTACGAAATGATTTGCCCCATCGAGCATCCAGATAAACCGGTGCCTGGCATGGACAATATCATCGTCAATATTACGAAGCTTAAGCGGATTATGAGACTAGCGGGCGTATAAGCTCAGCCTTTTTTCAACAGGAGGATAAACATTTTGAGAATACTCATTTGGTCGGTCAACTTCTCTATCGGAGGAGGCATGCGGCTGCTGCATAACTTGACGAAAGCAATGGCCAGACAGCCCGGCGTTGAGCATATCCGGCTCGTTGTCGGATCGCAGTCCCTTTCGCGGAATATGAATGAGCTGAACCGGGTTCAAAATGTAGACGTCGTCGTGCATGATACAACCATCGATCATCCCGCGGCTTCCTTTCTGCTGGCCAATGTCGATGTTATCTATTATTTCTGGCCGCATACGCACCAATATGTGCCGATAGACCGGCCTTCGCTCTGTACGTTCCACGACACGACTTTTTTTGATTTTGTACCGCCTTTCACCGATGGCAAACAGCTTGAATTCCATTGGAGCTTGTCCCAAAAATGGCTCGACAACGTAACCTCTGTCGCTGTATCTTCCCAGCATATGAAAAATCGGCTCATTGCCCATTTCGGCAGCCGCAACACGACTGCATTTGTCATTCCACATGCCATTACGCCAATTGCAAGCTCGCATTCGACCCAGCTCTCGCCTACTTTGTCCAGCGTTTTGCCCCGGGAATATATCATCTATCCGTCCAATACTTCGCCTCATAAAAACCATAGCAATCTGCTGCTGGCGCTTGCCCAATATAAATATCGCAAACAGCATCCGCTTATATTGACTGGCTATTTGACCGAACAATTGCGGCATCCGTTTCCGAACTTCGCCAGTGAATACAGCTGGCTGCCCACGTTGTCCTCCATTATGAACACGTATCAGCTGCAGGTCGATTCGGATGTGTATCCGCTTGGCTTCGTATCGGATCAGGACATTCCCGCGCTCATTAAAAATGCAAAAGCACTCATTATGCCCAGCCTTTCAGAGGGCGGCGGGAGTTATCCTGTAGAAGAAGCGCTCAGGCTCGGAACGCCTGTGCTTTGCTCGGATATTCCGGTTATGCGGGAGCACCTGGCCCGGCACAGCGCCAAGATCGCATGGTTCGACCCGCATAGCCCGAATTCTATCGTAGCGGCATTGGAAGAGCTGATGAAAAACTATGAGCAGTACAAAACCTCCGCCTTGCAAGGGATTCATGATCCAACCGAGACCTGGGATGATATTGCAGCCAAATATGTTGCCGTGCTTCGTGAGACGTATTACCGCTACTATGCCAAACGTATCTATTAGGAAGGCGTTGACGCAGCAATGTTATCGACGATTGCCGAATAGTCGCGCGCTACATCGATCCAGTTCCGGTGCAGGATGCCGCCAAGCGCTGCTTTCTGCTCCGGCACGACCGATTTGCCATGAAGCCACAGTCTTGCAATCGCATCGGCCATCTCCAACTGGTCAAGAGGATTAAAGGTGGCGAAGCTGCTTGGATCAGCGATAACCTCCTCGACAACTTCCAGCCGTCCATAGGCGACAGGAGTGTCCATGAGCAAGGATTCCAATATTGGAAACGGGCAGCTGCCCTCGAATAGCGTCGGAACGATTGTACCGCTCGCATACTTGTAAAGAGACGGCAGTTCCCCAGAAGGAATGCGGCCAAGAAATTGAATAGAACTCCGAATGCCGGGATCACCAATCGCATTAAGCGCCGCCGTTATTTCCTGCTGCCTTGGGCGATTCACCAAATCATCCGTGAATATGAGTTTTAGACCTGAGGCAGCGCCAATCTCGGTCAAGCGGAACCTGTGAAAGGCATCAACCAGCCGTTCATGATTTTTATGCAGCCGGATAACAGACGGGAACACAATATAAGGACCGTATAGTTTATATTTGCTGCGGATCGTATCCTCACTGACGACACCAAAGGCCGAATACTCCTCGCGGGGCGCTGCAAACCGGATGACAGTCGTCTGGTGCTCAGGCAGCGATAGAAACTTATGGCCCTCATGACGTCTCGTAAACTCCGAATCGAATACGACTGCGGCCGCTCTCGCGGTTATCTTTTGTGCAATGGCATGCACGTATTGATAATGAGCCTGGTTGCCTGCATACAGCTCTGGAAAATGCAAATAAACGAGATCATGCAAACACACGATGATCGGCTTCTGCAAATATTGCGCCAACGCCATACCGATATAAGGCACGATCCAGACGTCGGCGGGAACGTTGCGGTTAATCATATCCATGCTGTCTGAATGATGAATTTGGATGCGGCCTTTAAAACGTTCAAGCAGGGCGTGGAAAACGGCGTTCGTCTCTTTGAAATTCGCCTCTGTCGTCGCCACATGCAGCATATATCCTTTATCGAGGGCAAGCAGCCCTTCCGACAGCCGGGCAATGAATCGGCCAATGCCTTCGCCGTCCATTGAAATTTGTGACCCAAAGCATAGGAAAATGCCGATGTTCCGGTATTTCCCGGATGATCGGGGGGCTTCCGGTACCGGCGGACTTGCGGCGGCCAGCAAGCTTTGTGCCTCGTCGGAGAGCAGTAACCGCGCAATCCATATCCAACGCTCCCCCCTTGACGCAAGGTGGCAGCATAGCTGGCAACCCGCTCGGCTTCTGGTTCACGCAGCATGATATGAACATGAGCGGCATGGATAAAGTCCAGATCTGCGGCCGGGAACAAGTGCTGGAAAACATGAGCGGCGGTGTTCGCCTCACCGGAAGGTCCTCTGCCAAACACGTCTTCCGCTTCCTGGCTCTGAATAATCGACGCCGCGATCCACACTTTTGCTGTTCCGTTCCCAAGCCGCTGTTTATGATCGTGAAAGCCAGCAGCATCCGGTTCTCTTTGAAGAATCTGACGGTAGAGCTCCCATAGAAATTCATCATGATCCAGCTTGAACATCTCGCGGAACCAATCTATAATGCGCCCGCCCGCAGGGAGCTGCTTTTTGAAGCTCTCATTACTTGTTCTCAGCCGAACAGCGTCAAAGCCGATGTTCACCGCTCTTTTTCTCGTTCTTGTTCTTGCCAGACGGCGGCGATATCCTTTACGGCCCTTACGGCCGCGGCGTCCTTTTCGCCTTCCTTTGCCTGATTTTCGCAGCAATCTTCCCGGCCTTGCATGCTTGCGGCGTTTTTTTCGGCTTTGCGAACCGCGCTTGATTGAGCCTCTTTTGCGATTACCTTTGCGTTTCATACTCAGCCTCCAATCCGTCTTCTTCTAGTTAGAGTATTGTCACGGCCGGAAAGAGCAACGGCATTCGCCCGAGCGGGCCGGGCTTTACAACCATATTTATGAAAATAGACGGCTGTCTATCCCTTTTTGAGACCATTTCAACGGAAATGAATAAATTAGAGTAACTGCTCTTCTCTTGCCATCCTATTAGATGAGAAGGAGTCGAATGCGATGCGCAATCACGCTCTGCCGAACAAGACCGTCATCGTCGGCGCCGGAGGGCACGCCAAGGTCATTATCGATATCTTGAAGGCCGATACACATGTGGAATTAATAGGCTGTCTGGGGCAGCATGAGGACAACAAGCTTCTAGGCCTTGCCGTACTTGGAGGCGACGAACAGCTTCCCTTGCTTTACGCCCAAGGCGTCCGGCATGCTTTTATAGCCATTGGAAACAACGAGCGCAGGCGGAAACTGGCCCGCTATGCCGAATCGCTTGGCTATGAGCTGGTCAATGCAATCAGTCCGCGCGCTTATCTCGCTTCACACGTTACCCTTGGCAGCGGCGTCGCGGTAATGCCGGGCAGCGTCATTCAGCCGGATACGACCGTCGGCTCCTATTCCATTATTAATACTGGGGCTACTGTCGACCATGACGGAGTCATTGGCGAAGCCTGCCACATCGCTCCCGGCTGTACCCTGTCCGGCAACGTTTCCGTAGGTGATTTAAGCTTTCTCGGAACCGGCGCCAAGGTCATTGACGGGATGCGGATCGGGGCAGGATGCATGATTGGAGCGGGAGCCGTCGTTATCCGGCACATTCCCGATCATGCGCTTGCTGTCGGTGTGCCTGCTATCGTCAAGCGCATTCAAGCTTCTATAGAACCGAACGTATCACGGAGGGAGACTTAATGAATGGAAGGCAAATTTTATCCGGTTGCCGTTCCCGTTTTAAACGGAAATGAAAAAAAATACGTGATGGACTGTATCGATTCCTCGTGGATTTCATCGACGGGAAAATATATTACGGCTTTCGAGGAAGCCTTCGCCGCTTATTGCGGCGCCCGCTATGCCATTTCCTGCAGCAACGGAACGACTGCACTTCATCTGGCTCTGCTAGCGCATGGGGTTGGGCCTGGTGACGAGGTGATCGTGCCGACTTTGACCTTTATCGCCACCGCCAATGCCGTCGTCTATTGCGGCGCGAAGCCGGTGTTCGCCGATTGCGAGCCGGATACATGGAATATCAGCATCGAGCATGCAGAGTCGCTTATAACACCTAAGACGAAGGGGATTATTCCCGTCCACTTGTATGGCCACCCGGTCGATATGGATGCCGTTCACGCGCTGGCTCAAAAGCATGGCCTGTTCGTGATTGAAGACGCAGCCGAAGCGCTCGGTGCGGAATTTAACGGCCGCCGGACCGGCTCATTAAGCGGTTGTGCCACGTTCAGCCTGTTCGGCAACAAAATCATTACGACCGGCGAAGGCGGTATGATTACGACCGATGACGAAAAGCTTGCCAGTACGATGCGGACGCTGAGAGGTCAAGGCATCGACCCGGTACGCAAATACTGGTTTCCCGTCATCGGCTATAACTACCGGATGACGAATATGCAAGCTGCCGTCGGCTGCGCGCAGCTGGAAAATATCGATTGGCATGTTGGCGAACGCATTCGCGTCGCTTCGCTGTATGATGCGCAGCTCCAAGGCACAAGCGGCATTACGCTGCCCGTTCAGAAGCCTTGGGCTAAAAACGTGTACTGGATGTACAGCATCGTGCTGGATGGCGCCGATGAAGAACGGCGAAACCAGTTCATGGCGCTGCTGAAAGAAGACGGCATAGAGACGCGGCCGTTCTTCTATCCGATGCATGTGCTGCCGCCGTACAAAGATCTTCAGCCGCATGACCAGTTTCCGGTCGCTAACCGGATCGCTGCGCAAGGCTTAAATGTGCCGACCTACGGCGGGCTTAGCGAGTCGGATATCCAGTATATAACAGACCGTATTAAGTATCGGCTGCTGCATGGGTAACCGGTTGTTGATAGGGGAAAGGCTGCCTTCCTTATTGGGGAGGCAGCCTTTTTTCATCAGCGGGAGTCGATTAGTTGGCGGAACTGATTGGTGGAACTATCTGGGGGGCCGGGCGCTGCCGTAAACCCTTTTACAGTTCACTGCACGGGTGGTTGCTTAAACCACTGAAGTTCACTGCACGGGGGCGCTGCGCGTTACGGTTCATTCAGCCATTCTTGATTCCATTTTTCTCATCGCCTACTCGATGGTAAATGGATTGAATCGGCAAAAAGTCTGCTTGAACTCGTTACACTCCGCTCTCCCTATTGACTGCCGCAAACCTCTGAAGTTCACTGCACGGGGGCGCTGCGCGTTACGGTTCATTCAGCCATTCTTGATTCCAGTTTTTCTCATCGCCTACTCGATGGTAGATGGATT
>NZ_CBVJ010000017.1 GCF_000513275.1 Paenibacillus gorillae | reverse complement strand
TCTGAAGTTCACTGCACGGGGGCGCTGCGCGTTACGGTTCATTCAGCCATTCTTGATTCCATTTTTCTCATCGCCTACTCGATGGTAGATGGATTGAATCGGCAAAAAGTCTGCCTGAACTCGTTACACTCCGCTCTCCCTATTGGCTGCCGCAAACCTCTGAAGTCCACTGCCGGGGTCGCTGTGCGTTTCCGTTCTTGCTGACTTCTTGGTTCCATTCCCCTCACAAAATCTGTTAGAAATAACGAGTAACGAAGCAGATTCGCTATTTAGTGTAGGACGGTTCGCAAATTTTGCTCCAGGTTGGCGGAATGCAGATGACTTTCAGCTTTAGCGAAGAGAACTTCGCTTTTGATGAAGCTAGGTTCTCCAGTTGCGAAATTTAGTTCGCTGGAGCGTTGGCCTCCATCTTTTTGCGCTCATACAGCGAACTTTGCTTCGTTCTTTTGCGAAGCAGGTTCGTTATATGCGGACGTTAACGAGTAACGAAGCAGATTCGCTATTTAGTGAAGGATGGTTCGCAAATTTTGCTCCAATTAGGCGGAATGCAGATGACTTTCAGCTTTAGCGAAGAGAACTTCGCTTTTGATGAAGCTAGGTTCCCCAATAGCGAAATTCTCTTCGTTGCAGCGTTGTCTGCCACCTGTTAGAGCCCATACAGGGAACTTTGCTTCGCTCTTTTGCGAAGCAGGTTCGTTATATGCGAACGTTAACGATTAACGAAGAAGGTTCGCTATTTAGTGAAGGAAGGTTCGCAAATTTTGCCCCAAGTAGGTGGAATGAAGCTGTCTTTCAGCATTAACGAAGAGAACTTCGCTTTTGAAGAAGCTAGGTTCTCCAGTTGCGAAATTTAGTTCGCTGCAGCGTTGGCCTCCATCTTTTTGCACTCGTACAACGAACTTTGCTTCGCTCTTTTGCGAAGCAGGTTCGTTACAAGGCTCACCCCCTGCTCACACTGTGCAGCTACAGCTCAACCCATGTCCCTATCAAACAAACAGTATTTATACCTCAACCCCTGCTCACCCCGCAGAACTAAGCTAAAGCTACACCTTCAAAAAATGACCGGTGAACGAACCCGGCTCTTGGGAGACTGCTTCCGGCGTTCCGCTGGCGATCAGCTTCCCGCCTGCTGTTCCGCCGCCGGGTCCCATATCGAGCACCCAGTCTGAGGACGAGATGAGGTCAGTATTATGCTCCACCATTATGACCGTATTGCCTGCGTCCACCAATTTATTGAGCAGCACATGCAGCTTTTGTACATCAACGGGGTGCAGGCCAGTGGACGGCTCGTCCAGCAAGTAGAGCGTGTGTCCGGACGCCGGCTTGCTGAGCTCCCGCGCCAGCTTCAGCCGCTGACCTTCTCCGCCGGATAAGGTGGTCACAGACTGACCCCACTGCAAGTAGCCCAAGCCAACCTCACATAGCAGTTCCAGCAAAGCCGCCATCTTTTTTTGCTTGGCGAATAGCGGTACGCTTTCTTCAACACTAAGACCCAATATGTCGGAAATCGAATAGCCTTCATATTGAACTTCCAGCACCTCCGGCTTAAACCGCTTGCCGCGGCAATCCGGGCACTCGACCTGCAAATGCGAGAGGAAATGCATATCTACGACGACTTGACCCAGACCTTCGCAGCGGTCGCACCGGCCACCAGGGGTATTGAAAGAGAAGCTGTTTTCCTTCAAGCCTTTCTCCTTCGCTGTTGGCAGGGAGGCGTAAATTTTCCGCAGCAGTGTATACAGGTCGATATAGGTTGATACGCTAGAGCGCTGCATGCGGGAAAGCGGCGACTGATCGACACGAATGATGTTGTCGATTCCGTCCAGACCGGTAATTTTGCGGCAGCCCGGCACTGCAGCCCTGCTTTTGTCCGCGTTCGCAAGCAATTCAAATACCAAGGTCGATTTTCCCGAACCGGATACGCCTGATACCGCGATCAAGCAGCCAAGCGGAAATGATGCCGTCACCTTTTGCAAATTGTGCAGCTCTGCATCATAGATTGTAATGTGCTCGCCGCTGTCGCCCCGCTGTTTAGAGATGAGCTTCCTATTCTCGTTCAAGTAACGTCCTGTAACAGAATCCGGCTGACTCATCAGCTCTGCAACCTTTCCCTGGCCGACGATTTCGCCGCCAAAGCGCCCCGCGCCAGGTCCAACGTCAATGACATGATCAGCCTGTTCGATGACAAGATCATCATGCTCGATAACGAGCACAGTATTGCCAAGATCACGCAGCTGCTTCATTACATGCACCAGCCCGTCTGTATCTTTCGGATGCAGGCCCGACGTCGGCTCATCCAGCAAATACAGAACTCCAGTCAAACCAGATCCAAGTATAGATGCAAGTCTCAACCGCTGAGCTTCCCCTCCGGACAACGTAATTGCGTTGCGATCCAGCGACAAATATCCAAGCCCGACATCTACAACTCTTCTAACTTTAATGAGCAAGTCATGCAATACCGTTTCAAGCAGACTGTCTCCTTCTTGCTCATATTTGGACTGAACACAGCCAAGCCACTCGCAAAGCTCATCTAGTGACATTTTGGAGAGCTGAGGCAAACTGTTTCCTTCCACCGTCGTCAGGCGGCTCTCTTCCTTCAATCGTTCTCCCCCGCAAGCTTCACAGGACTGCGCTGTAAAATAGTCCGATTCCCCTGACTGGCCTTCCTTCTCCCTATAACGCCGCCACATCCCGTTCAGCACGCCTTCGAATTTGCCCTTCGTTACCGTCTTTGGAGGAGCAATCCCCGGGAACCGGTTTGCAAAAGCTTCGCTTTCCGCTCCATACAGCAGCAAGTCCCACTGTGCTTCACTGTATGAACGCAATGGCTGATCACCGCTCATCGCAATTCCATAATGTTTTCCGGCAGCCTCAAGAATTGCCGTCTGGTAATCGCTTAGCATGCCGTTCCAGAACCTGACGCCACCATCCTTGATGCCTTTCTCCTTATCAAATACAGCGTCGACGTCAATTTCCACCACTGTCCCCAGACCGCTGCAGGTCGGGCAAGCGCCATTCGGGGTGTTGAAGGAAAAATCCGACTTCGTCAATCGCTTGTTCTCGTGACCGCAAGCCGGACATTCTACCGTCTCAGTCTCTTCGATCGATGCAGGCAGAATAGCCGCACGGCATTGCACGCATCGCCGCTCTCCTTTTTTATGAAACACGAGCCTCAAATACGTATACATATCGGTCACTGTTCCTACCGTCGACCGCGGATTGCGGTTCGTCACATGCTGGCCGACAGCAATCGAAGGAGACAGCCCGATAATCGAATCAACTTTGGGCTTCGCAATGGATTCGGATGACAAGCCGCTGGACTCCATATACTGCCGCTGGCATTCGCGTTGTAAAATGTCCATCGCAAGCGTTGACTTCCCCGAACCAGAAGGTCCGGTCACAACTACCAGCTGATGCTTCGGAATATCCAGCGAGATATTTTTCAGATTATTTTCCCTTGCTCCTTTAATGCGAATAAAATCGTTCATGCAACACTCTCCTTGATTGCTAGTTTTATAGAAGCAACGCATCAACTCTACACACTAACCTTAGTGTACAACATTCATGCAAATGATAAGGTTATGTCTAAAATTGCCTTTAACAATAGGAATAACGCATCATAAATCTGTCATGGAGCAAGAAGGTTTTTCTTTAGCCCCACTCTACCCGTTGCTATGTATCTCCCAACCTATATGCATTTTTCATGCAACAAAACCCTGACAGCAAAACTGTCAGGGTTTTGTTGACTAGCTGCTTCAACTCACTCAATGTCCAGACTGACACTGTAGCCCAGCTTGCGAAGCTCGACGACGCGGCGCGCTTCCTCTAAATCATTCGCGACCATTTCCTGCACAAGGCCTTTCAAATCCGTCTGCGGCGTCCAGCCCAGCTTCTCAGCCGCTTTGGATGGATCGCCCAGCAGCAAATCCACCTCGGAAGGCCGATAAAACCGGGGATCGACCTGTACCACCTTCTGTCCTGCCGCCACTTCTGGACGATTGCTTGTCACGACATAGCCGTATTCCTCCGCACCTTCACCCTCAAATGCGATCTCAATGCCCGCTTCCGCAAAGGCAAGCTGGACAAAGCGCCGCACTTCGGTCGTTTGGCCGGTTGCAATGACATAATCCTCAGGTACGGCCTGCTGCAAAATACGCCACATCGCGTCGACATAATCCCGCGCATGTCCCCAATCCCGCTTAGCCGACAGGTTGCCGAGGCCAAGCGTCTGCTGCTGGCCAGTCGCGATGCGTGCGACAGCTCGCGTAATTTTGCGAGTTACGAATGTTTCACCGCGTACCGGGCTTTCATGGTTGAACAATATACCGTTGCATGCATACATGCCGTATGCCTCACGGTAATTAACGGTGATCCAATACCCATAAAGCTTCGCTACCGCATACGGACTGCGCGGATAGAACGGTGTCGTTTCACTTTGGGGCACAGCTTGCACAAGTCCGAATAGCTCAGAGGTTGAAGCTTGATAAATCCGCGTTTTGGCCGTCAGACCGAGTATCCGAACCGCTTCCAGCAGCCGAAGCGTGCCAATCCCGTCAGCATTAGCCGTATACTCCGGTGTATCGAAGCTGACATGAACATGGCTCATTGCCGCGAGATTGTAAATTTCATCGGGCTGTATCGCTTGAATCAGACGAACGAGATTCGTTGAATCGGTCAAATCGCCATGATGCAGCGTCAAACGCCGATCCGTGCGGTTCGCTTCCTCCACGATGCGATCGATGCGCCCGGTGTTGGATAACGAGCTGCGGCGCCGCAGTCCATGCACGATATACCCTTTCTCAAGCAGCAGTTCGGCCAAATACATGCCGTCCTGCCCTGTAATTCCTGTAATGAAGGCGACCTTGCTCATGGTTCCCTCCGTCGTTGTTCGTAGTTGGTTTTGGCCGTTAATGCCTGCCACTCCAATATGGTATGAATCTAGTACGGCTCGGGCATCGGTTAAACAACCATTTCCAGCAGGCGAAGGTAAGGTACAGCCGATAAATCAGATCACATAAATTCGTTCATGTTCACAGGCAGCCTGCGCAAGCTTTTCCAATTGCGTTGTATACAGATTCTTTAATTCATTTCTTAAAGGTTAGAATCCGTGTACAAAGAAGAACGCTAACGCTTCTCCAGAATCATTCGCTTACTCCGTCCTTTGTAAACTTATTTCATCCGTCCCTTCATCTAACAACGAAAAAAGCCAATCCCAGAGGCCGAAATGGCTGCCAGGATTGGCTTTCCGAAATCTATTAAACGGTTAAAGCCGTCCATCCCAGCTTCGTGCTGTCGACCTGTCCCGTCTCACTGTCCTTCACCGTCACAGCACTTCCTTGTACTTCAACAGCATAAAGCTTCTGCTGGGATGGCTCGAACAGATAGCAGCGAAGCGGCTCCTGATTCGAACCATCTGATCCTGTATAAGCGTGAAACGCAACATGATCCCAATCCAGAAAAGCCGTCGACAACGCCGGCTCCAGCTGTGGAATGACCGAGCCTGCCCTGACCAGCAAAATAATCGGAATGCCGCCAGCCTCTATACGCTGCCAGCTGCCGCCAGTCCAACGCGCGCCAGTCTGAAAATCGATCCATTCACCCGGCGGCAAATAGACGCTGCGCCCCGTCTTCTCCTCAAAGATCGGAGCGATGAGCAAATCCGTACCAAACATATACTGATCTTCCACCAGCCAAGCTCCCGGATCACTAGGAAACTCAAAGAATAAGGCGCGAAGCAGCGGATGTCCGTTGTCAGCGCTTAGCTTGGCCTGAGTGTAAATGTAGGGCATTAGTGAATATTTCAGCTCGGTCACACGCCGGAAATAGGCGGTGAAATCCTCGCCGTACGCCCACGGCTCCGTAGGAGGCGCACCATGACAGCGGCTGTGAGAGGTCAACATGCCAAACGGAAGCCACCGGCGGTATAGCGCCTCGGGGCTGCTTTCGACGAAGCCGCCAATGTCATGACTCCAGAAGGTGAAGCCGCTCAATCCGAGTGATAAGCCGCCTCTCAGTGACGCGGCCATCGCGCTGTCGGTATTCTCGGCGTCACCGCCCCAGTGAATCGGATAGCGCTGGCTTCCCGCCCAAGCGCTGCGAGCCCAGATGATCGCTTCGCCATTCACTTCGCGGGTGATGTCCGCGACCGCGCGGTTATAGCGAAGCGGATATAAATTATGCTCCGCATATCCGTTTCTTCCGGAGGCATATGCGCCATTCAATGGAGCGGCCTCGCCGAAATCGACTTTAATGGCGCCTACGCCCAGCTTCAGCAAGCCGGCGATTTTCCCCTTGTACCATTGCTCGGCGTCCGGATTGCTAAAGTCGAGAATAGCATCGTCGGTTGGCAGATTGCCCTCGCCAGTCCATACCGCATAGCCCTTTTCAAGCAGCTCGCCATACAGCGGATTGGTTGGGGTGAAGTACGGCAGCTGCCACAGAGATACCCGCAGTCCCTGCTCTTTCAAATCGGCAATCATCCGAGCCGGATCGTCGAATCGCTCACTGGAAAACTCGTAGTTGCAGCGCCAGTCCTTATCGAACCATCCCGTATCCAAATGGATGACATCGGAGGGAATGCTATTGGCCCGAAGCTTTTCCGCAACCTCCCGCACTTCTTCTTCCGAGCTGTACGTAATCCGGCTCATCCATAGGCCAAACGACCAGAGCGGCGGCAGCGGACTTTTCCCCGTCAGATTCGTATACTCAGACAATACATCCTTCGGCTCACCGATGAACAGGAACAGATCCAGCTCCTCTTCCCCGGTATATAACGTTTGCGTATCATCATAAGCTGCGCCCAAATCAAAGGTCATCGGCGCCGTAGAGTGAACGAACAGGCCATAGCCCTGGCTGCTTAAGTAAAACGGAATCGGCTTGTACATACGCGGCGTTTGCGCGCTGAGCGCATCCGTCGTGAACAAATCGATTCGCTGACCGCGTTTATTCAGACGGGTGAACGATTCTCCCGTACCAAACAGCATTTCACCCGGCTGCAGAGAAAAGCTCGCCGCAAGCTGATTGCCCATATCGGCAGAGCTTCTGCGAAATGCAAACGGCAGCTGATTGGAATTGAGCAGCGATTTGGAATCCGACAGATGCCGCGTCTCGGTCAGAATATCGCCTTGCGAATTCCGAAGCGTTATTTTCCACGGATTAAAGCCAACCGTTATCGACCCGAAGCGGCTCTCGTAGACGACAGCCGAATCGCCTTCTCTCCGTGACTCCCACTGATGACGGTGATCCGCTGCTCCCTCCTCCAGCATGAGCGACGGCTCATTAGACGCTTTACGGCTGGAGACAGGACGCGTCTTAACCCGCAGCCGGACCGTCCTATCGCTCAAGAAAGCAAGCTGGAAATCTGTAACCGGCTGATCCGCATATTCATCGGGAAATTCCCAGCCACCGGATGCGGCGAACGGATAATCAATCTGGTTGAACGACAGGCGGGGCTTGCGCAAGTAGCGCTGCCACTGCATTTGGCCTTGATGCGCATCAGAATCGTAGGAAGCGACGGATGAAGCGAAGAAGTACGTATCTGAAGGCTCATCAAAGCCCGCTCCTACATCAAATGGACGATTTAATGGATATTTTATAGTTGTCATAGGATTCGATCATCCTTTCACTGCGCCGTTCGTCAGTCCGCTGACGATATACCGCTGTACGAAAATAAAGAGTAGCGCTACCGGAATAATGCTGACTGTACCGAAAGCCATCGTATTATTCCACGAGGTGCTCTGGAAGCCAAGGAAGTTATAAATGCCAGCTGTAATCGGCCTTAAGCCTTCCTTGCTGATGAACGTCATGCCGTAGATCAGGTCGCCCCAGGCAAACAGGAATGAGAACACAATCGCAACAACTACACCCGGAACTGCAATCGGAAGCATAATGCGGAAAAAGGTCGTCAGCGTATTGCAGCCGTCGATCTTCGCCGATTCCTCCAGCTCCTTCGGCAATGTCACGAAGTAAGTACGCAAAATAATGACGGCAAACGGAATGCCTGCTGTGGCATTCGCCAGTATCGTGCTCCAGTAAGAGGGGCCGATGAGACCTAACTGCTTGAATAGTAAGAACAGCGGAGTCAGAATAAGCGAAGCCGGCAGCATTTGCGTAACGAGAAACAATAAGACGAACAGATGGCGTCCCGGAAAACGGAAGCGGGCTACACCGTAAGAAGCTGGTATCGCCAATAAAGTCGAAATGATCAGCGCGCCGACCGAGATAGCGAGACTGTTGCGGAAGCCCGCAAATATATCGACGGAGGAGCCGGTAAGCTGCTCCGTATACGATTCGAACTGAAATTGATGCGGAAACCAGGTTTGCGGCGTCTGGAAGATTTCAGCTTCCGTCTTGAACGAAGTCGCCGCCAGCCAATATAACGGGAAGAGAAAGACTGCCGTAACGATAATTCCGAAAAGGGGCAGCAGCCACCTTGCATTTTTTTTCAACAATGTCATGACCGCTCCTCCCTATTCAGCAGACGCATGTAGATAAAGCCGACCACGAGCAATACGAGGAACATGACGTTGGCGACGGCTGCCCCTTGGCTGTATTGAAACTGATCAAAGCTCAGCTTGTAAGCGAACGTAGACATCATTTGCGTAGAGTTGACCGGTCCGCCGTTCGTAATGATCAGCACGATGTCGAATACTTTGAAGGTGTAGATAAAGCCTAACACCAGCAGCGATAAAATCGCCGCTTTGAGCTGTGGCAGCGTAATCCGGAAAAACCGCTGCAGCACGTTTGCGCCGTCGATCGCCGCGCTTTCGTAAATGTCTTTCGGAATCGTCGTCAAAGCTGTTGTCAGCAAAATCATATTGAACGGAATGCCAATCCATGTATTGGCAAGAATGACGGTAAACATCGCCGTATGCCGCTCCACAAGCCATTCGATTGGAGCTTGAATCAGATGAAGCCGCAGAAGCACATCGTTGATGATGCCCCCGGAGCCGAACATAAATTTGAACATCATCGCCGTAATCGTCGCCGGCAGCAGCCAGCTGATCATGACCAGCCCCCGAAGCCGCTGCGAGAACCGGAAGGAGAGCTGGAACAACAGGGCGAAAGCAAGGCCAACTACAAATTGCAGCGCAATACACATTACCGTAAAAACAAGCGTGTTCTGAAGCACCTTCACCAGCGTGCCCTCGCGGAACAGCTTCGTGTAATTGTCAAAACCGACAAAAGGCTGGTTGCCGTTCACCAGATTCATGACATTCACGTCCAATAAACTTAACCGTATGTTGTCAATGATGGGATAGCCTACGAAGAAGAGCATATATGCCAGCGCCGGAAGCGCGAACAGGTAGCCTGCTCTCCATTCTTTGAACTTACTCATGCTGTTCACCGCCCTTAAAAAAAGAGAGTACATGGAAGCTGCACATGTACTCCCTTTATCGATTTTTCAAAGCCGTAAAGGCTGCTTATTTTTGCAAAATGCCGTCAATTTTCGCTTGCGCTTCTGTTGCTGCTGCCTCCGGTTCGGAGTACAGCGTCAGCACTTTGCCCAGTGCTTCGGAGATCGCGTTAGAAATTTCAGGCCATTTCGGATGCGGGCCGCGAGGCTGCGCATACTCCATGTTTTGAGCAAACACTTTCAACTTGTCGTTTTCCGTCCAGTAAGGATCGCTTGCAACGTCTTTGCGGGCTGGGAAATAGCCGAATTTCTGCGCAAAGTCTTTGCTTACTTCTGGTGAAGCGACATATTTAATGAATTCAACCGCTTCCGGTATGTTTTTCCCGTTTACAACACCAAGGTTTTCTCCGCCAAGCACGGAGGCGAACTTCTTGTCTTTCGGAACGAGCGCCAAGCCGTATTTCAAGTCTGGAGCCGATTTCTCAATATCCGGGATTTGCCAAGGGCCGTTGATCATCATTGCCAGCTTGCCCGCAGCGAATTGCTTCATCACGTCGGATTGCGTCCAGTTGATCACTTCCTTGCTCATCGATCCGTCTTTAATAAGGTCGGACAGCAGCGAGAATGCTCTTACGCCGTCCGTCGAAATTTGATCAAAGGTTGCTCCAGTGGACAACAGCCACGGAAGGAACTGGAATGTTCCTTCTTCGTTTTGCGGAGCGCTGACGCCAAGTCCTTTGACGCCGTCTTTGGTCAGCTTTTTAGCGGCTTCTCTCAGCTCATCCCAGGTTTGCGGCGGCGTTACACCTGCATCCTGAAGCATTTGTTCGTTGTAATAGAGCGCCAAGTTGTTGCTGCCGAGCGGAATGCCGTACTGTTTGCCGTCATATGAGGCAGATTTCCACGGACCTTCGAAGAACTGATCCTTCTCCGGCCAATCCTTCAACTGCTCTGTAATGTCCGCGAACAGTCCCATTGCCGCGTAAGCTGCATGATCGGGATTATCGATAATGACGATGTCCGGAAGCTCGGATGCGGTCAGACCAACCGACAGCCGTTTTTTGAAATCCGCGAATGGGATATACACCGGATCAACTGTAATGTTCGGGTTTTTAGCCGTAAAGCCGTCCGTCAACGACTTCACAATGTCGAACTGCGCTTTGCCTTCAAAATAGAACCACAGTGTCAGCTTCTTCGGCTCGCTGGCACCTTTGCCTTCGGCCGTCTCATTAGAACCTTTGCTTTCCTTATTGCCGCTGCCGTTTCCGTTGCTTCCGCCGCAGGCAGCCAGCGTCAAGGACAATACGAGCAGCATAGCCAGCATCCATAAACCTGATCTTTTTTTCAACTTTATCCCCCCTGAAGTGACAATACTTTGTGATCACGTTTTCAGTTTATGGTTTTGAAAGCGTTTCATAAATACGAAATATTTAATAAAGGTGGACGATCTTAAACGAAAATCATCCCCTGTTCAGTTTTTGATATTCCGCCGGTGACAGACCGGTCATCTCTTTAAATACGCGCGAGAAATATTTCGGGTCAGGATAGCCTACCCGTTGTGCAATTTCGAACATTTTCAGACCGGATTCCAGCAACAGCTCCTTCGCTTTGCGAATACGATGCTCCTTCAGAAACGCCGTGAAGTTGCGGCCTGTTTCCCTTGTGAACAGACCACTCAAATATTCCGGCGTAATATGCAGCTCAGCCGCAATCTCCTCAAGTGTCACGCCGTCCGTGTACTTTTCCTGAAGAATGCGAACTGTTTTTTGGACGATCATGCTGTAAGGAACCGGATTGCTTGCCGGCCGGATTGCCGCTAACTGCCGGGCAATGACAGCGAAAGCGGATTGCAGCTCCTCTCTCGTCTGTGATGACAAGATCGGATGCAGCCATTCCTGCTGATAATCGAATGCGATACGTTCGCCATAAAGATCGCTGACGGTTTGCAGCATCGCCGTTACGAGTCTTACCGATGCGTCAATGATATGCTGGGGATCATATACGCCCGCTTGGCAAATATCGAGCCAGTGGTTGAGGCATTTTGCCGCTTCATCCGGTGCTTGTGCTGACACAGCCATTTTGAGCTTGTTCTCTATTGTTGACGGATACGAGAGCACTCGGCGTTCAAGCTGCAGCCGATCCACCAGCCGTTCATTCAGAATGGCAGTGTCATTTTCCACCGCGATAAACCATTTCCTCCACTCCGCCAGCTGGTCGAAAGAAGGCTTCAACCGGGAGATTTCGTCTAATTCGGAAAAACTGATGACCGCAGTTGAATCGATATTGCGGACAGCGGGCAGCAGCACCTCTTCGATATAACGCTGAAGCTCCCGATTTTCCTGGTCTGGTTGAACAAGCGCTGCCAGCGACTGGTCTTGCACGACCGAACAGACCGCTTGACGGCCAAATGGTTTCAGCAAGCTGCTGATAAGCGGCAGCATGGTTTCAACGGCAACATCGTTAAATTGCTTACCTAAATAAACCGTCACCAAATAGAGCGGCAAATTCTCCTTCAAGCTCATTCCCTGACCGATATAGGTTGATAGCAGCGGCCTGTCGATGTCATCCCTGGCGAGCAGCAGCTGCAGCAGCTGCTCAGCTTGTGCCGCCGCATTTCCTGCCGGCATACCCGCCGCTGACTGAAAGCTGAGCTCCTCCTGCACTTTTTCCAACGTCGTTCTTAAATCCTCTGCTGTAATCGGCTTCTCCAGAAATTCGAACACGCCAAGCTGCAAAGCTTTGCGTGCGTACTCATATTCGGAAAATCCGGTAAGAATAACGGTTTTATGGCGATGCCCCCGCTCTTTGAGCTGCTGAAGCATTTCGATACCGGTTGCCTGCGGCATTTTAATATCCGCAATGACCAGATCCGGCCGAAGCTCCTCAATGAGGCTGATGCCCGATATGCCATTATCCGCCTCACCAATAACCTCATACGCGGAGCCAAGCTTGCCTATTAATTTAATAATGCCGCTTCGTGTATTGTCCTCATCCTCGATTACGACGATTTTCATCCTGCCAGTTCCTCCTTTGATGGCATTGCGGGCAGCAGCAGCTTGACAGATGTGCCCTCTCCGAGGCTGCTCGTTACTGTGAATTTCGCTTGCTCCCCATAATGCATTCGCATTCTCTCTATGACATTGCGGATACCGATGGAGCTGCCGCCGCTTTCCGTAATCACAGCGCTCTCATGCTGAAGTTCCGCTAGCGAAGCTTCATCCATGCCAACGCCGTTGTCTTGAATGGTAATTTCCAAACGGTCATCCGTTATGAACCGGAAACCAATAGACAACACGCCTCCTTGCTTCACACCTGAGAAACCGTGAATGATCGCATTTTCGATAATCGGCTGAAGCAGCAATTTCGGAATATAGAAATCTAATGCCGCTTCGTCCTTCTCAACGACACATTCGAACGAGGAGCGGAAACGGTACTGCTGCAAAAACATATAACGGTCCATCCACATGAGCTCTTCCCTTACGGTGACCGGCTTGTTGCTGTCTTTGATGCTGTAGCGCAGTATTTGCGCCAGTCCCTTCAGCATCTGGCTAATCTGATGCTCGTCCTTTTCAATGGCAAGCCAGTTGATCGAATCCAGTGTATTGTACAGAAAATGAGGGTTAATTTGCGCTTCCAAGGCCCGTATTTCCGCCTCCTTCCGCTTTTCGCCCGTGTCTCTTATTTCCTGCATTAAGTCGTTAATCGTCACCATCATCCGGTTAAAATGAAGCGCGATCGAAGAAATTTCGTCCTGCGAGCGATCATCCACCTGCACCGTAAATCCTCCATGCCTGGCAATGCGCATCGCGCCAACGATTTTGCGAATGGAAGCTGTTAATCGTCCTGAAAAATAGAAAATAAGCACTCCTGCCAATATAAGTGCCGCAACACCGACCAGTACGCTGATACGCTGCATCGCGTACATTTCGTTGAACAGTTCCTTCTGATCGATCAAGTTATATAGCGTAAAACCCGTTTTTGAATTGTAATAGGTGTTGCTGATCGTCGCAGCTGTCGTCACATCGCCAATCGTTTTGCCGATGCTGCTCTGATCGGGAGAGGATACGATGGTGCCATCCGTGTCCGCCAGAAAATTACGGCTTTCGAACGGCTGTTTGACATCGCTTTCAGGATCGGTCAAATTAATCGCGCTTGCCAATACCGATTCATAGACGGTAACGACAACGACCCCGATTCCCTCCAAGTTTACGCCGTTCAAATCGCTTAGCTTCCGTACTAGATGAAAGCCGTATTGCTCATCGCGGTTAATGGAGCTGATCTTCTCGGGAGCTGTCATAATTCCGTTTGTTTTATGAATGGCCGAGACGTACAACGGATGCTGCTGCAGATTGGAGGTGTTCGACCATAAGTTATCATATGGGGAGCCCGTTTGCTGGTCGTAGCAGATCAATGAGCCATTGCTCGTAAAGATGGCGACGCTGCGAATGCCGTATTTTGCATAGGAATAGGAGGACAGAAGATTGATCAGCTTGCGTTTGCTTAGCTCAACATCCTCGTTGGGTACGTTGATCGCCTTCACAAGCCGGATTACATCGTCATTTGTAATGATTTGGAACAATAAGTCCTGATACGCCAGCAGCGAGATGTCCAGGTTCTTTGACGTTTGCAGCAAATTCGCTTGTACGAGGGCGTTAGTCTTCGTCTTCATTGCATCGGTGGACACGTAATACGAGATCATTTGGACGATCAATACCGGCAGCAAACTAACCAGCATGAACGATACGATAAGCTTGTTGCGGTAGCTGAAACGCCATTTTCTGGCTGCCAATCTGGACTCCCCCTTCGATTCGACACCTTTCTTTCATTATCATCTAACCTCAACAAGCGGCTGAATTGCAATCGTTTTCTTTTTTATTTAGGCAGGACCTTTGTCATGCAAATGCCATACTATCAGCCTAGAAGCTGTGTTCTATAGTACGATCCTGTTAAAAAATCGGCATAAAAAAAACGCCGTGCTGACGCAACGGCGAGGACTTGACGATATCGAATTAGCATCCTTCTATGTCTGGAGCGGCTGCTCCTTGTCCTGCTGTCTGGAGATGAAGAACAAGGTGATCCAAATGAGCAGAAAACCTGCCAATTGCGCTGGTGTAATAATCGATTTGAACGCGATCCAGTTCAGCAGCACGCCGACCATCGGGAAGCTAAGCTCCGCCAATGTGGCGTAAGATGCTTTGATTTTGCTCAACCCTTTGTAATACAGCAGCAGGCTTAGCAGACCCGGCAATAGCGCCTGGAGCAGCAAATTGATCAGTACGGCAAATTGCTCGCCCGTGCCTGCTGGAAACTTCCAAATTGCGCCTTCGGATGCTGTGATGACGAGCAGCAATGGCAGAGCCAATACGAAACGCAGTGAGGTGACGGTCTCATACTTCATCGTCCCAAGCAAGTAACGGCCCATTACAGTTGAGCCGCCCCATAACAGTGCTGCACCAAGCGACAGCAGGCTGCCGATTTGCATCAAATCATTGACATGGCTAAACGGCAGTGAGAAACCGAATGTGAGCAGATAGGTGCCGGCGACTGCTGCAAGGAACAGCGGGCCGATAAACCGCGGCAGCACTTCCTTCAGCAGCACTCTAGCCAATACGATTGCGAATAGCGGTTGGAGTTTTTGAAGCAGCAGCACCGCATTGGGATTGCCATGCGCCAGACCCAACGTGAAGAGAATGGTCGCTAGTGCCGAGCCGCCCCATGAAATAAAGAGCAGCGCTCCCACTTGGCGAAGCGATGTACCGCGCAGATCGGCGCGATTTTTCCACAGTACAGGTGCCGCAGCCGCAAATAGAATTAAATGCTCCAGCAATACGATTTGCGTGGAAGTCAGCGACTTCAACAGCAGGATGCGGAACACAGGGTCGATGCCCCACAGGGCAGCTCCAATAACGACTAGCCAAAACTCCATACGAACGGGTTTGGTCCGGACAAGCGGTGGTGCAGGAAATGAATGACTCATAATAATTGACCTTTCCGAATCAAGGACCGGGCACAACATACAGTGGCTGCATGTTCGCCAAAAAAGCCCCGATTCACGCGAATACGCGAATCGGGGCTGCCCAAATAAAGCTGCGAAAACAGAAGCTGCGTCAAATTGAACGCACCTGTCCGCATCAGTACTTGTGATCTTCTTCCATCCGGACTATACCGTCGGCCTTGGATTTGCACCAAGTCAGTCCCCTTGCCGTAGTCGGCTCAGAGAGTCGCGGGCTTCGTTCAACGAGGAACGTTTACCGCCGGTCAGGAGTTTCACCCTGCCCCGAAGATCCTTATTCATTTAATGGTGTTGTAGTCATTTTGTACCGTTTACGAACGGAACGTTTGTAAAGCATAGTATCACAGTCGGAAATGAAAAAGCAAGCACAATTTTCATTCCCGTGATCTCGCAGCACGGCGTAAGACACTCTTCTGGCGCTTCTCTAACTGTTGCATAAAGTAATTTACGTGCCGCCAAAGCTCTGGTGCTGCATCTTTTGTGACCAACTAAAAAACGCATAATTGCTGTTGAAACCCTCTGATCCAAGAAGAGGACTCTTGGAGCTTCTTGAAATCCCATCGTATCATCGTATTCACGACTGATTTGAGCATCACATGCATCCGCAAATGATCATTTTTAGCCGAACGAGAATCAAAATGCAAATGTGCATTTTGATAAGGCCAAAATGACCCAAAATCGCTATCAAAATGCAAAAATACATTTTAAATCGCTCAATTTCGGCTTATGTGAGCTTTTCGGCCCAATCAACCTGCACTTTTACATTTTGACGCCATAAATCGCCGAAAAACCCGCTAACAACCTGCACTTTTACATTTTGATTCATCATTTCTATGACAAACCCGGCTCAGTTAAGCAGAATGAACTTTATTGTACTAAAAATGGTGCTATTTGAGGCTCTGTTAAACTAACTTTTCACTACTGGAGATTACGGCTACTTTACTGCTATAACGAAACCTTCGCGTTCCCTATGTACTGTCTAATTCCTAATGTGTGCTGCCTTATAGCGGCTACCTCTGTATATTTACCTTTATTCATTACTTGGTGCGTACACTTGAGAGCATCTCTCCTTGTTGGTTACCTGCTGTTTACTGCCTTTACGTACACTTTGTGTGTGCACATTTGAGAGCATCCCTCCTTGCTGATTACCTGATGCTTACTGCCTTTAACTCACACTTTGTGTGCATTACCTTAAGCGCATCAGTGTAAGCGGAGCGTTTTGAGTTCAGGCTGACATTTCGAAGGTTCGATCCATTTAACATCGTATAAGCGATGGGACAATGGAAACAAAAACGGCAGAATGAACCAAAACGCGCAGCGAGCACCTCTCTCCTAAAACACCAAAAAGGCGTTCCGAAAGAACGCCTCCCTGATTCTGCCATATGCCGCTTAGTTGATGGTCACAGTAAATCCATTCTGAATGTAATTCACATTCGGATTAGCAATATTGCTCGTCGTCAAATTATTAAACGTCGCTGAGCCATTGCCGGTATAAGTGTAGATGGCTGCGCCTTTATGCGGCGATGTGAAGCGAGACGTTTCAATACCGTCTAAGCCCGTGCCGTTGATGTTAATGTTGTTGAACACGATATTTTCAAACCCTCCGCCATAACCGAATTGAATCGCGCTGCGCTGAGTGTTGATAATATCAATGTTCGAGAACGTAACATTTTTAATAGAGTCGTTAGAAGCCTCTAAGTCAATCGCTCCACGTTCGCCATTGTACAAATCCTTACTCGTGCCGCTGTTGATAATTGTCGTATCCGAGAACAAAATACCCGTATTATTCTGGAAATGATGTCCCGGGAAAACGGTGTTCATACGGATGCCGGAGCCTCCAACCGTATCGACAATCAGGTTGTTAGTCGCTTTGTGACCGCCGCCGCCAAAGAATGCGATAGCTGCCGCACGCCAATTGTTCTCAATCGTGTTGAAAGAGAACGTATTGTTCACGCCCGCAGGTGTACCGTTGACGTTACTCGTCCATACGGCAAGTCCGTCATCGCCATTATTGCGGATGCTGCTGTTGCGTACAGTTGAATTGCTTGTTCCTTGCGCAAAGTTGATACCATCTGCAAGGTTATTCCGTACGCGGCTGTTTTCAATCACAAGATTATCCGCATAAATCGCTGGAGTGTGGGCGTAATCGCCGACCCAGAAGCCGCATTCAAAATGCTCCACCCAAACGTTATGCACTTTGGAGTCTTTACCGAAATTGTCCATAAACGCTTTGTAGATGGCCTCTTGGTTGTAGCGGGATCTCAAGTTGGAGTTCATATAGATATGGCTGAAATCCAGCTTCCCTTTAACCCGGAACGATATGCCGCCTGACGCCGCATTTGCATTCGTAAATTGAATGTTTGTATGCCAGATACCGGCGCCAACAATCGTAATGTCATCGATCATATTGCTGACCGAGCCAATTTTCCACATGTTGCCCAGATGGAATGTTCCTGCCGGAATATACAACGTTTTTCCAGTGGCAACCGCTGCCGTTACAGCAGCTTCGAAAGCGGCAAGATCATCATTGCCGTCATTAGCGATTGCACCGTAATCCGTTACAGATACGGAATTGGCCGGACGTGGAACCACGACAGGCACAGGCTCGATTTCAAGGAAATCGACGCCATATTCCAGACTGTCTCCATTCCCCTTCTGGATGCGGATCGTGTCACCGCTTTGGAGCGGAGTATCCAGCTTCCAGTGGACTTCATCAAAGCGGAACAGCGGACGGCCGCCTCCAGGAGCGTCGGCAGGATGATCACTGTTGAAATATTGCCAGCTATAGTAGGAAGTCAGCGATACCGTCTTCACTTTGACGCCATTGACATAGACATCAAGGGAGCCGTTCAATCCCATGCCGTTAGCCGAATCAGGCATCGTAAATCTCATCGTGACTCCGGCTCCGCCCTCGCCTTGACGAACGGTCCATTGCGCATAAGAGCCGTTAGACGGAAGCGCAATATAACGCTGACCGGAAGCTTCCGAGGCTGTTAGCGCTTGGTCAAAAGTTGGTGCCGACTGCAGGGTAGCACCGCCTCCGCGTGTAGCGTCGTCCGTATCATATCGGCTGTAAGGCATGCTGGCACCGCGTGCCGAATAGACAACCAGACCTGTCGTACTTACGTTATTCGTCTGTTTAATTGGAAGCTCGTTGGCATCTGTAGCGACCGTTACTGTTACGGAATAGTTGCCAGTTGCCGCTGTCCATGTTCCCATGCTGACATTAACGGAGGCCCCTGCGGCTAAGGTGCCGGTAAACGATCCATTGTACGTCTGTATCGTTGCCCCTGCCCCATTTTTCAGTACGACCGTAACACCATGAGAACCGCCTGCAGATGCAAGGTTTCCTTGATTTTTAACATTTACCGTAAAGGCCACCGCGCTGTTAGCCGTTGGTGTATTAGGCGTCCAAGAAACCGTCCCTACCAGATCAGAGCTTGCGACTGGCGCAACTGTTAATGGCGCAGAATGGGTATAGCTATTGTTTGCCTTATTTTGCTCAATAATGGCATTGTTCTCATCAACCCTGGCATTGACTGTATAATTCGCAGCTGTCTTCTCTCCGGCATTGAGTGATACCGTTGCCTCGGCACCGGCCGCAAGCGCACCTACCGGAGCAGAGCCTGCTAATGTATTATTCAGATAAAAATTAACCGTCGTTGCCGGAGCACCGGCATTGCCGATATTTTTCACAACAGCGTTCAGCGTAATAGCATTCGTCTCAATCGGCGCAGACGGCGTCCATGAAATATTGGTTACTGTCAGATCCGGATTTGGAGATGGCGTGCCGAACACTTGGAACTCCGCCACTTGTCCCCCCGGAGCACCGGAATTGGACGTAATGCTCAATTGGAGCCTTTTCACTGTAGCTGCAACCGGAATCGTCACTGTATTGCCAGTTGCCGGATTAAACGTATAGGATTGCGAAGTTACCAAATTACTGAAGCTCGTCGTGTTCTGATTATGTCCCAGCACTTGAATCGTCTGTGTACGTGTTGACCATGCCGCGGACGGGTTAAGCTTCAGTACAATTGACGTTACGTCATGATTCGCTCCAAGATCAAGAGTTAGCGTGCTTGAGCTGCCTCCGCCTTCCCAGTAAGTATCCGTGCTGTTATCGATCGCATTGGCTGCTGCAAAGGATTGCGTGCTTGAAGAAGCCGAAATCGCTTTGCCGATGGCAATGTTGCCGCCTGGGCCAGCCGTAGGCGTCACGGTCGGCGTCGGTGTTGGCGTCACGGTTGCCGTCGGGGTTGGTGTTGGTGTTGGTGTTGGTGTCGGTGTTGGTGTCGGTGTTGGTGTCGGTGTTGGTGTTGGTGTTGGTGTTGGTATCGGTGTCGGTGTCGGCGTCGGCGTCGACGATGCCGTCACTATAATCTGATCCAAATTAACGTTGCCGGTATCGCCGGCATCATATTTGTAAGCAATCGTGTTATTGCCGGCATTTAAAGCGACCGTCTCTGCCTTGGTCCCCCAAGTGTCCCAATTGGCCAAGCTGGACAATGAGGTTTGACGGAGTTTCGTACCGTTGGCATAAAGACTGAGCGTCTTCGCACTTCCGCTGCCGTTGGCGTATTTCAGAGCCACATCATAGTTGCCTGCCGAAGGTACATTGACTGTAAAAGTCGTCGCAGCGCCTTGCGTCCAGTAACCGTCAACAAAACCCGTACCCGAGTAACCGGTATGGTCAGTATTCACTTTCGCTCCTCCGGATAGCGCCGCAGACTCCGCTTGGTACGTGCCCGGTGCAGACGGCGTAGGACTAGGCGTAGGTGTCGTACCGCCGCTGCCGTAAATTTCAAATTCCGACAGCTGCGCCGCCGGCCATTCCGTATTGGCCGTTACATTCAAACGAACGTAGCGTGTACTAGCTGCAGTAAAGTTAATGGTGACCGAATTCCCCGAAGCAGCGTTGAATGTATAACCCGCCGAACCGACAATATCTGTAAAAGATGAACCGTTCGTACTTCCTTGAACAGCCAGCGTTTGCGTTCTGGAGCCCCAGCTTGCAGGCAGCTTCAGGACAACCTGGTCAATGCTTGTATTAGCTCCTAAATCGACTTGAATCCACTGCGGGAACGCATTGTTTGTACTTTCCCAATACGTGTTCTGATCGCTGTCCTTCACATTGTTCGGGCTATACGATTGAGATTGGCCGCTTGCCGTTACCGTCTTGCCCAGAGCGAGATTAGCACCGCCAGCTGCATGCACTGGGGCCGACGGGCCTGCTGACAGCAGCAGGCTTGAAATCAGCATCGTCACTGCCAGCGACCATGCCACATACTTCTTGTTGCGCATTATATTCCTCCTCAATAAAAATGGGATGCGAGAACATGCGTAAACCTTCCAAATCAAATAATGATAGCGGTTACAATCCATGATGTCTCACTTCGACTTTTTCCGTCTTTCTTCTTCCGCTGCCTCACCTGCCTTTATCAGATTAATTGACGGCGATCCCCCTTTCCATGTCATACATTCCCATTATAGAGACAGAGCTGACCAAGCTATAAGATGCAATACTACGAAAAATGTATGCGCTTCCACTTTGTTTGGAAAATACCCCCATCCCTTACGGCAGCACCCTTTCACTACCTTCATTGTTAATGTCGCCGACCGTATCCCTACAGCCGCTTTTTTTCGACATACCCAACACTTTTCCATCTTCTGTTAGTTATTTGTACCTATAAAAAGTTTATAAAAAGCCTATCCGCTTGCTTGTCCTCTTCCTGCACAATCCTCGAATCGATAAAATCATGACTGCTTGAACTGCAACTAGAACGCCGGAAAAACAAGATTTTCTGCGCATTAGAGACTTATAATTGCAAAAACCAATCATTTTTTTGATTATCCACTCCAAAAGACTCAAGTCTAATTTACAAATTTACCATATAATGAAATCGAACGAAGCAATGATCCTCTCGATAGTCATGAGTAAGCAGCACCCTAGTTTGCCAAATCTCAGCATACTCCCTCCCTCTCTTTCTTCTAATGTTCCTTCTAATTTGAACACTTTATCTTGCATTCCACAGCCTGCCGCAAATGAATTCAGTTGACCTTGAGATTCGATATGAACTCTCTTCTTGAGTTTATATATTAATCTTTTGGAAAGGAGCTTGCCTATGAACTGACATAAGCTTGGTCCGATTTATTGCGCTGCCGTCCAGCCAAAGTGATTCAAAAAAATTTGAAGGAGGTTCATTTATGACGTCATTTCGAATTTATAACGTATCTGTGTCCAAATTGATCGGTATCCTGCTTATTGCCGTAATTTCCATGCTTATGCTTACAGAAAAGGCTGCTTTTTCCCACGGTTATGTGGAAGGGCCAGCAAGCCGAGCCGCACTATGCAAATCGGGGCAGAACACCGATTGCGGCTCCATCATCTACGAACCGCAGAGCTTGGAAGCGCCAAAGGGCTTCCCTGCCGCCGGACCTGCTGACGGTAAAATAGCGAGTGCTAACGGTGCGTTTCCTAAGCTCGATGAGCAGTCGGCAACCCGCTGGTCCAAAGTCAATATCTCCTCCGGCAATAACACTTTCACTTGGAAGCTGACCGCCGCACACGCTACGGCAAGCTGGAAATATTACATCACGAAGCAAAACTGGAATCCCAATGCGGCCCTTACCCGCGATTCCTTTGATTTAACACCGTTTTGTTCCGTCAGCTACGGCGGAGTACAACCGCCATTCACTTACTCCAATACATGTAACGTGCCAGCACGCACAGGCTATCAAGTCATTCTGGCTGTGTGGGAAATCGCTGATACTGCAAACGCTTTCTATAATGTTATCGATGTGAACTTCAGCGGCACAAATCCGGTTGACACCACTGCACCTTCAGCTCCAGGAACGCTGACATCTCCATCGAAAACAACGACCAGCGTCTCGTTATCATGGGGGGCCGCCACCGACAATGTCGGTGTAACGGGCTATCGGATATTTAACGGAGCCAACCAGATCGCTCAAGTTTCCGGCTCTACCCTTACTTACACAGCAACTGGACTTACGGCTAATACTCCTTATACATTCAGCGTTAGAGCGATAGACGCAGCTGGCAACGTGTCAGCTTCCGGCAATGCGTTAACGGTAACGACGAACCCGATCGTCGGTAATGATACGCAACCGCCTACGGCACCAGGAGGATTACATGTCATGGGTGCTCCGACCTCTTCCAGTCTGCAGCTCATGTGGAGCCCATCAACTGATAATGTTGGGGTTACCGGCTACCGAATCTACAACGGCTCGACTCTCGTAACGACAACGTCCGGCACGGCAACCTCTTATACCGTAACTGGACTTAGCGCAAGTACGACTTATACATTCAGCGTTAGAGCGATAGATGCAGCTGGCAATCAATCGGCTGCCAGCACAGTAAATGGCACGACCGCAGCCACTTCGACTGCGCCTGCTTGGGCACCGAATACCGCTTATTCGGTAGGTACTCTCGTTTCCTATGGAGGCTCTGTCTATGAGTGTAGACAGTCCCATACGTCTCTCGTTGGCTGGGAACCGTCGAACGTTCCTGCACTGTGGTTGTTGAAATAAAGTCTGGTCTATTGAACGACAAAAAGGATGCGCAGCTTAATTCATTCGCTGCGCATCCTTTTCTACGGTTATGGCTTCTGTTTATGCTCCAGCAGGCTGGCATCGAGCAGCATTTGCCCTTCCTCCTGAATTGTGCCTAAGGCTTCATGAATGGATTTCTGCTTATCCAACACCTCTTTCAATTGCTGCTCTCGAAGCTGATTATAATTCTGCAGAAATTGTAAAGGCAGCTCCTTCGGTATAGCGGATACTGGCGCAAATTTATGTTTATAAAAGGGCTCCAGACTATGCCCGTCCATCTCCTTCATCGCTACTGTCCGGGACAGCAGCTCAAAAGTGCTATTCGATTTGATCTTTGCCAGTTCCTCACTGCCAGCGAACTTCAAGAACGTCCATGCAGCTTGCCGGTTGGGAGAATTGATATTTATTGCGAAGATATTGCCGAGTGCAAGAGTAGACGATTGTTCGGGATATTGGGGATTAACTGGTTCCGTGACCAGATCCCAGTTCATCGTGGAATTCGATGATTTCAATTCAGCGGTTATACTTTTGAACAAGGTGAAATCTCCAAGATACATGGCGGATCTTCCCTTCACGAAGGGCATCTCTTTATAGAAATTCATATCGATGACTTGATTTTTAATATCAATATAGGGAATGATTTCTTTTTGAAAAGCAGCAACTGCTTTCTCCGCGTTCTGCTGATGCGCTGCCGTATCCGCCGCAAGCTTCATCCTTACCGGGTCCAGCCATTTCAAGCCTGCGGTTTCGTCGAGCTTGCTTAGCAGTCCATTAGGCGTCGACTCCCATGGCAGAAGCGATAAGCCGTATATCCGATCATTGCCTTCTCCCTCCCCAGCAAAACGCTCGGCGATTTGAAGCACCTCATCCCAAGTCATTCCATCGGTTGGATATTCGACGTGATAGCGGTCAAATAAATCCTTGTTATAAAACAAAGCCGTAGAACTAAACGTTGGAGACAACCCGTAAAGCTCTCCGTCTCCCATACTCTTTAACGTATCCAGTACCCCCGGCGTTATAGAGTCTAATGAATATTTCGATTGCTTGACTAAGTCGTCCAGAGTGAGCAGCTTTCCCTCTCTGGCCATTTCCTTATACTGACGCGCACTTAACAGCAGAATATCTGGCTGCTCCCGCTCCAGCCATTGCTGCAGATCAGCATCATTGTTCGGATCCATACGTTCCATCGTGAGCTCCGCCAGCTCAAGCTCAATATTGGGATTCGATGATTGAAATAAGTTAGCGTAATCCGCGCCAAACGAATATTCATTGAAATACATCACTTTAATTTTTCCAGAGACAGGTTGTTTGGACGAAGAACAGGCTGTGAATAGAATCGCCGCTGTCATGCATATGGTAAGCATACGAACATAAACGCTCATCTGATCTCCCCTTTATCCGCTCACAGGCAATTGGTATATCTTTATTATATAGGCTGCGTACAAACGGATATAATAGGCGATTTTACGCAGAAAGTAGTGTATTCCAAGATGATGCATCATCTTGCTTTCAATGAAAGGCGGTTTCATGTACCCCTACAAAAAAACGCCATTAAAGCTTCCACTGTCTGATGACCGTGTAAACTTTGATGGCGTTTTAGCATCTATGCAATCCTTGTCAATGAATCAGCGGTGATCCAGCTTCAGCTCATGCTCGAGCTGCCTAACGAAATGGACTAGAAATTGATGCCGTTCGGCTGCCATGCGCTGGCCCGGTACGGTATGCATCCCGTCGGATAAATTCAGCAGTTTCTCATAAAAGTGGCGGTATACGGAACCAGACGGTTTTTGATCAGGGTCAAATACACCGCCTGACCATTCTTCATCGTCTGCCAATGATAATCCGTGTGCACCGCCAAACATAAAGGTACGTCCAATGCCAATCGCTCCAATGGCATCGATCCGGTCCGCATCTTGCAAAATTTGTTCATCAATGGACAAAGGCGCCCTGTCATCGCCGCCGGTAAACGGATACTCCTCATGCCGCGATATCGCTTGCAGCACTCGTTCAAACCGCACTTCATCCAAAAATGGTTCTAGCAATGACTCAAATTCGCGACGCAATTCATCTATCGCTTCGTGCCCATAATGAAGCCGTCCTGTCTGCTTTTCCTCCTTGCGGTAATAATCATGCAGCAGACCAGCTGTCATCGCAATTTCCTTATCCGCCTGAAGCTCGGCTGCAAGATCTGCAGCCAGCTCCATGACACGAACAGCATGTAAAAAATCATGCCCGGTAGAGTCGTCGTTCATTTTTAGCCAAACCTTTTCCATAACAGGTTCAAACCATGCCGGAAACGCCAACCGGACAAAAGGAAATTTGCTACTCATATCAGTATAACCCCTCCCTTATCTTCCAAATTGCCCGCTACCAAGCGAGCCATTCATGCTGCCGCAGCAGCTTCATGCCTTGGAGCTCATGTTCCGGCTTATCTGCCGGCACCTCTCCATAATGCATTAAATACAATCGGTTGCGTATTTCTTCCGGGTACCTGCACAGCTCCTCAAAGCCCGCATGAACAGGATTATAGGTGAAGCTTGAATCGTGATAAAACGTATCTATACCCTGATCGAGCAAGGAACAAAGCAGTCCTGTATCCGCCTGCATATCGGAGCTATAAAAGAAGCGGTTATCCATAATAAGCGAGCAGCTAAATTTGGCGGGCACATGAAGTGTCTGCAGCCAGCGGGCCGTCAGTCCGGCTGAAGAACCGGCCGAGAATGAAAAACTTTCTCCTTCCTCGACCCAATGCACGTCAAAATAGTCTTCCAGTGATACTCTGCCTTCCACTTTGTTTTCCAGCGTCCCGCTAAGATACTTTTCCCATATAACCCCGTTTAAAGGTGAGGGCAGCCACAGCTTCAGCTTCCTCCCAGCAGCGTATGCGCCATATAGAGCCGCCTCATCCAAGCCTCCGCAATGATCATAATGAAGATGAGTAATAAAGATGCCCTCAATATCCTCAAAGCCCAGACCGATTTCATGCAGGCTTTGCCACGCCATCGCTCCGCAATCAATGAGAAACAATCGTCCCTGTGCGTCAATTAAAGCATTGTTATGATAAGTCGATTTGCAGAACCCGTTGCCGACACCCAGCATCATCATAAGAAATGGCTGCGTCATCCCAGCACTCCTTCCGCAGCCGTCTCCATGACTCCTTCTACGCTATGAATATGAGTGATAAACTCATCTGAAGACAACGCCGGTTCAGACCATCCCAACGCATAGGAAAGCTCGACTACTGGAGGAAGCGTAATCTGATGGCGGTGAAGCTTTTCTTTTTTAGCGAAAATATCACGGGTTGGCGCATCCCATTGTATGTGGCCGCCTGACATCACGATGGTTCTCGGTACATAGTCAGCCACCACTCGCATGTCATGGGTAAGCAAAATGATGGTATGGCCCTTCTGCCACAGCTTCCGGATGTAGCTCATCATCTCTTGACACCGCAAGGAATCCAGTCCCGTTGTTGGCTCGTCCAGTATAATGACTTCCGGTTCCAGCGCCAGAATGGACGCGATCGCCACTCTGCGCCGTTCTCCCCTGCTTAGAAAATGCGGATGTTCATGTAAATAGCTGTCGATATTCAATAGCTTCGTTACCTGTCTTACCCGCGCATCAATTTCCTCCGCCTTCAACCGCTGAATATGCAAGCCGTAGGCCACTTCATCATAAACCGTTCGACGGACAAACTGAAAGTCAGGGTTTTGGAAAACGAAGCCGACATGCCGGACTCTCTGCTCGGCCCCATAGGAATTCGCCAGCTTGCCATGAATGAGCACTTCGCCGCTGGAAGGCTTCAATAGCCCGGTTATCAGCTTGCACAAGGTAGACTTACCCGCTCCGTTATGACCGATGATCGCGGTAAACTCACCTTGCATGATTCGCAAATCGACCGGCTTGATCGTCAAATCCGTATCATGCTTCTTATACTTAAATCGAACCTGCTTAAGCTCAATGATCGGTTGTGCGTCGGCGGCAATACGCCCATAACGATACGACTGTCCGCTGCCTTCCCAATCAAGCTGCGCCTTGTTTTCACGCCGTTTCCCCAATTCCTCTTCAAGCTCCGCCACAGTTAACGGGTCACCTCCGTCCGATCTGCGTACACCAAGCTGCCTCGAGAGATCTACAATCTGAGGCATAGGAAGCAGCTCACGAACAGCCTGCTGATCAAATACTCGCGCAGGAGGGGTATCGGCAATGATTCTCCCGTTCGCAACGACGATAACCCGATCAGCATGCGGGAGTGTCACATCCAGATTATGATCTACAAATACGACCGTATAGCCCCATTGGCGGTGCAGCTCGCATATCGTCTCCATGACCATCTCTTTTCCCATCGGGTCCAGCTCCGCGGTTGGTTCGTCAAGCACGATTACTTTCGGCTGCATCATTAGGCAAGCCGCAATGGCTACCCGCTGCTTTTGCCCGCCGGACAGCTCTAGAGAGGATCGCAGCAGCAACGGTTTAATCTGAACCTGTTCGGCTACTTGGGCTAGACGGCGATCGATTTCCTCTACGGAAACGCCCATATTTTCCAAAGCAAAGGTCAGTTCTTCCTTCACTGTTCCTCGAACGAGCTGCCATTCCGGATCTTGCAGCACCGTTCCGACCACCGATACAAGGTCATACGGGAACGTCTGCTGAACGTTAATGCCGTCCACCGTCACGCTCCCTTCATACAGAGAGCCTTCCATTTCGTTCGGGATCAGCCCATTTATGGAGAAGCATAACGTCGATTTTCCGCCGCCGCTTGGCCCTGTTACAAAGACGAATTCGCCTGGATTAATTTGCAGATTTAACGTATGCAACAGGGGCTCTTTGGACGATTCATAACGGCAGGAGTAATTGTCAAAACGGATCATAGCTGCTGCCCCCTTGTCTAAAGTTTATAAAACCATTGCAGCGTCAGCCACACTGCAGTCAATAATACCGCCGACGATATGGCCCAGTTATCAATGGCCGATAAGCGGGGATTATAGTAGTACGTTCTTTTATTTTTCCTGCCTACACCTTTTAAAGTAAGGGCAAAGCTAGTCGTACGGAATCGTTTCAAGAATACAAACAAGACCGGGATAAGCAAGCTGGCGAATCGCTTGGTTCGCGTCAGTATGCCTCCAGAGCGGAAATCAACTCCGCGGCAATATTGAGCATCCATGACCGTCTTCACATCGAAGATCATCAAGCTCCAGTAACGCAGCGCAAGCGACACCGCCAGGGTTAGAAACTCAGGCAAACCGAAGCGTTTCAAACCGATGACCAAATCTTCCGGAGATGTGGTGAACAGCAGAATAAAAAATAATAGCGACCAAATCATCATTCTCAAAATAAACGTTATCGCGAATAAAACATTTCCCGAAGAAATTTGAAACATCCAATAGCCCCATTCGGCATGTACATATACCTGTCCGCCCATATCCGCAAAGAAATAAGTCAAGCTCATCATAACAGCCAGCATTCCAACAGGAATCAGCAGCAGCAAATGGGTTTTGGGCGGCCGGATATAGATGAACAAACCAGAGCATGCCAGCAACAGAACCAATAGACTCACTGGCTGCTCCATGAACAAAGGAACTAGTGTTAATAGAATTCCAAAGATCATAATTTTTGTGAAGCCATGCATGTAATGAATGATGGAGTTCGAAGGATAATACAGCTGCATTTCATATCTCCCCTTATTAGCCCCAGAACCGTTTGAAAAACAACCCTGACTTATTCATATAATCTGACATCCATGTGAACAATAGCGGACTAAGAATCGCGGCCGTAAGCGTATTGCTGACCTGCATCCAAGCCCAGACGGTACTCCACACCACGTTGGCCGGAACCTTTTGAAATAGAATGAGATTAAGCGCTACAAGTACGGTTCCCGCCACCATGCCTAATATGACAACCAATATAAAATGAACGCGGTCCTTCATACTTTCCAGCTTTACTTTGCGGAACATGACACCGGGTATAAAGCCCATCGCAAATTGCGCCAATAGGGCGAGCGGATAAACGGCAGGGTTCATGCCGACTACCAGCATGGAGAGGACATTGCCGACAACTAATCCGGCCGAACCCCATAGACCAAACCAAATTCCGAACAGAGGGGCGAAAACAGCAGCCGGATAAATCGCTTGCACCGTACCGATTTTAATAGGAAAGTACCGGGAGATATAAATCGTCGCTCCATAAATTAATGCGCTAATAACGATGGCAACGATATGGCGGGCCGAAATGTTTTTTTGCGCCATACCGCGCTGCATCGGATTCGATAATTGCGTCATAAATGAATCACTCCTATTATGATTTGCTTTCAAGCTCTTGCAGCTCTTTCTCTATTAAGTAGCGGCTCCATTCATTGCATATAATCTGATTTTTTTGGACGAAAATCATTCTGCGATCCTTCAGATCCTTTAGCACCCGGTTAATGCTGCGCACCGAGACTCCCCATTCTAACGCGATATTTTCCCGTGAGAAGGCAATCATGCAGGCGACATGCTCGTTAAAGTCAAAATGCTCAAGCTGCTTGTACAGGTAGCGGGCCAGCCGGTGACGAAGCGACATGGACATGTGATCAATCGACTTCTGTCCGGCTTCATAGAGCTTTTTAGACAGCTGTCTGTTCAATATGAATACAAAGTGGGGATCCGCCTCGATCCATCGGCTGTATATAGCTGTTTTCAGAGCGAGTATGGAGCCTTTTGTTGATGCAACAACCGAGCATACGTAAGGCCGATCGAGAGCGATCTCAATATCGCTGATTAATTCCCCGGGATAGAGATAGGCCAGTATGACTAAATGTCCGTCGTCCAACGTATGCTGAACTTTAAATTCGCCTTCTATGACGATATAGAAGTAATCCGCCATTCTTCCCTGCTCGCAAACCATCTCATGAGGCTGCACATTGGCAGTACTCCAATGTCCCAACAAGTCGGCTGGCATATGGGCAAGCATATCGTTTAACCAGCCATGCTTCTGTCTGAGCTTGTCTATGATTCCGTCCTTCATCCTTATCCCTCGTATCCGTGCATGATTTCCCTCATTATGCCCTGGAAATGAACGAAGAGATACAAGGCGTCAATAATCGAGCAACACTTCGGCAATTATTCTTTTGGCCGCCACTCGAACCGCTTCAGGCATTGGCTGCATATCCAGCTGTTCAGCGGACAACCATACACCCCCCTCTTCTTTCTCATCCACCTCAACCTGCTCTCCGGATACTTGTCCCAAGTAGATCAAGTCAATATGATCATGCTCCTCATCAATCGGTTCCAGTTGAATCGCGATGGGCGCAGCCAGCATCGTCACTCCATCCTCCAGCGGCTCATGGCGGGCAGAGGATAAGAGCTTGATCGGATAACCGGTCTCCTCCAAAACTTCCCGCAGCGCTGCCTCATCAGGCGTTTCATTCTCCTCCAGATGGCCGCCTGGCGGCAAATAACTGCCGACAAATGGCGGTTTCGTCCTCCGGACAAACAGCAAGCGGTCCCTGCTCTCATTCAGCACATATACGGTTGCACTAAACTCCCGGCGCCGTCTCTTTAAGGGCTCCATACCTTCCCGTCACTCTCCTGTTGCTGTATTTGTTATGCAACTTCATTAAACAATGAATACCCTATTAGCAGTAAGGACATTTGTCCCAATTAACAATACTTTAATAGTCGAGAAACGCCCGACTGCTTCGGCAACGCAAAAAAAAGCTGAATCCCTATCAAATAGAGATTCAGCTTCCTTATAGTTGATATTATCTTTTATTCAGCAGACAATCCGTTTTCCTTCATAATGACGTCATGGGCTCCGCCTTCAACAAGACTCGTTGCAGAGACGAGTGTAATGCGGGCGTTCTGCTGCAGTTCTTCAATGGAAGTCGAGCCGCAGTTGCACATCGTCGATTTCATCTTATGAATCGTTTTGTCGAGGTTTTCCTTCAGCGTACCTGCATAAGGAACGTAAGAATCCACGCCCTCTTCGAAAATAAGTCCTTGCTTGCCGCCTGTATCATAGCGCTGCCAGTTGCGGGCGCGATTCGAGCCCTCGCCCCAGAACTCTTTCACGAAATTGTTGCCGACCTTAAGCTTCTTGGTTGGGCTCTCATCAAAGCGGGCGAAATAGCGGCCCATCATGACGAAATCCGCGCCCATCGCGAGTGCCAGCGTAATGTGGTAATCATGAACGATACCGCCGTCGGAGCAGATCGGCACATAAATGCCAGTCTCTTTGTAATATTGCTCTCTCGCTTCAGCGACCTCCATCAGCGCCGAGGCTTGTCCGCGCCCGATACCTTTTTGCTCACGCGTAATACAGATGGACCCGCCGCCGATGCCAACCTTCACGAAATCCGCACCGGACTCCACCAGGTATAGGAAGCCTTCACGGTCAACTACGTTGCCTGCGCCGATCTTCACGTCAAAGTTTTCCTTCACATATTTGACTGTCTCGTATTGCCATTCGCTATAGCCGTCCGAGGAGTCGATGACAAGAATGTCTACGCCCGCTTCGACAAGCGCTGGCACTCTCTCTTTGTAATCCTTCGTGTTAATGCCAGCACCTACGATATAGGATTTATTCGTATCCAGCAATCCATGCGGATTTTCCTTGTCTGCATCATAGTCTTTGCGGAATACGAGATGCTGCAGATGCTGATTCTCGTCTACAATAGGCAGGCAGTTCAGTTTCTTCTCCCAGATCAGATCGTTTGCTTCAGGAAGCGTAATACCGGATTGTCCATAGATCAGGGACGAGAATGGCGTCATGAATTGGCTGATTGGCTTGTCCAGGGAATCGCGGCTTAATCTGTAGTCCCGGCTTGTTACGATACCGAGCAGCTTGCCGCTGGAAGTACCGTCTTCCGTAATTGCTACTGTGGAGTGGCCATTCTCTTCTTTCAAGTTCAGCACGTCCTGCAGAGATTGATCAGGCTTGAGATTGGAGCGGCTTACGACGAAGCCAGCCTTATATTCCTTAACCTTGCGGACCATCGATGCCTGGTCTTCAATGGACTGCGAGCCGAAGATAAAAGAAATACCGCCGCATCGAGCCAATGCAGTCGCCATATTATGGTCGGAGACAGACTGCATGACCGCTGATGAGAACGGTATATTCAAAGAAATTGCTGGCTCTTCGCCCTTTTTAAACTTCGTGATCGGTGTTTTCAGATCGACGTTGTTCGGCGTACAGTCCTTTGTTGTCAAGTTGGGAATCAACAGAAATTCGCTAAATGTACGGGATGGTTCCAAATAATAGGTTGCCAATACGCTCACTCCTCAACTTTTTTGTAATAGTAAATACGGTAAAGCTGACCTTATAAATTCTAAATAATATAGCAGATTACTTTTTGTTAGTCAAGAGCCTGTTCAAAACCTCTACTCTCATTATACCCTACTTTCATCCCGATAGAGATAGGAAAAAGCTTCAAGCGTGATGCTTGAAGCCTGTGAAATCATCTATTGCTCTATGTTAATGGATTAACGGTATCGGATCAGCAGATCGATTGGATATCGCCCTGCATTGCGTCCATATAGAGCCAAGCCTCCGTCTCCAGCTTGCAGCTCCAACGTAAAGCGCCTGCTTTCATTAATCTTCGCCGCGAGCCTTGAAGGTACGATCACCTTGCATAAGTAACCGTAGGAACCGCCCTCCTCCAGCTTCCTGTCCGTCGCTTGATAGTGCCAGGACAGCATACCCCGGCTGTCGGCCGGGTCGTCCTGCAAATGGAACGAGGCTGCCGTTACTCCGTTAATGACAACGGAGACGTCCGAGCTATGAACCTCTTCGCCTGTCATGTAATACGTATTCGGATTGTACTCGACGTTAGCATTAGCACCATGCATGAATTCGATTCCATGCTGATGAATTTTCGCTCCTTCGCGATTGCGCGCCAGCATCCGCTTCGCACTCGCCTCGAAGAAGATTTCGATCTCGCTCAGCAACGGCACCTGTTCAAACTCCGGCAGCACAACCTCATAGACGAATTTACCTGCTTCGCCGCCGTTCACTTTATGTTCCCTGAGAGCCTTCCATTCATAGTTGAAGTTGTGCTCCGAATAGCCGGCGACAGGAATGCTCAGCCATTCACCCTCCAAGCTGTAATTTCCTTCCTTCTCTCCGCTGCGAACATCAAACGTTGTGAAATTTCGCGATATAATCCTGCCATCTTCGTCAACAAGCTGCAGCGCCAAGACGGCTGCAGCGTCTTCCATAGGCATCCATAGGCAAAGATCCGGCAGCGCAGATACGCCGTAGTCCTGCCAATCGATAACGAACGAGCCGCGGCTGTCGGTAATTCTCGTTCCCAGTCTGTCATGCCACAGCTCCCATACGATACGCAACGGCTGTCCATGATACTGGTCACTGTAGCTGGAACGAAGCAGCTTAAGCGATACGGTGTCTCCGGTGTTTACCGTCTGGCATGGCGGCGCATCAATGACAACAAAATCAGCCGTATGCAAATCTCGCAGTGTCATATCCGGTACATAAGCTTCGTACCCAAACTGCTTATCAGTCCCGTCCAGCCGGTAATAGCCGTTGAATTCATTCGTCACATCACGGAATTCGGTGAACACAAATCCGCATAGCTTATCATGCCGCCGGAATTCATTAAGCATGTAGCGATAATGCCACGCCAAATCGCTGTCGCCGGCGCCGCCGTCATCGATTCCCCATACATTGCCGCATTCGCTGTTCATGAGCGGGGCATCCGTCTGCGTATTCCCCCCGATATAATTGTAGGATGAACCTGCGAACGACTGACTAACAACTTCATTCAAATGAGTGCGAACCTGTTCGTAACCGTTCATATAAAAATGCCAAGTATTAATGTCGGTCTCAACATGATCATTGTTACAAGGCGAGTGATCCTCTACGATCCTAGTCGGATCGAGCTGTTTCGCCCAGCGATATTGCTGCCTGACCCACTCCTGCGTCTCCGGCAAGAAGCTGCTTGGCTGTGAGCTGCCTGTCAGTCCAGTCTCGCTGCTTCCTGTCTTTAATCCCCAGGTTTCATTGAACATGACCCAAGCAATAATACTTGGATGATTATAATCCCGGTGAATCGTCTCTGCTGCTTCGCTTTCATATGCAGCTCTAGCCGTTTCATCCGGGTTGCCCCAGAAGCAAGGCATATCCTCCATAACCAGCAGCCCAAGACGGTCTGCCCAATACAGCTTACGCGGCTCCTCCGGCTTAATGTGGATACGGACGAAGTTCAGCCCCAGCCGCTTTATCAAATAGATATCCTCCCGCATCTCTTCATCGGTCGGATATGTGAAATAGCCTGTGCGATGGTAGGACTGATCCAGCGTTCCGTTTAAATAAACCGGCTTGCCGTTCAAGGTAATCCACTTGTAATCCCGCTCTCCGAATTTGGCGGTGCCAATCTCGCGAATGCCGAAGTAAGTGCCGATCACATCGGTTCCGAAATCTCCTGCCAGCTGCAGTTCTCCCTCATACAAGTTAGGATGCTCGGGACACCAGAGCCGGGGCTCCGTTACGATAAAGCTTGTCTCTATCTCATTGCGTCCGGCTTGGAGCAGCAGCTGCAGCTCATGCTGGACGTCCCCGAACTGAAAACGAAGATGAGCTGCATCATTGTCCAGTGTGGATTCAATTACAGCCGTAACCTTTACATTGCCGTCTATAGACGTAATGAATTTTGCACTGGCCACATAAGCTTGAGGCCGGGCCTCCAGCCATACCGGCTGCCAAATCCCGCGCATTTCGCCATATCCTTGCTTGCCGCGCGTCTGATCATCCCGATCGAAATCCTCCACACGGACAACGATGACGTTTTCTTTTCCGCAGTTCCAGACGTCAGTGATGTCAAATTCAAAGGTGCCGTAGCCGCCTCGATGGGAGCCGGCAGCTACCCCGTTAATCCAAACTTCACATGCGTAATCGACAGCCCCAAACCGGAGGAAAAGTCTGCTGTTTGCCGCAGCAGGACTCCAGCTCAACGAGCGCCGGTACCAGCCAATTCCTTTATCATTCCTTCCTATTCCTGATAGAGGACTTGCCCATGAGAACGGTACAGTAATTGTCTCCTCGAAATCTGCCCTATGCTGCCAATTGTCCTTCAGCCCTTCATTACCGGTATCGAATTGAAATTGCCAAGCGCCATTCAAATTAAGCCAATCAGCGCGCTGCCAGTCTGGACGCGGGTATTCCGGGCGGGGAATTGTATGGTCAATCGCTTTCAACAATGGAGATGCCAAGCTAACACAACCTTTCATTCTTGGAATTAACGCCATCATATCAGCAATATAACAAAAAACAATGTATATTATAAATTTACAATACTCGAAAATCGTTGTACACTAGAGCTATTAAGATTCATAGGGAAGCGGGCTGTTATTAATGAATGAAAACAAACAAGAAATGCTTCGATTTCCGTCCTCGCGTATTGTTGAGATCGCCAAAGCATTGTCCGGCGACGTCCGGGTACGTATTCTGGAGGCGCTCGGCGACAAGCCGATGAGCGTCGGCCAATTAGCGGATGCGCTGGGAGTTGCTCAGCCGACCATCTCCATCAATGTGCAAATGCTGGAGCAAGCCGATCTTGTCCTCTCCTGGCAAGGCGCCAACCGGGAGAAAATATGCTCCGTCACCTGCCGCTCCATCGTATTGGAGCTGCCAGCTAAGCCGGGTGACGGGCTGCACCGGATTGAAGAAATACATATGCCGATCGGCATGTATGCCACTTGCTCCGTACAGCCGACTTGCGGCATGGCGAATCGCGATGGAGCCATTATCGGCTCATCGGATGATCCGCGCGTGTTCTACATGGCGGAGCGCACGGATGCCGCGCTGTTATGGTTTTCAGGTGCTGGCTTCGTCGAATACTATTTCGCCAACCCGATGCCGCCCGGCGTCCAACTGGACGAGATCGTATTACGGGCTGAGCTCTGCTCGGAGGCGGCCGGATCTTGTGAAGAATGGCCCTCCGATATTTCACTTACAATTAATGACCTGCCTATCGGCACCTGGACGAGCCCCGGCGATTTCGGCGACCGTAAAGGCAAGCTGACCCCAGAGCGATGGAGAAGCGGGACCGAATACGGCATGCTTACCGAATGGCGCGTTAATCGACAAGGCAGCAGCATCAACGGCTCCGGCTCTTCCCGATCGACAATCGATGAGCTTGCCTTATCCTTCAACCAGCCGATCCGTGTCCGGCTGGAGGTTAAGACGGATGCTGTCAACCGCAATGGCATGAATCTGTTCGGCTCGGCCTTTGGCGATCATCCTCAGGATATCGTCCTCTCGTTTATCCGTTCTGCCGAGACATCCGGCTAGCGCTAGGAACAACGTATGACACCAAAGAACCGACCCCTTTGTGTAAAGGAGTCGGTTCTTTGGTGTGAAGCAATAAATTATCTGTTCGCTTGAACAGCATTCAGCCAAGCATCTGCAATCAATTCTTGTCCGAGACGTGCCGGATGAACGCCATCGGGCGCCAGCTCGCTAATTGGCGATTGCGCGCTTGCAGCAGCAAAGAGGCCGTCGATTGGCACATACAGCGTACGGAATTCTCTCGCCAATTCGCGAACGGCATAGATTTTCGGATCCAGATCCTCACGCCATGCATGGCGGTCTTCGACGTTCGGCAATACGAATGGCTCGATAAGGACGAGCGACGCGTCGCTATTCTCCTTCGTGCGCAAGATCAGCTTACGATAGCCTTCGTAAAATTTCTCCGTCGAGGTCGGATCATTATTGTCGTATTTACGCCAAGTGTCGTTAATGCCGACGTAAATAGACAGCCAGTCCGGCTTTAAGTCGAGGCAATCCACATCCCATCTGCTTGTCAGATCTGGAATACGATCACCGCTAATGCCGCGGTTCAGAAAGGTAACGTTATGACTGGGATAAAGCCGGGCGAACTTCTCTGCAATAATGCGCACATAACCGTCGCCCAAATGAGAAGCGTTGTCTCTGTCTCTTCCTGCATCGGTAATGCTGTCCCCTTGAAAAAGCACTGTTGCATTTTGTTGAATCAGCGTCATCGTCAAAATCGCTCCTTCGCTAGCTGTAGGAATATATTGCTAATGTCTATTATGAACGCTGGAAAGCTTCGTGAATAGTTCAATATTTAATGATTTAGGCCGGAAACTGATTGTTTTCGGTACCAAAAAAAGCGGTTTCCATTCCTTATCGAAAGGAGAACCGCTTTTTTCAAGCTATGTTACTTGCCGATCGTATCTGGACACCTTTCTTGCAGACCTGTTATTGACTAACTTGAATTTGATCGAGATTAATGAGCCCGTTATCACCGGCATCGAATTTATACGTAATCGTATTGTTGCCCGCTGGCAGATTCAAGCTCTCCGACTTCGTTCCCCAGCTGTCCCAGTTAGCTAAAGCAGTCAGCGAGGTTTGTTTGATTTTGACACCGTTGACGTAGATACTTACCGTCCTTGTAATACCCGAGCCATTCGCGTAGCGAAGGACGGTATTATAGTTTCCGGCAGCCGATACATTCACCGTAAATACGGTAGATGCCCCTGACGATTCATAGCCGGCAACAAAACCGCTGCCATAGTAGCCAGCATGGTCATTCATTACTCTAGCCCCGCCAGCCAAGGTCGCATATTCCGCTTGATAAATGAAGGATACCGGCCCAGATGAAGCCGCGAATTCCATCCAGTTGAAGTTAAAGCCGCCAGTTGGCGCTTGAACCCGGAGAACCTGATAACCGGCTTGCAGGCTGACCGTCTGCGTGATCGTCTGGTAGGTTTGCCAGCCGCCCGTATTCGGAACCGCAACTGTCGCAAGCACCGAGCCGGCACCGTCAAGCAGCCGGATTTGACCTGTGCTGTTCGGACTCGCTACTCGCAGCGATACAGTATATGCGCTGCTGTTCTGCACTTGTACGCCGTAATCCAGCCAATCGTTATTATCAATCCATCCCGCATTCAAGCCGCCGCCAGCATCACCTGTCGGCTCCGTCTGAATGCCGAACATGCCGATATAGCTCTCGGCTTCGATTTTGCCTGGAATGGTTGCTCCGCTGGCCGATGGAGCGCTCACATGAATCCGATCCAGATTAACCGGGCCGCTGTCTCCAGCATCGAATACATAGGCAATCGTGTTGCTGCCGGCCTGAAGCTTCAATGTCTCGGCTTTCGTCCCCCAGCTGTTCCAATTCGACAAAGCCGCTAGCGCTGTCTGTTTGATTTTAACCCCGTTCACATAGACGCTTAACGACTTGGACGCCCCGGAACCATTGGCATAACGCAGCGTTACATCGTAATTGGCAAGTGCCGGAGCTTGTACAGTAAACCTCGTTGATGCGCCTTGAAATTCATAGCCTGCTACAAAGCCAGTGCCGGTGTAGCCGGTATGATCATTCATTACCTTCGCTCCCCCTGACAGGACTGCTAGCTCGGCTTCATATTCATTGCTTTGCTCTCCTGTAGCAGTCGAAGGGGATAGAGTAATTGAATATGCATCCATCGCATAAAGCCATGGAATCGTAATTTGAATGGACTGGTTCGTTACTGCAGCATCGAATACTTGCACAACATCAGGCGCAGTGACAGGATCAACATTATGAATACGGGATACGGTTACCCGTACCTTGCCATTCGCGCCAACCAGATAGGATGCCGTGTTTAATTGATTGATGCTGACATCCACATTGCCAATATAGCCGCCTTTGTTGCCCAGCAAAATTCGGGCGGATTGCTGAGACGCATCCTTGCTGGCTACCCCGTCAATTTTCGCCGAAGGTACAGTAGCAACGAGTGTTCCTGTCATATCCGCGTAGCTTTTATACGTCCACCACTGCCCCTTCTTTTGCGAATCCGGTGTAAGTATATCGTCGAGCAGCCCTTGGTCGCAGCAATGATCCCAGATGGCATGATTAGCACCGAGAACGCCGGATTTCTCTAAGCGCGCCAAATACCATGCGGTGTAGCCTGCATTTTGCTCCCCTGGCCAGATGTATTCACCGATGGTAAAGCCATCGATAGACGTAATGTTTTTAGTGTTCAGCAAGTTTTGCGCGGTTTGAACATCAGCGACAGGGTCGACGCTGAAATGCCAGTCTAGTATATCTGGCAGCACGTTGTTGTTTTTCGCATAGTCCAGCCAATTGCTCAACTGGGTCGCGTTAAAGCCGCCGTATCCGGGGCCAACGATGACTGCGTTGGGATCAAGGGAGCGAATAAGCTGGACGCTCCGCTTCCACATCTCGAAATATTGCGCTTCCGATCTTGGCCAGAAATAGGCGCCATCGGGCTCATTCCAGATGTCGTATCTGGCATTCGTCATATTATTGGCGATTTTATCATTCACAAGCTGAGTGATGAATTGGTTCCAGGATGTCCAGCTGCCATTATCGCCTGGAAATATCGGATCATTATTGTTCGGAATCGTCCTGCCATCTGAGCCCCAAATATCGCTGATGAGAATCTGATAGGTCGCTCCAAGCGCATTCACCCGGTTGTACTGATTTTTGACAGAATTAAATCTCGGCAAATAGCCATTATAGCCGCCTACTGCCCATGCGCCGCCGCTCAGTCCCGCTCCGCCTCCACGGAATAGCTGTGGCTTAAGATCAGAGAGCAGCGATCCGTTGGGAGCGCTTCCATTTTCACTCAGGCCATAGAGAAATCCTGTCCCCCGGTAGGTAGGCGCTCCTAATGTCTGGCTCATGTCGATCGATACCGACTCTGCTGCCGCCTGTACAGGCGGGGCAACAAACAACGATGGAACAAGCATTCCGATCGTGAGAACTGCCGCCACCGCCTTCTTCGTTTTGTTGCGAATCATTGCTTTCAAACTCGATCACTCCTCATCATTTGATTGTAGACAATTTCAGTGTATCGAAATGAAAGCGCTTTATATATTCTAATTATTTAAAAAAGGTGGACGAAATTAAGCTCGTTTTATTATAAATATCAACCTAAGAAAGCTCCCGCATCGCGGGAGCCTCATAACGGTGCGGAATCTTACCGCTCTTTTTTCCGCTTTTTCATTTGCTTGGAGAACGCTTTGGAAGCTTGCCATTTCTCATACAAATGACGGTTTTTGACTTTGTTAAAGGCAGACTCTTTCAACAGCTTTCTATATTTGGCCAGCCGATCAGGTGTCAACTTGCCTTCCTCCAGTGCGAGCTGGACGGCGCAGCCCGTCTCCTGTTCATGCCGGCAGTCCTTAAATTTGCATTGCAGCTGCAGCTCTTCCAGGTCGGCAAATTGCTCCGATACGGATCCTGCCGCATCCGCAATCCCAACCTCCCGCAGCCCTGGCGTATCCAAATACAAGCCGCCGCCTGGAAGGACGATCATTTGACGGTGTACGGTTGTATGACGCCCCTTGTCATCGCCAGCCCGGACTTCTGAGGTCTCCATCACCGCTTCACCGAACAATGCATTCACCAGACTTGATTTCCCTACACCAGATGAGCCAAGAGCGATGACTGTTTTCCCCTTTCCGAAGTACGGATGCAATTGCTCCATCCCTGTCATTTCTTGAGCACTAACGGTGTAGATCGGAATACCGGGACACACCGCTTCGCAAATGATCGCTTGGCTGTCTGGATCAGCGCATAAATCCGCCTTCGTCAGTACAATGGCAATAGCTGCTCCGCTTTCCCTTGCCATAATGACATACCGCTCTAAGCGGGTAAGATTGAAGTCCCGATTGAGCGCCATGCAAATAAATACGGTATCGAAGTTAGCCGCTAATACCTGCAATTCGCTTTTGTCAAAGTTATTCCTGCGGTAAAACATCGTCTTGCGGGGCAGCAGCTCGTGAATAACCGCTCGATCCTTCTCTTCAGACACTTTCACCCGCACGTAGTCGCCTACTACAGGAAAGCCTCCCGCTGCACCATTAGCAAAAAGATACCTGCCAGACAGATGCGAAATGATTTCGCCGTGAACCGTGGCTGCTTGATAGTAGTTTTTATGCTGGGCAATGATTCTTGCCGGCTCCAAATGCGTCTGCACCTCCGGCAAATCTTTGAGGGCGCTGTTACCTTCATTTTCCGTATATCCGTATTGCACCAATAAGTTTTCCTTCACTGTTTCGATCAAGCTCCTTCGCCTGTTTGTTTGATGAGTACGACAAAAATGAGCCCGGGACATTCCGCATGCCCAGACTCTACGCGCTGTTAAAACAGACATAGAAAAGCCCGGACTATGCTGCCCGGGCTCATCGTCGCTCGAAAATTACGTTCAAAAATCCGATCGATGGAATGAGAGGCAGCTGTCAACGTTATCTAACAATCCAAGTTTAAAGTTTGTCATTGTGACCAGCTCCCTTCATTCATTAGTGAAGTCATCATAGCATTTAATTCCTTATCTGTCTACTCGTTGTTTATCTGGTCGACTAACAATGCGTCTTCCTTAACTAATTTCAATATAATCAATGTTACAGCATGAATGCGAACCGTTTACCGTCTTATCCGCACTGTCAATTTGGAATTTCACACTGCCGCTGACAGGTACATTTACCGTTAATGTACGATAGTTAGTCCAGCTCGCTGTAGCAGGAAAGACAACGGTCTGAGTTTTGCTGCCATTGACGTACAGACTGGCTTGTTTGGCCGATGAATTGCCATTCGAATAACGGATCGATAATATGCTTCCTGAGATGACAGGTGTAACATTTACGTAATCGCCAATATTGTCAAAGTAGCCGATGTTGTGCCCGTTAGATGCAGAACCGAGATTTTCAATCACAACGCCGTTTAATGCCGCATTTTCTGCCTCGTACCTGGTTGCTTTTTTAAAGGTGAACCAGTCTATGCTGCCAAAGCCGATCCCGCTGCCCTTGGCGACAAGGAATAAATGATGAACACCAGAAGCACCCGATACGTCTGTTGTTTGAGTTTGAAACGAAGTCCAGCCGCCTGTATCACTAAAGGTGAAAGTACCGATCAGCGGCCCCGTCTTGCTGTCCAATCTCAACTCGATTTGTTTGCCGGCATAACCCGGATCAACAGCTGCACTAGCTTGAAATTGATTCAGCTCTCCGTTACCAAAATCAATATTGTTATAACTAATCCAGTCTCCCTCATCAATCCAGCCTAGATAGGCTCCTGTACCGCCGTTGCCGGCCTGAACACCTTGTGAGGTGCTGTAATATTCAGCTTGGATTGTGGAGTTCGCGGTTGTTGAGAATGTAAACCAATCCACATTGGCAACCCCGCTGTCTTTCGGAACCAGGAACAGATCATGCACACCGCTTGCCCCCGATATGGACGCCGTCTGCGTCGTAAACGTATTCCAGCCTCCCGTATTGCTAATCGTAATTGTACCGATTAATGTTCCTGTTATGCTGTCCAGCCGCAATTCAAGCTGTTTGCCGGCATTGGCAGGGTCTACAGCGGCACTTACATGGAACCCATTAAGTGCATTGCCCGTGCCGAAGTCGATATTGTCGTATCGGAGCCAATCTCCGCTATCGAGCGACCCCACATAGGAGCCAGTACCCCCGCTATCGGTTTGAGTTCCTTGTTCTGCACTGTGACCTTCAGCTTGGATAATCGATGTTGCTGACGTTGGGATGACTACTGGTGTCAAATTTGCACCTAACCACCCGCCAGCAGCATTCCCCGCATTAATGATCGTATTGCGCAGCAAGTCATAGCCGGCTGGCTTATTCGTCGCACTAATCGAATTGTTAATAGAAGTATTCGTTGAATTGCCCGATATATCCAAGAGCAAATCGCCAGGGCTCCAAAAAATGTTATTCGTTGCAGTAAGATAGGCCGTCGCCAAATCGAAATAGAGTGAAACCCCTTTGTTTAAAGGACTCGTCCCTACATTCTGATCCCATAAATTGTCCGCTCCTGCTGCCCAAGTATAGAGAGCACCCCCATCATGCATGGATTCCATATAATTGTCGAGGATATTGTATTGAATTAGATTATCACCGGAATGCAAATAAGGAATATTTGAAAATTCATCATATGGCCTGTGTACAGCCACCTCTGTCCATCTGGCTTGATAGATCGCCTGATTGTTCCCATACGAGTCGGTAGTGTCTATCACAGAAGGATTATTCATTTGAAAATGCGGCATGCCGACAATCGAGACGCTGGCATACGGGCTGTCATGAAAATAATTGTACCTCACTGTATTATGATTGCTGCCGTATATCGATAAAGGTCCGGAATGCATGTAGTCTAGCCCCATATCATGGATATGATTGCGTTCGATGATATGATTTTTATTTACATCTACGTCCCCGGGGCCGTATCCCGTGATCTGGATGCCTCCCGAAGAGGAATACGCGATCTCATTGCCGGTTAACGTGACATTTTGTGCATAGTGATCAAGTGCAATGCCTTGCGAACCGGAGTACGCAATAAGATTGCTGTCCATGACAATATGGCTTACGCCCTGCATATAGATCATGGCATCCGGGTTCTCGGCGTTCCGTACCAGCCAATCCGGATTATATTGATCCTCCGGTGTACGATCTGAATACATGAAGTGAAGATTCCGGAATTCCACATACTCAACTTGGTGAGCCCAGTTCTGCGCTTCCTCATCCCCTTGCAAGCGTACAATTTCGTTTAACTTGGACGCAAAGACAGTCTTCCCGCTCATTGTGCCATCCGTTGGCCAGTAGTACACTTTTCCGGCAGCGGAGTCGACCACCCATTCCCCTGCTTGATCAAGAACCGGAAGCGCATTGCGCAAATTATAGTAGCCGCCATCCAGCGAGAGCATATCGGCATATTGCACCGGAGCCTTGCTTTGAAGCTTGGCCGTATTGTTAGCCGGATTAACAGAATCGATCGGCGCTACAATATTCCACCACCATGCTGTTGTCATGGCAATCTCAGCATCTCTGTTGCCCGGTACATGGTTAAGAACTCCTGACGGAAAAGTAATGGATCTGCCGGACGGACTTGGGCTGCCGGCTGCCGTAAGACGCGGCCACGCCGTCCAGTCCGGACTTTGTACCGTCTTCGCCACAGGCTGGCTAACCTTATTAACAAACATGGAGTGAAACCTCCAGCCCGGCGAAATATCGGCCACAAATACATGACCGCGAGCCGAAGCGGGGAGACCCGCTGGATAAGGGCTGCCCAGCAAGCTCCACCCTGTTATTTCCTGTTTGCCTGTAATGACTGCAGTTTCCCCTGGATATGACTGATAGACAATTGGCGAGCCTGCGCTGCCCGAATCTTCGGGCGTTAACGTAAATGTCGCAGACTGATTATACTCTCCGCCTCTTAAATAGACGGTAACCCCTCCAGCCGGAAGACCGCTGGCCGTTTTCAAAGCTCGAATCGCAGATTGTGCTCCAGTAAGGGTAGCAAAAGGCTGAGACAATGTGCCTGGATTCGAATCATTCCCATCTGCCGCCACATAGTATGTGGTGCCAGAGCTTGCCTGCACTTGCCCTGCATAGGAAGCTAATGAGCCTGTAACTGTGAAAACAATTAATAATAATGCGAGTGACAACCTCTTGATTGGGTGTGCCAATCCCTGATGAAAGAAGCTTGCTGTCATTTCGATTCCTCCTATATTTTATTTTCTATTTCCCCTGCCTGGAAACAAATACGGAATACTTCGATATTCCACCCCCTAATTGAAAGCGCATTCAAAAATATTGAAATGAAACGTTCGAAGCTCACCCCCTTCACCGGTTTGCAAGAACTTCAAAGCGGAGCAGCTCTTAAACCAAGCAAGATAACCTGATAGAAAAGCTGCCTGAAATAGCATTAAAGAGCACTTATATTCACAAAAATATAAGCCTTAATCAGTTTTGGTCTGTTAGAGTTGAACGAAAAATAGGAAGGTTGGCATTCATTTGCAGCAAGAATCGTACAAGCATTGGTTAAGATGCTATCCCGCCGGAAACCAGTTGAGGTAAACTCATGATGTAGGAGTGTTGGGAGAGGTAATTTCATATTTAAATGCTACACAATGAGGATTGGAAAATACATGAACAGAACAATAAAAACATGATCTATTCTTCATCATGATGGCAATATTAAATTACGGCGTCAGAGAGAAATGAACAAAGTTTAGACAAGATGATTTATTCTACACGACTATTCCAAAGAAATTGCAACTGCAAAAACCTCCCTTCCGCAATCGGAAAGGAGGTAGGTATTGTTAAAGCCTTAGTTGTAATTAGCCGCTATTGTCTCCAAGTAATCTTCGATCGGCATCGAATTGCGCAGCGCTACCAGCCCGTTGCTTGCCTCGCCAACAAGCGTCCTGAATTTCTGGCTTTCTCCCGTGGCTAGGGACGCGATCGCATCTACAATGATCTGAGGATCATCCTGCGGTTTGTTCAGCGATTGGCTGAAGCTTTCCTTCACCTTATCAGTAATCGTATCGTAATCCGTAATTTCTCCGTCCTTGCTCCATACGATGCTGCTGTTGAAGCTGTTGCCGGAAGAACCGCCTTGTTCCACCAGTCGAAGCTCAATGTTCAACGGCTTCAGTTCATAATACAGCCCTTCGATTAAGCCTTCCAGCGCAAACTTCGACATGTTGTACAACGAGCCGATCGGCACCGCTGTCGTCAGTCCCATTAACGAGCTAATATTTATAAACATGCCGCCTTGCCGCGAACGAAAATGAGGCAGGAACGATCGGATAACATTAATGGGCCCTCTAACATTAACCGCGAACTGCCAATCAATCGCTGCCTCTTCCGCCAGCTCTAGCGCTCCATATGCGCCCATTCCAGCATTGTTAACGACTACATCAATCTGGCCAAAAGCTTGAATCGCATCAGCAACGGCTGTTTTTACTTGAGCTGTATCCGTCACATCCAGCTTGAATAGTTTAATGTTATCGTACTCCAGCAGTTCCTCTTCCTTCTCGGGGGATCGCATCGTTGCTGCTACATTCCACCCTTGTTTTGCAAAATGGATTGCTGTCAATTTGCCCAGTCCGCTGCTTGTGCCTGTAATAAAAATCGTTTTGTTCATTTTCTTTTCCTCCTCGTATGATTGCATAATGGATGATTGAATAATTAAAGGATTAGACGGAATTGAATGACTGAAATGCATCGGATAGTTAAATCCGCCCTCACACCCAACTTAGATCGAATGTTCATTCTAATTTAATAAAAGAAAAAATCCGCATTCTATTGCAGTCCTTTCGTTAGTGCGAGCGAATGCAGCAGCGGAGCCGCAGAAGGCGGCAGAGCAGGTACATGCGAAGCACATTATCGGCTTACTGCTTTCCAGCTGGAATCAATCACGCTCTGAATCGTTTTTTCATTTAAGTTGAAATGGCCCTCGAGATGCCCCTTCACCAAATAAACAATTGAACCATAATTCATCTGAACCATCTGTTCCGGCTCCATATCCATCATCAGCCCTTGACCGATTGCTTCAGCGTACAGCTTAGCTAACGGTCCGCACCAGCCCCCTTCATATGCTTCTTGTTTAGAAGAATCATAAATATAGGGCGAGAACGAATATTGCTCAATAAATTGGAAGCCTAGCGGATAGGTCATGCACAGCTCGAATACTTTTTTCCACGCACGCTCAAAACGAATCCGTATCGGTTCGTCCGTATCGAGTCCGCTCGTAACAAACTCCCCGTTAAACTTTACGATTCCCTTGTACAGCTCGTTTATAATATCTTCCTTGCTGGAAAAATAATGATAAATGCTGCCCGTCGACACGCCGGATTGTTTGGCGATAAGCGCCATTGACGTAGCCTGAAGCTCTTTCTCATTGATGATTTGCAGCGTGGTCTGCAGTACCGCTTGCTGCACTTTATTGTATTTTTCAAACATGGGTGCACCTCCTTGCCTTAGATTCAACAAAAACAAAGTTTGTATCGAACGTTCATTCTAATCATAATGATCACATCGCCTGTTGTCAAGGCTATGTGTGTAGCGCAGTGAATACTGCGTTGGAAATCTGTCTGCGCTTCCATTTCCCATGCTGCTTTTAAATGGTTTGCCAGCGCCATTTGATATACAGGCGATATATTTTTCCAGCGATGATCTTAATGATCATATAGACGGGAATAATGAGTAAAATGCCAAGCATACCTGCCAGATCGCCGCCGACAAGTACGAGTATGATCGTCGTCAGCGGATGAATGTCCAACTGCTTCCGGTAAACATAAGGTGCAATCAGATTATCTTGAATTTGCTGTGCCACGAAAATAACGACAAGCGACCAGATTGCGATGGATGGCGACTCGATAAAACCAATAATAACGATCGGAATCATCGAAAGAAACGAGCCGATAAACGGGATAAAGTTTAAAATAACGGCCACGGCAGTAAGCAGCAGCGCATACGGTAATCCGATTAGCAGAAATCCGGGATACATGAGCACGCCAAGCGCTAAGTTGATGAGCACTTTCCCCACGATAAAACCGCTCAGCGAATGGTCGATTTCCATCACGACCTCCGCCGTATCTTGCTGAAATCGGGTCGGCATAAGAGCGATGATACGGTCGCTGAACTTCCCGCTGTCTTTTAGCATATAGAACAAAATGATCGGGAAAATCGCAATAACAATGGCAATACTCGAAATGACGGTGACTGCGTTGGATATATAATTGGTGACAAAGGTAAAGCCCTTGTTCAAATAATCTGTCAGTTGCGAAAGCGGATTTCCCCCTTCAGGAAACCATCTGGCCCATACACCATTTTGCTCGATTTCCTGCAGCTGTTTGCTCAAGGCAGCGAATAAATCAGGTGCATCTTCGACCAAAGTAAGCAATTGACTGCGCAGCGATGGCCATATAATGATAGCAAAACCAACGAAAATTAACGCAATCATTGCATAAATTATAATAACGGCAAGCGTTCGCTTCAGCTTTCTCCGCTCCATCCAATTGACCAGCGGCCGGAGCAAATAATAAAAGAATACCGACAGCATTAAAGGCACGGTCATAATCGTTATAAATGACGCAATCGGCTTGAACAGAAAATCTACTAATGATCCCACATAAATGATAGCCAGTACGAGCAGAACGGCAACGCTTATTTTAATAAAAGCATTCAGCTTTTCCATATGCTTTCCCCTTTGTCCGGCAATTTGTTTAGCATATGTACCCTCTTTCTCCTGGTCTGAATCAGGGGGAAGATCGGTAAGTGCAGAGCTGCTGCCGCCAACCTCAACCCTTAACTAAGTAATTTCGTCGCTAGACGAAACTACTTCATCGAAATGTTACTGGTCGTGGCGCAAACTGGTGCGATTTATGGGCGGCAAGTAAGAGGTAACCCGTCACTTTTTGCTGCAACGAAGCTGATTCGCTATTTTGCGAAGCAATATTCGCTGTAATGGCCTCGAACGCTAAGTAATTTGCCAATAGCGAAGCAAATTTCGCTACTCGTGAACCTTGATTCTCCAACTGCGAAATTTGCTTCGCTCAGCAGCTGAGGCCAGTCTCGACTTACTGCTCCAGCGAAGTTAGGTTCGCTAATTTGCGAACCTGCTTCGCTGAGCACTGCAACTAACCTCTCCTCACTGCTACAGCGAACTTTGCTTCGCTAATTTGCGAACCTGCTTCGCTCGGCACTGCAACTCCCCCTCCCCTCCGTGCTCCAGCGAAGTTAGGTTCGCTAATTTGCGAACTTGCTTCGCTAAGCACTGCAACTAACCTCTCCTCACTGCTCCGGCGAACTTTACTTCGCTAAATTGCGAAGCTGCTTCGCTCTACGCTGAAGCAAACCTTCATTTTGTTGCTTTTGCAGAGAACACTGCTAAAAATTGCTAAAAACTTAACCGTAGCCCCATGTATTTCGCTACTCAGCGAAACTGTTTCAACATAAAGGTTACTGGTCGAGGTGCAAACTGATGCGGTATAAGAGGTAAGTCGAGGTAACAGTCACTTTTTGCTGCAACGAAGCTGCTTCGCTATTTTGCGAAGCAATATTCGCTGGAACGGCCAGGCAGGCCTGTCAATATCCGAATAGCGAAGTGTTTTTCGCTACTCGTGAACCTAGGTTCTCCAACTGCGAAATTTGCTTCGCTCGGCTGATAAGGCCAATCCCAACCTACTTCTACAGCGAACTTGCTTCGCTAAGCACTGCAACTAACCTTTCCTCACTGTTACAGCGAACTTAGCTTCGCAATTTACGAACTTTGCTTCGCTCGGCACTGCAACTAACCTCCCCTCCGTAATCCGGCGAACTTTGCTTCGCTAATTTACGAACCTGCTTCGCTAAGCACTGCAACTAACCTGTCATCGTGCTCCGGCGAACTTTACTTCGCTAAATTGCGAAGCTGCTTCGCTCTACGCTGAAGCAAACCTTCATTTTGTTGCTTTTGCAGAGAACACTGCTCAAATATTGCTAATAAATTCAACCGTAGCCCCATGTATTTCGCTACACAGCGAAACTGCTTCAACATAAATGTTACTGGTGGAGGCGCAAACTGATGCGGTATAAGAGGTAAGTCGAGGTAACAGGTCACTTTTTGCTGCAACGAAGCTGCTTCGCTATTTTGCGAAGCAATATTCGCTGGAACGGCCAGGCAGACCTGTTAATATCCGAATAGCGAAGTGTTTTTCGCTACTCGTGAACCTAGGTTCTCCAACTGCGAAATTTGCTTCGCTCGGCTGCTGAGACCAATCTCAACTTACTTCTCCAGCGAAGTTAGGTTCGCTAAATTACGAACCTGCTTCGCTCTACACTGTAACCCCCCCTACCTGCCCGCAACCACTGTTACCTTCAATAAAAAGGAAGGCCCTCTATTGAACCAGAGAGCCTTCCTGAGCCTTCCTTCCTTTCAACCAAGCCTTCCGTAAGACTTACTCATTTTCCTCAAGCAACCTCTACCTTAGCAGGTTGAACCGGCTGAGCTTGTTGCACCTGCAGATGAGCCATTGCCGCAAGGCCTGCCGTATTGAGCAGATTCCACGGTTTGTTGTAATGCGGCTGGAAGAAAAAGTCGACGAAAGCAAGCTCCTGAACGGTCATCCGGTTATGGATACAGACCGACAACGTATTGGCCGCCTGAGTCATGTCCGCTCGCGACATAATTTGTGCTCCGACAATTCTGCCATCATTTTCAAAAACAAGTTTAACCATGACGTCTTCATATGTTGGCATAAATTCAGGACGGTTGTTTTCATGGATTGTGATTGTTTTCACATTCAAACCTGCAGCAAGTGCAGCAGCCTCGGTCATGCCCGTCGAAGCGATATTCCAGTCAAACAGCTTAATTGCCGACGTGCCTTGCGTACCTTGGTATCGAACGGTCGGAGTCAACAAATTCATACCAACGAGTGTACCCATTCGTACTGCATTGGTTGCTAGCGGAATGTAAGCTGCTTTTCCTGTCGGGTTGTATCGAACAGCACAGCTGTCGCCTGCCGCCATAACATCGGGATTGCTTGTGCGCATGTAGTCGTCAACCAAAATTGCGCCTCCGGGAAGCATATCGACCTGACCTTTCAGCAAATCTGTTCCTGGACGGAAGCCGATGCACAATACTACCATATCCGTATCGAAGGTGCCGTTTGTCGTCAATACTTTAGTAACTTTTCCCTCTTCGCCCTCAAACCCCTTCACCGTTCTGCCAAGCGCCAGCTGCACTCCGCGCTCCTGCAGCTCTTGGCCTGCCAGATCCGTAAATTCGCGGTCCAGATACTTCGCCATCACGCTTTCCATATTATCGATCAGCGTCACTTCCTTGCCTTGATCGCGGAACGCTTCTACGAGCTCAATGCCGATATAACCGGCTCCAATGACGGTAATACGCTGAGCATCATTCGCCCGGGCAATAATGTCACGAGCATGCCCGTAGTTTTTGCAAAGCTGTATGTTGCCAAGGTCCATGCCTTCCATCTGCGGAATTATCGGCCACGAGCCTGTTGTCATAACGAGTTTGTCATAATTGTCTTCAACCAGTTCACCCGTCTCCAGGTTGCGTGCTTTCAGTGTCTTGGCTTCTACATCTATAGCGAGCACATCATGGCGCATCCGGGTAAGAACACCCAGCTCAGCCAATTCTTCCGGGTTGCTATAGAACAATCCCCCAGCATCCTTGACGACTCCGCCTACATGAAGCGCAATGCCGCACGACAGAAACGAAATATTGTCATTGCGTTCGTAAACAGTAATTTGTGCTTGCGGATATTGTACGGCGATATTTTTGACAGCGGCGGTTCCTGCGTGTGTGCATCCAATTACAGCAATTTTCAATGTCATGATAATAGCCTCCTATTATGTGAAATAAATCACAATCTAGTTTGAAAAAAATGTCCGCGCCCGCTTCCAAGTTAACGTATGCCTTGCTTGCACTATCACTTAGGACAACGTATATCGGTACCTGCCCTACCGTTGCTTGCTACATAAAGCCAATCAACCGGACGTTCCTTCTTGCGGGTGGGAACACTGCTTCAAATGTTATGTGAATTTAATCACAATGTTTTGATGTCTTTATCTTACACGGTACGAGTGTTTCTTGCAAGATGTCCGGCAAACAATTTCGCAATTGTCTGACTATTTGTGAATAAATGGTGACGCAGCGGGATGCAAGCTATGAGAAACGCCCGCCTAGAGCTACGCATTCGCTCCAAGCTTACAGCCGCTTGATCCACGCCTCGATCTGCGCATTCAGATCCTTCAAATCCGGAACGGGAACGGTCTCATCATTCAGCTTATAACGCTGCTTCAGTGATAAAATGCGGCGAACGCTTTTATCGATTCGCTCCATAGAGACCTTGTTCTCCTGTATGCTTTTCAGAATCGAATCACGTACCTGAAGCGCATTATCGTAGCCATGAGCAATCAGCACGATATCACTCCCCGCTTGGACGGAATCGAGCGCGGCTTCAGCGAGTCCATAGTTTTTCGTAATAGCACCCATCGTCAGATCATCGGTCATGACGACGCCGTCATACCCCATCTTCCCTCTGAGCACATCCCCAATAATGGCGGCGGAAATGGAAGCCGGCTTGTCGGGGTCCAGATGCGGATACAAAATATGCGCCACCATAATAGCATCCGTCTTCTGCTCAATTGCCGCTTCGAAAGGCAGCCATTCCAGCTTGGCAAGCTCCTCCCTTGTCTTGTTGACGATCGGCAGCTCCAGATGAGAGTCTACAGACGTATCACCATGGCCTGGAAAATGCTTAACGACCGGTATAATCCCGTTCTCGCGAATGCCCTTCATTTCCGCTACACCCATTCGGCTTACGAGATCAGCTGTAGATCCAAACGACCGGGTACCGATAATCGGATTCGCAGGATTGCTGTTCACGTCCAGTACGGGGGCAAAATTCATATTAAAGCCCGTCAGCTTCAGCTCCTCAGCGAGCAGCTTGCCCATCTCCTCAGCCAAAGCAGGATTATTCGTTGCGCCTACCTTTTTATTGGAGGGAATTGCGGTGAACGACTTCGGCATCCGGCTAACTTTGCCGCCCTCCTGATCCACGCTGATCAGCAAAGGGATGGCGTTTCCGGCATTGGCCTGCTTTAGCGCATTAACCAAAGCTACCATGCCTTGCAAATCCGCAATATTCGAGCCGTATAAAATAATGCCGCCGATCCGCTCTTCTTTAATCATCCGGCTCGCTTCTGAATCGATTTCTTTGCCGTCAACTCCGGCAATAATCATCTGGCCAACCTTATCTTCCAGCGACATGGCAGCGATCTGCTGATCTAACGGATCCGGCTCGGCTGCCGTTGCCGTCGGGCTCGGCTGCGCTTCATTAGCCTGCGGGCGAGAGCAGCTTTGCATAAGCAGCATACATGCTCCTATCAGCAAAATAACGCCAAGCTTGCCCATCCGGCGAAGCGAATGTCTGTAAAACCGTAATTGATTCATGAGCCTATCTCCTCATCTCTATAGATTGTACTAGTATGATTATTGAAAGGCCCATTCATACCCGTTCGGTCTATTAAGATGGTATTCGATACGGATCCTCGAAACCCTATCGCAGCGACGCAAACATTGACAGCTATCTATCGATAGGGTAACTTTATATACATAAATATATAAAATATGTACTTATTGAAGGAGAATGTTGCGTGACCACTGAACAACCAGATACATTCAAAGATATTACTATTATCGGCGGGGGCCCGGCGGGCATGTTTGCCGCTTTTTACGGAGGCATGCGTCAAGCAAGTGTTAAAATTATAGACAGTATGCCAGAGCTTGGCGGCCAATTAACTGCACTTTATCCGGAAAAGAACATTTATGACGTTGCCGGCTTTCCTCAAGTGACTGCCCAGCAGCTGGTGGATCAATTAAAGCAGCAAATGAACTATTTTCCGGTACAAGTATGTTTAGATGAGAAGGTGCTGCAAGTTATTAAGAAGGACGAGCGCCATTTCGAGATTGTTACGGATAAAGAGACTCATTACAGCCGGTCTGTTATCATTACCGGAGGTGTCGGGGCATTCGAGCCGCGCCGTCTGGATCTGCCTAATGTGAAGCAATATGAGCGTACGAACCTGTATTATTTCGTCAACAACCTTGAATCTTTCACAGGTAAAAGCGTAGTCATTAACGGCGGCGGAGATTCGGCTGTCGATTGGGCGCTCATGCTGGAACCTGTAGCGAAGGAAGTGACGCTGATCCATAGAAGGGACAAGTTCCGCGCTCATGAGCATAGCGTAGAGAAGCTTTTCAATTCGAAGGTCAATATCGTAACGCCAGCTGAGATTACAGCGCTTCATGGTGACGAGGGGATCGAGAGCCTGACCGTTACATTCAATCAAACGAACGAAACAAGGGAAATTAATTGCGACGCGCTAATCGTCAATTTTGGATTCATCTCTTCACTTGGTCCTATTCTGGAATGGGGACTGGACATTCAGAACGGCTCGATCGTTGTCGATACGCGGATGGAGACGAGCATACCGGGGATTTTTGCAGCTGGCGACATTACGACTTATCCTGGAAAATTGAAGCTGATTGCCGTCGGATTCGGCGAGGCGCCAACGGCTATCAACAATGCCAAAGTATACTTGGATCCTAGCGCGAAGCTCTCACCTGGACATAGCAGCAATATGAAACGCTAATAGATGAACAACAAAAAAACAGTGAGATACACCTTCTATCTCACTGTTCCTCTCTTCATTCACTCTTCTGCAAGTGCCGCCCCCTGCTCTATCGGCTGTCTGCGCAGTATTGATCGGCTGGATATATAGACGCCTGCAAGTACGAGCAACCCTCCCGCCAACTGAACACCGCGAATCGGCTCACCCAAAATATAATGTCCGGCCACAAGCGAGATGATCGGCGGAATATTCATAAACATGGCAGCAGTCCCTGGACCTGTCGATGCCACGCCCCTCGTCCATAACAGACCAGAATACATCGTAATCGCCCCTAACAGCAGCAGCAGTCCCGCCGTAACCCCATTAAACGTCATATCATTTCGTCCCAGAACTGCTTCTCCCGCAGCTAAAGGTGCCATCAGCATAATGCCAATTGGACTTGCATACAGATTCATCGCCCGATTCGTCATCGTGCGGGCAAGCAGCGGCGTGAACAGCATGCCGACGGTCATCCCTAACATAGCGAGGAGCAGAAGGAGATCACCCAGCGACACTTGGAAGGAAGAAGTATCGTGCAAGCCGATAATAACGACAACCCCCGCAATGCCAAGCACGCCGCCAGCGATTTTCCCTCCAGTCATCCGCACACCCAGAAACACTCTCTCCAGCACGACAGCCACAAGCGGTGCAGCCGCATAAATTAATGATGCATTGGCAACTGAAGACAACTGCAGGCCTAAATAGTACAGAGGCTGTTGAATGAACAAACCGAATAGTGAGGAGACAAGCAGCAGCAGCCACTCCTTGCGAGTCGGCCAACGCAATCCTCCATTCCCGAATAACAGTGTAAGCGTGAATAGAGATGTAATAATCATCCGGCAAAAGGATAAAAAAACCGGTGAAAACGACTGCAGCAAATAGCCGCTGATCACATAGCTGAAGCCCCAGAATATCGCAACACCGCAAAGTCCGATCATGACCCGATCAGGCTTTACCATGCTTCGGCCCCCTCCAGAAGGCGTCCCTCCTTAACTACATGGTAGGCGCGGTCGATGTCCACCGATATATCCCGGTCTGCACCGAGAAACGGAATTTCGTCCCGGATCGCCCGGTAAACGGCCTTCGTCCTCCTTCCGAGCCTCAAATCTCCGTGCAGATCAATCGCTTGCGCAGCATGTAGTGCTTCAATCGCGATAATATACCGCAGCCGGTCAATAATTTCTCTTGTCTTCATCACGACGAATGGCGCATTCACGGCATGATCTTCGATATCGCCAGCCAACGCGTAATAGTCGGTCGATGCCGGGTTGATCAGATGACGGATTTCCGCATCCAGCGAGGTGATAGTTTTCTGAGCCGTGCAATAACCGATTGAGCGCTCCTCATCCGCAGTCAAAAACCGCGACAACCCGGTAAACGCCGGTGTTCCCAGCTTGATCGTCCGATAGCAGGCGCTTTTCGACAGGTGATGCAGCGCACTGCCCAGCATTTCGAAGCCAAGTATCCAGGTAATGGAATCAAAGTTTGCACAGGAGACAATTTTCCGCTCCTCCAGCAGCACGCAAGGATTATCCTCCGAGCTATTCAAGTGAAGCTCCAACTGCCCCTTCGTATAGCCCAACGCATCATAGGCGGCCCCATGAATCTGGCAAGCATCACGGAAGCTGAGCGGGTCTTGAAGACTCTCGGTACTTGCATTCTCCCACAAGCTGCTGCCAAGAAGCGCCGCTCTGACACGACTGGCGCTCCGCAGCTGTCCCGGATAGGGACGTGCCCGATGAACAGCTTCCTCCAGCGGACTTACATTTCCGCGGATCGCTTCCAGCGAAAGTGCGTATACCCGATCGGCCGTTTCGAGCAGCGCTTCGCACTCCTGCAGCGCAAGCGCGCCAAGCCCGGCAGACAAAGCATTGGAGGAGACGATCGCCAGGCCGTCCTTGGGACCGAGAGCAAGCGGCGCAAGTCCAGCCTGCCGGAGCGCTTCACCTGCTGCCATCCTTTTGCCGGACCACTCTACTTCTCCCTCCCCGATCATCGCTAGCCCAATATGGGAGATGGTCGTAATGTCAGCAGCACCAACTGATCCGCGCAGCGGCAGCTTCGGATGAATTCCCTGATTCAGAAATTCCGCATACCGCTCCGCGACAGCTGGCTCAATACCGGAATGGCCGGGGAGCAGCGTGTTCAGTCTGGCCAGCATGACAGCCCTCGTCTCCGCAACGGAAGCGTAAGGCCCTACTCCTGCGCTATGGGATAGAATCAAATTTCGATTAAAGCGCTCAAAAAACGTCTTTCCGATTACCTTATCCTTGTTCCAGCCGACTCCACGGTTTAGCCCATAGATCGGAATATCCTGCTCCGCAAGCTCGAACACCAGCTTGCGGGAGGCCTCAAGCCGGTACCGCGCCGTCTCATCGATCCGCACGGCACGCCCCTTAACGGCTACCTCATACAACTGCTCCACAGTCAGCGATCCGCCGTCCAGCACGAGCGGATCGCTCAGCACCTCCACACGTTCAAGCATGGGCAGATGCAACTGCCGCCGGCTCTTCCTCCAGCGCATACTTCAACAATTCAATGCCAAGCGCTTTCTCTACTTCCGGGTATACCGACGGGTCCTTTACGCTGGAGCTAAGCGGTAAAAGCGATTTGTCGATGACAAAAACACCGATCCGCTGTCCCTTCTCGATATGGCCAACGCTGACGGGAAGGCCAGTGTCGAGATTGAAGGTTGTAATGACGTCAGGAAAGGTACTCACCCTCGTTCCCTCATGGTCTTCTACCGCCATATATTCATTCATGATGTGCAGCTTCAGCTTCTTCTTGCCTGTCCCTATCTCAATGGTGCCGATGTCGAATGCTCCGGAATAGCTTACGTTCTTCTTGACCATCTTGCCTTTGCCAACGAACCTTCCGCCTGTCTTGCGGCGAATCGTCTTCAGCACCTGTTCCGGCCCTTCCGGCTCCGCTGCGATAATAGCCCTGCCAAGCTCTATCGCAATGGAGACACCGCCAAGAGCCGCATGCTCCTTCACATATTTTGCAGGCAGCGGATGACGTGCAGCAGCAATAAAACCGCCTGCCATATCGGATGCCGTACGAAGGATGTTCGATGTGCGCGCCGGCGTTCCTTTTACAGTAAGCTCAATGTAGGAACCAAGCTCCGGCTTGCCCCCGGCAACCGCCTGAATCGTCTCGAAGTCTGTGCGGGAAGCAAGCCCAAGCGAGCCCATCTTTCCGGTCGGATGTGCCCGGATATCTCCCGTCGCATCCACGACAACCAATCCTAGTGCAGCAGCCGGAAGCCATCCGTTGATCGAGCTCGACATGCCGTTTTGCGGCGTCATGACGCCAGCTATTTTACCGTCATATTGTTCAATCAGCAGTTGGACCGCCCGCACATAATCCTTGCCAAGCATCTGCCAATCTGTACCTGCAGGCGCGCCAATCGCTGTACAAGTGACGATAATTGCATCGTCCGGCAGCTCATCCGCTGACACCAGCTTGGGCCTTCCCAGCGCTACCGCCGCATGGCCGATCTCTAAGCCGTGCTCTACCCATCCGCCGCCTCCGGATGCAAAAACCGAGCCGCCCTTAACGGCAGCAATCACATCTTCTTTCGTTAATTCACGCATCATAAGCCTCCTGTGTGTATGAATGGGAATATGAAAAATAGTGCAAACACGGGACAAAAAGCACGCTGGAGCTGGGAAGCCCCGGCGTGCTCTTCTTTGCTGCTGTTCTGCCTGCTTAACCGACTGGCGCTGAGGCAAAGCTGTTCTGCGGACGCTTGAATCCAAGCGTATCGCGCAGCGTTCCCTCCGGGTATTCCGTACGGAACAGACCCCGGCGCTGCAGCTCCGGCACGACCAGATTGACAAAGTCATCAATTCCTGCCGGCAGATGCGGGAAGCCGATGATGAATCCGTCAGCAGCTCCGTTCGTAAACCACTGCTCCAATTCATCGGCAATCTGTTCCGGCGTGCCTGCAATCGCGCGGTTGTTGATTCGCTTATACAGCTGGCGGATCGTCAGCTGCGGCTCTGCCTCCAAAACATCAATGATCCGCTTCAGCCCGCTTTTGCTTTGATTAAAGCCTTCCAGCTCCGGAGTGAAAGGCAGCGGCTCATCCAGCGGGAAGCCGGAAATATCCCGGCCCAAATAGTGCGACAACAGATCCAGCCCAAGCCGTTCGGGCGTCAGCTCCTCGACCTCTGCCAGCAGCGCCTTCGCCTCTTCTTCCGTCGAGGCGATGACCGGCATGAAGAACGGCAATATTTTCAGCTCATCCGGCTTGCGTCCGTATTTGGCCAATCGGCCTTTCAGGTCACTGTACAACGCCTGACCATCCTCCAACGTCCCCTTCGGGGCAAACACCACTTCGGCTGTTGCAGCCGCTACTTCCTTCCCAGCTTCCGAAGCGCCTGCTTGAATGAGCACCGGATAGCCTTGCGGAGGACGACTGACGTTCAATGGGCCGCGAATGTTGAAGAACTTCCCTTTGAAGTCCACATTATGCAGCTTATCCTTATCGGCAAACACACCGCTTTCCTTGTCGAGCGTCAAGGCATCGTCTTCCCAGCTGTCCCACAGCCCTTGCGTTGCGTCGACGAATTCACGGGCCCGTTCATAACGGGTCTCATGCTGCAGATGCTTCTCCTGACTAAAGTTGCGGGCCTCCTCATCCGTCTGGGATGTAACGATATTCCAAGCCGCGCGGCCGCCGCTCAAATGATCAAGCGAAGCCAGCTTGCGGGCAATATGATATGGTTCGTTGTAAGTGGTAGAAATTGTCGCTGCCAAGCCAATATGCTTCGTAGCGGCAGCGAGCGCTGACAGCAGCGTAAACGGCTCGGGACGAATGCTGTTGGCCTGAGCGATGCCGGACTCGAAACGGTCCCAGACATACAGCTCATCGGCGTAGAAGAACATATCGAATTTTCCGCGCTCCGCCGTCTGCACAATCTCTTTGTAATGGTCAAAATTCAGCGATCCTGCTGCATTTGACTTCGGATGCCTCCAACTGGAGATATGCTCTCCCGTTGGAAAAAACATCATCGCTCCCAGCGACAGCTGGCGTTTCGTTTGGCTCATTGGACTGGCTCCTCCTCTTCCTTACTTCTGTTATTGTAGATCGACAGCAGCCGATCCCCGATGGGTTGTTCATTGTGAAGCCATTCGTCCACTCGAAGCTTTATAACGCTGCGTTCGCTGCCGGTATCTAGTACTTGTGAGCTAGAGTTAGAAATAGAGGCAGCGGCAGGCGATGTTTGTTGAATATTCAGTCGTCCCGCTTCTGATGGAATGGACATTCCTCAGCCTCCTTTACGCGATGTGAAGCCGGATGCTGTCCAGCACCGAGCGTTCCGCTTTTGCCGCAACTTCAAGCTCGCCATCTACGTAAATCTGCACACGTTCGTTATAGAAGGAAAGCCGTCCTTCAATCGCCTTCGCTGCCGCAATCGGTTCGTTATAGCGCCAAATCAAATCTTTATGCTCAATACCTGCAACTTGTACAGAATGATAGGCAGCTATTCCTTTATACGGGCAGCGTGTCTCCGTATCGGACGGAAGCAGATATTCACTGACTACATCGGATTCCGGCAAGTAGTAGCGGACAGGCTGGCCGGTTTCGAATGAGATGACCGGACTGCGGCTCTCCGCAACCGTGACACCGTCCAGTTCTACCCGGATATGACGGGTCGAAGGCAGAAAGTCTATCCGTTTATACGGATCACGCGGGTGGACGAATACCTCTTCCTCTTCCTCGAACCATTGATCGACTCTATCCCAATAGAAAGCGATGTAGCCTTCCAGCCCTTTGCTCTCCGGGATCGCTTCCGGATAGCTCCAAGCGGCATTCTCCGAGATGCGCCCTCCGGCTTGAATTGTCCAATAGGAAGCGTCGCCCTTCAACGGGCAATGAGTGCTATGATCAGTCTGTTCTAGTAAATCAAATCGGACATCTTCCCTCGGAAAATAATAGACAGGAAGATGGCCGCGCTCATGCACGATAAGCGCCTTCACGCTTTCAGCCACCGTCTCGCCGCCAAAGCGGACGCGAATTTTGCGCGGGGTAGATTGAATAAGTACGCGTACAGTACGGATTGCTGGTTCTGCCGCCGGTTTGTTTTCCAATACTTGATCACTCATGAGAAACACTCCTCTTCGATTTGGAATTTCTTATTTTTTGGCAATAAGTCCTTTTTCCTCGAGCCAGGCTCTCGCTACGTCCACCGGTTTTTTCTTCCCGCTTTCGACCTCATCGTTGAGCTTCTGCATCGTACTCTCCGAGATTTGCCCGCTTAACTTATTCAACACCTCCTTTAGCTCCGGATGAGCCTTCAGCACCTCGCTCCGGATAAGCGGCGCAGCGTAGTACGGTACGAAAACCCGCTTGTCATCATTCAGAACAACCAGATCATTTGCCGCGATGCTTCCATCCGTGGAGTAGACAAGAATCGCGTCCGCTTCTTTTCGCTTGATCGTCTGCACTTGAAGCGAACGGTCCGTGATGCCTTTTAGCTGCTTAAACTTAATGCCGTAAGCCTTCTTCGCCTGTACGTATCCGTCCGGACGGGTCTCGCTTTCAACAAGCGGAACTGCGGTGAAGATAAGCTCGCCTGCATGTTCAGCAAGCTGCGTAATGTTGGTGATGCCGTACTGCTCCGATACTTCGCGGCGCACTGCGAGCGCGTATGTATTATTGAAGCCAAGCGGCTCAAGCAGCGACAAATTTTCTTTTTCTTGCAATTGCTGCTTCACTTTGTCATAGACGACCTGCGGATCGTATTCCGGCTGCTGCTTCAGTATGTTGATAAGAGCCGTTCCGGTGTACTCCACGAACAGATCTACATCGCCCTTCTTCGTGGCCTCCCAGAGCAGGTTGTTGTCCAGCTTGATCGTCTCGACCTTCAGGTCCGTATCGTTCTCAACGATCAGCTTCAGCACCTGCTGCAAAATGTCAGATTCCGTAAAGCCCTTCGTTGCGATTACAATTTTGTTGGAGCTGGAGCCTGAGCCTGAACTGGAGCAGGCGGCAGTCACCGTCATTAAGGCAATTAGCAAAGCCAGCAATGTCGTTTTATTTAATAAACGATTGAGTTTTTTCATAGTACAGCTCTCCTCTTTTTGGTATTGGCGTTAATGCTGACCGCTGGTTTTTTCATCGCTTAAACCTTTGGGAGTCAGCCAGCGATTCAACTGCAGCAGCAATATATTGATTAGAATGACGAGCAGCGATACTGGGATTGCGCCTAGCAAGATCGTCGGTGTGTCCATCATACTCATCCCGTTTGTAATGATGTCGCCAAGGCCGCCTGCCGCGATATAGGTGGCGATGGTCGCCATACTGATCGTCTGTACCGCAACGAGCCGGACACCGGCCATAATAACGACTCTGGCAATCGGAAGCTGGACGATCCATAACAGCTGCCAGCGCGTCATGCCAAGACCTTTGCCCGCCTCGATCAACGCCGGGTTCACGCCATTAATGCCTACATACGTGTTCTGTAAAATCGGCATGAGCGCGTACAGCGTTAATGCGAAAATCGCAGGCTTTGGACCGATGCCCAGCAGCGGGATCATAAAGCCGAACAGCGCAAGGCTCGGTATCGTCTGGATAACCGATACGGTTGTAATGACGGAGTTTGCGAGCCGCCGGTGAGTCGAGAGGTAAATGCCGAGCGGGATGGCGATCAGGCAAGCCAATACGACGGACACAAGTGATAAGTAAATGTGCTCCTGAGTTTTTTCCAATAAAACTTCCCAGCTCGCCTGAAAGGTCGTCCATAATTGATGCATGCATTTCTCTCCTTCAATGGGATTAATTGCGGCGCGTCTCTGCTAATGCCCGTTCTAAATGCTGTAGGCGAGTTGGAACCTTTCCTGCCCCAGAAACTCTCTGACGAATTCATGCGCCGGCCTCTCCAGCAGCTCCTTCGGCGAGCCTTGTTGAATCACTTGCCCCCCCTTCAACAGGACCACGATATCTGCGATTTTCAGCGCCTCGTCAATATCGTGAGTGACGAATACGATCGTCTTCCGCACTTGCTCATTAAGCTTGATCAGCTCTTTCTGGAGCTGAACGCGGCTAATGGGATCGAGAGCGCTGAATGGTTCGTCCATCAAAATGATCGATGGATTGGCGGCAAGCGCACGCGCTACGCCGATCCTTTGCTGCTGCCCGCCGCTCAGTTCATGGGGGTAACGGCCCCGGTATTGCTCAGGCTCCAGTCCGATCAGCTGCAGCAGCTCTGCCGTTCTCGCCACAAGATGCTCCTTCTTCTCTCCCTTCAGCCGGGGAACGATTGAGATGTTCTGCTCCACGGTCATATGGGGAAACAATCCAATCTGTTGAATGACGTAGCCGATGCTTCTTCTCAGCTCCACCGGATTAAGCTCGCCAATGTCTTGCTGGCCTAGCAGCACGCTTCCTGCCTCTGGCTCGATCAGCCGGTTAATCATCTTCAGCAGCGTTGTTTTGCCGCAGCCGGACGGGCCGATAATCGTTACAATCTTTTCCTTCGGAATAACCAGATTGAAATTTTCAAGCACGTTGCCCGAACCATAGTTTTTCGTTACCTGTTGAAACTCGACTGCTGCTTGGCTCATTGACCACACTGCCTTTCGTTGTCAAATACAACTATACACATGCGTATAGTTGGTATATTGATAAAATAAAAAGGCCTTATTCTCCCAAGCGGGAAAATAAGACCTCTTTTTGTCAAGTGAGTCTTAATATTTATTATATTGTGATAATCAATTCCTGTAACGCAATATTATATCGGATTGTTTGCTTTGTCAACAGCAATTTTCAACTATTTCTATCGGAATTAAACAAATGAAAAAAAGCCGCGCTAGACGCGGCTTCCCTTCTTCGATTACAGCCCGAGCCGATGTCCCCGCTCGAGGCGTACAATTTGCTTCTCGCCTTTATCCGCCAGTTCCCGGAACTGGTCGATCGTATCCCGCATTTTCGGCAAAGCTTCTTGCTTATAGGCACTTATGGAATCCAGCGCGGACAGCACATCCGTGAAGGCTTGCTTCAACGTATCGACGGAGATGCTGGCTTCCAGCGATTGCTTATGAATGGCAGCCCCTTGCGAGCTGAGCATTTTGGATGTATTCGCTATGAGTTCATTTGTCGTTTGATTCAGCATCTCAATCTTTTTCAGTACGATCTTCTGATTGTACAGTGCACCGGCTACCGTTACAGAAATTTTCAACGCCGATACGGTCACGTTTTTCGCCCGGTCCACGCCGCGAATCAGCTCTTTGTTGTTCCGAATGACGACTTCAATCGCCATAATGCCTTGTTGGTTGACGACCAGCATCTGCTGCATATCCATTACCCGTTGACGCATCGGGAACAATACTTCTTCCGTAATGAAACGAATCTTCTCCGGATCTTCGCTGCGCAATTTGGCCGCTTCAATCTGGGTTTCAATCGATTCGTCCATCATGACCCCTAGCTGAATTTCCTTTTGCAGCTTTTTCGTCAAGTCCCGGAGCAGCTGCTGTTCAATTTCCAGCGTCGTATTGTCATTCTTCAGCGTTGACTTGCCTTTATCGAGCGAGATAACGATATCCGCGATAATGCCGTCGGCTTTTTGATACTTGAGGAAATAAGCGCGCAGCGGGTTGAACAGCTTGCCGAGAATTCCCGTCTTGGTGAAATCGATCGCACTCGGATCGAGATCCTTCAGCTGAATGTGAAGCTCCGCCAAGCCTCGCGCGACCTGACCGCCATCCTCTCCGGATTTTGGCAAGATTACCTACCGAGACTTGCAGCAAAGCATTTTTATCCGAGGATGTACGCATTGTAGTTAGGCCAAAGGTATCAATCGATTTCAGAATATCTCTGCGCTTCTCCAACGATTCAATATCAAGCGCCATAATAGCTGCGACATTCGTCTCAGCCGCTTCTTTCAGCTTTAACACTTCCTCGGGAACAGGCTTCACCTGCTCCTCGATCGCTGTCTTAATTTCTTGTTCGCTTGGCAACTCCATTGTAAATGACATTCTGCCATCCCCCATTCTAGTTATAAATTACATTTGTACGTTGAATAAATTACCGATTTTGTAGACGACATCATCGACATCTGCGTTAATGCTTGCCGCTTCGTTAATGCTCGAAATACTTTGAAGCGCCTTAATGTTCGCATTGTATCCGATTGTATAGATCGGCACCTTATACGTCTCAATCAGACCCTTAATATCCTTGAGCGAATAGCCTTCATTCGTCTCACCGTCACTCAGGACGAAGATGATCGGCTTCGTATTTGGATTGATCGCCAGCTCATCCTCCAGCATTTTCATCGCCACAACGATGCCGTCAAACGTAGCAGTTCCCCCGCTTGCTTGCAGACTGTTAACTGCACCGACGAACATGGACTGCTGGTTCGTATCGTACTTCGCAATAGGAAGATTGACCGTGACGCTGCTCGAATAGGAAACAAGGCCTATGCTGTTGTCCTTACCCAAATACTTCTGTCCTTTGATCAGCGACTCTTTCAGACGATTAAGCGGTTCGCCGTCCATACTGCCGGAGACGTCGGTTACGAACACGGCTGTAATCGGCTTGCTGCCGTTTTTCTTCTCCTTCCAGAGCTTCTGGGCTGAGGACAAGAGACTGCCATTCACCGTCGCAAGCTCCGACTGGTACTCATTAAGAAGATTGAAGCCCTTCGTCTTAGCATTCGTCTGATATTTCTCCTGCTCAACAAATTCGGCAAACTTCTTAATAATGTTCTGCTTCGCCTTCGGCAAGTCGCCCAGGGCGTACAACGGACTGTCATGCCTTACGCCAAACGGAGTGAACACATAACCGTTCTTCAGATCATCTGCGTTAAAATACGTCTGGTATTCCAGTACAAATCCATCGAGCATACCGGACTTCGCTGCTTCCCGCATTTGAATCGTAGTCGATGCGATGAACGGCACATTCGCCTGGAACTGTTCAAATCCTTGAACAGCCTTCGCTCCCAATAGATCGTTGCTGTCGAACGTGTTAAGGGCCGTTACCAGGAAGTTCAATCCCGTAGAGCTCGCAAACGGGTCTGTGTAACCCATGGAGAACTCATTGTTCGAGATCGCCTCCGTCACGGTCTTGACGTTTACCGCGCCATACTTATCAATTAACGCATCGTATTTGACCTTGGAGATGACGATCCCCGGCACATTGCCGACAAGACGCTTGGAGACCAGTTGTGTCTTTACTCCGCTTGCCTTGACCATTTCCCCCCACAGCTCATTGGAAGGAGTGAACGCGTCGGGTACGTATTTGCCCGATTTAATAAAATCGGTCGCCGTGCCGGAAGCGATGTTCCGCAGCTTTACCGATACCTTTTTGCCGTCAATCGTAATGTTCGCTTTATTGAATTCCGTCGCTACATCGGTCAGCCACCCGTCGACGCCCGTACCGCCTTTCTCAATCGACGAGAAAATTTCAACGAACTGATCGGTCGTGTTGTTCACCGTAATCGGAAACTTCGATATATCCGGAAGCGATTCTGCAATATCGGCCGGATTCAGGTCGATTTGCCCTTTAACCGGTGTATCAGTAGATACGGAAATATTGGAATACAACTTATTTAGCCGCTTACCCGCATCCTCGGAGGCTACCTCCGTCTTGGTTTTTCCCAGATTGGAAGTCAGATTGACACCCACAAAAACAATTATGAAAACAACAACCAACATAATGCCGGATAGCAGAAAAAATTTGCTCTTTTTCATGCTGCACCTCACTGTTTATAAAATTTAGTTTGCTTAATCAACGAATCGATCTCCTGTATGCAAGGCATATTCTCGATATCTCCGGGCTCAAAGCTGTCCAGCCGGGATATTTCCAGCAGCAGCTTATCCAGCTTCAATAAAATTTCCTCGTTGGTGCCTATGGAGCTTTTTATGTAGGACAAGTAGTCGTTGTACACGTCCACCTTCGCCTGGATGAGTTCCCGTGAAAACGTTGCCGGTTTCTGGGTGATTACCCGCTTGAACTCCGCCTCGTCAAACAGCTGCAGCCGGCTCAGCATGCTGCGGATATTGAGATAAAACAGCTTCTCCACCTCGTACGTGACGGAAGCAAATTTCTTGTAGCTCAGCTCGGATGCATCGAAACGCTGGTTCAGGACGTTCAGCAGCGTATCCTTTTTCTTACGGATTCGATCCAGCTGCTCCAAGGAAACGTTAACATCTTCCTCAAGGACCTTAATCTGCTTATAGGCAGTCAGCGATTCCACGTAGTCTTCATGCGTAGCGATCTCCTTGACAGGCAATACGACCGGCTGCTTAAACAGTAATGCATAGCTGCCGTATATGATGACAAGCGCGCTTGCAAGCAGCAGCGTGACCCCAATGGCCGTCGAGAGTGCCGTCCCGCCAATTGTGATTCCCAGTAAACCGGGCGATAGCACGTAAATATCCAGTGCCGCCACCGCAGCGATGATTACCAGCAGCTTGATATATTTGCTCGTCGACAAAACTTACACCTCCCCTGCCCCATACGGAATACACTTTTGAAAAGAGAATGGGGCCCATTCAACGTTCTTCATAACTAATACTAATCATTACGTTGCATTTCCTGAATCGGTTACAATCCGGCCCCTCATTACCTACTTTCGTCCGGCCAATTACCTTTTTTCATATAATGACACTTTAACATGAAATTTGTACCAATTGAACTAGATATGAAGATGTCCTGTTAAAAAAATGAACAGCCTTTGAAATTTAAGCGGCTAAATCTTCTCCTGTTGCCTGTCCAAAGTGCCTCCATTCCAGCTTATGCTAGGAATAGAAAGCTGTTGCTGTGTCTGGACTGAGTGAACAATTCAGAAATGCAGCTAAATAAACCATAGCTTATGAAAACAACAGAAAGACCGCTTGATTGCTCAAGCGGCCTGACAGACGGTTTTAAGGCTTCACAACGATATAAGGTATGTTTCTTCATTATTGAGTATCGATTTCCTTCTTGAGAAAAAACTGCTCTTATATGCATGAAACCTGCCTGTTCCCTCCATTCTGCCCGCCAATAGCGAAATCCGCTTCGCTGATAGGGAAAAAGCTTTCCTAAACGAATGCCACGCCAAGCTGGGAGCTGCACCGAAACCTTTCAGCAGCTTCACAGCATGCTGCCCAACTGTCTAAAATTACCTCCCATTCATCCCTTGCATCACCTGGCTTCATTCGGTATATAATAAGAACAACAGGAACATACATTCGCATATAGAAGGTGGGAATAGTGGAACGTACCATCATGCTGATCGACTGCCAGTCGTTTTATGCCTCTGTTGAAAAGGCAGCTCATCCCGAATATCAGGATGACCCGATCGTTGTGGCCGGCGATCCTTCCCGCCGTTCCGGCATTATTCTCGCCGCATGCCCGATCGCCAAAAGCTACGGAGTAGTCACCGCAGAGACACTAGGCGAAGCGCTTGGAAAATGCCCCCATCTCGTCGTCGTCAAGCCTCGCATGCAGCTTTACATTGACGTGTCGCTGTTGATCACCAAAATTTTCGGTCAATACACCGATTTGGTGGAGCCTTTCTCCATCGATGAGCAATTTCTAGACGTGACCGGCTCTATCACTTATTTCGGTCCGCCCGAGCAGATTGCCGCCCTGATTCAGACGAAAATCATGCTCTACACAGGTGTATGGGCGCGAGTCGGCATCGGTCCGAATAAGATGCTGGCGAAGATGGCGACGGATATTTGGGCGAAAAAAAATGACTCCGGCATCTTTACACTGCAAAAGCCGGATGTGCAGCGGCTGCTATGGCCGCTGCCTGTGGGCAAGATGTTTGGCGTAGGATCGCGTATGACCGCCCATTTCCAGCGGATGGGCATCCATACGGTCGGCGATATCGGCCGGATGCCGCTGGCAGAGCTGAAACGACGGCTGCATGCCCGCATGGGCAGAAACAGCGACATTCAAGCCGAGCTGTACTGGCAGACAGCCAACGGCATTGATCCGAGCCCCGTCAAGCCGGGAACCCATGACGTGCAGCAAGCGGTCGGGCATCAAATGACGCTGCCGCGCGACTATGCCAAGCCGCATGAGATTGATGTCGTACTTCTTGAATTAAGCGAGGAGGTTTGCCGCCGAAGCCGTGCCAAGGGCTACATGGCCCATGTCGTTGCAGCCGGAGCGCAAGGCGCAGATTTCGACCAGCCGACAGGCTTTTTCCGCCAGATGAAGGTTCCGGACCCGACAAATATTACGAAAGAGGTATTTGCCGCCGCACGGTCGCTGTTTTATGCACATTGGGATCGGCTCCCGGTCCGCAAGCTTGGCGTTACCTTGTCCAGCCTCGTACCGGACGATCAGTATCAGTTGACGTTATTCGGCAATCGAGAAAAGGAGCGGCGTCTGGAGCGTGTCACCGACGCCATTCGCAACAAGTTCGGAACGACTTCGATTTTACGTGCCTCTTCGCTGCTGGAGGCCGCACAAGCCCGTGAGCGCAGCGTTAAAATTGGAGGGCATTACAAATGAGCAAAAAACTTGAAGGAAACGGCCGCTGGGAATCCAGCCGCATGATGCTGCCCGAGCACCGGGAGCAATATTTGCAGCGCCGTGCGCCGCAAGACGGTAAGCCGGTTCAAGTTCCCTTGAAAGAAGAGCTTGAGTTCATTCGCGACTTTGTCCTGCTTCCGATGATGCTGGACATCGTGGAGAAAAACCGCAGAGACATCGAGCTGTCCTCCTATACGATGAAGACGCTTTTTATTAGAGCCTCCTTCGCTGTCATTAAGCTCATTGAGAACGAACTGGCCGCCGTGCGCAAAGAACTTAAGATGCGGAAGATCCAAGTATTTCAAGATGAGCTTGAAAGCGAGGGCGGCGCTATACACTACCGGTTCGTCTGCCGGGGCTATGAGGACCGCTTCTCCATGATACGAGACGCCGCCCGCGCCGAAATCAGCGTGCGCATCGCAAGGTATATTGCCAAGGTGTGTAAATGAAGATTCCTTCTTCAAACGCTAAGATTAACTAATACTACAGCAGACTGCTACAGCTTCACATTTACATGCTCGGCGGCCAAGACCCCCAGCTCAATTCGCTCCAGCAGCAGATTGTACTCCTCCGTCAACTCGAACGAAGGCGGAATCGGCAGCTCGCGGAAGAAAGGCTCGACGTACGTCACGCCTTGAAACCAGTCGCCCGGCTCCGGCGGTTCCACGGACCGCTCCGGCCATGCCGCCTCCAGTCCAGGACTGTACATCGGATGTGCGCCAGGGAGCAGACTTCCGGCCTTCAACCTCGCTTCATATGGCTCCACCGGTGCTCCCTGTCTCGCCTTCGTGAACAAGTGCGGCGCATAGTCGGCACGCGAGCCAGAATGCGGCACGCTGCCGACAAACGAAAGTGTGCCCGCATGAATTCTCGGGATGCCAAAAAGCACGGCATACAATCGCTTGCCAAATTCGATTCGTTCGTGAATGTTGTCAAAACTCTCCAGCACAAGTCCGGCGAGCCGCAGTTCCCCTTCCGCCAGATAAGGAATGAGGAGCGCGTTTAGCTGCAGCAAAGGCTGCATGCCGAAGAACAATGTATCGAGCACTTCCTTGCGGAAGTATGGGTGCTGTACTACCCTTGTCTCAATATAATGCTGTTCATTAACGATCAGCGCTGTTGTCAGAACAGCCGAGTTCCGTTCCTTCCAGAAGCAGTCCCAGACCGGCCTCATGAACCAGGATACACCAAACGCTGGTAACAGATGAAACAACGGACGCCTCAGCTTCACGCTCTCCTCATAAAGCAGCAGCTGCGGATATGCGTCCTGGAAAATCAACGCATTGGCGCGTTCCAGAAAAGCAAATACGGCTTCCCTCTGCTCATCCAAGAGCAGCCGGGGAAGCCATTCTCCCTGCAAATCCGTCATATTCCAGCCGCCGTTGCGGGAGACAGCATGCGCTAACAACGCCCAATGCAGCTCCGGCGTACGGGTGAAGACTTCACCATAGGCCTCCGTCCGTAAAAGATTGTTTCGGTTACAACGTTTCGTTGCAGCATGAATGTGAGCGACGAGCGTCTGCTCTGCCTCCGTATGTATCTGGAACGGCAGAGCAGACGTTCGCGACAGTCTTGACCAATCGCCGACAAGCTCCGCGACGAGCTCCGGCCGCAACCGCAGAGGATCGGCTGCCTCTGCCATCCGTTGCGATTCCGCATGCTCCTTCCGCCGGCTTACTACCATGCGCAGCGCAGCGAGCGGCAATCCAAGGAGCCGCTTTAGCCAGTGGGAGCTTTTATGTATGGCAGGGCTTGTTCGTTTATTGATTGCAGTTCACTCCCTCAGGCAATTCATTCATATAAATTCCAGTATTGGGCAGCGGGACTGCAAACATGCATGGCGTCTGCTATGTTTTCTCCTTCGACGATGTCATTTCAGAAAGAGTTCAATCTCATCGTTATGAAAACGGTCAATCAGAACATGCTCTTTCACCATTCTGTCTTCTAGCCATTTCAATAAATATAGAGAGTAAGTGAGTCTATACATAACAAATATTCCACGCTCAAGTTTCAGGCGGCTAGTTGTAAACCGTTTTTGTTGATTTCGATCTATGTAACTAATGGTCAAATGGTCGTGATCGGCTTCCCCGAGTATGATTTGGGGCTTCATCGTTTGAAAGCTGTAGTACTCGCTCGTTATTCCTAGGCTATTAAAAAGCTGTTGAAGCGCATGAATATCACAGGTTTCGTAAACAGGATTATTCGCTGAATAGACCGTTGTGAAAACCAGCCTTTTATATACCTTTATAAAAAAAGTAATCGATAGCTTTGCTCTCATCCGAAAAGATTATCTCATCCTTTTTTTCAGAAATCGGCTTCCTCTCGAAGTCCATTTTAGAAAACTCCCATAGATCATTACTTCTTATCAACTGGTAAAAGTTTTCAAAATAACTTGTTTTCTCTCTAATCCAATCGCTATCAATGATGATTTCCTTTTTTTGATCATGAAGGATTTGCACTAATTGTTGGGTATTCATTAGACCATTCCTTTCTATTAGGATGTAAGAAGAAAGCAATATATTTAATCGTATTGACGAAAAAAGCACCTAAATTGTTTAGTAGCACGGAAGTGTCGATCAACCATGCCTACAAGAAAGGTGCGTATCCTTATGTTACAACAGCATTTTTTTGTCTGACCAGTCTAGCGATGTTTCGACTTCAGGAGCGGGTCGGAATGTTTCAGCTTCACTACGGAAAAATAGCTTGATTATGTATGGCTCATTAGTTAGAAAGTAGCCTGATTTTCACTTATCGACTCTTTTTCTCCTTCCTGCGCAAAATGCTGGTTATTCAACTCTTCAGATGCTCTCTGTTCCCGTATTACCATTCGCTTTGTCTTCCTTTGATTACGAACATACAAAAAAAGCTAAATCCTGCTCAATAGTTCAAGTGGAAAAGAGCTTTTGAAAGTTTATAATGTGTTTGGATTGTTGGTTATATTGTGCGACCTCTTCTTTATTGTTGTAAAGGATCTTTATCCGATACTTTTTTAAATAACCGTGCTTTACGCTTTGTTTATTAATTCTATATATTTATTTTTAACCAGTTCTAGATACTCAATCTCTTGTTCACCCAGGCTGTCCTGATAATTAATTTTATTTGATAAATCTAAAACTCGCTTCATATTATTAATATTTAGTTCAGTAAATGCAACATTGTGTGGCGCCATTAATTGAGTTATTAAGCAGATAGATAGTATACTCTGATATTATTAGCACTAATATATTCATAGAAAGATTGACAGCAGATTGTTCATAAGTATGTTCATGTACTGTAACTTCAAAATAAAAGTTATTGGTTGAATTATGAATTCATTCAGCAATGGGTAGAGCTTTTAAGAAGCCACTGCGCTAATCTACAGACTAAAAAAACCACAACACGACAGTTAGCTCGCATTGTGGCATTGTTCGTCCTACTACAAAAATATTCCAAAAAAATAGTTGCAACAAGCGGATAAATATGGTTCTCTTTGTTTTCTACAAACCTGTTTCATAGTCTTCTATTAAATGTGACCAAAAACCTTCAACGTCTTTCATTGCAACGGGATCAATTTGGTCAAACATCTTTTGGAGTTCACGTGCATATTCTTGTGAACTATATTCATTTTCTTGTTTCATTTTCATTGCCAATTCATTTTTTATTAAATGGAACAAAAAAAATGTCCTCAAGTCTTTATTTATCATATATAAATGAGGTTCATGAAGGGATGAAGTAGTAAAAAATTCACTACTTCTTTCTTTAAAATACAATCCATATGAGTTACGCATACCGAAACTTGCAAAATGACCAATTTTAATGTATTGAACGCCTTCAATTAGTATTTTTTGAAAAGTATCCGATCCATAGAACATAAAATCATTATATTCCTCTGGCACCCCGATACTGACCATAAACTCAGCATTATCATGACTTACACCAAGTCTTACTAATTCATAGTAATCATACTCTCTTATTTCAGAGTCATAGTAGTCACGAATCTCACGAATATCAATATCCACACTTTCACTTCTCCTTTAACTTTTCAAGCTCATTAAATAACTCAGCATTTCCTCGATCCCTTGAAGCTTTATCTCCCCCATACTCAACGCTATAGGTTACTTCTGCATCAGGAAGTTCATTAGCAAGTAGTTCTTTACAATTATGACCACCAAGAACACATGGTTCTCTCTCAGTATAAACTCGTTTGACTATATATGTTTGTCCATTTTTTTCTGCAGCAATTTTTTCCTCAATCAAAACCATTTCGGAATGCACATTTTTCTCTTCTATTTTCCCACTCGGTCTTGCTACTGGCCGTCTTGTGCTTTCAAAAACTTTCAGAGTAGTAACACCATCTATTTCAATTTCCGCCACCACAAGATTTCTCAAATCGAAAGCTTTATTTTCAATTCGATAATTCACTGCCATTAAACTTAAATCAGATTCTCCGTACCTAACTTGTTTTGGTATTTTAGGAACATGCGATCCGTTAGGTTCACCCGTCCCCTCAGTCTCTTCTTCTCTCCTCCGTCTCTCTTCATCTTCTCTTCTTCGCCTATCCTCATCTTCTCTTTCACGTTCTTTTTTATTCTTACCGTTATCCTTTGGCTTGCCCGTCCCCTCAGGGTCCCTTCCCATCAACATATCAATCTTCTTCTGTTGCTCAGGAGTGTTCACATGAGGCTTGTTCGGTGTTGAACCCAAGTCCATGCTATTGACTCTAACTCCCGATGGTGTTACTACCTGCGGTGACAATCCTTCATCAATGTATTTCGAGACTTTAGAAGCCGAATTTTTGATGGAACTTACCATTACTTTCGATGTCTTCGATGCAATAGTTGCCGCTTTACTCCAAGAAATCGGTAGCGTTAATAGATCAAATGTCGCTCTTCCCCATGCATTCGGGTCCCCTGAGCCAAGTTCGCTCATATAGGTCTTAAAAGCGGTGACCATACCCGGGATTAAATTTCCATAATAATCCTTAGCTTGATCCATGTAACTTTTCAGTGGGTCTCCACTTTTCCATGCCGTAACATGAATACCTATACCAAACTTGATCATTTCGATTGGTGACATGACCAAATCCACCACTCGGCTGCCTATTCCCGAGAAGTAAGCTTTCATGGTATCCAGTCCTAATGGATCGTTCTCTAGGTTGTATCTTCGCACCGGAAGGGACCCAACCAACGCTATTTTCATCCCCAGCTGCAGCTTCTTCAACTTAGCTTGTAATGTTAGGTTGCTGCCTAACTTACGTGCTGCCGTGATGACATCGCCTAATATTTTTTGTTGAGCTGCCGCTGTTTTTACGGCAGTAGCAACGCTCTTGCTTGTCTTCATTATATTTTGGGTGAGCTTGAATGCTTTCATCCCCGCTTTGGCAAGCTTTGCACCCTTGATTACAGCCCCTGCAAACGGAATACATGAAGCCATCGATAACGCAGCGCCGACGTAATCACCCCGTGCTACCGATATGCCGGCATTCACGACATTCGCGGCGACCCCCACTACTGGGATCATCCCAACGACATCCAGTGCAAGCTGTACGCCGTCCATGATCTTTCCGAAAAGCCCTTTTTTCTTTTTCTTCGGCGGGGCTTCCTCTTCTGGCGTACTCACTTCGGGCGCACTTTGTTCCTGTACTTCATCCGCGAACGGCACTTCCGGCTCAGGCTCCAAGTCTTCTACGAAAACGGGCAGCTTCTGCAACCCTTCTACTTTCAAACTCGTTCCCTGAATATCAGTTTCCCCGTCGAGCACCAGACTACTTGCTCCGCTTAGAAGATACATTGTCTCTCCGGCTCGCAGCTCTACTCTCTTCTCCGCCGCCAGCTCCATCGTTTTATCCGATGTGAGGCGAAGAGATTTCGGACTTTCAATTGTGATGCCTTCTCCGGTATCCAGTTTGATAAACAGCTGATTCTCTTGCCCGTTTAATACCAGTTCGTTGCCGCCCAGCTTGAGTTCCTTGCCGAAGCTCGTCCCCCAATATTTCACGCTTGGATCGGACAGCTTGGGCGAACCGCCTCCTTTGCGCACGGAGGAGATCACGACGGCTTCTTTCTCACTTGCGCTCGGCATGTAGAGCTGTACGCTATCGCCCGTTTGCGGCATGCAATAAAATCCGCTGTTTCCTTCTGCCGTATAAGCCGACTTATAGGGCAGCCAGCAGGCTTGCTCCTTGCCCTGCTCAGCATCCACATTCAGATGAATGCGGACTTTATCTCCCTTTACGTCTAGAATCCGGCCTTCTAACGCCGCTCCAATAACGGTTGGATTCGTGATTATTATCGATTTCAGATCGCTCTCTTGGTACAGCTTGTAACAGTAGATCCATTCACTGTCCCGCAGCTCTGCTGTACTTTCCACGACCGTTAGTTCTTTCTTATGAAAGCTGACCTTATCCCCGATCCGATAATATTGATCGGTTTCCACTGTATAGCTAAGACGACTCTCGCCATCCCAACTGCCTGTGGAAGCTTCGGTTTGCCCCTGCGAGAACGAGCGTTTCACTTCGTAGGGCACATCGCCTAAGGTATGGAGCTTCCCCTCGGGTACTCCGATCCAAAACTTTGGTGTCGTTGCCGTACTATCTGCCACAAGCATGGCTTGAAACCTCGAGGCGATTCGCTGCAGCAGCTGCCAATCCGTCTCCATATATTGTAAAACAAGATCATTCAATTTGGAAGAGTCCGTCGCCTCATCAATGAAGTCTGAGCCCGGATAAGCAGACAAGATCCGCTCTGTCAGCTCGGAGTAGTTCATACCGGGGTTTTGGAATGAACGAATGCTCTGTTTCACATCAAGGCGAGCTGTATGTGAAACCGCCTCCAGTTCCACATAGTAGATACCACGAACCATTTTCACCCGGATATTCGTCACATATCCATGAAACAATGTACGAACCTTGTTCTGATTCTCATCCAGCTCTTGCACTTCGACGTGGTGTTCGCGATCGTCTTGTTGGACAAAGCGTTCGGGATGATCACCGGCCAACAAAGCTGTCAGCGTTAATGTGCCATGCTGCTGCATGCGCTGAACGATTTGCAAGCTGGTCCATGTATAGATTGCATATGATGATTGTAATTTGATCCGCCTATGTCCGGCAACTGCTTCAGCCATTTCTCTCCCCCTGTCTGGCGATGACGGGATAAGGTTATCCTATCTTGGTTCCGCCCAGATTTTGACCATTATCAACAATAAATATTTCACCGCCATGCATGCAGGAGGTGGTGCAATGATCCAATAAAGCAGCGCTGCCTTCGACCAGCTTATCCGTTTTACCATTTCGCCAGGCGATATCGACTATAGGCAGGCAAGGCGCCTTTTTAACGCCTTCAATATCCACTCTCCCATTTTGAACAGCCGGATTTTGCGGATTGCAGCAATAGCCAAAAGGCATAATATTCACGCCAGACTTGTAGTCATCTACATTCATCTGCGCGTTATCTTTAATGTAGACACCATGGCTTAACGGCATCTTCAACCGGCTTAACTGGGTTCCGGAGTTGCAACTTAAGACCGCGCCAGCTACGACATAGCTTTTGGGATCTTCACTCGAATCATTGACTTGAATATCAGTTTGACTGCTCATGCTTTGTCGCCTCCCATCCATGATTGGGCCAGAACGGCCTTTCGCAACGCTATCCCTTCAAAGTCTCTGCGAAGAAAACTCTCAGCCAATGCCAGATGTATGACGATGATCATTTCTCGCAAACCAGCGATGCGAAACAGGTAATGTGCTCCTATCTTAGATTCATCCAGTATGAGCCGCTTCAACGTTCCGTCCGGGTGAAACTCGGCTTGCTCCGACAAACAATCGACCAAGGGCGGTGTAATGAACCAGAAGCCTTCCTGTTTCATTCTTTTGAACTGCACTAGTGTAGCCGGGGTGTACGAAGCCCGAGGAGCGAACTTTTCGACCAATGCTTTTAACCGGTCCGAGAACAGCGGTATTGGCCGTTCGATATAATCGATAATAGAAGGCTTCTCCTTATCCTTCATTTCAAACTGCAGGCTTGATGATCCGAGCTTCTCCAAGATTTCTTCCGTCAACAGACCTGCAGGAACAACCGAGGAAACGCCGATCAGCTCAATCGGATCTTTCATCCGTTGATCCTGTGAGAGAATAAAATAGTTCACGGCATTACCCCCTCGTTTGGCCACTCGACATAGATTTCCTTCTGCTGCTCCTCACTGAGATGCAACGAAGGGACAACTTCCCGAGAGAACAACGCACCTTCCAGACTAGCTCCTGTGAAATCGGTGTTCTTCAAATTAGCACCGATGAAATTAGCCCCATCCAGCAGCGTTTGTTGAAAGCTGGCATTTTCCAGATTTGCACCGGTAAAATCACTGCCGGACAAGAACGATTCACTCAGATCCGCTCCGGCTAAGGAACAGCTCTGGAAATTAGGAGGCTCGGTTCCGGGTGCAAACAGGACCAGTGACTCCGGTCTGGTGGCCACGCCTTCGACCCGGCGGAACAAAGAAGCTTGCAAATTGCAGTTGCTGTAATCTGCCCCAACCAGCAAGCTTTCTGAGAAATCAACTCCCGCAAGCATGCTTCCCTTCCACCGGGTGCCTACAAGAATGCAGCGGTTGAATCGGCTTTGCGCTAAGTCATTGTTATTAAAAGAAGAATAGCGAAAATCCGTCCCGCTATAGTCGCCTCCGGACAAGTCGAGATCGTCGAAGGCTTCATGCATATAATCATGCTCATTCTTCTCCTCCAGCCACTCACGAATTTCTACTGCATCTCGGGTTCGTTGATACGATTTGTACACCGCTTCGCTCGCATCCATATACTCCCCCGCCCGCACTTCAAACTCTTCTTCTAATTGAAGCGCTTGGAACTCGGGCAGTTGAACGGCACGCGGCATAACGAAACGAAGCAGCGCCACAACATAGGCATGAATATACCGCGCTTCTTGCAGCAGCAGCTTCTCCAGCTTTATTCGTGTCAGGACTGCGGGATAATTCACACTTCCCTTTTCCAACTCTTCCTCTAGCAGCTTAAAAGCCCGCAGCGCCCAATCTGCTTCATATTCATAGCGGCAAGGGTGACGATCGAGAAACCAATGACGGTCGGTTGCCTCTACTAAATAACCAAATCTCCCTTCCGCGATTTCTGTTCGCAGCATAGAGTAGGTGATATAGCCGATCTTCGCCTTCACTCCCGTGCGCTGCTGCTCCTGAAGATCACGGCAAATCTGACGAAACGAGGCCAAGAAAGATTCCTCGAACGCCTCGCGATGCTCCTGAAACATCATTTCTAAGGCGAGCAAGACTGTCGTACGACTGGGATCAACCACCTGCTCCATGAAATGCTGCAAGGTATGCTTCTGAATCAAAATCTCACCTCTTTTCTATCGATTCGTTCTTCGAGACTGCCATTTAGTTTGTCTTCAATTCCGTACCTACTATGGTCGTATTTCCATTCAAAGTAATTTCACTTTCTTTGCAATTCAGATAGATTTCATCTTTTGCCGAAATGATCAGGTTCCGTCCGGCATCCATCGTAATATCTTCGGCAGCCGTCAGTTTAATCGGCTTGCTGCTCTGTATTTCAATTCCCGTTTTATCGCTAATACGAATAAAAATTTCGCCATCCTTAGCCGTGACAACAATCTCATCGGGCCCCATCAGCAGTTCCTTGCCGGAGGCAGTACGGAAATATTTCATATCCGGATTACCCAGCTTGTTATGGCCGCCATCTTCCGAATTTTGTCGTACCGATCCGTTGGCGACCCCTTCTTCTTCTTTATTGCTTGGAAAATAGACCAGCACGTGGTCCCCGGTCTCCGGCATACAATACCAACCGCTGTTTCCTTCTGCGGAATAGACAGATGAATACGGAAATGCGTGAGCCTCTGCTTTACTCTGTTCTTTATCGATCTGGAGATGGACTTGAACTTTGTCACCCGTTACGCTTATGACCTCACCCTGTATGGAGGCTCCAATCAACAATTCATTGTAGAGAACGCTATGCCTTAACCCGCGATGCGAGCAAAGCGTATACCGGTGCTTGAGCAGTCCAGCAGTCATCTCCGAGACAGCCTCCCGTACATAGAGCTGCTTTCCTTTAAAAGCAACGACATGTCCAAGATCGAGCACTTTATCGGTTTCAACCTCATAAAAAATAAAATCCCGATCCTCAACATCCGCTCCCTCCTGCTCGCTGAAGTAACGGAATTCCGACATTTTCTTATTAACTTCATAATGATAATTATCAAGCTCTGCCTTGGCACTGCTCTCGAATACGCCAAAATAAAACTTGGGGCTGTCAAATACAGTTGCAGGCATCAAGCTTGTATGCATACGGGAAGCCAGACGTTTAAGAAACTGCCAATCCGTCTCTTGATACTGCAGAGTGAATTTTCCAATGCCTCCGCCATTCGTTGCCGCATCCATCACTTCTAATCCTGGATATTCTTTGCTTATTTTTTCTAATAACGCAGGATATGTGAGGTTTGGGTTTTGAAAAGAGCGGCTTTTCTTTTTCGTATCCAGCTTGTAGCTATGCGACACGCCCTCTACCTCCATGTAGTAGATGCCTCGGATCACTTTAATTTCAATACTGAGGACAATCCCGCAAAACAACGGTGATAACGCACCTTCTTCATCCACTTGGCTTATTTCAATTTGCGTGTTGGGACCGGTCATCTCGATATAGCTGTCTTTTTTCTCCTCCGGTACAATTCCGGTAAATTTCACATAGGCATGCTCGTTCAGTTTTTTCTTGATGCTAAGCTGTTGCAAATTGACCAGCCCGTACGGACTGATCTTTAAGTTCTGGTAAGTGATAACGGATTGTGTCATTCTTCGCTTCCTCCACTTTCACTTTGATTTCGGTTCAACTGAAGGGTATCCATCATGCCTTTGGCTATTTCCTTCCAGTCTTCCTTTTCATCCTCGGTGCAGTTAAAACTGCACAATAAAGCTCGATCCTCCAATGACACGAAGAACATCAGATTATAGACATTCACGTTCATAGCGGGGGTTAAAAATTCACAATAGCCTATCGAATGTCCTTCGTATTCCTTCACTCCATCTTCGTACCATTGGAGGATCGGCTGCATCCGCTGCAGCATGCTGACCATCTCTTCTTTAAATACCTCAATGTCCTCTTCATACAGCGGATTAATCGTATAATTGAACGTTAGGTTAATCGACCCGGCATCGTTGGTGAATATAAACTGAGGGCGGCGCTCCGACGGGTATTTAATTGCGGCGGCCTTCGGCGTCATCAATTTGAACGACTTAGGCATATAGACGATGATCCGATCATCAAGCAAGCTTTGACTCATAAATGACATCATCTCTGAGCCAATCCGAACTAAAGGCTGCCGAACATCCGGCTTCTCTTTCTGATTCTGGCGGTCAACCGCCTTCTCTGTTCCAACGTTATCTAGCTCATTCATCATGGCAATGATTTTCTCATCCATATAGCTCATTTTGTCATTCCTCCATTTCTACTTCTGAATAATGACCACCTGCGCTAATCCCTAATCCACCAGCACCCGCTGCATCCCCCCGAGGCCGCAAATCACCGCCCCGGCTGAAACGCTCCCCGCTTCGGGAAGCGGCATGATCCAATATGCGGCGCAAGCTCGCATACAGCTGCGCATTGTCCATAGGTCTGCGATCAGCCCCTAGCCGATTTGAAACATAATGCTCAATGACTGAAAAGGCCGCCGTTCCCTCATTCAAGATCAGCATCGCGAAGGCGATGTCATACGGATCGCTGCTGCCGCTGCGCAGCAGCTCGTCGGCGTACCTGCGCATAATAATGGGAGCCATCGTGCTCTGAGCGTATCCCGAATACCGTACATGGACGAACTGCAGCGTGTTGTACTCTGTCGACATGTCGCGGAAGCTTTCATAATTCATCCGCAGTCTTGCCCCTTGCTTAAGCTTGAATCGTCCAAGCTCAAGCTCGCCTTGCCGCTGGACGGCATTCTCATCCAGCACAATATCAGCCGTATAAGCAGTCATATCGCTTCGGACAACCGGCTCCTCGGCGAAACGGATCTTAATGACCGTTTCCCGGCCTGTCGATTCATAGCGCAGCTCCTGCTCCTGTTCCAGCACGTATAGCCTGCCGCCATATTTGACAATTCCCCGGCTAATCGTCAGCGTATGCTCTCCGACCGATATATCTGCGCCTGTCAGAATACCGTCCGAATAGCCCGCATAATAAATATCCAGCATATGACGCGGATAATCCCGAAGACTGTCCAGCATCTCCGTCTTCAGAATCCGCCCCTTCGTAAAACTCGGGTACCGATCGATGAACATAAATGCAGCCTCCTCTCTATTTCATTCCGTCGAAGAAATCCAGCTCTGACAGGTCATCCTCGAACGTGAACAGCCGTTTCTCGCCCAGCTGCAGCTGCTCGTTCACCCGTGCGACTGGCACGATGAAGAACCCCCACTGATTGTCTCCCGTCACGACGAAAAACTTCGACTCTCCATTGACGATCGTATCTGTCTCCTCTTGCGGAATTTGATCGCCATAAAAGCCGGCAATCTCTTCATACAGCACTGGCTTATAGCTGTCGGCGTGGTTGGCATACACATACTTGCGGAGCATGCGCTCATCCCCGCCTTTCAAATAGAACTCCACTTCGGACACCGCTTTCGGCCTAGAAACGCCACCTCGCAACCCGCTCAACCGCTCCATGCTGTTAATGAGCACCTTCTCGCCACCTTGATGAGTAAACGCGGTTACGGTATATGGAACAACCGGCGCGATCCGTGTTATATTCGCTTCGATCTGTCCGAGCTTGCGCGCAGTCAAATAGCGAATCGAGCCTCTCAAGCAGCTTAGCTTCAAATCAGGCACCTTATCTGCATCCTCTGAGCGCTGACGGAATTCGATGCTTCGTCCCGGTACAAATTCCTTAAGCGCCTCGCGGAAGACGTCAATCCGACAGGATTGTCCCGTCAGCTTCAAGATTTGATACTGTTGCAGCCTTCCGTCCAAATAGAAGCCCTCGAGAAACTTGCTTATGACCGCATAAATATCCGATTTCAGCAGCTTCGTCATTTCATTGACCGTGAACACGATATCCGGGCTGTCGTGACGATCGGACAAGCGCCCGTCCTCCCCCCGAAGCGACAAGCTCCATCGCTCGACCGGTGTCACATGCAGATCATTGTCCAGTACGCCTGAAGAGCGCGAAGTCCGCTCAGCTTCGAATCTTCGGCGCACGATGCTCGTCCGGCGGAAAAACTCAATCTTCATCGCCTCGGCCAGCTCCCACAAAAAATAAAAGTTGCGGCGCACCCGCCAATACTCGTCTCCCGTACGATTCTCGTATTCTCTGAATCTCGTAGGCAGTACCCGCTCGGCTTCGGCATAGCGGCGTTCCAGCACCTCGTACACCTTCGCCGTTCCCTGTTCATCCACATAACGGAACAGATCAACACCGGCTGCTTTAATCAATTCATCGATATCCCCGCCAGAACGGATGCCTGCATAATAGTCGGCGAATGCGATTTTCATATATTGCATCACCCGATAGGTGAGATTATTGCCGCCGAAGTTGGTATCGCCATTCTCATAGGCGGTGCGGATATCGATTTTATAGGAAATACGCCCCTCCTCGATCTGGAACCGGCAGGAGGACAAATCCGTCGTTCCGCCGCCGCAATCGATGACGAGAGCATCATACGTTTCTCCGTCAATATATCGGTTCCCCTCGATCTGATCGGCGATGGTGTTGTACAGCACCGCCATTCCTTCATCTACCGCATGCTCCCGTTCAATCTCGTACTCCGGCAGGATAGCGGTGAACATTTCCAGGAATGATTCCTTCAGCTTAACCGGCGTCGTGAAATGCAGCTGATTGAACCGGCACTTGAAGCGATGCTCGGCCGTCTCGATCACATGCAGCAAATACGCTCGAATAATATCGCCGCGCTTAACCGTTGCCGTATTGCCGTGAACGTCGGTTACTTCCTCCAGCTTGTCCCTTCCGTTCACCCAGCGCTTCATGCCCAGGAAGACGGATGCCCGGCTGGCGTAGCCGTTTTTCTTTAATTGGCGTAACGCCTCATAGCCGTAGCAATAGACAATTGCCGAAGGATTGGAACAGTCTGTCACACCAATTGCCGTCGGCAGCATTTCGATCCAATTGCCGCGATCATTAGCGAATGACACATAATTAATCGCACCAAGCTTCAAGCTCCCGTTCAGCAAATCATGCCTGCTCGGCGAAGCGATATACCCATGGTCCAGATAGGCGCCAGCCGTAGTATTGGAAGTACCGAAGTCAATAGCAAGTACCGCTTGCGTAGCCTCCAATTGACGTATATCCAGCTCGGCTACCGGCAATCGCCAATAATGCAGATTGGTCGGAGGCATCGGTCTTTCGCTGTAATACGCTTTGTACAAATAATCCGAATCCTGCTTACGGAAAAACAACAGGCTATAATTACGGTTAGACGTCCGGCTCAGCTCCGTCTGCTTATCGAACTGAAGCATATAAGCGCCCGGTTCCCTCTCGTCCTTGACCAGATTCATAATGCCGCATAGCTCATCCCGCTCGTTCACGATCAGTACATTCGATTCGCCGATCCCGGCCGCCTGCCCCGTGCGAACGCGGTAGCCGTCGCTCCCGTCCAATCTTAGACCGGCATATAAGGTCAGCTTGGCCGGCACCTGAATCGTTTCCGCCCCAAGCTGCGGACTGTTCAAATAGCTTCGCAGCGCATGCTCGATACGCTGGATCCCGCCATCCCGCAAGTTGCGGATGAATAGGCGCTCGGCAGCTCCCCGATATTTCAACACGGTCCGAATCAGCTCGCCGCGATCCTGCGACTCCACAACGCCTTTGACCAGCCGCTCCTCGTGGCAGATGCGTCGCAGCTGATGCGTCGTCATCTCCTCCAGTTCATCCCGCCCGTATCGCCTAGAGCCGGAATCAGACCCGGAACCGGAAGAAGCGGATTCGCCATGAGCTGTGCCATTGCCGAATGTAGAACCAAATGGCTGTGAGACGCCATCCGAAGCGTTGCCATGCCCGCTTCTGCCTTGCTCATCAACGCCTGGTTTATAAATTTTGTAGGTATAGCCCCGCAATGTCGCTCCTCCTCCTTCTCCGCCTAATACAAGGCGATACGATCAATCCGCATCGTTTCTTCATAGCCCTGTATGCCGAAATGATGCTCCCAGTAAATTTCCGTATCGAAGCGGATCGGCAGAAAAATTCGCCGCACCAGCTCGATTCGCGCTTTCGTCTCCGCCGATTCCTTCTGTCCGACATAGAAGACCAGCTCATCCTTTTCCTCGCAGTTCACATAAATCGTCGAGCGGCGGAACAGCTTCCTCATCGTATCCTTGAGCAGATAGACGGCTTCGCCAGTCTCGTAAAGACGCAGAACATTGACAGCAATGATTTCCCTTTCATCCCGGTCGAACAATGCGAGGCCGCGTCTTACATCCTCCCCGAACAGGCCCTCCTCCATATCCTTAAGAACAAACCGGATACAATACTCCCGCCGGTTCATCCCCTGCATCAAATCGATATCCGCCAGAAAATGAATCATAATATCGAACAGCGCGTTGCGCAGTTCTTCAGATTCCTCATTGTCGAGTGTGAACATATCCCGGAAAATATCGTAGAACCGGTAATAAGGATTCACTTCGACTTCCCGCTCGATCTGCATGGCGTTGATGTCGACAAGGCTCAGCTCCATGTACGGCGAGTACACCTTGGCAGGCTGAAAGTAGATTCCTTTCTTATTCCTGCCCGACCGCTGAGCCTTGACCATTAAGTCCCATATGTAATTCAAGCCCATTCCCCTTCGCATCTGTATTCCGGAAAATACATCTGAATCTCGGACACGAGAAAGCTCATCAGGTCACACAGCATATAATCAGACCCGGATTGCCCGCCTCTAGGGCGGAATGTCAGCTTAAGACGCTTCTTCCCCGCCTCCGAGCGGATATTGTCGCTGATGAACGGATTCATGCCGTACGTCCGGCCATTTGCTCCACCCGAGGGAATGCTGTCCACCGCCGCTTCCGCCAGCTCCAGCCACTGGGCCGCCTCGAATGAATGAACAATCCGCATCAGCTCGCCTGTCGCGCGTATGACCATCGTTTGCTTACGGGCGTATTTGCCGATAAAACCATCCTTGCGGCGGTTCGAATACAGCGGATATTCGAGCTTGCTATGCTTGTCCAGAACCGGCTGCGTCAGCTTCCATACGTTCCACACGCCCGATCTCTCCTGCGGACTAACAATCGTCAGCTCGTCGGCGGACCGTTTAATATAACGGATATTTTCCTCATCCCCGTCAACGAGATAGCCATGCTCGGAACCGGTCTTGCGCAGCGACATGACATGCTCGAAGTTGATCCGGTCCGCTGCCGGTACCGGGAACCCGCTGTTCTTCAGCGCAAGCTGCTCAATATTCCACAGCGGAATAATATCAGACCGCTTGTATCGCTCGTACTGCTCCAAATCAACGCTGAGCTCCAGCACTTCCTCATCTGCTGCTGGCATCCGGTCGCTGCCGGTCAGGATGACATCTATAAACTTGTAGGCGTATGGATGATTGACCGTCTTCCAAGGCACCCCGTTTTTCTGAAAAACATCATAAAGACGCTCGATCTGCGCCGTATACCGGCTGCTTCGCTCCACTCTGGCTTCGATAGTGTAACGGCCGCCTGTCGTTTCCAGAACACCGCGAAATGTCCGTTTGCCCTTCAACAGCTCATTCAGCTCCGGATTATCGCATTGCATGAACAACGTATAGAGCTTCGTCTCCTCGCCGCGGCTCAAGCTCTCTACAATCCGGTTTAGCGCAATGGAGGGCTGCTTCACATCTTCCGGAAGCATGGGGTACAGAAAATCATGTATCGGATCAAAATCGTCACGAGCGCATACGGTTACGAATATATCATGCTTGTCCTCGCCGTCCTCCAGCTCCTCGAATACCCTTCGTTCCAGTGCTGCGTTCATCTTCTCCTGGTAATCGACCATGCCGAGGAAGAGTCCGTTCATAAGCTGCTTCAATTGCTTGCGCTGCTCCAAATCCTCCATCCGGCTGAGCCGGTCCGCTACAATATCCTTCATCCGTCTTCGTCTTCCCCTCTCTCGCCCGTTCCTCAACCATTGCTTGCGGATTCGTTCTTCTCTGTATTGCCGCTGTCATTGACAGAAGCTGGCAAATCATCATTCGAGATTCCCTGCCCGGAGCCGCCTGCCCCGGCAGCGCTTGCCGGAGGAATCGGATTCAGCTTATCTTCCGCCTTCGTAATGCTCCTCTCCAGCTTAAGCACAGACTCCAGCATCCCAATCTCCTGATACACCGCCTGCGACTGCGAGAAAGCATCGATGGCAGCCGCATATTTCCCGGCTGCCAGGTTCCGGTTGCCTTGCTTCTCCAGACTCTCAGCCTGCAGCTTCTTCTGCTCCTTCTCCAGCTCCGCAATCTTTGCTTCCATATCGTCCAGCTTCGTCTTAATGTCCTTCACCCCGGAATAAGAAACATTAAGCGCAGCCTTATGTGCTTCCCTGTAGAGCAAGAGGGCGGCTTGGTAATCACGCGACTCCGCCTGCAAATCCGCCTTCTGCACCGTTTCCCCAATTCGAATATATTCATCAATGCTGGCGATTCTTTGATCCAGCTGCTCAGGATCGTATTTGTCGTCGCCCTTCGTCTCTTCCTTCGCTTTCTTGTATTGCGTCAGCGCCTTATCGTACTTGCCGTCGCGCAGAAAGTCGTCACCCGCCACGATCAGCTCGGCTTTTTTGTAGTTTTTTCCGTAAAGCGCAACGTGAAGCTTGTCTTTAATCTTCTTTGCTTCATTACGCGCTTCGCTGTACGACTTCATCGCCTGCGTGTAATTCTGCTCCTCGACATAGGTATCTCCGTTGCTTCCGTATTCCTGCATATTGACAACGCTCTCCGCGACCCTTGCAGCGGCCCGTCCTTTGAAGTAAATCGCCATGCCGCCTGCGATAAGGACCGGGATCATCGCGATTGCAATCCGTTTGATCCACTTGTTCCGCTTTTTCTTGTCTTCCTTATACACCTTGTCCGCGTAGACAGCAGCCACTGTATAGTTGCCTATCGATGCCCGCTGCTTGCTAAGCAGTACATCCTCCAGCACATCGACCAATTGGGACGGCTCTTGCGCTTCTTCAAGCGCGTCGAGCATTTCCGGAACGTCAACGCCTTCCCAAAGCCCCTGTGTAGCGAGCAGCAGCACATCACCATCATGAAGCGGTATTTTCTTAGATAAGAAGGGCTCACACCCCTCGGGGTTGCCCAGGTATTGCAGCAGGTTATGCCGCTCTTCATGACGGTCAACAGCGGATTCCGACAGATTCCCTCTGTCAGCCATCGTCTGCGCCAGCGAAGTATCTTTGCTTCTTGCCAGCAGCCGTCCCCCGCGAAAGTGGTACAGTCTCGCATTGCCGGCAACTGCCCATACAGTGCGGGTATAATCCGTCACAACGACGATGATGCTTGCTTTAAGCCGAACGCGGCGGCTCTCATACCGCAGCCATTCATGTGCCTCAAGCACATACTCCCTCAGCTTCCTGCGGGACATTGTCGGCTGCTCGGAAAAGTTCTCCAGCACACACTGCACAGCCATCTCCGCGCTGTTCACTTCCGAGTCCGTATCGCAGCCGTCAACAGCGACCCAGCAAGCCATATCGTCCAGCTCGACGTAAGCGAAGTAATCTCTGTTCTCCATGAAATTGCCCGCTTCGGACAGAAATTCTGTCTTAAAGTTGCTGTTGTCCTTTCTCATCGCTGACCTCCGCTTACATGCCGTTCCTCGCTTGGCTGATCTTCATACCGTTACAAAGCCGGCTCCAAAATAACAATCGTCGCATTGTCCTGATTCTTCAGTCTTTTCCGTTCAATAGCTTCGATCAGCTGCTCCGCGGCTTCATACGGCGGCATTCCCCTGCCAAGCACCTCATCCATCTCAATTTCCGTCAGGCCGTTGTAAAGCCCGTCGCTGCAAAGCAATATTTTATCCTTTGGCTTCAAGCGGAACGGCTCCTCGCAAATATCCATACTCTCGAAGCTTTCATAGCCCAAGTAATTGATAAGCCGTTTTCGCATCGGGTTTCCCCGCGCCTGATCGGCTGTTATTTCACCCGAAAGGCAGCGTTCTTCCAGCACCGTCGCCAATATATGCTTCCGGTTCACCGGGATGAATTCACCTTTCCGGTAGATGATAATGACGCTGTCGCCGACCGCTCCCCAATGAAGAGCGTCGCCGCAGACGATGGCGGCGACGGCGGTCGTCCCGCCATTCGAGCCGCTAAGCTGGCGCAATATATCTCCATTCGCCTGTCGTGCAGCTTGACTAAGAAACGGCGCGATTTCCCGCTCGCTATTCACATTCATGAACTGCCTGATGAACGTCGATACGGCGGTCGTACTTGCCATTCTGCCGTTTGCCAGACCGCTAATGCCATCTGCTAAAACGGCTATCGTTCCTGCCGGTGTCTCCGCCGTTGCGAAATAATCATCCTGCTCATCCCGTGCGCCAATCGTCTGCCCGTTCCCGATCTGCACGGCAGGCGGTTGTTGCCGGACGACGGGGCCTCCCCTGGCCGCGAGACGCCGGCGAATCAACAACAGAACGACAATAACAAGGATAAAAGCGAGCAGAATGACAAGCGGAGGAAGTTGGATAATCTGCATAAGCATCATCCCGTTAAGCCCCGCTGTCTTCCCATTCAAAGTGCGTTCCGCAGAGCGGAATGAAAATAAACTTGCTCCTTCCCAGCTGCACAACGTCATAAGCGGTCAGTTCGACAGGGGAATAGACCGCTTCATTGTTATGGTAGGCAAGCCCCGAAGCGTCGCCCGGCAGCAGATAGAAGTTCCGTTTCTTCGGATCATAGACGATAACGGCATGATTGCGCCTGGAGACCGAATTATCACCAATAATGCGGATATGCATTTCCTCCGAGCGGCCGATAAAGATTTTTCTCCGCCATAATGCGGTAATCTTGGCCAAGCTGAGGACCCTCAATACAGACCAGCCATCCGGTGACCGGATCGATCCCCTTCACTTCGCCCATATACGGCATCGTTTTTTCATCCTCTTCCACCTGCTGCACCGGTCTCTTCTCCCCGCCTTTTGCCCCTTGGAATTCAACGCTGGAGCTGCAATAAGGGCAAACGTTGCCATGCTTTCGCGTACTGAACATGTGGCCATTCGGGCATCTCGTCAAACTCATCGTGATCGATCCTCCATCTATTTGAGCGTCATCGCCCCTCTACCGGCGATACGCGGCAAATTCATCGTTATTATTTCACCAGCAATCTTGTGTTCGCGATCAGTAGCAAATCCCCCGCGTCCAGCCTGTACGGCTGCTCGTTGTCCAGTCTTGTGACCGCGCTGCGATTGAACTTTCTCAGACCGACGCCGTTGCGAGAATCCAGGTCCTCGACATACCAGGCGCCCTGCGCATAGTTCAGCACCGCATGCTGGGGACTGATAATCGATGCGTACTCCGCATCGGATAAGTCTATGTCAACCTCGCTGCGGCCTGAGCTTTTGCCGATCAGCAAGGAAGTTTCCCCGTTTATGTACCATTCCTTCATCCGCTCGCCCTCTTCATCCAGCAGCACGAGCTTTGCTATAGGTTCCGTCTTGCGCTTCATTCCGTTTCTCTTGCTAAGCTTAACTCCCAAAAAGATAAGCAGCGCCGTTAACGCGGCAATTGCAGCCGCCCACATGACCTGCTCGTCTGTATTAATAAAAAAAGCATAATATAGTGCCTCTATCACAGTTATCAAAATAAGGATATCGATAATAATAATCCCTTTCGATCTGCCGCCCTTGCCGCCCCGGTTATGACCTTCCGCCGTCGTCGCCTGCGCTATCATCCCATAGTTCACTCCTTATTTGCCGAAAAAACGATTGAACAAATCGGTCGTATCCAGCGGGTTACTCTTCTTGTTCAGCGGTTTGCCGTTTCCGTCCGCTTTGTTCTTCGGATGAAATCCGAAAAACTGCTCGAACTGCTGCGACATCTGATTGATGTCGAAATCTGCCCCAGTCTTGTTGCCCGCACCCGCTCCAGCAGCAGCGGCCGTTCTTCCCGGCTTCTTCGGTCCGCCTCCAGGCGCACGCTGCGCTCCGGCAGCAAGCTGCTCGTCATAAGCGCTTCTTTTATCCGGATCACCCAGCGTTTCATAGGCTTCGTGCACTTCTTTAAATCGTTTCTCTGCTTCCTGGCTGCCGCCGTTTGTATCGGGATGATGCCGCTTGGCGAGCTTTCGATAAGCTTGCTTAATCTGATCAGGTGTCGCCTGCTGTGTAATCTCCAATAGGTCGTAATAAGTAGTAGCCATCGCTCGAAATCAACTCTTTACGTTGGATTGGTATATATAGCAGACGGAGTGCCTTTTGCAAGGCACTCCATCCATTCATTCGTTGGCTGTCAACGGTTAAACGGAGTAGCCGCCTTCGATTTTCGTAAACTCGGTTTTGTCTTTTTTCTGCTTGATGTAGAGGCTGAACGTACCTACGCCTTCTGTATCGCCGAACTCTTCCGTGTAATCCACGACGAATGCATTCGGGAAGTAAACTTTGCGCACCACTTGATCAGCTGCGATAACTTCCAGCGTTACTTTGCGGTAAGCGTCCGCTTTCTCAGCCGGCACAAGCGACCAAGTCGCAAGCTTAAGCGTATCGTCGGCGCTGTCGCCGTCCGTAGCTGTAATGATTTTGCCGCTCAAGAGCAGCGTAGCGCCAACGTCTGTGGAACGCGCGTTGGAATCATCCGGCGTATCCGTGTCGTACTTAACCTTTTGAATATTGTCCAATCCCAGCTCGATTGTTTCTGCGCCTTCTACTTTCAATCTGAATCCCATGAATAATTGCCTCCTCGAATTTGTTCAGCCAATGGCTGTGTGAATTATATATGTTGAAAGGCAAGCCCCGAAGGGACTTAAACCTTTAACACCCGGAATGGGTTACTGCCAGGTCTACGCCTTAACCGGCGTTGTTCCTTTTGTAATCATGACCTCGAGATTTTTCACGTTGCCGTTGAATACGAGATCAATGTGGCACATATTGCTCTTCTCGTCGATGATGTAGCTCATATCATCGCCGTCTTGAATGACGGAGTTGATATATCCGCGCGCGCCAAGCCACTTGCTCTTCTGGCTGCTCGGATTGTTGCTGAAGAACTTCACGATGTTCTCATGCTTGAAGTCGCCCGTCTGGAAGCGCAGAATACGCTCGATATACGTGCTGACCAGCGTCTTGTAGATGGAGTCGAAGCCATCCTCCGACATCGCCAGACTTCTTGCCTTGTACACCGTGATTCGACGAATGTCTTTGTCCTGCAGCTGAGCATTCTCCGAGGAGAAGACAAAGCCAAAGTTTTTACGGTTGATGGAATCCTTGATGTTGTTCGTAAAGCCGGAAATTTCCTTCGCCATCGAGGTTACGACGCGCAGGCCGTTGTCTCCAGCTTCAATATCGAAGCGTACGCCCGGATAATCCTTGCTGACCGTCTTGAACTGCTCCCGCAAATATTCCGGACATTGGTAAGCCGCTACGATACCCGCCGCTACATACGAGGCTCCGACATAGACGCCCTCGATCCATAGCTTCAAAATATCTTCCTTCTCCTGAGACAGCTGCACGCCGTGTTCGGTCTGCAGCATCCGGCTGTCGATGACGACGCCCGACTTGTCTTTCGGAATAATCGTAAAGTTAGGTACACAAGGGATGGCGAACTCGCTGAAGCCTTTGCGAACGAGAACGGCGCATTTATCAACATACTTGTCGATACCCGCCGTAGCAATGCTGCTGAACGTCGTCTCCTCGCCGGATTCGAAGCTGAAGAACACCTGCACCTTGTATTCGCTGACCACTTGAAGCAGCATCGAAAGCGACTCCATGCTGTTGCCGTCTTCCTTCACTTGCTTCTCGTTGCCTCTGAAGCGCTCGCGGGAAACTTTAACTTTACCCGCCGTCTCCAGCTCAACCGAAGGCACAATGCCGTACCAGATCGTATCGGCGAAGTCGTTTTTCGAGTTGACGGTGTTCAGATACGTCTCCAGACGCGGGATATTGCCGCTCTTAACGGTCATATCCAGCTTGCTGTTCGTAATGAGCAGCGTTGGCGACATGCCTTTGTTTTTGCTCGCGTATTGGTCGAAGAACATTTTGACGCCCAATATTTTTTCCACGAGCGGCTTTACCGTTTTGACGAAATCGTCCTTCGCATTTTTGTAGAACTCGAGGTACGTGTTGTAATTGCTTACTTCCGTCGAGGTGTCGACGTCGCTCTGTACCGCAGGAAGCGGAGAGAACGTACGAACGACAAGATCCTTCACGTAGGCGGAAGGCGTATCCGTGATCGAGCCGTAATCGTCGGCGAACACTTCCGGCAGCCCGCTGCCTGCTTGATCATCCAGCAGCATCAATTCTGTGCTGTCGCTCTTCGGCGCTTCAATGATTTTGAGCTCGCCGCTCTCGCCGATTGTCAGCATGCCAACTTGAATAGCTTCTGCCTGATTCTCTTCCTGAGAGCCGCCAAGCAGCAGTCTCGTCTTGATATCCTCGATCGCAAGAGGCAGCATCGCCATTACGTTGTTATAGTTTTTGCTTGCCTCCTCGAACAGCACGTTCAGCTTGTCGCCCATATCCAGCTTCTTCGGATCGCCCTCGTCGAGCTTCTCGTATTGGCCGTACAAATAGTGGATTTCCTTCCGCACCTGGCGGATGTCATCCATCACTTTCTTCGGAGAGATCATGTCCAGCAAATGCTCGAATTTGAAGTCGACATTGGAAATGCCTTGGCTTCTTTTCGTATCGATAAGGGTGAACAGCATTTTCAGAAAATCATTGTGCTGATCGATCTTGATTTCCGAAACGGCATTCTCCTCAAGGCCTTCCGGCCTTTTCAATGCATATACGACCTTCTGATTCGCGGCGTTGAAAAACGAGTATACGCTTGGCGAAAATTTGTCGAGAAATTCGTCGAAGCTGCGGACCAGCAATTGTTTGTTGATTTCTTTGATTTTGTCATCGCTTAAGCTGTCGATACCCTTCACGTCGCCTACGAGCGTAATCAGATCCAATTTTTCCGGATTGATTTCCTCGAACAGAATCGTGCGGTTCGTCTGGTTAATAATGTCCATTCGGCATGGCGGCAAGCTGCATCGCAAAGCTACTAAGAATAGAGTCCTAGAGTCTCCTTAACGGATGCAATCGCACGCCCCTCCTTTCTATAATTGCAAAATTAAAATACATAAACTTACAAAAATTCATCAGTACACGGATAATCTTAAACAGTTATATATTTCCTTGTCAATAATTTGAAACTGCTCCTTTTTTCTCATTTTTAAGCTCTTTCTAGACCAAAAGACCCCTTTTTATTTCAAACTATTACTTTTTCCTACAATTCTTCCGACGATATTCATAGCGGAATGTCTCAAATGACCTAAACGACTATGTCTCCCTGCATGCAGTACGTCCTAGACGGGTTCACATGAACAGAACATGTTGAACTATAAAACCCAATAAAATCAATATTGATTGCGATTACAGAAAGGAAATGAATATAATAAATGAAAATATATATAATTAAGCTATTACTACTAACATCTGTGCTTTCTATTCATTTATTGAGTATACTCTCCATGTCATCCGCCGCTGCAGCGGCGGAAGCTCCTCCTCCCGCACCGCGTTTCGATACGATATTCGTGCTGGATACAAGTTTCTCCATGACAACAACCGACCCCGACAATACTTCGGCCGAGGTCATTCATATGCTGATGGATATGAGCGAGGCGGAACGAACCCGAATTGGATATGTTGCTTACAATCACAGCATTGTAGCGGCGCAGCCGCTAACCGACATTTCGATAAAGGATAAGCGCAACCGGCTGAAATCCGATCTCGAATCATTGCGCCGCAGGGGATCGACCGATGTTGGCCTAGGGCTGTTAAAGGGGACAAACATGCTGGCCGAACAGCAGCAGGAGGGCAGCCGCGCCTATGTCGTTCTGCTCTCTGACGGCGCAACCGATATCGGCTCCAACTCCAAACGAACGAATCGGGATTCCGATCGGGATGTGTCGGCTGCCATTGCGCTTGCGAAAAAGAAGCAATTCCCAATTTATACAATCGGCTTGAACCATGACGGTACTGTTAATGAGAAAGAACTGGGACGAATCGCCGCCGAGACCGGAGGCAAGTCCTACATGACGAGCAGCGCGGAAGATTTGCCGGAATTATTCAATCAGATTTATGCGGATCAGGCCCAATCGATATTAGTACCCGTAGCCGCTTTGACCGCATCCGGGGCATTGCAGGAAATACCGGTGACCGTACCGAACGGCAGCATGAGCGAAGCCAACGTTATTCTTATATCTGAGCATCCGATTACCGAAACGCAGCTGTTCTATCAATCAACCAACGTTCGCATGTACAACTCTAATAAATATACGATTCTAAAAATCGCTTCCCCGGAAAAGGGCAAGTTCAATATGAAGTTCCGAGGTTCTTCTGGTGATCTAGTCAAAATCTATATCCTGTCCAATTACGAGTTTCATGGGCAAGCAACACTAATACCGCCAAAGGATGCCAAGGCGGAAGCTGTTAAAGGACAACCTGCTCACTTCGAAGCAGAGCTGCTACTGCCTGACGGAACTCCGCTCAAGGATTCCGATGTCTACAAATCAGCTAAAGCGATTCTAACCGTTACCAATGACGATGATGGAAAAAGCGCTCAGACGGAAATGGCATACCTTGACGGCAAATTGCAAACCGATTACACCTTCCCCGCATCCGCTTCCTATAGCTGGAGCGTTCGGGTCGAAGGCAGCGATTTTTACCGCCTCCTGTCAGGAGGCAAGCTGAAGCTTGGCAATATCCCGCCGGAGAAAGGAAGTGCCTCGGACAGCGTATCGCTAAGAAAAGAAGATAAAACCGCAGCAATCAAACTGGATACTTTGTTCAACGACCCGAACAATGATCCATTAACGTATGAAATACTGCCCGATTCAGAAGGCAAAGCCGTGAAGGCCAGCCTCACAGAAGATGCACTTGCCCTTTCGCTTGTCAAAACCGGCAGCGCAACAATCAAAATTCGCGCTATCGATCCGGAAGGCGGCAGCGTTACACGTGAGTTCACCGTTAACGTTCATTCCAGTTGGACCCCGGTTATCCGTATCGGACTAATCGTTCTCGGTGTTATTATAATCGGCATCGCCCTCTTCTATTTCCTGAAGCCTAAGCCTGCTTTCGCCGGCAGACTAGAAGGATATTTCTTGAATACGGCAAGCGGAAATGAAATACCGGTAACCTATTGGCCATTAACCTCATTCTCGAACAGCAATGTAACGCTGTTGCAGCTGTTCCGGGCTTTGCAAATCAACGAACCGCTACCGGAAGCAGCCCAAATCTCCTTCCAGGCCGGCAAGAACGAGACGCTTTATGTGAAGAACAGCTCCCGTGCAACACTCATTCGCGGCAAAACAATGCTGCGCAAGGATCGTGCGGAGCTTATGCAGTACGGGGACAAGCTTTATATTACGTTTGAGGACGGGGTGACCGAGCTTGAGCTTCGGTACAAGCCGATCAAACCATCGACTAATATTTTCACAAGGCCAGAATAACGGAACAGGGGCTGTCTCAAAGGTCGGTTACGACCAGAGAGACAGCCCCTGTTCTATTGTTACAGCTATTGATGTGTTTCAACGTTTCAATTCCTTATTATACTGTTTTTATGTGTGGCAGCCTCCCCACGGCTAACACCGTTTCAGCCTTTCCTCCAGCTACCTGTTATACTTTTCCATCGCAAGCCCGCTTCAATCCAGCGAAGCGAGCTGCAGCGCTTCTCCGGAGACATCCGAAGCCCCCAATGAATAAGCCGGCTTAGAACGAAGCCTGTATGCCGATTTTGCATGCGAAGCGATTGTAATTCATCCTCGAACAATCGTCTTTTTACATCAACAGGCGCCTTTCCCGTATAAGCAAAATAAACCGTAGCTGCCAAGCTGTAAATATCAGAAGTTACGCCTTGCCGGGACGTCTCGGAATAAAACTCCAGCGGCGAGTAACCGGTAGAAGTCAATATTGCTTGTTTATTCAAGCTGCCGCTCGTAATAGCTGAACCAAAATCGATTAGTTTCGTCACCCCCGCATTGGGCTCCACCATAATGTTGGCGGGCTTTATATCACGATGCAGGAAGCCGTGTTCATGAACATGTGCAAGCGCGTCCACGACGGCGCGCAGGATGGCAGCAATCTCCGCTTGGGACACTTCAGACTGTTTAATATATTGCTCCAGCGTTATGCCCTTGCAATATTCCATCACAATATAGGCAGTACCATTCATCTCGATATAATCCGAATAAGCGATAATACCTGGATGATTGAGCGCTTTCAGAACAGCTGCCTCGCGTTCGAACAGCAGCTTCAGCTCTTCGAAAGCTTCAGCATGAAGTTTTCTCGTCATAACTGAAGTCCGATTATCTCCGCGCGTTACCATCTGGCGGGGGAAAAACTCCTTGATCAGCTTCGTCTCGCCTGTTTCCGTCTCCCTTGCCTTATAGACGATGGACAGCTCGCTTTGATGAATCGTCCTCTTAATCTGGTACTTGTTCCCTATCCGTGTATTGCGGCCTAGTTCATCCATATCTATTAATGAAGTGTTTATCGTCTCAGCCTTCAACATCGCTACCTCGCTGTATCGGCAACGGTAGATGCTGGAAGCAGACCGGCCGGAGTATAATATTGAAATCATACCCTATATTTGTATGCCAGACAAGACATTATACTGGTATTTTCATGGGCTCCGGCAGCAATTCATAGAGATGGCGGTTAGTCAAAAAACAAATCAAAAAAAAAGCGCTAGACATTGAATTTTCAATGTTTAGCGCTTAATTACAATGATCCATAATCTAGTTGTCGATCATTTATATACGATTAGCTTGTTAAGTCGACAAGAACCTTGATCGTTTCTTTTCCCGCGAGAGCGGTATCGAATGCTTTCGGAAGCTCGTCTATCGGATAAACATGAGTGACCATCGTAGTAATTGGCGTTTTCTTCTTTTCGATATGATCTACGACACGGGCGATATCTTCATGCGTGTAACCGCTTGCGCCAATCACTTTCAATTCTTTGCTCATCATCTCAACAAAGCTTAACGGAACGTCCTGCTTATAGACTGCAATGATGACAAAACGGGCATTAGGCTTAGCTAACTGGAAAGCTTGTTCAAACAAAGCAGAGGCACCGGCCGCATCCACAAACACGTCCACATCGGGAACGGGGGTGACCATAATAATCAGCTGTTCCGAAATATTCGGCAAGGGTCGCTGCCAGATCCTGCTTCCTTGTATTGATTGTTTTCGCGCCTAATTGCGCGGCTTTGGCCAAACGCCAATCATCGATATCAACGACGACAACGTCGCTAATATTTTCGCCAATTAACCCAGCAGCAGCGGACAAGCCGATTGGACCCGCTCCCAGCACGACGATATGCTCGCCCGGTTTCGGGTTAGCTGCGAATGCGCCGTGGAATCCAACACTCATCGGCTCCATAAGAGCAGCTTCCTCAGGCGTTACTTCGTCGGAGAAGAGATACAAGTTATAATCTAGCTCCGCATCCTCGATTCGTACATATTGTGAGAAACCTCCCACCTCCAGCGAGAAAAACTTCCCTGCTCGCGTAGCTGTAATCGGATTCACGCCAACCCGCATGCCAATGGAAATCGTTGCGACCTCCGCACCAACCTCCACAACTTCACCGAACAACTCATGGCCAAACTCTTTGCCGGGACGTATGCCCATATCCCCTCCCGACTTTACGATATTAATATCTGTACCGCAAATACCGCCGCGCAAGTTGCGGATTAACACATCCTTTGGCCCAATGGCCGGCATGGACAGCTCTTCGACTCGAACATCATTTTGGCCGTAATAAATTCCTGCTTTCATTGTATATGCTCGCCTCCATCATATCGCAGTTCTCCTCCATAGTAGAGCGATATGCGGATTGCTGCAATTTACACCTTTACGGGAAAACGTAAGATATACTACACTTCCAAGTTAAGCGTTAATTAGGCATGAAATCTTAGACATTTTTTTTCGGTTTTTTGTTATGTCATAATACGGAACGGATTCAGCCGCACGATTTTATCCGCCAAGTATTTAGGGGAATACGGCAAATCCTGCTCTAGCCACAAGGTAATCGTTCCAATCATAGCCGAAATAGCGTACCATGCCGCAACTTCTCTAGGCATTTCATAATCCGTGATTGATTGCCGGTGAAGGATCACTTCATGAATATGCTCGACGGCAGGAGATTTCAATAGTTGAATCAGCTGCTGATCGAATTGAGGGAGCGCTTTTTTAACGAACAAAAGCTGATATACCTCTTTGTTTTCTTGAATGTACTGCAACATATGCTCAAACATTTGCCGTTCCCGTTCTTCAGCAGGCAAAGATGCATCATAATAATTCATCAGGGACTGTTGAATCTTCAATAAATACTCGCTTAAAAAATTGTCCGTAAAAACATTCATATTTTTATAATGCAAATAGAAGGTGACCCGATTGATTTGCGCTTTCTCAGCAAGAGCATGAACTGAAATTTTATAAAAAGGCTTCTCCTTCAACAATTGTATAAACGCTTCATTTAATATCCGTTTTGTACGCAAAACTCTTAAATCCTCTTTTTCCACATTTACCATATCCACACCTCATTTAGAATTGCACGGCACGGCATCATCCGGAACCAGTAAATGATGCGCCGAACTCTATTCATGACCCGCCCCGTCTCATTGCCTATTGAATCAATCATACAGCGAGCGTATGCGAAATGAAAATCCGTCGGGTAAATTTGCCGAGCCAACGCTTGTTCAGGCATAATAATAGTAACGATTCTTTCATGGAAAAAAAGGGGGCGCGTACCATGTGCGGGAGATACACAATCGCAGTGACGTTGGAGGAGCTGATGATCCGCTATATGATTGGAGCGGTAACTGTCCCTTATCATCAGCCGAAATATAATGTGGCACCTGGGCAGATGGTGCTTGCGATTGTCAACGACGGCAAGCAGAACCGGCTGGGTGAGCTGAAGTGGGGCCTTATTCCGCCGTGGGCCGACAGCCCTAAAGTCGGCTACATGATGCTGAACGCCCGCTCCGAGACGGCAGCCAGCAAGCCGGCGTTCCAGACGCCGATGCGCCGCAAGCGCTGCCTCATTCCGGCAGACGGCTTTTATGAATGGAAAAAGGACGCCGCAGGCAAAGGCAAGCAGCCGATGCGCATCGTCCGCAGGGACCGCTCTATCTTCAGCATGGCGGGCTTGTATGAGACATGGATGGCACCCGATGGAACGACGGTCAACAGCTGCACGATTATGACAACTGCCCCTAATGCGCTGATGGCACCTATTCATGACCGGATGCCGGTCATTTTGCATCCAGACGACGAGCAGCTTTGGTTAGACCGCAGCGTTCAGGAGCCGCATGAGCTGCAACGGTTGCTGCAGCCTTTTCCAGCGGACGAGTTGGAAGCCTATCCCGTCGCAGCTGCTGTCGGCAATGTGCGCCATGACGAGCCGAATTGCATCGAGCCTATTTCGCTGGAGACCGGCTCGCAAGACGAACAGCTTGGGCTATGGTAAGCGCAAAATCGCGATTTTTCCGCATTAACACGCAATTTTGCAATTTAGTGCGAGAAAAATCATCGATAAACAGCTGCCAACTTACACGATAAAAGCAGTTTGTTTGTTCGATAATGCCATTCAGCGAACCTACTTCGTTAAAGAACGAAGCTATGTTCGCTATACATTATCATAACGAATGCCAACTGAGCAGCAGCGAACTAAACTTCGTTGTTGGAGAATCTGGATTCCCCAATAGCGAAGTTTACTTCGCTAACACAGCCTGGTTAGCTCAAATCCGTACATTTGGAGCAAAATCTGCGAACAAGCATTCGCAAAATAGCGAAGATGGTTCGCTGCACGCTGCATCAAGTAAACAAACAAACAGGCATCCATCAAACTTCATTCAAAAAAGGCAGCACCGTGCAAAATTCGCAAGGTGCTGCCTTTTTGATCCGCTATAGATCCGTTCCGTTACCGGAACATACCCCACAGCTTGAGCAGGTGAAACGTGTTGTTCGGATCTATTTTTTGACCCAGTACAAATGCAATGATTTGTTCCTCTTGCGTTTCAGTCAACTGCTCCTGCAAAATAACGGTCGCCGATTTAACCAGTTTTTTCACCTTGACGCGGTCCTGCAAATCATATTTCGTCACGTTGCCCAACAACAGACGTATCCGGTCCTTCACAACCGGATTTTTCATCTTGAACTTGACGCGTTCGACCAGCTGCGGCCGAATGCCGTACTTTTGGTAACTCATGTGCTAGGACACCTCCATCCGGCATTCTCATCGTTTAACTATATGCCGCAATGGAGAAGATGTTGCCTAGTCCAGCTGTTCACCCTGAAAAATTTGATCCTTCTGCAAATAAGCCCGTACCCGGACATAAGCAGCATTGGTCCAAAAATCGTCCTCCGCGCACAGCTGAGCTGCATCGTCCCGGGCTAATTCCAGCGTTTCAAAGTCAGCCGCCATATCCGCAACCCGAAATTCCGGCAGTCCGCTTTGCTTCGTTCCGAAAAAGTCTCCCGGCCCTCGAAGCTCTAAGTCCCGCCGCGCTACCTCGAAGCCGTCATCCGTCTCCGTCATGACCTTCATCCGCTCGCGGCCCGTCTCTGACTTCGGATCGGCGACAAGAATACAGTGCGATTGATGCTCGCCGCGCCCGACACGGCCCCGCAGCTGATGAAGCTGCGACAGCCCAAACCGCTCGGAATCCATAATAATCATGAGCGTTGCATTCGGCACGTCAACGCCAACCTCGACTACCGTCGTCGCGATGAGCAGCTGCGTCTCATTGGCGCTGAAGCTGCTCATAATCTCATCCTTCTCCGAAGCGGTCAACCGTCCGTGCAGCAGCCCGACCTTCAAATCCGGGAAAGCCTGCTGCATCTGCACGAATACGTCGATCGCGTTCTGCACATCCAGCTTGTCCGATTCTTCAATCAGCGGACAAATGACGTAAGCCTGCCGGCCTTCATCCACCTCTTTGCGGATAAAACCCAGCACCCGGTCCATCATGCCATGCTTTACCCAATACGTCTTGATCGGCTTCCGCCCATGCGGACGCTCTCGGATGGTCGACACGTCCATATCGCCAAATGCCGTAATAGCAAGGGTCCGCGGAATTGGCGTCGCCGTCATCGTCAGTACATCGGGATTCAGCCCTTTGCGGCGCAGCACGCTCCGCTGGTTAACGCCAAACCGATGCTGCTCGTCCGTTACGACAAGTCCCAGACTGCGGAAAAACACGCCGTCCTGAATAAGCGCATGCGTCCCAACGATGATGTCGATCATCCCCATCTGCAAGCCTGCAAGTACATCACGGCGGCGGCGTTCCGTCATGCTGCCGGTCAGCAGACCGACCTCAATTCCTGTATCCGCGAACAGCTTTTGCAGCGACCGCAAATGCTGATCCGCCAAAATCTCCGTCGGCACCATCAGCGCGCCTTGATGCCCCGCCTTAACGGTACAGTATAGAGCAATCGCAGCTACTACCGTCTTGCCGGAGCCAACGTCGCCTTGCAGCAATCGGTTCATCGCGGCAGGCTGGCGCATATCTGACATAATTTCGTTCACGACTTTCTTCTGCCCGTCCGTCAGCTCGAAAGGCAGAGTCTGAGCGAATAACCGGATCGTCTCTCCATTGACCTTATGCGCAATGCCGTCACCGCGGCTGCGATTCAACGAACGGTATGCTTGCAGCTTGAGTTGAAAGAGGAACAGCTCCTCATACACCATTCTCCGCCGCGCTTCCTGCCCTTCCCGTACATCTCCAGGCTGATGAATGTGCAGCACGGCGTCTCGCCGTGACATCAATTGGTGCTGTTCCACAAGCGAATGCGGCAGCACCTCTTCAATCATTGCGCCGTACTGCACCAATGCCTGTCCAACCGTCTTGCGCATCCAGGGCTGCGTAATGCCGCCACCCACGGAATAAACCGGCTGCAGCGTACCCGATTTCGGAGCACCCGCCTTATCGGGAAACTCAGACTCGGAGATCGTCATTTGCAGCCGCTGCTGCTCCCACTTGCCAGTCAGTACAATTTCTCTGCCTGGCACAAGCTGGCTTTGCAGAAAATGCCGGTTGAACCAAACTGCGGTCACCAGCATATGCTCGATTTCAATTTTGCACGTCAGCCTCGATTTACTGCGGCCATAACGCTGCAGTATGCCATTGCCGCGAATCGTGCCCTGCACCGTTACTTTTTCTCCGTCCTTCACTTCGGACAACTCGCGAATGCGATAATCCTCGTATCGATATGGAAAGTAGTCCAGCAAATCGGCGATAGTCTGAACGCCAAAGGCGTGAAGCTCTTCCTCCTTAGGAGCGCTCACGCCTTTAATTTGCCGGACGCTAATTTGATCCAGCGTCATCATTATCAACCTCACACTCTGTACATGAACACGGCAGAGGTACCCGGACCAACATGCGTCCCGATAACCGCCCCAATCGTCGTAAAATCAACCGACTGTACATTGAATTTGCTCTTCACCTGTTCGCACAGATCCATCGCGATGGCATTTCCTTGCGTCCAGGCAATCGTAATCGCCACAGGGTCGCTGCCAAAAGACTGATCCAGCATATCGATAATGCGCTGGATCGCTTTTTTCGTCCCGCGCTGCTTGTCTACCGAGTAGACCGTACCTTCTTTGTCCAGCGACAGAATCGGCTTAATATTCAACAACGAGCCAATCAGCGCCGAAGCTCGGCCAATCCGGCCGCCCTTTTGCAAATATTCCAGCGAATCGACGAGAAAATAAAGCTGAGTATCCCGCTCCAAACGCTCGATTTCCGCAATAATTTCTTCTTTCGAACGGCCGGCCGCAGCCATTCTCGCTGCAGCTACCGCACGCATTCCAGCGCCGTAAGAAGCTGATTTGCTGTCATAGATCGTAATATCCGCTTCTTCCTCCAGCATCGACTTGCCGATAACCGCAGACTGATAAGTACCGCTGACCGCGCCCGATAGATGGATCGAAATGATGGATGCACCGGGATCTTCCTGAAGCACGCGCTCATAGACGGATTGAAATTCGGACGGAGACGGTTGGGAAGTTGTTGGCAGTGCCGACGATGCAGCCAGCTTCTCGTAGAATTGCTCAGAGCCGATTGTCACATAATCCAAATACGTCTCCTCGCCGAACAGCACCTTTAACGGCACCATTTCAATCCCCAGCTCTTCCCGAACTGGCAGCGGAATATCGCATGTGCTGTCGACAACGATTCGAATCTTCCCCATTAGCCATCCCCCTTTATATTCAGAAACAAAACGTTACTCTAATGCAAACAAATACGGATAAAGCGGCTGCCCGCCTTCAAGCAGCTCCAGTTCAACGTCCGGATACATTTCTTCCATCCAGGCGCTAAGCGCGCCGATGTCAGCATCCTCCGCATCCTCACCAGTCAACACCGTCAGCAAATCGCCGCCCTGCTCCATCATGCTGGCAATCAGCAGCTGGCATGCCTGCTGCAGTTCCTTCGATGCCGCGATAATTCCTTTTTCCTTAATGGCGATATAATCACCCTCCCGGATGTCCACACCATCAATCGAAGTATCGCGCACAGCATGAGTGACTTGACCGGAGAGCACCTGCTCCGCCGCGTTCTTCATCCAGGCGGCATTGCGTTCCGCCGACTCGTCTTCCTTAAAGGCCAGAATTGCGGATAGCCCTTGCGGAATCGTCTTGGTCGGGATAACCGTCACGTTCCGCTCGCTCAGCTCGGCCGCTTGCTCGGCAGCAAGAATAATGTTGCCGTTATTAGGCAGCAAATAAATATGCTCTGCCGGCAATGACTCAATCGCCTTCAGAAAATCCTCCGTGCTCGGATTCATCGTCTGTCCGCCGGAGAGGACGATATCAACCTCGTTGCCTAGAAAGATATTCGTGATCCCTTCTCCCATCGCAACCGCAATGATGCCAAACGGCGCCCATTCATGAACTTGGCCCGGCGGCACTACCTGCTGCGAATCTGTACCTGCGAGCAGCTGCGCCGACGATATGTCTCCGCTAAGCGCATATTCAGGAACAGCAGCAAACGACGGGGCATCTCCCTCTTGCATGAGCAGCTCGCGGTGCTGCTCACGCATGTTCAGAATGTGCATATCGGTAAGCTCGCCGTAAGGCAATGCCAAGTTGAACACATCTCCCGGTTTACGGGAATGGACATGCACTTTAATGATATCATCCTCGACGATGACAAGAATGGAGTCACCGTCTTTTTCCAACGTTTTTTTGAAAGCGTATTCATCAAAAAACGGCGCACTATTCCCGCTCACATTCCTTTTAATAAAGAATTCCATATCGTATAGAAACTCAATGCCTTCTGTAGACAGGCGTGACTGCGCTGATGTCGCGGACGGTATCGATGTACGTCTTGGCTCCACGATCGGCTGGGCAACGGCAACTTCCTCAGGCGCTGCCGCCTCTGATTGAAACGGATATGCATCTTGCGAATGACTGCCTTCAGTTAAACTGCGGACAAACCCTTCATATATGAAGACAAGTCCTTGTCCGCCTGAATCGACGACGCCAACCTGCTTCAATATAGGCAGTAAATCCGGCGTGCGCTGCAGTGCCTCATGCGCCTTGGCATGCACCTCGCGCATCAGCTCGACAACATCATTCGTACGGCGGGCATGCTGAACCGCATGCTTGGCAGCTTCTTTGGCAACCGTAAGAATGGTGCCCTCTACCGGCTTGACCACCGCTTTATAAGCCATATCTACGCCTTGCTGGAATGCGGCAGCCAATTGCGTCGTGCCTGCTTCTTCCAGATTGGCAAGCGATTTAGAGAAACCACGGAACAGCTGGGATAGAATAACCCCGGAATTGCCCCTTGCTCCCATAAGAAGTCCTTTGGACATAGCCTCTGTCGCCTTGCCAAGCTGCTCCGAAGGCTTGCTCCGCAGCTCGCGAACCCCCGATGCAATCGTAAGATTCATATTCGTTCCCGTATCCCCGTCTGGCACCGGAAACACATTCAATGCATTTACCCGGTCTACGTTTTGCTGCAACATTTCCGCACCGAGCAGTGCCATGGCGGTAAAATCAGATCCGTTAATGGAGCGCTTACTCAACGAAAATTCCCCTTCCTGCTACTATGCTACTAAGTTATTACCCTAACATCCTGTACAAATATATGAACCTGATCCACTTGTAAACCGATAACCTCGTTTAGAACATATTTCACTTTGGTTTGAATATTGTGGGCCACCTCGGAAATTTTCGTTCCATAGCTCACAATAATGTGCAGATCAATCTGCAGACTGTCGTTGTCCCTTCGAACCTCGACGCCCCTCGACATATTCTCTCGGCCGAGCAGCTCGGCAATGCCGTCTTTCAATTGCTTGCGGGACGCCATTCCGACAAGTCCATAACAATCCATGGCTGCGGAGCCTGCTATGACGGCGATGGTGTTATCGGTTACGGATATTTGGCCAAGTTCAGTGCTAAGCTGCAGTGGCATGGAAATACACTCCTTTACGGTATATATTATGGACTATAAACCATTGTACTATAAACGGCACCGATAGAGAAGGGCGGCATGTAAAACCATGACATCTATCATCTGAAAAAGTCGACGCCAGCCTCGGAAAATGTTCGCCGTTTACGCACTTTTAAGTTGCTGAGCCATCATAATTGTGATACGATATTCAAGTGTGTTTATGTGTAGGCTTTATTACGGCTCATACAAGCCATGGTTGCTTTAGATTGGAATGCAGCACGCACGGACTTTACCGCTTATGCAACCAAACATTTTTGCTGCAGCAGCTGCCTCAGTCGTCCTGAACGATGAGCGCAAGCTCTGAGAAGCAAAACTTAAAGCGCATGCTAACGAAGTAGGCTTTTGAAGGAGGTGTACTCATGTCCCGCAAATGTTTCATTACAGGCAAATCGCCTGGTACAGGCAACCACGTTTCCCACGCGAATAACAAAAACCGTCGTTCTTGGGGTGTAAACGTGCAGAAAGTCCGCATCTTGGTTGATGGTAAACCGAAACGTGTTTACGTCAGCACTCGCGCGCTGAAATCCGGCAAAATCACTCGTGTATAGTATAACAACCTCCGCATGGAATTTTCCGGCGGTAGACAAAAAGCACCTGAACTCAGGTGCTTTTTTTTCGTATAACCACGATCATTCGATGGATGCTGCTACTGCGAACCTAGGGCGTGTCTGAAAACTCGTTCAGTGGCACCTTTCACCGCCTTTCCGCCCCCTGCTTCGTTCCGTTTGCTTGACGTACCCCCGGGTACGCCTTCACAAACGCGCCTTGCATGAAACGAAAATTCAGCAAAATTTGCTGCCCTCAGAGTTCTCAGACACACCCTAGTTTTTTTGGAACGTATTCAATATGGCTTTGACGAATCCGCCCAAAAATTTCGGCAGCTTGATCGTGTAAAATTTCATGCCCCATCCCTCCCCAGACACTCGTCGAAACGTTGATTTAAGCTTAGTTCCCTTCCTTCATCGGCAATTGCCTGATCAGCCGATTGTATCCGTTATGCATCGTCCTTTGGCAGCGAAGCTATGTGCAGCCTCTGAAAAACAAGCAGCCATGCCAGAATTCAAGCTTGCTTTTCCCCATAAAAAAATGGCTACACGAACCTTCGTTCATGTAACCATCCTATGCGGCGTACAGTCGTCCTATTCCATTGCCAGACGCCCGCTTATACCCTTCCCTATTGGCCGCCATATTGCTGCATATAAATGAAGAACGCCGCTATAACCGCTGACAAGAAATAAAAGACAACCGTCAGTGCAATGAAGGCGCCCCTTGCGCCCCATCGCTCGTAACGTTTGAAAAATCGGATAATTAAAAACAACGCCGCAAGCGAAAAGACAAACTTTACGATTGACGCGATAAGCGAAAAGGCCATAAGCAGTAAACCGCATACCAATGAATAAAGCAAAATCCAAAGTACGGTCTTCCATCTCGGCTCTTCGTACTCATCCAAGTCCAAATCCATAGGATTCGCCACAGGTCCGCCTCCTATCTCAATGCCGCAATTGCTGCAGCGCGGTCGCTTTCGCCAAACACGGCATTTCCTGCAACCAGAACATTCGCCCCGGCTTCCATAACCAGCTTCGAAGTTTCGCTGTTAATGCCGCCATCCACCTGTACATGCACATGATCCAAACCGCGCTCGCTAAGCAGCTTACGCAGCTGGCGAAGTTTGTTCAGCGATTGGGGAATGAAGGATTGGCCGCCAAAGCCCGGATTAACCGTCATGATCAATACAAGGTCCAGATCATCGATAATACAATCGAGCACCGATACCGGCGTCGCTGGATTAAGCGCTACGCCTGCTGGCAGTCCCAGTTCTTTAATCTGATGAATCGTTCTATGCAAATGAAGGCAAGCTTCCGCATGTATTGTAATCCGATCCGCTCCAGCCGCCGCATAGCTCGCAATAGACAGCTCCGGGCGTTCAATCATCAGATGTACATCGAACGGCAGCTTCGTTGCCGAACGTACGGCGCCAATTACTGGAGGGCCAAAGGTCAGATTCGGAACGAATAATCCGTCCATCACGTCAACGTGAATCCAATCGGCTCCTGCCTGCTCTGCTTCCTTGATCTCCTCGCCCAGGCGGGCGAAATCTGCCGACAAAATAGAAGGTGCGATTAATGCCATTAGGTTAGTACCTCCGTTTTTTCTCTTTCATTTCCGCCATAAACAGCAAGTAATGTTGGTGGCGGCTTTGTTCGATCTGCCCTTCCTCGACCGCTTTCAACACGGCGCAGCCCGGCTCATGCACGTGAGTGCAAGCCCGGAATTTGCAATCCGGCGACAGCTCCCGCATCTCGCGGAAGCAATAGCCAAGATCCTCGATGCCAAGCTCGGCGAAATCCAGCTGGCTAAAACCTGGCGTATCCGCTACATAAGCGCCGCCGATCTCGATCAGCTCTACATGGCGGGTCGTATGCTTGCCCCGGCCAAGCCGATTGCTGATTGCGTTCGTCTCCAGCTCAAGTCCTGGTACGATTGCGTTAAGCAGCGACGATTTGCCGACGCCGGATTGACCGGCGAATACGGCAAGATGGCCTTGCAGCCGTTCATGCAGCGCCTCAACACCTTCTCCAAGCCTCGAGCTCGTGCCGTATACCTCATAACCAATAGCCGAATAAATCCGGTTAACTGCGGCGGCAGCCTCAGATGCCGCTTTCGTCTCACTGCCGTCCTTTTCCAAGTCCTGCTTACTGAGACAAAGCACGGCTTCAATTCCCGTATGCTCGATATGAACAAGAAACTTGTCCAGCAATTGCAGATTCAAGGTCGGCTCCGTGACGGAGAAGACCAGAATCGCCAGATCAATGTTGGAGACAGGCGGGCGAATGAGCTCGGAGGAACGGGGCAAAATTTCTTCCACCGTTCCTTCACCGTTCTCCGTTAAGCTGTAATAAACCTCGTCGCCGACGAGCGGGTTAATTCCCATTTTTCTTAAACACGCCTCGAGCGCGGCATTGCACCGTCTGACCGGAAGGACCTTCCTCTGCCGGCAGAACGTAATAATAACCGCTTAACGCTTTTACAATGCGACCTTTCAACTGCTTAGTGTTGCTCATCTGTATGTTCTCCATCTCCGCCGCTATTGCCGTCGGTTTGCAGCCCATGCGTTTCCACAGGATCGGTATCGGTAGGCACATCTATTACTGGAGGAGGAGTAGGGTCCGCTCCAGGTATGGTCACCGTCGTCGAACCAGAGCCTTTAGTAATTTCTGCATAGGTGATCGGTTTTCTTATCGACATATTGGCCATCCCGGTATACGAATACCGTCGCTTCACCGTCCGGCCTTAAGAGCACCTTGACCGGGAACGTCTGTGTCTCTTGAATTTGCCGTTTGCCCCACTCCACCGTCTCTCCTAGAGCATCGGAATAAACGATTCGGATTTCACTCGTCTTACCTGCCAGCGTTGGCGAGATCGTTATGTTGAACTGATGCTCCTTCGCATCCGCAGGAGGACCGGAGCTGACCCGGATGGATATCTTCTTGCCTTTCGACACTGGGTCCTTGTACTTGTATGGATCGGAATCGATGACGATTCCTTTCTTCACGTCGTAGCTCGGCTCATACAAAATGTCGTCATTGTTCAGCACCAGCTCATACGCCCTTATTTCATCTTTCGCCTCAGCAACAGTCTTGCCGACCAGATTTGGCATCGGGAACGTCTCGCGGCCCTTGCTGACCATAAAGGTAAATTGAACGTCTTTCGGATTAAATTCAGTACCCGCTGCAGGAGTCTGGTTAATAATCGTGCCGGCATCCTGATCGCTGTACAATTCTTCTACTTTAAATACAGAACGGTCTTCTACATCGACACCAAGCGCGGAAAGCTCATCTTTCGCGACCTGCAGCTTTTGCCCTTTGTATTCAGAAAGCTTCTCAAGCTCTGCGCCTTTGCTGACGGAAAGGTGGATAAATGAGCCTTGCTTCACCAGCATATTGGCTTTCGTCTGCTCATAGACCTTTCCGGCTGGAATGTCGGCCTTAAACTCTTCCGTAACCGGGTCCTCAACGCTCAGTCCGGCTGCCTCGAGCTCTTCTCTAGCTTCTTTCAACTGCTTGCCAACTACGTAAGGAACTTTTACCTCTTCCACGTCCAGCTTTTTCAATACGGCACTGAAGCCCCAGACGATTAAAGCCAGCACAACGAGCGTGATGACAATGATAGACGCAGTCCGCTTCCCGCTCATAGGCTTCTTAGTCGCAGCGGTCTCTTCCTTCCGCTTGCTGTCGTTCTGCTGCCCCGGCGAACGGTCCCGCTCCAGCTTTTCAACTGGCGGTGGCGTCATAGACTGCGGTGGCGGTGGCGGCGAAGGACGAAAATCTCCGCGAATCGCCGGCATGACGCGCGTCTCGTCCATGTCACTGTCGCTTACGAACGTTGCCTTCGGCTCATTCAGCCTCTCCGGTTTTAAACAGGAGTCAAGGTCCTGCAGCATTTCATGTGCGGAGTTGTAACGCTCCGACTGATTTTTACGTGTAGACTTCAGAATGATATTTTCCACGCTTTGCGGAATATGCGGATTCACGACTCTCGGTGATTCGAAATCCTCCTGTAAATGCTTGAGCGCTACACTGATCGGGCTTTCTCCCAGAAAAGGAAGCTTGCCGGTCAGCATCTGGTAGATGACGATGCCGAGCGAATAGAGATCGGATTTCTCTCCGGTATTGACACCTTTGGCATGCTCGGGAGAAAAGTAATGAACGGAGCCGATAACCGAGCCGGTCTGCGTGATCGTCGATGCTGTAGCAGCTCTCGCGATGCCGAAGTCCGTTACCTTTACTCTCCCGTTTTTGCCGATCAATATATTATGCGGCTTAATATCGCGGTGAATAATATGGTTCTGATGCGCATGGTCGAGCGCGTCGCATATTTGCACGGCAATTCGCACCGCTTCATCGGTTTGCAGCGGCGCTCGCTCTTGAATAATTTCATTTAAATTATGGCCTTCGATATATTCCATGACGATATAATGGGTATCGTCCTCTTGCCCGACATCATAGATGCTGACAACGTTAGGATGCGACAGCGACGCCGCTGACTGCGCCTCGCGCCGGAAGCGGCGAATAAACTCCTCGTCATGGACGAATTGCTGCCGCAGCACTTTAACTGCAACATTCCGGTTCAGCAAGACGTCATGCGCTTTATACACCAGCGCCATTCCGCCTCCGCCGATCCGGGTCAATATTTCGTAGCGTCCGCCAAGATCATGTCCGATCATCCGTTGTCACCCCCTTGGTTCGAAGCGCCCGCGGTATCTTGGATAAGCACGACGGTAATATTGTCGTCTCCGCCCGCACTAAGCGCCAGTTGGATGAGGCGCTCCGCTTTCTCGGACAGATCCGGTCCCTCTTCCAGAACGGTCTGCAAAATCTGCTCGTCATTGACCATGTTGGTCAAGCCGTCGCTGCATAACAGCAGAACATCGTCCGGCTCCAGAATAGTGGTCAAAACATCGACCTCCACCTGAGCGTCCGTTCCTACTGCACGGGTAATTACGTTGCGGCGGGGATGATTAGCAGCTTCCTCCGCACTTACCTGACCGGATTTGAACAGCTCGTTAACGAGCGTGTGATCCTCGGTCAGCTGCGTAATGTTCCCTTTGGCAATATGATACACGCGGCTGTCGCCAATATGGCCAATAATCGTCTCCATGCCAATAAGCATCGCCGCAACGACAGTCGTCCCCATATTGTAGTACTGCTCATTGCGGGAAGCCATATCGTAGACAACGTCATTGGCTCCGACAATCGCTTGCCGAATGAGCATTTTCCCCTCTTGCAGCGTCAACCCGTCTTTACCCGCTTTTTGTTCCATCGAATCGCGGAAAGAATTGACAGCCAGCTGGCTGGCGACGTCACCCGCCTGATGACCGCCCATGCCATCGGCAACGATCGCCAGCGTAATGCCGTTTGCCAGCTGCCCTACCCAAGAGCGGTCTTCATTAATTTGACGAATACGTCCAATATCACTTCGGCTTGCCGTAATTAACAACCGTCATCACCCCGTCGTGGACTCCATATGTTTCGCCCTTAATTGACCGCATGCTGCGGCAATATCATGGCCCTGCTCCCTGCGGATCGTTGCGTTGATCTTGTTGCGTTCCAGAATGCGCTGAAATTCGAAAATGTCCTCGCGCGGCGTACGAACATAATTGCGCTCCGGCACATGGTTGACCGGAATGAGGTTAACGTGGCACAGCATCCCTTGCAGCACATCTGCAAGCTCCTGCGCATGCTCGGCACGGTCATTTACGCCTCCGATTAATGCATACTCGAACGTAATACGGCGGCCTGTCTTCGCAATATGGTTGCGGCACGCGGCCATAACATCCTCGAAAGGAAAGCGGCGGTTAACCGGCATCAGCTTCGAGCGCAGCTTGTCATTCGGCGCATGAATTGAAATCGCCAGATTGATCTGCGTGTTTTCTTCCGTAAACTTATACATGCTTGGCACGATACCGCTCGTTGAGACGGTAATATGGCGCTGTCCAATGTTCAGACCCTTCTCATGAATCATAATACGCAGAAAAGCCATCGTCGCGTCATAGTTCTCAAACGGCTCGCCAGAACCCATGATTACGATGCTGGATACGCGCTCATTCGTTGCGTCCAGCATTTGCTGAGCCGTTACAACCTGAGCGACGATCTCGCCGGCAGTCAAATTCCGTTTCAAGCCGCCAAGCGTCGATGCGCAAAACGTACAGCCGATCCGGCAGCCGACCTGCGTCGTAACGCAGATGCTGTTGCCGTAATCGTGGCGCATAATAACGGTCTCAATTGCATGGTTGTCATGCAGCCCGAACAGAAACTTTACAGTGCCGTCCTTCGATTCGAACTTCGTAATTTCAGTCAGCGTCACAAATTGGAAATAGTCCTCCAGCTTATCGCGCAGCATTTTCGGCAAATTCGACATATCCTCGAAGCTCTTAACGCGCTTTACATACAGCCAATCGAACAACTGGCCGCCCCGGAAAGCAGGCTCCCCGTTCTCTTTCATCCAATCTTGAAGCTGTTCCAGCGTATAGTCATAAATAATAGGTTTCATTGTTTTTTATCACACCTGACTCTGAATTGGCGCGGATAGCAGGCATAGCCTGCTCCGCTGATGATTTATTTTACCACAAACGCCCATGCACAGCCACAAACGGCTTAAGCACGCTTGCGCATACGGGCGATGTAGAAGCCGTCGCTGTCAAAATGCTGCGGCAGCAGCTGCGCTTGTCCCTTGAAGCTATCGTCAATCGCTCCTGCTTGCCGAAGCGGACGGAGCACGGCTTCCGGCCAGCCGGCATCCAGCTCGAATTCAGGATGCTCAGACAGAAATGCCGTAACCTGCTGCTCATTCTCGGCCTTCTCAATCGTACAGGTGCTATAGACGAGCGTCCCGCCCGGTTTGACCAGATGAGCCGCCGTGCGAAGCAGTCTGCGCTGAATCGCTGCAATTTCTGCAACATCGCCTGCCGTCTTCGTCCATTTGATCTCCGGCTTTCGCCGGATGACGCCGAAGCCGGAGCATGGCGCGTCTAGCAATATGACGTCCATGGATGACTTCTTGAAGCGCTCATCAAGCGCGCCTGCATCGCCGGTAATAACCTCAATATTGCTCAGCCCAAGCCGCTCCGCTTGCGCTTCAATTAATGGCGCCTTATGCGGATGCAGATCATTCGCCCATACTTTGCCTTTGCCTTCCATAAGCTCGGCCAAATGCGTTGACTTGCCGCCAGGCGCAGCACAGCAGTCCAGCACCTGCATGCCCGGCTGCGGCGAAGCCACCTCGGCCACAAGCATAGAGCTCTCGTCCTGCACTGTCCATTTGCCTTCGCGGAAGCCTTCCGTATCGGCTAAGTTGCCGCCCCGGCGAACAGCAATGCCCGCTGGAGCAATAGCTGAGGCCGAAGCATCGAAGCCTTGCTCCGTCAATTGCCGGAGCGCCTCTTCCCTCACTTCGCGCAGCGGATTGATGCGCAGGCTGGCGTGAGGCGGCTCGTTGCCTGCCGCACAAATCGCTTCCGCCGCTTCCGCGCCATAAGCCTCTATCCATCTTTGCACCAGCCACTCCGGGTAAGAGTGGCGCAGCGCGATTCTCGCGACCGGATCCTTATCGTTAATCGCTGATACTGTCAGCTCAGCCCGATTACGGTCTATGCTGCGGAGAATGCCGTTCACCATTCCCGAGATGCCTTGGTGTCCGCGCCGTTTGGCGATCGTCACCGCTTCATTCACCGCTGCATGGGCCGGGATTCGATCGAGGTACAACAGCTGGTATGCACTCATGCGCAGCAGTTGATGCACCCACGGCTCCAGCTTGTGCAAACCTTTGGCAGCAAATTTGCTCAGCCAATGGTCCAGCGTAAGCTGCCGCTGAATCGTGCCGTATACAAGCTCTGTTGCGAGTGCCGCATCTGCGCGCTGCAGCTGTGCGTCCTGAAGGGCGCGATTCAACTGCAGATTGCTGTATGCGCCGGTCTCAGCAACCTTAACCAGCGTATCCAGCGCCAGCTCCCGCGGCGTACGCGGCGCTCTGCCCGCACGTGGAGGTTGGCCCTGTGCGCGGGGGCCGGCTGTCTCGCGAAGAGCATTGCTATTGCCCTGACCTTGAGTATTACCGCGGCTTTGCCCGCCTCGCCCTCGTCCAGCAGTTGCTTGCCCGCCGCGTTGTCCGCCCTTCCCTTGTCCAGCACCAGCATGACTGCGGGAGCCGGGGCGGCCTTTGCCGCCTGTAGAACGGGCAGCGTTTGCGCCGCCGCTCTTGTTACCGTTCATTTGCTCTCCATTGCTCATTACGCTTCACCGCCAAATACAGTTCCGGCTGCCAGCTTCGAGCCCTTCAGCCATTCAGATACAGCCATCACCCGTTTCCCGGAAGGCTGAATATCCTGCAGCAGCAGTGTGCCGCTGCCCGTCTTCACAGCAATGCCTTTATCGCTGGCTTCCAGCACCGTACCAGGAAGTGCTCCGTTGCCTCCAGTAGAGCCGCTCTCCGGCTTGCCGCAGGTCCACACCTTGAACACTTCGCCTTGAAGCGTCGTGAATGCACCAGCCATAGGGGAAAGCCCCCTTACCTGGTCATAGATTTGTCTGGACGTCCGGCTCCAGTCAATCCGCTCATCCTCGCGCGTCAGATTCGGCGCATAGGTAGCCAGCTCGTCCTGCTGCGCTTCAGCCTTCACCTCTCCTGCTATAATAGCAGGCAGCGTGCGGCCCAGCAGATCTGCGCCAGCAATGCTCAGCTTCTCGAACATCGTTCCGGACGTGTCCTCATCCTCAATCGGCACCACAATTCTGCTGATCATATCGCCCGTATCCAGTCCTGCGGCCATATACATAATCGTAACGCCGGTTTCTTTCTCCCCGTTCATAATAGAACGCTGAATCGGAGCCCCGCCGCGGTATTTCGGCAGCAAGGAGCCGTGAACGTTGATACATCCCAATCGGGGCAGCTCCAGCACGCCTTTAGGCAAAATCTGCCCATACGCGGCTGTTACGATCAGCTCCGGCTCATAAGTTGCGACGGCTGCAACAGCTTCTTCGCTTCGCATCCGCTCCGGCTGCAGCACAGGCAATCCGTAGCCGAGCGTAGCTTCTTTTACCGGTGGAGGCGTCAGCGTCCGTTTGCGGCCCTTCGGGCGGTCCGGCTGCGTCACCACGGCGACGACGTCATAGCCTTGCTCCATTAGAAGACGCAAGGACGGCACGGCAAAATCTGGCGTGCCCATAAATACGATACGCATTTGATTACTCGCCGCCTTTGCGTTGTCTTTCCGAAATGTCGTACACACTCTCGGCAAGGTCGGTGAACAAAATGCCGTTCAGATGGTCGACTTCATGCTGGAAAGCACGCGCCAGAAAACCGGTCGCTTCCACCGAAAACGGCGTGCCGTCGGCCGATTGCCCGTTTACGACGATCCGGTCAGCACGTCTCACGTCGCCATTCAGGTTCGGAATGCTAAGGCAGCCCTCCGGCCCCAATTGCTCACCCTCCTGCTCGACAATAACGGGATTGACCATCTCGATCAAGCCAGACTCCTCCTCACCGATATCAACGACGATAACACGCTTGGAGATACCGATTTGCGGCGCGGCAAGACCTACACCGTCAGCGTCATACATCGTCTCTGCCATATCTTTGAGAAGCTTTTGCAGATTGGAGTTAAATTTCGTTACTTCTTTGGCTGGCTCTCTGAGCACCGGATCTGGATCTTTAACAATAATACGAATAGCCATGAATAGTTCCCTTCCTTTATAACCGTATATGGTATTTAGTTTATAAGATGACCTGAGGGTCGACATCGATGCTGAACAACACTTGTTTTTGCTGAGGTCCCTCTAAAAAAGGAGCGGTCGCCTTTCGCAGTAACTCCGGCACATCGATGTTTCCCCGATATTTTATCACAACTTGAAAACGGTAGCGATCTTTCATTCGCGAAATTGGCGAAGAGACAGGCCCCAGAACCTCCAATGCACGCTTTGATCCGCCTTCCAGCGAGTCTAGGACACCTTCTGCGGCGGCCAGCTCGCGCAAACGGGAGGCAAACTGCTCGCTTACGGAAGAGAGCTGCGCTAACTGCTCATGCGACATCGTAACGAGTACAAGGCGGCAAAAAGGCGGATAGCCCATTACGCCGCGATGTTTCAGCTCCTCGCGGATGAATGCGGCGTAATCGTGATGCTGCGCCGTCTGGATCGCGTAATGCTCCGGTGTATAAGTTTGAACGACAACCTCTCCCGGCAAATGATGGCGCCCGGCCCGCCCGGCTACCTGCGTCAGCAGCTGGAACGTGCGCTCCGCCGCCCGGAAATCAGGGAGATTCAGTGAAGTGTCTGCCGCTATAACGCCAACAAGCGTTACGAACGGAAAATCAAGTCCCTTGGCAACCATTTGCGTACCTAGTAGAACGTCCGCTTCCCGGTCGCCGAACTGCTTCAGCAGCTTTTCATGCGCATTTTTTTCCGTGGTCGTATCCACATCCATTCGGATGACACGAATGCCGGGAAACAGCTTCGCCAGCTCCTCCTCAACCTTTTGCGTGCCGGTACCGAAATACCGGATATGCTCGCTTTCACAGGAGGGGCAGTTTTTCGGTGCCAGCTCGGCATGCCCGCAATAGTGACAGCGCAAAGCACGCGTTTTTTGATGATAAGTGAGCGAAATATCGCAATGCGGACAGGCAGCCGTATAACCGCAGGAGCGGCACATGACGAATGTCGAATACCCCCGCCGGTTAAGCAGCAGCACCGATTGCTCGCCGCGCTCCAAACGGTCGGCCAACGCCGCGTGCAGGCGGCGGCTGAACATGGAGCGGTTGCCCTCCAGCAGTTCGGCGCGCATGTCGATCACATCAACCGGAGGCATTGGACGGCCGCCAACCCGGTTCGGCATCGGCAGCAGTCCCGATTCACGTCCCGGTGCAGGCGGCCGGCTTGCTGCCGCGAACGATTCCAGCGACGGCGTCGCCGAGCCCAGCACAACCGCTGCGCCATGCTGTCTCGCACGCTTCACAGCAACATCGCGGGCATGATATTTCGGACTCTCCTCTTGCTTGTAAGAGGATTCATGCTCTTCATCTATTATGATAAGCCCAATTCGTTCGAAAGGTGCAAAGATCGCGGATCTCGCTCCAATCGCGACTTGTACGCGGCGGCTTCTTATTTTGCGCCATTCATCATACCTTTCGCCATTCGACAGCCGGCTGTGCAGAACAGCTACTGCATCCCCGAAGCGTCCTTTGAACCGTTCCACCATTTGCGGTGTCAGCGATATTTCCGGCACTAGCACGATCGCTTGCTTACCTAGCTCCAGACAATGCTGGATAGACTGCAGATAGACTTCAGTTTTACCGCTGCCCGTAACACCGTGCAGCAGCATCGCCTGCGGCTCGCCCCGGCTGACGGAAGCCGCGATCCGCTCGTAGACAGCTTGCTGGCCCTCCATCAGCGGCAGCGGTTCTGTATGTTGGAACTCGCGTCCCGCGTACGGATCACGCTGATGCTCGACTTCGCGCAGTCCGAGCAGCCCTTTGTCGACTAGCGAACGGACGCTTGCCGGTGAGCCGCCCGCTTCTGCAAGCATTGCCGCCAGCTGCATCGGCTCGCCCCGTTCCAGCATGAACGCGAGCAGTTCCCGCTGCTTCGCCGCTCGCGCCGGGAAAGCGGCGAGAGCCTGCTCAGCGGCGGCGCGATCATCCGGCGGGAAGACGGTCAGCACTTTGCGTACCGCCAGCCGATCTCGGATCGATGCTTGCTCGAGAAGCAGCCCTTCGCGGAGCGCCATTTTCACAGCAGCCGCATGTTGAGGGAAACGCTCCTGCAAGGTCTCCAGCTTAGCCTGGCCCTGCTTAGCTAACCAATCGGCTAACTCATCAGGCAGCAGAGAGGTTAAGCCGTCTCCTTCCTCATCTGCCTCCGGGTTCAAGCTGATGAGCCGCTGCACCTTTCCTTTCAGAGCTGCCGGCACCATCGCCTGCAATGCCGCGATCCAGGAGCAGCAGTACTTATCGCTGATCCACTCCGCCAGCTCGATCAGATCAGGCAGCAGCGGCGGCACCGGGTCCAGCAGCTCAGAGAGCGGTTTGATCCGTGCGGCATCAATCCCGGCCGTTTCGGCAAAGCCGATGACGAAGCCTTGAAGAACGCGTCCGCCGAATGGAACACCTACCCGGCTTCCTACCTCAATCCAATCCTGCATAGCAGGCGGCACCTCGTAATCGAATGGCCGGTCCGTCTGGCGGCTCGGCACATCGACGATAACTTTGGCGATCATTCCGATCGCCTCCGCGTGCCAGCCAATCTTTTCAACGCATGAAGAAGCAGCCGCTGAGCAACTTCCCGCTTTGACAGCATCGGCATCGCTTCAATTAATCCTTCCGGACCGTACAACTGAACGATATTGGTGTCGCCGTTAAAACCTGCGCCTTCAGCTCCAACGTCATTGGCGACGATGAGGTCGCAGTTTTTACGCGTCAGCTTGTCCATGGCGTACCGCTCTACATCTTCCGTCTCGGCAGCAAAGCCGATCAGCAGTTGCCCCTTCTTCCTTTTACCAAGTGTTTGCAAAATATCGGTCGTACGCTCCAACTCCAGCGTTAAGCTTTCGCCGTCCTTTTTCAGCTTTTGCCCGTGCTGCTTAACGGGTCTATAGTCGGCGACGGCAGCCGCTTTGACAACGATGTCCGCCGAATCAAAGCGTTCCGAAACGGCCTCCAGCATCTGCTGTGCCGATTCTACCCGGATAAGCTCAACTCCCGCAGGCGGCTGAGCCGACGTACGTCCGGCAATCAGCGTCACATTCGCTCCCATCGCTTTCGCGGCTTCAGCGATGGCAAAACCCATTTTGCCCGATGAATCATTGGTCAAATATCGGACAGGATCAAGCCGTTCCACCGTCCCGCCTGCTGTCACCAGCACACGCTTTCCAGCCAGCGTATCGCCCTGTGCAAAAAAAGCTTCTACAGCTTTCACAATGTCCTCCGGTTCAGCCAGACGCCCCTTGGCCACATAACCGCATGCCAGTTGGCCCGTTCCGGGCTCAACAAACATCATGCCCCGCTCCGCAAGCAATTCCAGATTGCGGACGACAGCCGGATTCTCGTACATATGAACGTTCATAGCCGGAGCGATAAGTACCGGACTTGTCGCTGCCAGCATCGTTGTGCTGAGCATGTCGTCAGCGAGACCATTCGCTATTTTGCCGATTGCATTCGCTGTCGCTGGCGCAATAACGATCAGGTCGGCATGATCGGCCAGATGAATATGAGCGACCACAGACGGGTTCCTCTCCTCGAATGTATCGATATAGACGGGATGACGCGACAAAGTTTGCAGCGTAAGCGGTGTTATGAACTTGGCCGCAGATTCTGTCATAATGACATGAACATCTGCGCCGGCCTGCACCAGCTTGCTGCAAAGCGCCGCTCCCTTATAAGCTGCGATTCCGCCGGTGATGCCCAATATGATTGTTTTGCCTTTTAACATATAATAGCCCCCGTTATTAAGCTGTTAATCTATGTATTGACTGATTATTGCGAGCCCATTCGCGCTTTTTCCTATCATACCATAAGGACCCTCTTTTTGTAGCCCGAAGGCGCTGCCTGGCGTTTAAATAATGAACTGCCCGGAATGATTGGAAATCTCTCATCTAAATCCGTATACTAGAGTGTAGGAATTATCGATCTCCCCTAAAATAGACAGAGGTGAATCCCCATGAACGAATTGCAGCAAGCGTACAAGACGATGGGCCTTCCCGAGCATGCATCCAAGGATGAAGTGGAAAAACGCTACACGATTTTGATGCGTCAGGAACGCTCCAGACAAAAGCAGCAGGACGCCGCGCGTTCCGCCGAAGCGCCGGGAACAGAGACAGACAGAGTGCAGACCGGCACTCCCGATTTCGAAACGGTAACCCGTGCGTACCGGTTTATTTTGGAGTATGAGGACAAGGTTGCGGCTGAACAATTCAATGCGCAGGAATACGGAAAATATAAAAACATGGCGGGAACCGCCCAAAAAAGTCGACCACTTCTGGCGCTATTACAAATTCCATGTGCTGGGCGGCGTTGCAGTCATTGCATTGATTATTTACGCCGTTTCACTGTACATCGACCATCGCGAAGAGCAAGCCCGGCTGGCAAGTCTCCCTCCAGTGGATCTATCGGTGATGTATATCGGCGAGTTTTATATGAATTCAGACGATAATAAAACAGGTACAGAGGAACAAATCGAAAATGCACTGCTTGCTCAGTTTCCGGATTGGAAGCGTTTTAAAGTAAATTTCACCTATGTTGCGATGGAAGCCAAGGATCAAATGGATATGGCCTCGCAGCAAAAAGCCATGGTAATGTTGGCGACTGAGAAGCCGGACATTTACATCTTGGACAAAGGGACGTTTAACTGGATTGCCCCGCAGGGCGCATTCCTCAGTATGGACGATATCGCTACAGGCAGAGTGAAGGATGCGCTCCAGACGAACGCTGCCTTCAAGTTCCAGACGAAGGAAGATACGGCCGAGCATGTGTACGGCATCGATATCTCTCGCAGCTCGCTGATCAAGAATATTCCGGTGCTCGCTAAGGACAACATTATCGTCGGCATCCGTGTCACATCTGATAAGTCGGAAAAGGCTATGGCCTTCATCGAACGTTTCCTTGCGGCAAAATAAAGAAATCCCGCTCATCGGCTGATGCCGAAGAGCGGGATTTCTTTATTTTGCATGGTTAGTGGAGCTGATTCGCTATGCTGCACAACGCTCGCCACGTCCCCACTTGCCCATCTTCGCTGGGCTGCGCAGATGTTTGCCAAGTTCACTGCTTGCTCATCTTCCCTATTCCGCGCAAATGTTCACCACATCCTCTTCTTGTTCCGCTAACGAACCTGCTTCGCTGGGCTACACAGATGCCTGCCAGCCAACTCCCCGTACCTGTTTGACCAGCTAGCGAACCTGCTTCGCTTTTTAACGAAGCAAATTTCGCTGTAATCTGCCTCAACAGGGGCTATGCACGCTATAGCGAAGCTGATTTCGCTACTCATGAACGTAGGTTCACCAATTGCGAAGCTTGCTTCGCTAATTGTCTACAGCACGTAATTTCGCGTTGGAAACTGCCGTTTTCAACCAATGTTGGTTCGCTATTTTGCGAATCAGCTTCGCTGGGCTGCACAGATGCCTGCCAGCCAACTCCCGTACCTGTTTGACC
>NZ_CBVJ010000016.1 GCF_000513275.1 Paenibacillus gorillae | reverse complement strand
CGCGTTGGAAACTGCCGTTTTCAACCAATGTTGGTTCGCTATTTTGCGAATCAGCTTCGCTGGGCTGCACAGATGCCTGCCAGCCAACTCCCGTACCTGTTTGACCAGTTAGCGAACCTGCTTCGCTTTTTAACGAAGCAAATTTCGCTGCGGCCTGCCTCAAAAGGGGTTACGCACGCTACAGCGAAGCTGATTTCGCTACTCGTGAACGTAGGTTCACCAATTGCGAAGCTTTCTTCGCTAATTCTCTACAGTACGTAATTTCGCGTTGCAAACTGCCGTTTTCAACGAATGTTGGTTCGCTATTTTGCGAATCAGCTTCGCTGGGCTCTGCACAGATGCCTGACAGCCAGCTCCCCGTGCCTGTTTGACCAGTTAGCGAACCAGCTTCGCTTTTTAACGAAGCAAATTTCGCTGTAACCTGCCTCAACATGAGCTACGCAGGCTACAGCGAAGCTGATTTCGCTACTCGTGAACACAGGTTCACCAATTACGAACCTAGCTTCGCTAATTCCCTACAGCACGTAATTTCCCGTTGGAAACTGCCGTTTTCAACGAATCATGGTTCGCTATTTTGCGAATCAGCTTCGCTGGGCTCTGCACAGATGCCTGCCAGCCAACTCCCCGTACCTGTTTGTCCAGCTAACGAACCTGCTTCGCTCTTTAGCGAAGCAAATTTCGTTGTAATCTGCTGCATCCTGCCACATCGCTTCCTACACGCGCTGCTGCGCCACTGTACATGCCAACGACAAATTCCCTGTTTACTTTAATTGCCCTCTCTCACATCGCCAACAGAAGTCCATCTGCCCAATCGTCACCGTGCCGACAACTAACTATTATTCCCCCCCTGCAACACCCGCCAGCTGTAGCTGCCAGCACTTCAAAACACCTCTGCATCATTTTTAACCATTGGAAATCGACGCAAACAGCCTTATAATTTGTAAAAATCGTCCTCCTGACAGCCAAATTCAGATCAGCTCTCCCACACAAAAAACCGCCTCACGATCAGGCGCTGTAAACCAGCACCCGCCCATGAGGCGGTCTCCCATCCGTTACACGTATTTCGTCAGCATCCGCTCAACGTGATCCAGATGCTGCTTCATGCACTTCGCAGCGGCATCGCCATCACCTGCAACCACCGCTTCAAAGATCGCCAGATGCTCCTCATAGAGCCTTTCGGCGACGAAGCGGTTGGCGTAGAGCTCGACGCGCCGAATCTCGTGAATGGCTGTCTCCATCTGGCTCGTAATGGACTCGAATAGCCGCACCATAATGGAGTTGCCTGTTGCTTTAGCCAATGCCGCATGAAAGAGTAAATCCGTTCGCTCTCCCTCCACATCATCACCCACTGCGAGCTTCATGTCATTCACAATGGCGCGGAGAGCGGACAGATCGTCTACAGAACGCTTAACGGCGGCGATCGAGGCGTTAGAGACTTCAAGCGATTGACGCGCCTCCAGCAGCTCCAGCAGCGTCTCACGATTCATCCGCAGCGAGCGGAGCTCCGGCAGCTCGATTTCGGACAGCACAGGCAAATTGCCGATAACGGTGCAGCCTCCGCCTTGCTTAATTTCGATCAGCCCCATCGCCTTCAGCGCGCTGAGCGCTTCCCGTGTCGTCGAACGCCCGACGCCGAAACGCTCCGACATTTCTTTTGTCGAAGGGAGCTTGTCTCCAACCTTTAAATTTCCGTCTATAATAAGCTGTTTAATTTGCTCTGTTATTTCTTCATAGTGATTTCTCTTCGTCAGCCTCGTTACCTGCATAGCGTCCCTCCCTCCTTACTCTAACATGCGGCACAGCAGCATGACTATATTACGAACCGACGATCAGTGCGTAGACGACGCCCGGGCCGTGAACGCCGATAGTGAGATCATTCTCAATATCCGCGGAACGGCTTGGCCCCGAGATGAAATGAATGCCTGCCGGCAGCTGCTCGCGTCCCGCCTCGTCGAAGCCGACCAGCACTTCGCCCAACCGCGTCTTCAGCCGCTCTAGCGGAATTATTACAAACAGTACGGTAGGCAGCAAGCTGACCGACCGACCCTTGTCCTTAGAGGACAAGACCGTGACTGAACCTGTGTAAGCCACTGCGTAGTCTGCCACAACGATGCCAAAATCCGCTTCCGCGGCGCGAGCCTTCCAATATTGCTCGGAATCGCTATTCCATACCGATACTTCTGCACCGGGCAATGCTGCCTCCAGCCCAAGCTCGTTCAGCTCCGGCTGATTTTGCCGGATGACGTAATGAGCCCCCAGCTCTCCCGCTTTCGCTGCTATGAATTGCTTGGCCGACTCCATATCAGACAAACGCTCCACATGCCCGCCAGCGCTTTTGAAATTGCCGGTGAACCGCTCTACGCGCTCCTCCATCGGCCATTCGTACGCTTTCCAAAAATCAGGCGCACCGCGAAAAGGATGCGCTGGCTTCTCCATAACGCGGGGCCTTCTCAATTTGCTAGCGATATCGTTCATGAAGGCTTCCTGCTTCGCGCGGGATTCCGCCTCGCGCTGCTCCAGCCATTGTTGATGCGTATCAGCCATGATGTCCGTGTCCTCCCCCGGTTCCGTTCTTTCTGTCCTTCGCGATTGCTTCCATCCGGCTTTGCATAGCGGGATCGATCTCCCTCAGCCCGTGCCGAAGCTCTTCCTCCAGCGTCCCCCACTGCTCGCGGAAAGAACGCTTCGGCAAGCTTGGTGTAACCCGGTAGCTGTTCCAGCCTTTCAGCGGGCCGAATTTCGTCCGGATTTCTCCATTCCGCACGACAAGCTTCTGCCCCAGCTTTCCGAGCCGCAATATACCACGGAACCGCTTCGCATCTCCCAGAACGGCAGCAAAGCCCTTCATCCCGGCGGATTCGACCGCATCGCCATGTCCGCCCTCCTGCTTCCTCCGTCGCAAATAGATAAGCATCTCATGGAGCGGAATTTTCACCGGACAGGCCTCGTAGCAGGCGCCGCAAAGGCTGGACGCGTTAGCGATGTCGTCCCATTCTGCGATGTTTTTCTGCAGGGCTGGTGTCAGCACCGCACCGATCGGGCCGCTGTACGTACCGCCGTATGCATGTCCGCCGATATGCCGGTACACAGGACAAGCGTTCAGACAAGCGCCGCAGCGGATGCAGTTCAGCAGCTCCTGAAACTCTGGATCACCAAGCTGCAACGAGCGGCCGTTGTCGACGATAATGATGTGCATCTCGTCCGGCCCGTCGGCATCAGCCTCCCGGCGCGGGCCAGTAATGCCGGACATATAGACGGTCAGCTTCTGTCCCGTTGCCGAGCGCGGCAGCAGCGTCGCCATCACTTCCAAGTCGGACCAGGAAGGGATAATCCGCTCCATGCCCATGAGCGTAATTTGCGTCTTCGGCACCGTTGTCACCATACGAGCATTGCCTTCATTCTCGAACAGCACCATGGACCCCGTCTCCGCAATCGCAAAATTACAGCCGGTCATGCCGATGTCCGCCTCCAGAAACTTCTCACGGAGCTTTTTGCGGACGAAGCCCGCCAGAATCGAGGTGTCCGGCTCCAGCGTCTCTCCGGCTTCTTTGGACAGCAAATCAGCAATTTGGTACCGGTTTTTGTGAATAGCAGGAATGATAATGTGGGAAGGAGTTTCCCCAGCCAGTTGAATGATATACTCACCTAAGTCGGTCTCAATCGCTTCGACTCCTATCCCTTCCAGCTCATGGTTTAAGTGCAGCTCTTCGGTAACCATCGACTTCGATTTGACGACCGATTTCGCTTGCTTGCGCTGTGCAATTTCAAGTGACAGCTTGACCGCTTCCGCTGAAGTGGCGGCAAAATGGACATGAACGCCATTGGCTCTAGCATTATCCGCAAATAAATTCAAATAGTAATCGAGATGTGCGATCGTATGCAAGCGGATCTGACGACCCCGCTCCCGCCATTCCTCCCAATTGCCATGCTCCTCCGCAGCGTTGATTTTACCATTGCGAAGCCGCTCCGTTGTAAATTTAACCGCTTTGCGCAAAAACTCATCGTTAAGTGCCAGATCCGCACGCTTCTTAACTGTAGATGGTACATCCTTTGATGCCGTGCTCATGCCTGCTTCACCCCTTCGTATAAAAGCTCCGCCAAATGCATCACCTTCACCGGCTCATTCCTGAATCGTAAGTTTCCTGCAATGTTCATCATGCACGCCATATCCAGCCCGACGAGCACCTCTGCCTCGGTCTCTAATACATGATCGACCTTCTCCGTCACCATCGCACCGGAAATATCAGCCATCTTCACTGCAAATGTGCCGCCAAAGCCGCAGCAATCCTCAGCGAAAGGCAGCGGCACAAGCTCAAGCCCCTGTACGTTGCGCATCAATTCAAGCGGTTCCTCTTTGACGCCAAGCAGCCGGCTGCCGTGGCAGGAAGGATGATACGTTACCTTGTGCGGGAAAACCGCGCCAACATCTTTCACACCCAGCACTTGAACGAGAAACTGTGTAAATTCATAGGACTTGCTTTGCAGCCTACGCGCCCTCTCTAACATGACAGGATCATTCTCGAACAGCTTCGGATAATGATGAATCATTCCCGTACAGGAGCCCGAAGGAGAGATAACGAAATCACTGTCCTCAAACGCATCAAGTATCGTCGCCGCAGTCGCTCTGGCCTCTTTCCAGTAGCCGCTGTTGAAGGCCGGCTGGCCGCAGCAGGTTTGCACAGTGGGAAAATCCAGCTGAACACCGTAACGTGCAAGCAATCGCACCATCGCTTCCCCAACACGCGGATAAATCGCATCGCTTAAACAAGTAATAAATAAAGACACCTTCATTGCAAACACCCCGCTTATTATCAGGTTATCAGACAAGTTGAGTAAAAATAATCATAACGCTTACATAGTTGGTTAACGGCGAGAGGTTCAAAACTGTGCAATCTGCCCCAAAGGAATAGATACACAGTTCCCCCTGCCGCCGTACTTTATTATTTTCCCAACTTTTTGAAAGAAACGCCTTAAACAGCTGTTACCGCAATCTCGCGTTCCCTTAATTGCGCTGCGATCGCATCCGGTATCCGCCGGTCGGTAATGATCGCATTCACATCGCTTAAATCCGCAACATGCGTGAAAGCCTGCACCCCAAACTTGCTCGCATCGGCCAGCAAAATCACCTGATCGGCAATACCGATCATTTTATGCTTGATCCGCGCCTGCAGCTCATTTGATTCGCTGATGCCTTTGTCCAAATGCACACCCTTGCAAGAGAGAAACAGCTTGTTCACATAGTAGGCATCAAGCGAGCGTTCAGCCAGCGGGCCAACGTAGGACAGCGAACGCGAAGCAAGCAGCCCGCCCGTCGAGATAACCTCGATCTTCTCCTTACCGCTAAGCTCCAGCGCCACTTTAATGGAATTGGTCAGCACGGTAAGCGGAATGTCAGGCAAATTGGAGGCCATATACCAAGCGGTAGAGCTGGCATCTAGCAAAATGCGGTCATTCGGCTGAATGAAGGACAGCGCCTCTTGGGCAATCCGTTTCTTCTCTTCCGCGTGCATAATTTCACGTTCAGCATAGGGCGTCTCCGGCTGCTGCTCTCTGACGCTTACCGCCCCGCCATGTGATCTCCGCAGCCTTCCCGCCTGCTCCAGACGGTCAAGATCGCGCCGGATCGTCTCCTCCGTTACGCCGCACAGCTCACTGAGCTCGGATACCCGGATGCTGCTCCTCTCGTTGACCAACTGAACTATTTTTTCGTAACGTTCCGCTACCAGCATCGCAACCTCTTCCTGAACTCATAATGTGAAGGCAGCCGGAACGCTGCCAGCCGCACATAACTTTTCCAATACATACCGATATTTTAATGCCTATCCCGCTTATATACAACGCAAATTGCGCCAAACGTACAAATTGAATTGTTAAAGGCCTCAATAGCATAAAGAATGCCGATCGGAATCGGCACTCCTTATATGAGTCTATGATTGAGTCAGTTCCCGTCTATTAGATTAGCGGGTAAATGCAGCCGGAACGCCGCCGTCGATCGTCAGCATGCAGCCTGTCGTTTTATCCGACTTGGAGGAAGCGAAGAATGCAATGCCTTCGGCGATATCCTTCGGATAAATGTTAACAAGCAGCGTCGTACGCTTCCGGTAGTATTCTTCCAGCTGATCAGGCTCGATGCCGTAAGCGGCAGCCCGCTCATTGCGCCAGCTTCCGTTCCAGATCGCGGAGCCTTGCAGTATCGCATCCGGCAAAATCGTATTGACGCGAATGCCGAATTCGCCGCCCTCAGCCGCAATACAGCGTGCAAGATGCGCTTCCAATGCTTTTACCGAGCTGTACGCCGATGCATTTTTGCCTGCATATACCGAGTTTTTCGAGCCGATGAATACCATGTTGCCGCCGATTCCCTGCGTTTTCATCAGCTTGAATGCTTCGCGGGCAACGAGGAAGTAGCCCGTACCCAGCACATTCATGTTCAAATTCCATTCCTTCAGCGAAGTTTCGTCGAATGGGCTGGAAGTTGCGAGACCCGCATTGTTGACGATAATGTCTACGCCGCCGTAAGCAATCGCCGTTTCGGCATAAGCCGCCGCTACCTGCTCCTCGCTCGTCACGTCCATTTTCACTGCGATCGCACGGTTTTCGCCGTATTTCTCGTTAATATCGTCTGCAACCTTTTGCGCGCCCTCCAGATTGAGGTCCGCCAGCACAACATGTGCGCCTTCGGAGACAAGACGGCGTGCCGTTTCACTGCCAATACCGCCTGCGCCGCCGGTAATGAACGCCACTTTGCGGGAGAATTCCGCTTCTGCTGGCGCCAGGCTCAGCTTGTAAAGCTCAAGCGGCCAATACTCAACGTTGTAGGACTCGTTCTCGGACAAGGAGACGAAGTCGCCCAGCGCCGTTGCGCCGCGCATAACAGCGATTGCACGGTGATAGAGTGCGCCGCTTACTTTGGACATCGCCCAGTTTTTGCCCGTGTTGATCATGCCTACGCCCGGAATAAGAATAACGCGCGGAGCCGCTTCGAACATGACGTCGCCTTCATTTTTATTGCGCTCAAAGTACGCTTGGTACTGCTCTTTATAAGCTTCAACAGCCGATTTCAGCTTTGCTTTCAAACCTTCGATATCATCCGCGTTTGGCGTCCAGTCGATGAACAACGGTACAACCTTCGTATGAACGAGGTGATCCGGGCAAGCCGCGCCAACTTGGGACAGCTCCAGCGACTTGCTTCCGCCAACGAATTGCAGCACATCTGCTTGGTCATCGAAAGTCAGAATCATTTTTTTCGCATCGCTTACCGCACCGCGAATCGTTGGCATCACTTGCGCCGCAATGCTTCTGCGAACGTCCGCAGCAAGCGCTTCATGCTTCACGCCGCCAAACAGCTTCGACTCCTCAACGCGAGCCTCGATGTATGCCTCTGCTTCGCTAATGATTTGGATCGTTTTCGCATAGCATTCCTCTTGCGTTTCGCCCCAAGTAACGAGACCGTGCTTCTCCATCAGAACAAGCTCAGCGTTCGGGTTAGCCAGTACGCCCTCTGCAATCATTTTGGAAAGTGTAAAGCCTGGACGCACATACGGAACCCATACGAAACGGTCGCCGAAAATTTCACGGGCTACCGCTTTGCCGTTATCCGCACAGCAAAGGCTGATAATCGCATCCGGATGAGTATGGTCAACATGCTTGAACGGAAGGAACGCATGGAGCAGCGTTTCGATCGAAGCGCGCGGATGTTTGGAATCGATCATGCAGTTGACCAAGTAAGCGACCATATCCTCGTCGGACATTTCCGGACGCTCGAACAAAGGACGAATATCGTCCATGCGCAGACCTGTAAAATTGCCCGCTTTCATCGAAGCCAGATCGGAGCCGCTGCCTTTCACGTACATCACTTCTACATCACGGCCGCGGAAGTCTTTAACGACTACCTTGCTGGATGTGTTGCCTCCGCCCCAGTTGCAAACGCGGCGGTCCGTGCCAATGATGTTGGAACGATAAACGAGCTGCTCCAGTCCTGCGTCAAGCTGCGATGCTTTGGATGATTCCCACAAACTTTGTACCATGTTGTTTGTCCTCCGGTTTCATGTTTGGTTTTAATTGAATATGATGATTTATTTGTTTGTTTATCTTTGATTGTATGATATCACATTTGTTTGTGTTTGAATATATGTTTTTCAAAAACAAACGGGCATTCCATCCCGAATTTTAAGGGTAATATTTATGTACGGCGATGAATAAGATACTTTTGTGTGAGTCAATCGTTTAGCTGGGTCGTATGAAGCGCGATGCGGGAAATAAAAAAGGAGCCGGTTGCCGCCGGACTCCCTTGTCTTCAACAGCCAGCGATAGAGGCGGTTGCTCGTTAGATAAGAAAATAGACCGGTTCATGGCCGGGCGGGTCTATTTCTTATGACGAAAAGCTAACATCGAAACAACCAAGGTGGCGAACGAAATCATTAACATTAAGGCTTCATTCACGCTCATGTCCTCACCCCCATTCCGCCACCCCTAATAAGCTGTCTATTGTACTAAATCATATGCCCTGTGTGTACAATAAAAGAACCAATTTTTGTAAGCGATTTCAATGATTCGCTTTTTTGTTCTGGCCGCTGTGAGAAGTCATGTGGAGGACGAGCGGAAAGCACTGTAAGGTCGTGAGTCACTTCCGGCTGCCAGTGCCCCGGAATCGCTGCACGAAAAGCCATGCGAGGTGACCAGTACACCGGGGTCGCTGCGCGTTTTGGTTCGTGCTGCCGTTCTTGGTTCCATTATCCCCTCGCTTACACGATGATAAATGGATAGAACCTGCAAAAAGTCATCCCGAACTCAAAACGCTCCGCTCTCCCTCCCAGCACCGCAAATCATCTCGCATAAGTAAGATATAGCTGGGATTCAAAACTAGGGAATCAAACGAAAAACTTAAGCGCCAAGGCGCTTCTCTAGCCTATACACACTAGCCCCAAGCCCCATCAACTTCATGCTCCATGGGCGGAACTTTTTCCTGTTATAACTAAACTTTCTGCGTAAGCAGCTCATGCCTGCTCATTTCAGGCGAATCAAAATGTAAAAGTGCAGGTTGTTGGCCGGTTTTTCGACGATTTATCGCTTCAAAATGTAAATGTGCAGGTTGATTAGCCTAAAACCCGCCAATTAGAGGGTTTCAAGCGATTTCAAATGCACTTTTGCATTTTGAACGTCATTTTGGGCCGTTTGCGGCAAATCAAAATGTACTTTTACATTTTGAATAGTACCGGCTCGATCCTTGGCCTTTTTCTGGTGACACCAGCCCGATTATCAGCCTACTATAGGTTGTATCTTGGCACGCGTCATCTGTCAGTAACCAACGAAACAGCAACAAACCAGCAACGGAAGCACCTCTATCTCATTACCCAACGGTTCTTACTAACGCAGCACGCCAATACCATAAACAGAGTCATAAACAAAAAAAAGAACCCCTGCGTCATGAAAAACGCAGGGGTTCTTTGAATGCCGCAAGGGCATTCATCCATTATTGTTGTTTGTCCTCAGTCGATTCTACGACAACGATATCGTGATAAATCTCTTCCAAGGCAACACCGACAAATTTACGGGATTTCGGAGTGCGAAGCTCCGATTTTTCACCGTTACGCAGCATGCGAGCGCGTCTGGAAGCCGCTACGACCAAAGAATACTTGCTGTCGACTTTTTTAACCATTTCATCAATAGAAGGGTATAGCATTATATTTCACCTCTTCTCAAGCTTTCTCGATCGGAGTCGGCAGCTCTGCCAAATGGGCCAAATAACGGTCCCCCCGGCAGTGCTCGGCTACGATAATACTTTGAATCCGGTGGCATGCGGCGTCGATCTCATCATTAACAACTGCATAGTCATAATGGCCAAGCAGGTTAATCTCCTCAACCGCAACCGTCATCCGGTGATTGATGGTATCCTGCGTTTCTGTTCCTCTGCCCGTAATCCGCTGTTTAAGCTCATCCAGTGAAGGAGGCATAAGAAAAACAAACACGCCCTCAGGGAACTTCTCTTTCACCTTCAGCGCGCCCTGTACTTCGATTTCCAGAATAACATCCTTGCCGCTGGCTAGGGTGCGTTCTACGAAATCACGCGGCGTTCCATAGTAGTTCCCGACATATTCGGCATGCTCAAGCAAAGCATCGCGCGCAATCATGTCCTGGAACTGTTCTCTCGATTTAAAAAAATAGTTTACGCCGTCAATTTCCCCTTGTCTTGGCGTCCGCGTCGTAGCGGATACCGAGTACACGAGATCAGGCATCTTCTCGCGCAGGACCGAGCATACCGTTCCTTTGCCTACGCCGGAAGGACCCGACAATACAATTAACAATCCCTTATCCATATAACTCCCCGTACTATTCGTCGTTATCGTCATCCTTGGTCGACAATCGATGTGCTACCGTCTCCGGCTGCACCGCCGACAGGATTACGTGATCGCTGTCCGTAATGATGACAGCACGCGTGCGTCTGCCGTATGTCGCGTCAATCAACATATGACGGTCGCGCGCTTCCTGGATGATTCGTTTGATCGGAGCCGATTCCGGGCTTACGATCGAAATAATCCGATTTGCTGAAACAATATTGCCAAAACCGATATTAATAAGTTTTATAGCCAAGTAAGGTCCCCCTCCGGTCTTCCTCGTGCAACTGCTCGAATGAAATTAAGATGAACATCGGTTTGGACGATGAAGCCGAACCTTTGCCAATATAAGACAGAACCATTGCACTATTGTTGACGAAAAAAGTCCGGAGCATACGCTCCCGGCGCGCTTCTAGCGCTTGCCGATTCCGAGCTGCTGCCATTCTGTATATACACACAGGCCAGCCTGCAGCCGTCCATTGCTAACTATTTTAATTGATTTTGAGCCTGCGAACAAGAGAAAAAGCGAATTCATGCGAAAAATGGCTGTTTTCTCTCTCTCACGGACAAAAATGCGGCTATCGGCTCACGCCCGTCTTCTGCCAAACGTACTCTGTCAATTGAACGGCCATATCATAGAACATGAACGGTGTCATGAAATAAATGCCTTTGAAATGCTTAACCGCTTCGTCGAGAAGCTCTTTGGAAATGCGGACGCCTTCAGCCCGTCCGGCTTCGCCTTCGAGTCCGGCCATACGCTGGCGAACCTCGTCGGACAATTGAATACCTGGCACCTCGTTATGCAAATATTCGGCGTTGCGGCCGCTGGCCAGCGGCATAATGCCGATAAACACTGGAATGCCGAGATGCTTCGTCGCCTCAGCGATCTGCTCGATCAGCTTCGGATCATAGACCGGCTGCGTCATAATATAATCGGCACCGGATTTGATCTTGCGCTCCAGACGCTGCACCGCTTTATCGAGATGCTTCACATTCGGGTTGAACGCGGCACCAACGACAAACTTCGCTTTTTGCTTCAGCGGCTTGCCGGAGAAGGCGATGCCTTCGTTCAATTGCTTGATCATACGGATCATTTCGAACGAGGTCAGGTCATATACTGAGCTGGAATCCGGCAAGTCGCCAAAGCGGGCCGGGTCTCCGGTAACAGCAAGAACATGATCAATGCCCAGCGCGTCTAATCCCATCATATGCGATTGCGTGCCGATCAAGTTACGGTCACGGCAAGCGATATGGATGAGCGGGCGCAGGCCGATTTTTTCCTGTACAAGCGCACCCAGCGCCAGATTGCTCATACGCGTAACAGCAAGCGAATTGTCTGCCATCGTAATTGCATCCGCGCCGCATGCTTTCAAGGCTGCCGCACCATCCATAAATTTACGGATATCGAGATCACGCGGAGGATCAAGCTCCACGATAACGGTATGGCGCTCCTTCACCAGATCGACAAGCGACGGCTCTTGAGCTTGTCCGTCTCCCGTATCCGCACCGGATACAACCGCCACTTCCGTCTTCGCTGCTGCTGGCTTCGTTACCGTAATGGTTTCAGCTTGTATAGGTTCTGCAACCGCAGAAGCCTGGCTGCTTCCCAAGGCAGGCACATAATCCTGTAAAGCAGCAGCCATCGCAGCCACATGCTCAGGCGTCGTACCACAGCAGCCGCCAACGATTCGTGCTCCGCGGTCTGCAAACCGGCGGGCTGTCTCGGCAAAATAATCCGGACCAGCCGAGTACGTATACTTGCCGTCTACATAATCCGGAATACCGGCATTCGGGAAAATCGACATCGGCAGCTGTACCGGACCGGAAATTGCGTCGATAGCACGCATAATGCCATTCGGACCGCTGCGGCAGTTGAAGCCTACAACATCCGCTCCAGCAAGCTGCAATTGATCGAATGCTTCCTTCAGACCGGTGCCGTCCTGCGTACGGCCAACGTCTTCAACTGCAAATTGACAAATGACCGGCACATCTGCTGACAGTTTGCGAGCAATACGCAGCGCAAGCAGCATCTCGTCATAATCATAGAACGTTTCCAGCATGATGCCGTCAACGCCTTCTGTAAGCAGCGCGTCCATCTGACGCTCGTAAGCTTCACTTACTTTGGCCGTACGAATATTTTTGAGCTTACCGGCACGAATAGACCCAACCGCCCCAACAACATAAGCATCGTCGCCTGCAGCAGATCTGGCGATTCTAACACCAGCACGGTTAATGGCTTCCATATCTGAATCCAGTCCATAAATCGCAAGCTTCTCCAAATTGGCAGAGAACGTATTCGTCTCTATGACGCGAGCCCCAGCCTCGTAATATCTCCGGTGCACGTTCTCAATGACATCGGGACGCAGCGTATTGAATTCCTCGTATGAAACGCCGACAGGGAACCCCATCTGATACAGATAGGTTCCCATTGCGCCGTCTCCGGTCAATATGCGCTGGCCGAGCGCTTCTCTTAAATTAAGTTTTTCCGTCGTCTTATTTGTCATAGGGCTGCCGCCTTACAGCGAGCCGCGGAATACTTCCGCAGCCGGCCCTGTCATATAGACGTGATTGTCATCTTCATTCCACTCGATCAGAAGGTCCCCGCCTTTAAGCGAGACGGTCGCCGTACGATCGGTCAAGCCGTTCAGCACGGAGGAAACGACAGTTGCGCAAGCTCCTGTTCCGCAAGCGAGAGTTGGGCCCGCACCGCGTTCCCACACACGCATATCGGTATGCGAGCGGGATTTTACAGTAACGAACTCTACATTAATTTTACGAGGGAATAACGGATGCGTCTCCAGCCTTGGTCCCCAAGCGGCCAAATCGAAGTTTACCGCGTCGTCAACATAAATGACGGCATGCGGATTGCCCATAGATACCGCAGTAAAGCGGAATTCCCGCCCGTCAATCGTCACTGGATGCTCCACAACCTGCTCGGCATCAACCGTCGTCGGAACCTGCAGACCGTTCAGAATCGGCTCGCCCATGTCCACGCGGACTGTTTGCACTTTGCCGCTTTCCACTGTCAGCTGTACCTGCTGCGCGCCAGCGCCAAGCGTCTCAATCGTAATCTCTTCTTTATTAGTCAAGCCGTTGTCATAGACATATTTTGCGACGCAGCGAATGGCATTGCCGCATTGCTCCGCCTCAGAGCCGTCGGAGTTGATGATGCGCATCCGGAAATCAGCGATTTCCGATGGCAGAATGTATACGAGACCGTCTGCGCCGATGCCGAAAAACCGGTTGCAAAGCTCAATTGCAAGCTGTGCGGCGTTTTCCGGAAGCTGCTGCTCACCGGCAACTACGATGAAGTCATTGCCCAAACCATGCATTTTAGTAAATTTCAATGAATTCGCACTCCCTTATGCTGCGGCTTTCCAGAGCCGGAAAGCTATCATTTTTTCCTATTAGCATACCGCAAAGCTGGGAGAAACGCTATTCATAATTTACATCATCATTTGCATTTTCACGCAGGATTAACGGCGCAGCAGCGGCGAATTTGGCTTCAGAGACATGTTTGCCTGCTTGTTTTTCGGCTTTCTGGAGCCCATCACACTGCCAATTCCCATCAAGAAAGTCGGTATTCCGGCAGCTACGAATACGAGACACCATTCCCGGAAGCCCAGCGGAACCGTTTTGAAGATTGGCTGCAGCGCTTCAATGTACACAACGCCAAGCATCAGCAGAAGCGAAGACAGGACGGCCAGCACCAAATATTTATTTTGAAACGGATTGCGGTGGAAAATCGAGCGCGAGCTCCGGCAATCGAATACATGGATAAGCTGAGCCAGTACCAATGTCGCAAAAGAGACTGTCTGAGCTTTGACGAGCTGTTGAGCACCAGGTGCTTCACGAAGCGTAATCCAGAACGCACCCAGCGTACAGATGCCGATCAGCAAGCCTCGGCTAATAATTTTCCAGCCAAGCCGTCTTGCGAAAATGCTCTCTTTAGCAGACCTGGGCTTCTGCTGCATTAAATCCTTCTCTGCCTGATCGACACCTAGCGCCATCGCAGGCAAACCGTCGGTGACGAGATTGACCCATAATATTTGAATGGGCACGAGCGGCAGCGGCAAGCCTGCCAGCATCGCCAAAAACATCGTCAGTATTTCGCCTACATTGGAGGCGAGCAAATAGCGGATAAATTTACGGATATTTTCGTAAATGCTTCGCCCTTCCTCAATCGCCGATACAATAGTAGAAAAATTATCGTCGCTTAGCACGAGAGCTGACGCTTCCTTGGAAACATCAGTGCCGGTAATGCCCATAGCAATCCCAATGTCAGCCGCCTTGATCGCTGGTGCGTCGTTCACGCCGTCCCCCGTCATCGCGACGACATGCCCTTGCCGTTGAAGCGACTTTACGATACGAAGCTTATGCTCCGGAGATACCCGGGCATAGACGTAAGCATTGTCAACCTGACGGTCCAGCTGCTCGTCAGTCATTTGCTCAATTTGACGCCCGCTGAACGATAATCCCCCGCGAGGCATAATGCCAAGCTGTCCCGCAATTGCTTCGGCCGTCAATTGATGATCACCTGTAATCATCACGGTCTTGATGCCCGCACGGCGGCAAGTTGCAATCGCCTCGCGTGCTTCCTTGCGCGGCGGATCGATCATGCCCGTCATACCGACGAAGACCAGCTGACTTTCCGCATCCCGCTCAGTCTTGCAAGCATCTATGCTGCGAAGATCGCGATAGGCCATTCCCAGAACGCGAAGAGCAGACTGTGCCATTTCCTCCGCCGCTTCCGCACATTTACGTTTCAATGTCGCTGTGAATGGTGTAACTTTACCATCCCATAGCACATAATTGCAGTGATCCAGCAGCACGTCGGATGCGCCCTTCGTATAGACCAGCCGGCCGCCTTGATGAGAGACGACGACCGACATCAGCTTGCGTTCGGAATCAAACGGAAATTCCTTTTCCCGCTTATAAAGACCTTCTAGCGATTTTGCCGATTGACCCAGCTTGGTGGACAAAACGGTCAGCGCACCTTCCGTCGGATCGCCTTTCATTACCCATTCATGCTGCGGCTCCTTGCTTTTTCTTTTCTTCCCATTGGCGTCCGCTGCTGCTTCTTCCTTATACAGCACCGCATTATTACAAAGCGCAGAGACATGCAGCAGCCTTCTCAGGCTCGTATCCTGTTTGAGATCTACAGGAACGCCTTCCTCGAAAGCGCCTCCGTTAATATCATACCCCTCGCCTGTTACATTCAGCTTTCTTCCGCCCATCCAAATATGGGTGACGGTCATTTTATTCTGAGTCAGCGTACCCGTTTTGTCGGAGCAAATAACGGAAGCACAGCCTAACGTTTCGACCGACGGCAGCTTGCGTACGATCGCTTTGCGTTTGATCATCCGCTGCACACCCAGTGCCAATGCAATTGTTACGATCGCTGGAAGTCCCTCTGGAATGGCGGCAACTGCCAGGCTCACCCCTGCCAGGAACATGCCGTAGGCTGGCTGTCCATGCATGATGCCCGCTATTACAACTACGATCGTCAGAGCGACTGCTACGACGATCAATATTTTACCAAGCTGCTCCAGCCGGTGCTGCAATGGCGTCTCCATGGACTCCGTCTGATCGATCAGCCCTGCGATTTTGCCCATCTCGGTGTTCATACCGGTGCGGACAACCATCCCTTTGGCTGTTCCTCGCGTCACCATCGTCCCCATGAATCCAAGGTTGCGCTGATCGCCAAGCGGCAGCTCATCATCATGGATTGCGGCTGCATGCTTGCCAACCGGCACGGATTCCCCCGTCAATGCCGACTCTTCGATATAGCAGCTGTTGGCCTCCAGCAGCCGAATATCTGCCGGAATCCGGTCACCGCTCTCCAGCAAGACGATATCACCAGCTACCAATTCCTTGGCTGCAAGGTCAAGCTGCTGCCCACCGCGCAGCACTTTGGCCATCGGGGCAGACAGCTCTTTGAGCGCATGCAGCGACTTTTCCGCACGAAACTCTTGTACGAAGCCGAGAACGGAATTCAACAGGATAATGAGCACGATCGTAATCGCATCCAGATATTCGCCCAGCAGCCCCGATATAAGAGTTGCGCCCATAAGCACAAGCACCATAAAATCTTTGAACTGATTCAGAAAAAGAAGAATCGGCGATACCCGTTTGCCCTCGGCAAGCTCGTTTCTCCCGTGAGCGGCCAGCCTCTCCGCCGCTTCCGCCAGCGTCAATCCCTGCTCCGCTGAGCTGCCCAGCGTCTCCGCCAGCTCGCTCTTTCCTAATTGGTGCCATTTCTTTTGTTCCATCGTGACTCCCTCCCGTTAATGCCGAGCGCCCTCGGACAGCCTCTCAAGCCTAAATGTATTCGGACAACCTGCGAAATATCCCAACAGGACTTAAGTTTTTGTCCCAACTATGGCATGATAGGAGAATACGGCTCACAAAGGAGATACATAAGCCATGGCATTAGACGGTATCGTTATACATGCAATCGTAAAAGAACTGGGACGCAGCATCGGCGCCCGCATTCATAAAATCCATCAACCGACAGATAATGATCTTGTCTTCGGCATTCGCGGCGGCAGCAATCCTGGCAAGCTGCTGCTATCTGCCAACCCGACATATCCTCGCGTTCATTGGACGAACGCATCCTATATGAATCCGCTGGAAGCTCCGATGTTCTGCATGCTGCTCCGCAAGCATTGCGAAGGCGCAGTTATTGAAGGTGTCCGTCAAATCGGACGCGAAAGAATTATTCATATCGACGTCCGCCACCGGGATGAGCTTGGCGACGTGTCCGCAAAGACGATCATTATTGAAATTATGGGCCGGCACAGCAACGTTATATTGCTTGATCCAAATACCGGCAATATCCATGACGGCATCCATCATGTCACGCCGGCGATCAGCAGCTTTCGGATTGTTATGCCCGGCAGCCGTTACACAGCACCACCCGATCAAGGCAAGGTCGATCCGCTGGCTATTGACAGCGAGGAGCAGTTCTGGTCGGCGCTGAACGGCCGCGAGCAAGCGGAGGCGGCTGGGGAAGCGGCGTCCGCCGGGAATCCGGAGCTTTCGCTGCGTTCAGAGCGTGAAGAACGTTCCGGGCTGCCAGAGCAGCCGACGCTTTCAGCAGATGCCGAGAAGGCAGCTTCAGCCTCTTCTCCAGCTGCCTTGACGCCGCAGCAGAAGCTCGTTCAAGCCTTCAGCGGACTAAGTCCTCTTCTGGCAAAAGAGCTGGTCTATCGCTCGGAACGCGAGGGACTGAGCCTGTGGGAGAGCTTTGCCCGCTTTACGGAGCAAATACGGACGGGGAGCTTTGCACCGAACATCGTTACTGATGCGAAGGGCAAGTCTTTCTTCTCCGTAACAGAGCTAACTCATATTGAGGGAGAAATAGAGCGCTTCGAGACAGTAAGTGAATGTCTGGAGGCCTATTACGGCGACAAAGCAGAGCGGGATACCGTAAAGCAGCGCGTCTCTGATCTCATCCGTTTCGTCCAAAATGAAAAAGCGAAAAACGCGAAAAAAATCGATAAGCTTCAGGAAACGCTGGAGGAGGCGAAGGACGCGGATAAATACCGTGTGCTTGGCGAGCTTGTAACCGCCTATATGCACCAAATCCAGCGGGGCGATAAGTCAGTGGAACTGGTGAACTTCTATGACGAAGAACAGGCAACTGTCAAAATCGAGCTTGATCCGCAGCTGACTCCATCGGATAATGCCCAACGATACTTCAGGCGCTATACGAAGCATAAAAATAGCATCGCAATCGTAGGCGAACAAATGGATCTGGCACAATCGGAAATTCAATATCTGGAATCGCTGCTGCAGCAGCTCGACAATGCCTCTCTCTCCGATATTGAAGAAATCCGGGAGGAGCTGGTAGAGCAAAGCTATCTTAGAGACCGGGCCAAACGCGGTCCGAAAAAGAAAAAGTCTGCTCGCCCTACTCTGCTCTGCTACACTTCCTCCGAGGGAGCACAAATCTATGTCGGCAAAAACAACACACAAAATGAATATTTAACTAACCGGCTTGCTTCTCCGGCGGATACGTGGCTGCATACGAAGGATATTCCCGGCTCGCACGTCGTCATCCGCGGCGGCGACTTCGGCGATGCTACGCTGGAGGAAGCCGCGATGCTCTCCGCTCATTTCAGTCAGGCGCGCTCATCAAGTCTCGTTCCGGTGGATTATACGTTCATCCGCCACGTCCGCAAGCCAAGCGGCGCCAAGCCGGGATTTGTCATCTATGATCATCAAAAAACGCTGTTCATCACGCCCGATGAACAACGTCTGAAGCAGCTGCCTTCCCGCAGCGTTAATTAACATGTTAAAAGGGCCAGCTG
>NZ_CBVJ010000015.1 GCF_000513275.1 Paenibacillus gorillae | reverse complement strand
GCAAGAAACGAATAACATCGTTTCTTCACAGCTGGCCCTTGCGTTGATCGCCGCACGAGATAGGAGACCACTGACGTGTGACCATACTCCGAACATGTGACCGACTGCTGCGTATCGCGATGTCACCGCACGCCAGAAGTGTGGACATTGTTTCAAGAGGGGTGGGACATAGTCCGAATCTTCTCTCATAAGAAGTGCTGGCAGCCAAGCTCAACATGTAAAAATACAGTTTGAAGCTGTCCTAAAGCGCTCAAACACACCCTCGAAATGCAAAAATGCAGTTTAAAAAGGCCGAAACGAGTCGTTTCGGCCTTTTTTCGCGATTTCAAATGTATTTTTGCATTTTGAAGCCTGTTTTCGGCTAAAACGGAGCAATCAAAATGTACTTTTGCAGTTTGACACCACCTGCAAGCACCTTGGCTCCGGCAGCTATGCCCTCGCCCGCTTATCAAGCTGCTGCAGCACGTCTGCGTCGACCGTCCGGCTGCCGATTGCGCCGTGGAACACTTTACCCTGCCGCTCGCCGTGATAATCAGAGCCCCCTGTCACAAGCAGGCCATGGCGCTCTGCCATCGCAACATAACGTGCTTCTGCTTCGGTATCGTGATCGGAATGATAGGCTTCAATGCCTTCAATGCCGCGCTGGATAATCGTCTCGACGAGTTCATCATCTCCGTACAGTCCCGGATGCGCGATGACGCTCGTTCCGCCTGCTTCCTTAATCCATTCAATCGCTTCAAAGGGATGAAGCCGGGGCGGATTGACATAGGCCGCTGCGCCTTCAGCCAAATAAAGGTCAAACGCTTCTTTCATGGACGATACGACGCCTTTATTCAATAGCACCGCGGCAATGTGGGGACGCCCGATGGTCTTTCCGGCAGCTCTGTCCGGACCGCCTCCCTTGCCCTTGTCGTCTCCTGCTCCCTCCATGGCCGCAGCGTGTATCACTTCATCCATTGTGATGGACACACCGAGCTGTACCAGCCGCTCGACAATCATATCATTGCGCTGGTCTCTCGTGCTGCGCAGCCCGGCAAGCCGTTCCTGCCACAACGCAGCGCGCCAATCTGTGTAATATCCCAGAATATGAATATCACGCCCCTCGGCAACTGTACTCAGCTCTACCCCCGGCACGACGGTTATACCGATTCGTTCCCCTTCGGCAATCGCCTCTTCGACACCGGCCATCGTATCGTGGTCTGTAATCGCAATCGCGGCCAACCCTGCCTCTTTTGCCAGCCTTACATTAGCCGCAGGCGGCTGAGTTCCATCCGAAGCCGTCGTGTGTGTATGCAAATCCGCCTTACCGTTGACTGCTATAGCCATTGTTGCAGATCCCTCTCTCTCAAAAAGGTTAGAAACGTAACCGCAGAAATCGGCAGCACAGCCGATTTCAGATAGATGGAGTAGAACTGCCGCCTAAACCTTACGTTATGAATCGGTACGATATGAAGAAGTCCAAGCGCCACCTCATGTTTGACTGAGGATGACGACAGAAAGGAGACACCCAGCCCTGCTTCGACCGCTGATTTGACGGCACCAGTGCTTCCAAGCTCCATAACAATTTTCAGATCGGCCGGATCGATATTTTTGCGCTTTAACTGTTCCTCCATCACGAGACGTGTTCCGGAGCCTTGCTCGCGAAGTACGAACGGATAATCCGCCACCTCGTCCAGCATAACGTCCGTTCGCCCTGCAAGCGGATGTCCTCTCGGCACGATGAGCTTCAGTTCGTCACTCATAACCGCTTCCATATGCATATCCGGATGGTTAACCGGCGCCTCGATCAGACCGAAATTTAATTGATGATTCAAAATATCTTCCATAATCTGTGCCGTATTTATAACTTTCATACTTATAGTAATATGAGGAAATTCCATGCCAAAAGGCCCAAGAAGCCGAGGCAAAATATACTCGCCGATTGTCAAGCTTGCACCTAGCTGCAGCTTTCCCTTCAACTGCTTCGTAAACGTTGACATCGCCTGATCGGTATCACGAATAAGCTCGATACTGCGCCGGGCATAGGGCATTAGAGCTTTGCCGGCTTCCGTCAAATCGATTCGCTTCGTTGAGCGCAGCAGCAGCTTCGTCCCGAAATAGTCTTCAAGCGACTGCACTTGCATTGTTACAGCAGGTTGAGTCATATGCAGCGCGCCTGCTGCCGCCGAGAAGCTCCCCCGTTCCGCAACCGTGTAAAAAATATGCAGCTGATGAAAATTAAGCGCCATCTGTGTGACCACCCTCTCTTATGACGCCTATTATACTACAAGGCCGCAAATGGGCGCATCAAAAAGGCGCGGCTCGTTCAATCCGAGTCACGCCTTTATAATATTTATACATTTTTTAACATTTATTTTCGTTTTCTACTGTTCTTCACTAATGTCATTCTTCTAGAGTGGCGCAGCCATGAGTAGTAAGATTTCAGATCCCGCAGTTCAATCGTTTCCGACATTCGTCCAAGGAAAGTAACGATAATCATTTTATGTAGTGGGTTTCCGAGCAGGTCAGTATCATTCTCTGATACAGTAAACTCGGCTACAAACACAAGATCGTCATCGATTAAATAAACGTCCTGTTCGTTACGGTAATAGGGCTTGACCCGTTCTTTCTTCAGGCATTCCCAGAGAAATTCTGCAATATCCTCATACCCGGTCTTCTCGGTTTCTACGCGATCAGACCAGCGGCTCCTCGCGTGGTTCGTGATGACGATGTCCGCTACTTTTTTATCGCCCAAATCGATATAAAATGTTTCGTAGGTGTTCCATCTTTTAGTCACTTTGTCCTTCATTACAAACCACACCCCTTCCAAAGAACCAGGCCTATTTTACTATTATTTTACCATGATTGTCCGATTTTTCAACATTAAAATAAAGCCGCACCAATATTGGAATTAAATGTAATTATATGAAAAAAGAAGACGGTTTTCCGGCAATCTTTCACCTTCAAACCGTCTTCCTGTTGTTACTGTACGATTACTACATGCTGTAAAAACGCGTTTTGTCATCGTTATCTTTGGTGTACTCGGTCTTAAGCTCATTACGGTAGGATCGTTCGATCTTGCGGACAAATGGAAGACGCCCGATGCTGCGCACAGCATCCTCTGCCCGCTCTGCATTCATGTACATAACGACATAATGCATTTTGCGTGACATATAATGGACCGTGCCATATTTATCTAAGTTTCTGGCCGCTTTCAGATCGCTGACCCAAATAATATATCCCGTTCGTTCGGCTAACAACATCTCTTCCCTCCGTAAGATCTTCTCAACTTCGCTGCCGAGCAGCATTCCTTCATCTAGCCGCAGCCGCCGCTTCCGCAGCCGCAGGAACCGCCGCTTCCGCAACCCCCGCCCTTGCCTGTGCCTTCGTTGCTCGGAACCTTGATCGTCTCCGACACCGATTCCGCGATAAGCCGAGATACTTCGAACAGCATCGTATCGACTTCCTGCTCGGCCGCCTTGAACTTGGAGACAGACTCTATCTCGTCCAGTTCGCGCTGAATCTCCTTCACTTTACCCCTGGCAGCGTGGAAATCAGGATGGAAACGCCCAAACCGCTGGCATTCCTCATAAAGCTCCCTCGCCTTCGCGAACTCTTTCATCTTCTGCTGCACCTGAACATCACGGTTGACAGCATCTTTCCAATATAAATATTCGGCAACCTCCGCCGATTGATTGATCGAATCGCCTAGCTCATACGCGCTAAGCAGCAGCGACGCCATATCGAGCGAAGAAACGCCGCTTGCATCGTACGATTGTTCTGGCATGTAGGCAGAAACCCTCATAGCATTGGGCATTTATTCACCTCTTCTCAATTCGCTTACTTCTTTACTATCATATCATAATACTTAAGCGAATAGATACCATTTTACAGAAACCCGTTCATGCCCGGCAGGACGAGCTTCATTTCCTCCCACATGTCGGGAGTCAACGTTACCTGCCGCTGCTGCTGTTTCTCCCGGAGCAAGCCGGATACGGCCCAGCCGCCCCCATCCTGCTCCAGCTTGTCCGGAACAAACGCAAGCAAGTCACCCTCTATCTTCAATTGAACCGGTGAATGCCAATACAGCGCACGCTCCAGCATTTCTTTTTTCGTAGAGTGATGATAAGAGCGAAATTGCTTCACCCAGCTTACAGGCACACGCTCCAGCTCTGGAAAAGGCTGTTGTATTCCGTCCTCCTCCAGCAGCTCGTAATGCTGCTCCAGCCAGCCATTATACAGCATCCCTGCAGATGGACCCAGCGGAATGACTCCTTTAAACCTTACTTCCATGCTAGCGTTCAGAAAAGGAAAACTTTGGAACGTTTCTAATGCAAGCGCCGGATTCCATTTCGACTCTAATTCTGGCTTGGATTCCATCAGTTTCAGCTCACTCTGTCTATTGCCCGGCCTCCCGCTCTGCCTGGAAGAAAGTGTCCAGTCCTCCAAGCATGACCGGACAAGCGGCGGAAGCTCTATACCGGAAGCCTCCTGCAAAAATAATAGAATAGATTCCAGCGATCGTCCCTGCGTTAACGCTCTGGCTGTTGACGCAGCACTAAGCCGATAGACCGTTAGCCCGTCAGCGGAAGATGTGCGTTCCCCGATAAGCTCAAGCTCCCATAACAGCATGAAGCTGCTGTGGGGAAAAACAATCACGTCTCCGTTCGGTTCTACGATAACAGGCGCTGAACGAAGCGGACCGCCATAAGCTGCATGTGAAGCAATTGCTCCACTGCTGAGCGGCTCGATCCGCCATCGCAGCATCGGTCCGGCCGGAGATTGTGCCCGCTCCAGCCAGCCGAAAGCCAGTAAAAGCTCCACCCATTCCTCCCAGCAGCATAAGAAGGAGACCGGCGCGGACTCCCCTCCATGCTGCTGAGGCCTTTGCAGCAGTTCCGGCAGATGATCTGTCAGCAGCTTCTCTTCATACCATTTACCCGCTTCCAAACTGCTTAAAACGGCTGCCGCGTGTGCAGCTTGCGGCTTCTGGGAAGCTAAGTGCTGCATGCACCATTCATGCAGCATAGATTCCCGAAGCAATGCGGGCATCCCCATCCATCCGGATAATGCTGCTGTCTGCCAGACCAGCCGCTTCTGCTGGGGCACCAGCACTTCCAAGCGCCTAGCTATTTCTAGCGCCAAAGCTAGTCCCAGCGGGTAGCTGGCACCTGAATCTCCGCCGACCGAACCAAGTCTCGCAAGTGGGGCATCGGCAGCAGCCAGGGGCTGACCCGCTTTTTGCACAGTTCTTTTGACGAGCTGGCCTTTTGCCGTCAATTCCAGACCACAGCGGGCGAGCTCCGTCCATGATGCAAGCAGCTGCCTGCCTAGCGGCATAGCTGGCTCCGCCGTCATTTCCAGCCGCCCGTCTTTGTCCGTTACAGGAGAAGCAGCGCAGGACATGAAGCAGTTCCGCCAAACCCGGAAGCTGTCCAAAGCCGTAAAATAATATCGCTCCCCCCAGCTCCGGCGTGCAGCAAACAATAAGCCCCCCTGCAGCAGCTCATTCAATCCGCACCGAAATTCCGCACGAGACAATCCCGCATCTGCCGGACAATCGCGCAACAGATGTTCTTCCAGCACCGGAACCGGGCCGTATCTGGCAAGCAAAGCTCGAAACACAGCTCGAGCTCCATTGCTTAGCAACTCGGCAGCCAACTCCATATAATGAGCATTCGCAGCGGCATCCGGCCATCCAAGACCCTCTCGGGTAGCTGGCTGCCAGACGGCAGCTTCCATAAATTCCGCTTGCTTGCCGGCCGAAAGCCGTTCCGACAGCTGTCTCACGTCCATGTATCAAGCGGCTCCTTTCTTCCCATTATCCTTTTTCAAGCTCGTAGTGATAGCCTTGCTCCACCATAAAGAGCTGCCTTCTCAGCGCATACTCTGTCTCATTCGTGCCATCGCTCACAATCGTATAGAACCAGGCTTCGTTCCTTCCCTGCTTGGGGCGAAGAATCCGGCCGATCCGCTGCGCTTCCTCCTGCCTGGAGCCATAGCTTCCAGACACCTGGATTGCAACCGCCGCATCGGGCAAATCCACGGCAAAATTAGCGACCTTCGATACGGCCAGCACCGGGACGTCGCCAGCACGGAAGCGGTCATAGAGCTGCTGCCGCTCCTGTATCGGCAATTCGCCGGTTATGACTGGAACGTCCAGCGTCTCCGCTATCCGGTGCAGCTGCTGCAAGTATTGACCGATAATTAGCGTCGGAGTTCCTTCATGCCGGCTAAGCAGCCGCTTAATGACATTAAGCTTGCCTGGATTTTCAGCGGCGAGCCGCAGTTTGGATTTATTTTCAGCGCTATGGTACAGCTCGGTAATGCCCTGATCAAGAGGGACTCTAATCTCCGTACAGGTGACGGCCGCAATATGTCCTTTCGCTTCAACCGATTTCCACAGCAAATCATATTGCTTAGGTCCAACCAGCGAAAAAACGTCCTCCGCGCAGCCGTCTTCGCGAACCAGCGTTGCCGTTAAGCCGAGACGCCTCGTCGCCTGAATCTCCGCCGTCATTCGAAATATAGGAGCCGGAAGCAGATGAACCTCATCGTAAATAATGAGCCCCCAATCCCGTTCAGAAAACAGCTTCATATGACGAAACAGCTCGTCTTTCGATTTGCGGTGAGTCAGAATCTGATAGGTTGCTATCGTTATCGGCCGTACCTGCTTGGTCACCCCGGTGTACTCGCCAACATCGGAAGACTGCAGTGTCGTCTTATCCAGCAGCTCTTCCTTCCATTGCTTTACCGATGTGGCGTTTGAGGTTAAAATGAGCGCCGCGCTTCGATGCTGGACGAGCGCTGCGATACCGACGATCGTCTTCCCCGCTCCGCAGGGCAATACGATGACGCCGCTCCCTCCTTGAACCGTTCCTTCCCTGTAAAAGCGCTCGACGGCTTGCTGCTGATATTCCCGCAGAGTAAAAGGCTTGCCCTGACGTGTGGCGGATCTTAGCTCTATCGTCAATGACTCGCCCGCATGGTAGCCGGCCAGATCAACGACCGGATATCCTAGCCGGGTCAATTCTTGCTTTAGCATCCCTCTGTCTTCGGGACACACCTCCAGCTCCTCGCTACCCGTCCTCGTCTTGCGCCATGCCTCCAGCTCTTTCTTCTCCAGAAGCTCATCAAGAAGCTCCGAGCTCCCGCACAGCAGCAGCCGTTCACCGCAACGTTCCATACGCAGCTTGCCATAGCGGTCCATTAATCTCCTAATGCTGGATTCCGCAAAAGCAGGCAAACCATAGCGTCCGTAGCGGGTTAATATTGTAATTGCATCAACTGCTCCCATACCTCCGGCTGCGGCGTTCCATAACGTTAATGCTGTAATCCGGTAGGTATGCCAGTTGCCGGGCCTTTTCAGCATTTCCGCAAACAGGCCGAGCTGATCTCGCGCTTCCTCAGACATAGGGTGCATATTATCGAGCAGCACCGTCATATCCGATTGTATGATGAGCGGTCCGTCCTGACTTTCCAGCATGGCGATCCCCCCGTTTCTTATTCATCTTTTTGATTAGGAAAATTCTCCGCTGCTGTCTCACTTCTAATTATGAAGCTATCGGACCGTTTTTATGCTCTGCTGCACATAAAAATGAAGAACAGGAGCATACCGACCTTTGCGTTCGGAATACTCCTGTTCTTCTATAGTATGGCAGTTGCTTAATGATGTGATAACTGCCCCGTATCAGCACCCTGTTCGGAAATTTCGCTTAATGCTTCCCCTGCTTCGTGAACGAAAATATCGCGAACGGCCAAATCTCCAATCGCCACTATACCGATCAAATGGCCATCCTCAACGATAGCAAGCCTGCGAATTTTGTTATTCGCCATTATTCTGGCCGCTTCATCTGCAGTCGCTTCAGGACTAATCGTCTTCACCTCTCGGGTCATAACTGTCGCTACATCCGTAGAGCCGGAATGCTTCTCTGCATAACCTCTGACGACCAGATCGCGGTCCGTTACGACGCCAATCAGCTTGGAACCTTCTACAATGGGAACGAAGCCGATATCATGACGCTTCATTAATACTGCGAGCTCATACACATTATCCTGAAGCGCCGCTGTGACACAATCAGTGGACATAAGCTGCCTGATCGATCTGTTGTTCAACTGGTAACCCTCCTAAGATTAATAAGGTCATATCAACCTTAACTTACCCTAGCGGCTGCCGAGCCACTCCTCGGTAAAACTTTCCGCCATGCCAATCAACATCTCAGCGGAATGAATCATCGCACGCTCATCTATATCAAATTTGGGATGATGATGCGCATATTTGGCTCCCGTCTCCTCATTGCGAGCACCAACGAACATAAAGCAGCCAGGCTTTTCTTTCAAATAATAGGCAAAATCCTCTGCTGCCATTACCGCATCAGCATGGACGGTGGCAGAGCTGCCAAATAACTGCCCGGCTACATCCAAGCAGCGTGCCGCTTCCCGGTCGTCATTGACAACCGGCGGGTAGCCGATCCGAAGATCGAGCTCGTAATCCGCCCCGTACATTTCGCAGGTCGAGTGAATAACCGCTTTCAATCGATTATGAATAAGCGTCCTTGTCGTTTCATCAAACGCCCGGACCGTCCCTTTCATGCGGCAGCGGTCGGCGATGACATTATTCGTCGAACCCGCCTGGAACGAACCGATGGTTACAACGGCCGGCTCAAGCGGATTGACGCTTCGGCTTACGATGGACTGCACCGCTTGTACGAGCGCAGAGCCTACAACAATTGTATCTATCGTGTGATGCGGCATGCCGCCGTGTCCGCCTGCCCCGATAATATCCAGGGTAAATTCGTCGGCGGAAGCCATAAACGCGCCTTCTTTGGTCGAAATCTGACCGTACGGAAGCGGTGACCATAGATGCACACCATAAATCGCATCCACGCCGTCCAGAGCACCGTCTCTGATCATATTCAAAGCGCCGCCTGGTGTTACTTCTTCAGCAGGCTGAAACAGAAACCGTCTTTCACCGGCCAAGCTGGCCGCCTGCTCCTGATAAAAGCTGGCCGCAGCAAGCAATGCGACTGTATGGCCGTCATGCCCGCAAGCATGCATGACGCCTGGAATTTTGGATGCATATTCGCAGTCTTTCTCGTCTTGAATGGGCAAAGCATCTATATCGGCTCGGAGGGCGACGACCGGCCCGGGCAATGCTCCTCTAACTATAGCAATGAGGCCGTATCCTCCAACTTCTTCCCTCACCTCGCAACCGAATGCTCTTAATTGCTTGGCAATCCATTTCGATGTTTCTGTCTCCTTATAAGACAGCTCCGGATACTGATGGAGATATCTGCGCCACCGGATCATGTCCGGGTAAAGACGCTGCAGCCGTTCATGACGTTCGCCGCTTGTCTTCATTTTCTGCAAACCTCCTTTTCACTCCATTTTACCAGAACCGGGCGCCAAAGAGAAAGCGGATTATCGCTTCGCTGTTCTGCTGTCCTACATTTCGTTAATCTGTCACCTGCATTGTAGATTATAGGACGGAGTAAGGGTTGCACAGACTGGGGAAACATACTATCATGGGAAAAGAATGTACAAAGTACGTCCAATTCACTACGCTTACGAATTCTAAGGAGGAACTACAATGATTATTAACAATACAGGCCTTGACGGTGTTCAAAGCGAACTCTCGCATTTGGACGATTCCGCGGAGCAGGTCGGCTTCGTTCGTTGGCAATGGGAATATTATCGCGCTACATACGATTTGAAGCTGGAAGATCGCGCGACCAACTCTGAATACTTCGTGCGCATCAACACACGTGCCGTAGAAGGCAAGCTGGAAAACCCGCATGCCGTACTGGCTATTGAAGCCGTATACATTGGAAAAGCAACGTTCCCGCATGGCATGGAATATGAATCCGTAATTCCAGAACCGATTATGAGCATTGCGAATCAGAAGCTGGAACAGCTGAAGCAGCTGCTTGCGTAGTATGGGAAATACGCAGAACGGCAGTCGTGGACGACCAGACTTTCTGCTTCTCATCCTTGCGATACTGCTAGCCGGCTTTGGGCTCGTGATGGTATTCAGCGCGAGCTCAAATGTCGCCTTGGTAGCTCAGAAATTCAACAATGATGCCTTCTACTTTCTTAAGAAACAACTGCTATGGGCGGTACTAGGCGTATTCATGATGCTGTTTCTAATGAACCTGCCCTATAAGTTCTACAAGAAAGGCTTTATCTTCCTGTTCATACCTGTGCTTATAATGCTGCTCATCGTGCCCTTCACTGAACCGATAAATGGTGCGAGCAGTTGGCTGCCGATCGGCCCCTTGCGCATACAGCCTACGGAATTGGCCAAGCTGGCGCTTATTTTGTATCTGGGCTCGCTGATATCCAAGAAGGACGAGAAATTTCGCGATTTCAAAAAAGGGCTGCTGCCAGTCCTAATCATCGTCGGCTTTATTTGCGGGCTCATCATGCTGCAGCCGGATCTGGGCTCTTGTATGATATTGGCGGCTACTGCAATCGTTATGATTATCGCAGGCGGCGCCAATCTGAAGCACATCTTTATGGCAGGCTCGATTATCGGTGTTATTCTGACCGTTGTTGTCAGTTTATCGATGGCCTTTCAGCCTCCTGAAGTGTGGGCATACCGGATTGCGAGATTTACCGCCTACCTTGACCCTTTAGCTGATAAGGAAAACACGGGCTTGCAATTGGTTTCTTCCTTGCAAGCGCTGGGGCATGGCGGCTTCGCCGGAGCAGGATTTGGAGAAAGTGTGCAGAAGCTTCACTACTTGACCTACCCGTACAATGATTTTATTTTCTCGATTATTGCGGAGGAATTCGGGTTTCTCGGCTCTGCCTTATTTATTCTGACTTACCTGCTGTTCTTATGGAGGGGCTTGATTGTCGCGCTTCGCTGCCCCGATCAGTACGGCACAATCGTTGGCGTCGGCATTGTGGCCAGCATTGGCATCCAAGCGTTCATCAACATCGGCGGTGTCACCGGCACGATACCGTTAACAGGCGTAACCTTGCCGTTCATCAGCGCCGGAGGCACATCGCTGTTCGTCTGCTTGATGAGTGTCGGCATTTTGGCTTAGCATATCGCGAGAGCATAACAAACAGGAGCGTCCAAAACGACCGAGTCCAACCGTCATGAGAAACAGAATATAAAAAAGGTATCTTCCGACTTGAAACGGAAGATACCTTTTTTGCATGACATTTTAATTAATCAGGGCCTGCTGAACTTGTCATACAGCAAGCCCTGCTAGGAAATACTATTTGAGCCGGTTGTATTCTTCCGTTGTCTCTTCTTCCTTAAAGGCTACGCCTTCCACCTTTACGTTCACTTCGACGACATGGAGGCCGGTCATATTTTCAACGGATTCACGTACATTAAGCTGAAGTTGGCGGCATACCTCTTGAATGGGAATGCCATAATGGACGATAATACGAAGATCAATTGCAGCTTCCAGCTGCCCGACTTCCACCGAAACGCCCTTTTGCACATTTTTCCCGCTCAATCGTTTAGCCAATCCTTCGGAAATCCCGCCGGACATCGCGGCAATTCCCGGAGTCTCTAGTGCTGCGAGTCCCGCAATCGTTGCAACTACATCGTCTGAAATACGGATAATGCCGGTTTGAAGGTCCTCGGTCATGTTATTCACTCCTCAATTTGCCATATATGTTCATTGTACTGGATGGCAGGCGCGGAAGCAACAAAAGAGCGGCTCCAATCAATAAAGCTTAGGAAAAAGTTTACATGTTTCAATTTTTCCGATATATTAATTACAGTTTTCAACATCTATCATGCAAAGGTGGCATTTTTCGTGAGACAGAAATTGTTTTTCACCGGATTGATCGTTATGTTTGCGCTGAGCGCAATCGGCCATTTCGCCGGCTTCGACATGACGCTTCAATTCATCATTTCCGCGATTGCAATCGTGTTCGTTGCCGGCTTTCTAGGCAAGGCGACCGAAAGCGTAGCGCATTATGCGGGTCAAAGGCTCGGAGGATTTCTTAACGCCACCTTCGGCAATGCAGCAGAGCTCATCATTGCGATTTTCCTCGTTAAAGAAGGATTATTCGACATGGTTAAAGCGAGTATCACCGGTTCGATCATCGGCAACTTGCTTCTCGTTCTTGGCCTCAGCCTTTTCGCAGGCGGACTCAAGTACAAGCAGCAGAAATTCAACAATCAGTTGGCAGAGCACAATTCGACATTGATGATTATGGCGGTTATCGGATTGTTCGTTCCCGCAGTATTCGTCGGAGCGGAGCATTTCTCGCTTGTCAAAAACCATTTTTTAAGCCTGGCAGTGGCCTGCATACTCATCGTATCGTACTTGCTCTGGCTCGTGTTCTCCATGATTACCCATAAAGACGTTCTCTCTGATAAAGACATGAATGCCGATCACGGCGAAGAACCTGCATGGTCAAAAGGCACTTCCATCATTTTGCTGATAGTCGCAACGGTAATGGTTGCCTTCACCAGTGAATGGCTTGTACATACGCTGGATACATTTACGGAAAGATTCGGCTTGTCCCAGCTATTCGTCGGCGCTTTCGTTATTGCCATCGTCGGCAATGCGGCTGAGCACAGCGCAGCAATCATGCTCGCCATGAAGAACAAAATCGGTGCAGCCGTGGAAATCGCCATCGGAAGCAGCTTGCAGATCGCATTGTTTGTCGCACCGGTGTTGATATTGGTCAGCACGCTGTTTGGCGATACGATGGACATTATTTTCACCCCGATCGAGTTAACCGCAATAGGTGTATCTGTATTTATCGCCAAGTCGGTATCGCGAGACGGCAATACGAACTGGTATGAAGGCTTCCTGCTGTTAATGGTCTATATCATTCTAGGCTTTGCCTTCTATCTCGTGTAATGCAGACAAAAAAAATGGAGTAGGCTCCAACTGGAGTCTACTCTTTTCTATTCAACGCTTCATACAGCTGCGCCAAGTTGCGCTCAAGCCTGCTCAGCATTTCCTTCCCGCTTGGCTCGGTTATGAGTCCCGCACGCACTGCAAAATCAATCTCGCGCGAGAATCCGTACATTTGCGTATCCAAAACCTCTTCGTACAGCGGACATTGACGGGTCGTCAAGTTCTCCATCTGAACTTCGATCAGTTTCTCGATTTTGCTGGCATCCTCCATAAGGAGACGCAGCGCCTTCTCATGCAATTGGACCGTGACTTCCGGTGAAGACATCGTTTTCCCCCCTGTGCGTGTACCCGCCGTCGTCTATACCTTTTATATTAGACGAAAAAGAGCCAATACACAAGGACAAAACAGAAAAGCGCCTTTTCAAATTGAAAAAGCGCTTCTCTATTTTTTGGAACGGTATCTACCTGATACGCTGCTTCCAAAACGTGTTAATTCAGCAGAATGCTATTCGCCTACCACTGTAACATTCAGATCATGCTTAGCAAATACAGCAGCCATAGCCGCTTTCGCTTCTTCAGCATCCGGTCCGTGTACATGAAGCTCGTACGAATGTCCGCCTACCAAAGTTGTGAACAGTCCAAGGATACTTTTAACGTCAATATATTTACTGTCGGCTTGCAGAACGATGGAAGAGCGGAATTGGCTAGCCGCTTGAGAAATTTCTACGATAGCTGCGTTGTTAGACATGGGGAATCCCTCCAGAAATTTTAGTAAAGCTTTCCTTAGCAATCATGATAACCCGAAAAATCATATCCGACAAGGGGCAAAATGAAAAACGCTTCTATTTCATTTATTTCAAATTTTCGGAATTTAATCCTTCAAGCTCAGGAATTACAAAAACGCCGTCTTTGCGGATGAGAACATCGTCGAAATAGATTTCTCCGCCACCATAATCGGGACGTTGGATGAGCACTAGATCCCAGTGAATCGACGAACGGTTGCCGTTGTCTGTCTCCTCATAGGCTTGCCCTGGCGTAAAATGCAGGCTGCCGGCAATTTTCTCATCAAATAAAATATCGTTCATCGGATGTAAGATATAAGGGTTAAAGCCAATGGCGAATTCGCCAATGTAACGGGCGCCTTCATCCGCATCCAAGATTTCGTTCAGACGCTTCGTATCATTGCTCGTTGCCTCAACAATTTTGCCGTTTTCAAACGTAAATGAAATATGCTGAAAAGTAACGCCAGCATATACGCTCGGAGCATTATAGGTAATTTTACCCTGAACGGAATCCCGTACCGGAGCTGAAAATACTTCACCGTCTGGAATATTGCGATGTCCTGAGCACTTTTTCGCACCGATTCCTTTAATCGAGAACGTCAGATCAGTACCCGGAGAAACGATGCGGACATGATCCGTCCGCTGCATCATTGCTTGCAGAGGGTCCATTGCACGATCCATTTTCGAATAGTCCAAATTACATACGTCAAAGTAGAAATCTTCGAACGCTTCCGTACTCATTTTGGCCAATTGAGCCATTGACGGATTAGGGTAACGAAGAACGACCCATTTCGTCCGTTTAACGCGTTCTTCCATATGTACCGGATTCATATACAATTGATCATACAACTTCATTTTATCATCAGGCACATCAGCCATTTCATTCGCATTCTCGCCTGCACGGACCCCGATATATGCTTGCATTTGCTTCATTCGATCAAGATCAAGCTGTCCCCACAGCTCAAGCTGCTCTTTCGTGGCATGCTTTAGCATCGAGCGGAGTACGGAACGGTCGCTCGTCTCAACAAACGGTCTGCCTCCCCGTTTGGTCACTTCCTCAATTAAACATTTGGCGAGTTCCCGCTCCGCTCCGATCATATCAATCAGGACATTGTCCCCAGGCTGAACATCAATGGAATAGCCCGCCAGATTACTGGCGAGTTTTTGCAGTCTTGGATCGCGCATAGCGAATACCTCCTCATTCTCTTCCTTATACCTCCGAAACGGATTGCAGGCCGCTCCAGAATCCGTTCTATCGTATCATGACCGGTCGCAGGCCGTCTATTTCCTCCCAGCAGGAGCAACCGCTCTTCCGTCAAAGGAGCCAAAGTGCATCGTAGTCTTGCGCGATTCTGCTTTTTCCTCGGCGTCCTTTATATAGGTAAGAACAGTCTGCTCTTCCATCGATAGCGGTATGAGACTGCTGGCATCAATCACGATCTGATACTCCGAGCGCACCTGCAGCGTTTTCAGCATCGCAGTAAGCTGACCGCGTGACTTATTCAGCTCATTTAAATACGCTTTGCGGTATTCGGTTTGTTCGATTGGCACCCCGCTTTCCAATTTATCGAGCTCACCAGTCAGCTTCAGCTTCCATTTCTCGCTAGCTGCTGCTTCGTCTGTCTGCACACGCAGCCTGACCGTTTTCCCGGCTCCTTTGGCAGCTCCCGTATTTACCGCATTTTGCACAATTTCAATTTGCTTATGATCGGCTTGAATTTCTTTTAACAGTTCAACAGGATTCCAAGTTACCCCATCTTCTGTCTGCGCTTTAATCGTTTCATGACCAACTACTTGTCCTTGAAAGCTTTTCGGTGTATACGACCAGCCTTCCGCAGTAGATACTGTAGTCTGACCTTTATATACGTAATTATCTGTTGCCGCCAGTCCCGCAATAGACAGCGAAAGCCATTCCTCCGGGCTGCGATCGCCCTTTAATCCCCCGCATCCGGTCAACAGCATCAATAGCGTGATTAGTCCTGCCTGAATTGCAGCGGCTGTAATCATTCTCCTGACTGTCATAGTGGCATCCCCCCTAACCTTTGATAGCGTTAGCGTCTCCTGCACCCGAGGTATTTTATTCCCTGCCTGTCCCGAATGCCATTTGAGGCACCAAAAAATGCATGAAACGCTCCCAGCGCTCCATGCTTTTTTTTCGACTATAAACATCTAATAGCTGGCCTTTAGTTGGCTTGTCCGACGAATATACAGTTCCGTCCATGATGCTTCGCTTCGTATAATGCCATATCGGCTCTATAAAACAGCGATTCTACACTAATCTTCTCATTCTCGAAGGTCCACTCCGATACACCGCATGAAACGGTCACAACCGGATCCGTCTCTTCCTCGACATGGGAGCGTATACGTTCAGCAATACGGAAGGCCTGCTCCGCCTGAATGCCCGGTAAATAGACAGCAAGCTCCTCACCGCCCCATCTTGCCGCAATATCGCCTTGGCGAATCGACGCGCGAATGATGTTGCTCACTTGCACGAGAATACGGTCTCCAACCTGATGGCCAAACGTATCATTAATTCGTTTGAAGTGGTCGATATCCACTAAGATAAGGGCTCCCAACGGATCTTTGCGCTGCCGGTTCTGAATTTGCTCATTCAAGTAATGCCGGGCATGAAGTCCGGTTAAATTGTCGGTGATGACCATCCGGCGCACCTCGGCATGAAGCGAAGCATTCGTAATTGCCAGCCCGATATGCGTCGACATAACCTGCAGCAGCTTATAATTGTCGTAGCTGAAAAAATTCGCTGTCTTATGCGTTACGAATATGACGCCCGCTACTTCGCCGTCCACTAATATCGGGGACGCGATCAGCGATCTAGAGCCTGTATTGTCCATCAGCTTGGAGGTAACGACCCGGGTATTCCAATAATCCGAAATAATGAGCGGCTCCTTCGTCCGATGGACGATGCCGCAAAAGCCGTAATCCGGTGAAAACTGCTCGCTCGACATGTCAGGGACGTTGCTCGACATGACGATAAACTGATTTTTCTCTTTATTCAATTGAAGCACACAGCAGAAATCTGCCTCAAATATATTAAGAAGCTCTTTCGTTACGAACTGAAAAATCTCCTTCAGCCGCAACGATTGGTTAAGCCGTTTCGCCAGCTCATTGATTAGACGCAATTCATTAATAAGCAGATTGGACTGCTCGTACAGCTTCGCATTCTCGAACGCCGAACCCGCAGTATCTGCCACCAAGAGAAATGCCGGTAGGTCTGAGACATCCCAGCGCTCAGCTTCCATCGTAATGAATAAGACGCCATATGCAGCTTGCTTGCCCGTCATTGGCATTGCAATTCGCATCATGCCGTTGCGGTCCAGCTCGTTAACCGGCCGTCCTTCAAGAAAGGCCTTGGCGATAAGGTCATGAGCCGTATTCTTAAATACAAGCGGCTTCACCCTCGGATCGCCATTCAGATGATCCTGGGACAAATAAAGATGCACCTCTGAAGTCGGGTACAGCTTCTCTAAGCTCATTAGCATCTCCGACAGAACAGAGGTCACGTCGGTCTGATCATACAGCCGCTTGGCAACCCCGAACAGGGCGTCTCTGCGGTTAAGCTCCTTTTCCGTGCGCTGCTGCTGCAATAGCAAATCCTTTACATAAAGCTGTTCGAATTTGCGATAGAAGCAGCTGCGGAAATGTAAGGCGCTGAGCTTCGCAACCGATTGATTGGATTCGGCAGCGGTTGAAACGTGGATAAAAATACAAAATGGGCGTTCTTCCGAACGCTTCATAACAGGAATTGCGCTTGCATAAAGCGATCCCAGCGACTCCGCATCGATCGAACCAGACTGATGGACGGATGCCGCCAGCTTGTCTGCCAGCGCACGCGCATCGGCGTCCTCTAGTTTATCCAAGCCGCCGGCGATGTCCACACAATTCAAGCTCCAGTCGTATATTGCAAACGAACCTTCTGCAAGCAGCAGCTTGTCCGTTTCCTTATACCATAACGCGAAGCTTTCAGAAAGTATCGGCCCCAAGTATGGTTCATCAGCGCTAGTCATATCTTCCTCTTCGAACCAAATCGACGGATTCATCTCAACAGCAAGATGAGATGCCGCAGCAGATTCATCTTTAAGAGGATGGTTTTCGTTATAATCTGCCATCAGCAACACCCAGCCCTTCCGTACGTATAACAAGGAGATGAGCATCCAATCATCAATTCATACAATAATTTCATCATACTGTATTTTTAAGAATATTGCACTACTCTTTCCTATAAATAATAGGCCTTTAGACACTATGTCCCAGAGGGCTCGCTGAGGACTGTGCAATCTTGACAAATAGGGGGTATTTCATATAATATTTATTGTTGAATGTATGGGCGTACTGGTTTTGTGTCACCCTCAGAAATACGTTCGCTGATCTTCCAGCGGCTGAACTGATTTTCAGGCTCCGGACTCAGTCCGGGCATAGAACGTATTCGGCGAAACACAACCCCATTCTCAAAAATCCCATTTGATGAAGGAGTTACACTACGTATGTCACGTTATACTGGTCCTAAATTTAAATTGAGCCGCCGCCTCGGCATTTCCCTGAGCGGAACTGGCAAAGAAATTGCAAAACGCCCATTCCCTCCAGGTCAACACGGCCCGAACCAACGCAGAAAAATGAGCGGATACGGCATTCAATTGGCTGAGAAGCAAAAACTTCGCCACATGTACGGCTTGAACGAAAAACAATTCCGCAACCTGTTCGACAAAGCGGCTAAAATCAAAGGTATTGCCGGCGAAAACTTCATGATTCTTCTTGAAAGCCGTCTGGACAACCTGGTTTACCGCCTGGGTCTTTCCAACTCCCGTGCAGGCGCACGTCAGTTGGTTGCTCACGGTCACGTTACGGTTAATGGCAAAAAAGTCGACATCGCTTCCTACACAGTATCGACTGGCGACGTAATCGGCCTGCGCGAGCGCAGCCGCAGCCTGAAAACGATCAAAGAAGCAATCGAAGGCCGTCACCACATTCCTAACTACTTGGAGTTCAACGATCAAGCAATGGAAGGCAAGTTCATCCGCCTGCCAGAGCGCGCTGAGTTGTCCCAAGACATCGACGAAAAACAAATCGTCGAGTTCTACAGCCGTTAATAGCTGCTGTACTTCTGAGAACCCTCGCAGCCTGCAAAGGCCTGCAGGGTTCTTTTTATGTTTACTTTATAGGTCATTCCTATAAAGTAAATAATCTTTATATATTTCACTTCTTATGTTCTTGTATGCCACAATAGAGGCATCCGAAACAGAAGGAGCGATTAATATGAAATCCGCCCAGCAATGGAACCCCGATTCCTACGATCAGCATCTCGGGTTTGTATCTAAATTTGGCCAAGGTATTATGGAATGGTTGAATCCTCAAGCTGGCGAACGTGTTCTTGACTTAGGCTGCGGCACCGGCGACCTCTCAGCCGTGCTTGCCGCTAAGGGAGCTGTCGTAAGCGGAATTGACTACTCCGCAGAAATGATCGCCAAAGCAGTAGAGAAATACCCCGCTATTCCTTTCTCTGTCGAAGATGGACAGAGCTTTACAGTAAATAAGCCGTTCGATGCGGTGTTCTCGAACGCTGCTCTGCACTGGATGAAGAGTAACCCATCTGGTGTCATCGAGTCGGTCTGGAGCAGTCTTCGCAGCGGCGGAAGATTTGCTGCTGAATTCGGAGGAAAAGGCAATGTGGAAGGTATTGTGCGAGCAGTTAGCGAAGTGCTGCCGAAATACGGTATTGACGCTGAGCCTTTGAATCCCTGGTATTTCCCCTCCATCGGCGAGTATTGCAGCTTGCTTGAGAAGCAAGGGTTTCATGTCCGCTCCGCAGAGCTGTTCAGCCGGCCAACCGAGCTGACTGACGGGGACAAAGGGCTGCTGCACTGGCTTGCACAGTTCGGAGACGCTTTCTTCCACACTTTAGAAGAATCGGATAAGGAACAGGCTATGCAGGATATCAATCAACTGTTCCGGAAGCAGCGGCAACTGAAGGCTGGGGAGAACGCTATTGCCGATTATTACCGGATTCGGGTGCTGGCGTTCAAGCCTTGATCCGTCCAAGGGAAGGGCCTTTCAACCTTAACTCAGTTGAAAGGCCCTTCCCTTATATTAAGCCCAGTTATCCGCCGGCATTGGAGCAGCCATAGCTTGCCATCTGCGAAGGTCCATTCCATATCGATGTTTGGGCCAAACGTTTGCTCGCAGTTGTCAGCCAGACCGTTCAATTGGGTGCATTGCTTAGCGGTCAGACACAACGAGTTCGCGGTATAGTCGTCGAGCCTGCTTTCAATGATCCCCTCACATTGGCCGAATCGAATCGCAATCTCCTTCAAACTAGCCGTTGATTCCGTAATTTCCCCATTTCGGTTCATTCTGAAGGAATCCGGTGTCACATATCCAGAAGCAACCGCTTCGCCAAGCCCCCAGGCTGCCTCTATTACTCGTTCATCCGCATACGTAACAGGGTTCCGTGTAAACAGTATTCCCGACACATCGGAATTGATCATTCTTTGAACGATTAGCGCTATTTGTACAGACTTATCGTTGTTACCTATCGTCGCCACTCCCTCTGCCCGCCGTTTATAGCTATTCAAGCGTTTAGACTGCGCCGACTCCCAAATGTAACGAATCGCACGTTCAACTCCTTCGACGGTCGTAACGTTTAAACAGGAATGAAACAGCCCGGCATAACTGGACTGTTCACCATCTTCTTGAATAGCGGACGATCTGACGGAAACGGAGCCTAATGCGTCTAGCATAGAACGAATTTCACCTTCTATATGAAGTTCTCCTTTCACAAACTGCACAACCATTGAAGCAGGAAGCACATACCCCTCAGGCACCGGCAAGCAGTGTTTAAGGGCTACACCCAAATTCACTGCTTTACGCCCATATAGCTCAACCTCAGCCGCTTCATATAACGGTATCGGGTTCATTCATTAGCACATCCCATAACGATGCCAGAGACCGCATCTATACGAATTTTTTGCCCGCTTTTAACGGCTTCCGTTGCATTTCCACACCCGACGATACATGGAATATTAAATTCCCTCGCCAAAATAGCAGCATGACAAACAATGCCTCCGCGATCCGTCACAAGTCCTGCAATTAATGGAGCAACCTCGATAAAATCAGGAGTTGTCATCTCGGTCACTAGAATGTCTCCATTCCTTACGTTCACAAGCTCATCCTTGTGCAATATGACTGTGGCTATTCCTTCGGCATGACCTGAACTGGCAACTTTTCCGCTCGCAAGAAATAACTCTTCCTCAGCGTTACTATTATTTGCAGGTTCTATTTCTTGCCGTTCGTTCAAGAGTGTGCGAAGCTCCTTACTCCAAGGCGCCTCATTGGCATATTTCCCGATTTCTTTGCCTAACGACGCATACAAATGCAGTTCATACACCGCCCGGTCAAAGCACAAAATCAAATCGGAAGCCGCAAGCTGCTCCTGCCGGGCAAGAACTTTAATATAGCTGCTTTTATAATGGGGAATATGCTCCATAAAAATTTCTAATATCGGTGTTGTCTGTGCAATGGCTTCGCGCATCTGTAATTCAAGCAGTGACGTCCTTTCAAGCTGGTACCTATAGATTCTTTGGTAGGCATCTCGCACTAACGGCTTAAGCTGTTCAATCTCATTCTGATACCAAATTCTAACTCTGTTGAAAACAACCATCTCCTTCTCTCATCTAAATCAAAACAAAAAGCCACTGCAAACTAACAGTGGCTTTAACGCGAGGATCACTCTATATTTCAGAGTAGGCCTGCATACATATAAAGCCCTGAGGACAGTAAAATCCTCAGGGCTTATTTCGACATAAGCATATTAGTTAAAAAATAACACCGCGAGGACCGAATATGAAATTGTTGATCGTTTGTTTCAATTTTTCCATTGTCCTCACTCCTTTGTATTATTCACTTAAAATGTAAGTCAAGAATACACTGCCAATATCGCCTTGTCAATTATTACCTTCAAAAAGACAGCCAATTTCCGTTAAATGGTTATTCGTTCTTATTCAAATCTTGCTCTAGCAGATCAAGAATCGTTGGCTGAGGCTGTGGCTTTACCTCGATTGCAGCAGCTTGCGGAGCCGGAGCCAGGGCACCGGATACTTTGGAGGTCAATCCCTTCATCAGCTCATTAACGTCGATACCCGATACACTCTTCAGCATCTCAGGCGCTGTGGCCATAAGCGAAGTCACGTAATTGCTTAGACGCGCCGCACCTTCGCCGTGACCCGTGTCGACAACCGTCAGCTTGTCGATTGCTTTAATTGGCTCTGCTACTTTGCCAGCAAGCTCCGGAAGCATTTTCACAATAATATCGAGTATCGCCGCTTCGCCAAATTTCTCGAACGCTTCCGCCAGCTTCTCTTTCGCTTCAGCTTCCGCCAGACCGCGAAGACGAATAACCTCGGCCTCAGCCGAACCCTTGGCTTTCTCTGCATCAGCTACTGCCAGACCGTCCAGCCGCTTCTGCTCAGCCAATGCCTTTGCCTCTGCTTCGATCCGATATTGAATCGCGTCGGCTTCACGCAGCTTTTTCGTTTTATCAGCTTCCGCTGCCTGCTCGACTGCGTAACGATCGGCTTCCGCTTTTTTCTTCACTTCAGCGTCATACTGTTTCTCACGACGTAAAATTTCCTTCGTTTCAAGATCGATTTCACGCTCTTTACGCACTAGTTCGATCTTCATTTGCTCCTCAACCACGCTTTGCTGAGCACGTGCTTCGTGAATCGAGTACGCTTGATCGGCTTCCGCTTTCGCTGTATCCTGATCTCTCTTAAAGGAAGCGACCTTCAGCTCTTTCTCCTTCGCCGCTTCCGCGATGTTCGTATCACGCAGCAGCTCGGCCTTCTGGCCATCCTCCTCAGCCAAAGCCTTTTTAATCCGCGAATCGCGGACCGCTTCCGCTTCTGCGATATCTGCATCCCGCTTCACAGCTGCGATTCGCGGCTTGCCGAGGGCTTCCAGATAGCCATGTTTGTCTCGAACATCCTTTATTGTAAAAGAAACGATCTGCAGCCCCATCTTCTTCAAATCCCTGGCTGCAACCCCCTGAACTTCCTGAGCAAATTTGTCGCGATTCCGGTATACTTCCTCCACCGTCATCGATCCAAGAATAGCACGCAGATGGCCTTCCAGCACTTCCTGCGCCTCACCTTTCAGCGCCTCGATCGGCTTGCCCATGAACTGCTCGGCCGCTGTTGCCACATCCTCTACAACACCGCCAATTTTAATAATCGCTACCCCGTCTGCCAGAACAGGTACACCCTGCTCCGTATAAACCTCTGGAGTCGATACATCCAGCTTATGGGACAACAGCGATAAAAACTCAGCTCTCTGAAAAATCGGAAGAATAAACGCGCCTCCGCCACGCACGATTTTTATCCGGCGGCCCGAGTCGTCTACGAGCACATTACTTCTGCCCAGAAACGAGCCTGTTACCACCATAGCTTGATCCGGTCTTACGGTGCGATACCGGGCCCAGAATGCCAAACCTAACACTATAATTACTGCAATTACAATTACCGGTATTAAAAAGTCTTCTGGCATAACCCCATCATTCTCCTCTCTTGTAGGCCTTACTCTGGTACGTTATCTCTGTTTTTGCTAAGACTGAAGATCTACTTTGGCAACGTACAAGGTGCTGTCTCTGACCTCGACAACGACAACCCGCATCCCCTCAGGAATGGGCTCCCCGTCGAAACTCGCCGCAATTTGATTCGTATGACCCGCTCCCGCCTTGAGCATTACTTCTCCGTACCCTTTCGACGGAATCGACACTAGCACCTCCGCCAGCTTGCCCGTAAACTCTTGTTCGGACACAGCCAGCGAATTCTCGCTTTGCTCCATCGGTTTAACATAAATAAAATACACGCCTCCGGCTACAACGATAGCGATCAGCAGAGCAATGATCGTAATCAACCCGCTGCTCATAGAGGTATTGTCGGTCAAAAGCAACCCTGCGCCGCCGAAGGCAGTAATGCCGCCAACCAGCGACATTGGCTGCATCCAGGGATACCCGTCGAGAGATAAAAAATCAAGCATGCCATCCAGTGCCAGACTGATCCAATCTCCAAATATGACACTTATGACGGCAAACAACACCCCGAATACGATACAGCCCCAAAATATAGCCTCCATTTCCTCCTCCTCTCTCTACATCCAGATGTTGTTACCTCTATAGTAAGTTAGTACGCGAATGGAGCCCATTATGTTTCGTACCGCCAAGAAAAATTACAATTTGTCCGATATTCCAGCATTTTTTTCAGCCTATGACCACAACATTTCCTGCATATGTCTCGTCTAACGATAAGGATTGTATGCTTATCATTTTCAAATGCATCAACTTATGATACGGAGCACACTCCATGGAAGCATCTTCTCTAGGCTTCCTCTGATGGTGTTTTATGTTATAATAGTTTTTGGTTATTTGGAGGAGGAGTTTATTTATATGCAGGAAGACCGCAAATCCACGCCATCCCGAAGCGCTTGGCGCACCTTCGGAATCGTATCTTTTCTAACCGTTAAGTGGATGATTTATTTCGCCATCTTCATCGCTTTATTGGCAGGCGGAGCCGTTACCGGCTATGTATCCGCACTTGTCAAAGACGAAGTGGTTCGGCCGCGCACGCTTATTGAGGAAAAAGTGAACGAGAACTCCGCTACCGGCTTCGTCTACTTCAACGACGAAACACTAGTCGGCCAGCTTCGGACGGAAGAAGACCGGATTCTCATCGAATACAAAGATCTTCCCGAGCAAGTGAAAAATGCTGTGCTCGCGATTGAGGATAATAACTTCGAAACGCATCATGGCGTCGACATTAACGGGATCGGCCGGGCTGTTAAGCAGAAGCTGCTTAATGAAGATACCCAAACCGGGGGCAGTACGCTTACTCAGCAGCTTGCCCGCCGCGTATTTCTAAGCCTGGACAAAACAGACAGCCGTAAAATCAAAGAAATTTTCCTTGCTATCCGGATGGAACGTTATTTGACGAAAGATGAAATTTTGGCTGCCTACTTGAACAAGGTGCCTTTCGGCAACGGTTCAAGCGGCTATAACTTATACGGCATCAAAGCAGCCTCTAAAGGCATCTTCAACATTACCGACCTCAATCAGTTGAATATTGCCCAAGCTGCTTATCTTGCCGGCTTGCCGCAGCGCCCGTCCGCTTATACGGCATTTAACGGGAAAGGCCAGTTTAGCGAAAAAGGCTTCCAGCTCGCGATGGAACGTCAAAGCACGGTGCTGATGCGCATGCTGCAAACCGGACGCATCAATCAACAGCAATATGATGAAGCGAAAGCATTCGACATTCGCAAGTCACTCGCTGCGCCAAGCGAGAAAGCTTATACGACTTATCCTTATCTAATGCTGGAAGCCGAGCGGCAAGCGGCAGAAGTGCTGCTGATGCTAGAGGATCCAAAGCTGACGAAAGCTGATCTCCGCAAAAAAGAAAATGCGGCACGGATCGAGGAAGCTCGCGAGCATTTGCTTCGCGGCGGATACCACATTTATACGACGATCGACAAAGACGTCTATCAAATTATGCGCGAGATCGGCTCCAATGAGAAAAACTTCTCTCCTGTAAGCAAGGAGAAAGGCATCGAGCAGATTGCAGCGGTAATGCTTGACCATAAGACAGGCGCTATTCTGGGCATGCTGGAGGGCCGTGACTTTTACGAGGAGCAAATGAACTTTGCTACGCAAATGACACGTCAGCCAGGCTCGACCATGAAGACGATCGCTGCTTACCTGCCTGCTATCGAGAAAGGCGTAATTCAGCCGGCAAGCGTCGTAGACGATGCGCCAATTGTATTGAAGGATGGACAAAAGGGATTCCATATCCCGAAAAACTCCAACAATAGATATGCCGGGCTCGTAACGGCTCGTGAAGCGCTTAACCGCTCGATGAACTTACCAGCGCTCAAAATCTTCTTGGATGATGTCCAAATTAAGAACGCATGGCAGTTCTCCCGAGATCTTGGCATTACAACGCTTCAGCCGCAGGATGATGGCGCCCAAACCGGCGTAATCGGCGGTCTCAGCATCGGCGTCTCCGTTGAAGAGTTGACCAATGCTTACGGAACCATTCCGAACAAAGGCGTTTTCAATGACGCTTATATGATTGAACGCATTACCGATGCATCCGGTAAACCGGTCTACGAGCATAAAGCAGCACCGAAGCAGGTTTACTCGGAGCAAACGGCATTCCTCGTTACGGATATGCTGCGGACCGTTATTTCGAGCGGCTCCGGTACGGCTCATGCGTTGACATCACAATTCAAAAGCTACGGTAAAATTCCGATTGCCGGTAAAACAGGTTCCACCCAAAGCTATGGAGACGTGTGGTTCATGGGCTTCTCGCCTGACATCACTTTAGGCGTATGGGCCGGTTATGAGAAACAAATCTACACACTATCCAATGATGGCAGAAAACGCGCTCGTTCTATCTGGGCATTGATGATGAATCAGGTTACGGAGAAAAAGCCGGAGCTGTTCCCGACGAAGGAATTTACACGTCCGGACGGTATCGTCAAAGCGACCGTATCCAGCGCCAGCGGCAAGCGGCCAACCCAGTTAACCAATGAAGCTGGCATGCTCGTGACCGACTGGTTCAACAAAAAGTTTTTACCGAAGGAATCGGACGATGCACTTGTCAAAATGGCCTATATCCCTTATCAAGGCGTCAACTATGTACCAAAGCCGGAAACACCTTCTGATATGCAGCGTCAGCAAATCGTTATTAAGCGGAAACGGCCGCTTGATGCGTTGATGGATGAAATTTCAGCAGCGCAATCGAAGCTGCCGGCAAGCAGCAGAAGACCACTGTCCTTCTACCTGCCTGCTGATGCTGGCAAAGATGCACCATCAAAGGTCGATCCTCGCGTGGATGATGGCAGTGCTCCTTCAGCACCAGGCAATGTCAAGCTGCAATCGATCAGCTCTGGTGTCGTAATGATCAGTTTCGGCGCGAACAGCGAGAAGGATGTTGTCGGCTATCGTCTGTATCAAGCGATTAACCAAGAGCCTTTCAAGAAAGTCGGCGACTCCCTGCTCGTTGGGGATGAACTGAAGTTCAAAGTGAACGTTGCTGGCGGACAGGGTTACCGGTTCTATGTAACTGCGGTAGACGTCGCTGGCAAAGAATCGGTACAAAGCGCAATGATGCTCTTCGGCAATACGGCCGGCCTTCCAGGTCTGCCTGGAGACGGCGAGCCGGAGGGCAACGGAAATCCCGGAAATGGCAACGGAAATGGCAACAATAATGGGAATGGCAGCGGCAATCAAGGTGGAGGCAACAATCCAGAGGGCACTCCTAAGCCTGAGCTTGCCCATCCTGCCGCTCCAAGCGGACTTTCGGGGGAGAAGACTGATCTGAGCGTCCGGCTCTCCTGGAAGCCAAATCCGGTCTCTGATCAAGTGTTCACTTATCACATCTATTACAGCGCAAACAATGACGGCAATTTCGTCGAAGTTGGCACTACCTCGGAGACCTCATTCGAATATCCGATAACGATTGTATCGGGCACGTTCTATATTGCTGCAGAGAATGAATCCGGCAAATCGTCGCCTTCCAATCAGGTTAAGGTTCAATAAACTGCAATTGATTAAAAGAAATCCCCCGGGTTATAACCCGGGGGATTTCTTTTAATCTTCGATTGTGGATAAATCGCCTGTAGGCAAATTCAATTCCCAAGCTTTCAGCACGCGGCGCATGATTTTGCCGCTGCGTGTCTTCGGCAGCTTATCCTTGAATTCAATTTCACGCGGTGCCGCATGCGCCGACAAGCCGACTTTTACGAACTGCGCGATTTCCTGCTTCAACTCATCGGATGCCTCATATCCTTCGCGAAGGGCAATAAATGCTTTAATTATCTCCCCCCGCATCGGGTCTGGCTTGCCGATTACGCCCGCTTCTGCTACAGCCGGATGCTCGACGAGCTTGCTTTCCACTTCGAACGGGCCTACCCGCTCCCCGGCCGTATTAATAACGTCGTCGATCCGCCCCTGGAACCAGAAATAACCGTCCTCGTCCGTATAAGCGGAGTCTCCGGATACATACCAGTCTTCCAGACGGAAGTATTCCTCGTATTTGGACGGATTGTTCCATACTTTGCGCATCATGGACGGCCAAGGCGTACGAATCGCTAGATTGCCCATCCGGTATGGAGGCAGTACATTGCCTTGATCATCAATAATGGCTGCTTTTACACCAGGAAGCGGCTTGCCCATTGAACCCGGTTTAATATCCATCGACGGATAATTGCAAATGAGCTGTCCGCCCGTTTCTGTCATCCACCATGTATCATGAATCCGCTGGTTATATACTTTCATTCCCCAACGCACCACTTCAGGGTTTAACGGCTCGCCTACGCTCAGTACGTGGCGGAGGCTGGACAAGTCATATTGCTTCACCGTATCGTCGCCCGCACCCATCAGCATGCGGAAGGCGGTAGGCGCACTGTACCAGACAGTTACGCCGTACTTTTGAATTGTGCTGTACCAGTCCGCAGGACTGAATCGTCCGCCGCGAATAACATTAGTAGCCCCATTCAGCCAAGGACCAAATATGCCGTAGGAAGTTCCCGTTACCCAACCCGGATCGGCCGTACACCAGTAGATGTCGTCCTCCTTCAGATCAAGTACGACTTTCCCCGTGTAATAATGCTGGATCATAGCGTTCTGAACGTGGAATACGCCTTTAGGCTTGCCGGTAGACCCGGAAGTATAATGAAGAATGAGTCCATCCTCGCGATCCAGCCATTCTGTCTCCGCTTCATCCGAAGCCTTCGCCATCTCAGCTCCAAAATCGACAACGGTGTCATCCGTCTCCACGTCTTCGCCAAATACAAAAATATGTTTGAGCGCAGGCAGCTCATCACGTTTGATTCTTCCCAGCAAAGAAGGCGTCGTAACGATTGCGACGGCTTCGCTATCCTGCAGCCGGTCCTTGACCGCCGTCTCCATGAAGGCCTCAAACAACGGCCCCACGACCGCACCAACCTTCAATGCGCCAAGTACGCTGAAATAAAGCTCAGGCGTTCTTGGCATAAAAATAAATACTCGCTCACCCTTAGAGATGCCGCGGCTTCGCAGCACGTTCGCAAAGCGATTGGATTGCTTGCTAAGCTGTTCGTATGTGTATGATTCGTCTCTTGCGTTGTCGCTGTAATGCAAAGCGATCTTCGATCCTTTGCCAGACTGCACATGGCGATCTATAGCTTCATGTGCCATGTTAATCTTGCCGGTCTCATACCAGCTGAATTGACGCTCGATGTCTTCCCAATTGAATGCGGCGGCCGCCTCATCATAATTAACCAGGTTTGGATTCAATGCAACTGCCGGAATTCGCTCTTGATGCAAGTTGGACATTCTATCATCTCCCATCAAATCTGTTAAAAAGTGAACCAAGCAAGAATACGCTTACATATAATAGCCGGTACTTGCAGGCAAACAAGCCGACATTCATTAAGGATTCCATTGGTTCTTCAACCGCCAAACCAATTATAGCATAATCACTTTCCGTTCGACTATGCTTTTCATTTGCTCTGAACTCTGCTATAACCAATTTATAGAACAATTGTGCAACCGCTATCGCAACAAAGAAAGGGGCACATGCTTTTGGAGCATCGTAAAATTTTACAGCATACGACAATTGCAACCTCAGGGGAGCGCGAGCTGATCGTAGCGGGGCCGATAACCCCGGACGAGCTGCGCACCTACTCTATGCATCCTGATCTAGACGCATTCCGCAGACCCAAAGATCAGCATGCGGCTTTAATCGAAATCGCCGAGTTGGAAGAAGGACGAATTATTGCGGCCAGGGATGGCAACGTCATCGTCGGTTACGTCACCTTCCACTACCCCGACGAGCTTGAACGCTGGTCCGAGGGCGGCATGGAGGATCTTATTGAGCTAGGGGCCATCGAAGTGGCCGACGCTTATCGCGGATACAGCCTCGGGAAAAAAATGATCGAGCTCTCCTTCGCCGATGAACAGCTTGAGAACGTTATCGTCTATACGACCGAATATTATTGGCACTGGGACCTCGAAGGCACCAAGCTGAACGTCTGGGAATACCGCGCCATGATGGAGAAGCTGATGAAGTCGGTCGGCATGGTATGGTTCGCCACAGACGATCCGGAAATATGCTCCCATCCCGCCAACTGCCTAATGGTTAAAATCGGCAAAGAGGTGCCGCTTCGATCAGTAGAACAATTCGATCGGGTCCGCTTTCGCCAACGATTTATGTATTGATGCTCCCATTTCATTCATTGCAGGAGCGCAGATAGCAAGCCATTTCGCGGCCGCAAGCCATGACCGCAAACGCCAAGGGAGGACCTCGGAGCAATGTCTTCTAACGCTGTATTTATTCGCCATCCAGAATCGGCATTATATAAATTCGGAGAGGAACACCCGTTCAATCCCATTCGATTAACTTTGGCGGGAGAGCTGCTTCAGTCCGCCAATGCCTTACAGGAAGAAGCGATCGTCATTCCCGCCTACACGGCTGATCACAGCCTGTTGACGCTTGTACACCGGCCTGATTACGTAGATATCGTTGAAAAACTAAGCGAGGATCATCCCTCGCCAGACGATATCGGTGCAGCCGCCAAGTACGGGCTCGATACGGAGGACACGCCTTTCTTTCCCGGCATACATACGGCAGCAGCTGCCATCGTCGCAGGATCTGTAGAAGCTGCCGATCAAGTGATGAGCGGTAAAGCGCTTCATGCGTATCATATGGCAGGCGGTCTCCATCACGCGTTTCCGGATCGCGGCGCCGGTTTTTGCGTCTATAACGATGCAGCCGTCGCCATTCGTCATCTTAGACAAACCTATAACGCCCGGGTCCTTTATATCGACACTGACGTTCATCACGGCGACGGCGTACAGTGGGTTTTTTACGACGACCCGCAGGTTTGCACGTATTCCATTCACGAGACGGGAAAGTTTTTGTTTCCCGGAACCGGATTTGTCCATGAGAAAGGAACAGATGCCGGATTTGGCACCTGCTTCAATGTACCGGTTGAACCCTATACCGAGGACGATTCCTGGCTGGAAAGCTTTCGTGAATCTGTAGAAAAAGTAGCTGCCGCGTTCAAGCCGGATATCATTATAAGCCAACATGGCTGCGATGCGCATGCCTATGATCCGCTCTCTCATATTCATTGCAGCATGCGAATCTATAAGGAAATGCCCGCCATAATTCATGAATTAGCTCATCGCTACGCTGGCGGAAGATGGGCTGCTCTAGGCGGAGGCGGTTACGATATTTGGCGGGTTGTGCCTCGGGCATGGTCGCTTGTATGGCTTGCGATGACTGACCATCCGATCGCAGCTGCGCTCGAAGAAGAAGGAAGCAATGCTCCGCTTCCTCAGCAATGGCTGGACAGATGGAAGCCGCTAAGCCCGGAGGAGCTTCCGGAATGGTGGCTGGATGATTGGAGCGAGGTTCCTCCTATTCCCCGCCGCGAAGAGATCACCAATAAAAATCGTGCTGTCCGGCTTATTGCTGTGCAGGATCTCACTTAAATCAAAAAGAGCTGTACGGAATAGTCACACTTCCATACAGCTCTTTCATTATTATATGTTTTTCAACATTTCATCGATAATTTGATAGGAGTGATTGGATGCCTTCACTGTAAACTCCGGGAAGTTGACATGAGCCGATCCATCAGCCTTGTCCGACATGGAACGGATAATAACGAACGGCACTTCATTCAGATCGCATACTTGAGCGACCGAAGCCCCTTCCATTTCCGCACATGCCCCTTGGAAAATTTCATGCAGCTGCTGTACAGCCTCACGGCTTGCAATAAATTGGTCGCCGGACAATACTTTGCCTGTCAGGCTGCGGCCGGAGAACAGCTTGGACGCCGCTTCGGAAGCCAGCTTAACGAGTCTTTCGTCCGCTACGAATTCCGAACGCTCATGGTAGGGAATGACCCCTCTAGCAAAGCCAAGAGGCGAACAGTCCATATCATGCTGAATGCAGCTGGAGGATACGACGATATCGCCAATCTCGAGCATTGGATCAACTGCGCCAGCTACGCCGGTAAACAACACGCAATCCGCACCCAAATCGAGTAAAATTTGCGTACATACCGCAGCATTCACCTTGCCTACTCCGGATTTGCAATAAATGACAGATTTGCCATGAAGACTGCCTTCATAGTAAGTAATACCCGCTTTGACGAAACTCTTCGCAGCTTCCACATGTTGATGCAGGAGCTCGATTTCTTCCGCCATCGCCCCGATGATGCCAATCTTGCTGAAACTCATTATTTCGACAAACCTCCAACGGATTGCCGGACAATAATTTCATGCGGCAATACAACCTTCGATTGTTCTACGCTTTCCTTCTTCATCAGCTTCGTCAGCAGACGCATCGACACCGCACCGATGTCATACATCGGCTGGGCAACCGCAGTGAGCTGCGGACGGACCATCGATGCCATACGGCTGTTGTCCACGCTGATAACCGATATATCTTCCGGAACTTTAAGTCCGTTATCTTGAATGCTGTGGATCGCGCCGATCGCCATCTCATCCGTTGCCGAGAATACGGCTGTCGGACGCTCGCTCAATTCGATGAAATATTTCATCGCATCAGCGCCGGATTCGTACCGGTAATTGCCGATTCGTACAAGCGACTCATCATAGGCAATACCCGCTTCTTCAAGCGCGCGCTTATAGCCTTGGAATCTGGAATAGCCGTTGGCCGGATCCTGCAGTGTGCCGCTAATCATAGCGATACGCGTATGGCCAAGCTCAATCAGTCTGTGAACAGCGTCATAAGCAGCTTCTTCATGGTTAATGTCGACGGACGGAATATCGCCGTTCTCATCGGTTGTCGCACAGAGCACGATTGGTACATTAGCCGTCTTGAATGCTTGCATATGCTCGTCCGTTACAGCGCCGCCCATAAACAGCAAACCGTCAACCTGTTTCTCCAGCAATGTATTGATAACGCGAATCTCTTTGTCTTTGCGCTTATCGGCATTGCATAAAATAATATTATAATGATACATATTCGCAATGTCCTCAATTCCGCGCGCCACTTCCGCGAAAATCGCGTTGGAAATGTCGGGAATAACGACTCCGACCGTTGTAGTCTTCTTGCTTGCCAAACCTCTCGCTACAGCATTCGGACGATACCCGAGCCTTTCAATAGCCTCGTACACCTTCTTGCGAGTTGCCGGTTTCACATTCGGATTGTTGTTGACAACCCTGGAAACCGTAGCCATCGATACTCCTGCTTCTCTTGCTACATCATAAATGGTTACCGTCACGGGGCTTCTCTCCATTATCTCAATTTTTTTACTTTTACCCATTTTTGTGTAAATCGTTCACGGCATATTAAGGTAATAATACGACAAAATACGGCTTTTCGCAATGTTCGCACCTGTTCGGCCCAACGCATGGAAAGTAATGGATAATGGTTCGTGCATTTTTCTTATGTATGCATCGAGCGGCGGCTGATTTGCGACAATCTTTTGCTAATGTCGGCCATCCAATCCCGATCGTCCAGTGATTGGGCCAGCAGCATCAAATCAAGCAGCGAGTTGACCCGCTCCCCAATAAGCCGCTCTATTGCACTGGTATCCGGTTGTTTCCTGTCTCCGCTTGCCTCTACTAGCAAATCTGCCCATTCATTGCATTCGTTAAACAAAAACGTCTGTTTAGATGGACTTGCGCCCAACTGGGCAATTAATCCGGTTAAGTCCGGTTTCACTTCAGGGAATACTTCGCTGCGGCTGCATGCCGAACAGGAATAGATCGGTACATTATCGATTTCGACCTTGCCCGAATAGATAACTGTTCGAAGCTTCATCTTCATGATGTCACCGCAATGACACCTTTTCTGCAAGTTGGTCCACTCCTTCACGCTGACGGCATGCCGTCATTTCTCACGATCCGTATAATCGCATAATGAGATGCGTAAATTATTCGACCTTTTTTGCAAAAAATCCTGCTGCAAGCGCTATGCAATTTTTACTAGAATTTTCGCCATAGCTTCCGAAGCGGCGGAATGCTAATGAGAAGCACCCACACTGCAGCGCCAATCATATCATTGCGAATGTCCATTATGTCCGGTGTTCTCCCGCCAACAAAGGATTGATGATACTCATCCGTCACGCCGTACAAGCCGCATAACAAGACGATAGCGACCTTCCATACAAGACGGTCGGCGCGTTTCCCGATACCAAAATCAATAGCAGCGGCAAGCACGAAATACGAAACATAATGGCCCCAATCAAAGCTTTCCATCGACGGGAAAAATTGCTGAAAAAAAGGAAGCAGCGAGCCTACTTCATCCCCGGTTCGTGAGGACAGCATAAAAATGACCGCCATCCAGATCACAGCCGGAATGAATCTCAGCACGCCTGCAAGTCTGGTTCTATCGGTTTGCTTCATCCGGTCTCCTTCGATACAATGTAATGGAAATGCCAGCATGCACTCATAGAAGGAGGTACATACTTTTGTCACTGCACAATAAAACAGTCATCTGTCTGCTCGATGACGAATTTGAAGACTTGGAGCTGTGGTACCCTGTCTATCGCGCGCGCGAGGCCGGTGCAACCGTCCTCTACGCGGGACCCGTGAAAGGCAAGCAGCATATCGGCAAATACGGCGTACCGGCAACAGCCGACATTAGCTTCGATGAAGTCAATGCCGATGATATCGCCGGACTGCTCGTTCCAGGCGGCTGGGCGCCGGACAAGCTTCGCCGCTACCCGAAGGTGCTGCAGCTTGTCCAAGAGCTGAATGCCGCAGGCAAGCCGATTGGCCAAATCTGTCACGCCGGCTGGGTACTCGTATCAGCCAAAATATTGCAAGGCCGCAAAGTGACTTCCACACCCGGCATTCGTGATGATATGGAAAATGCGGGAGCGGAATGGTTTGATGAAGCGGTCGTCGTAGACGGCAACCTCATCTCGGCCAGACGTCCGCCCGATCTTCCTCCTTATGCCAAAGCCTTTGTCGACGCCTTGGAAAAACAAGTGTAAACAGCAACGCCGCTTTATAATTCAGGCGCTGGTCCAACTACGGCCACGCCATCAGCGAATTGCTTCAGCTTCTCGTGAATGTCGGCGCTCGTCCGGCATTCCAGCAGCTGAGGTAGCAAGGCGCGGCTGTCCTTCTGACTCGTGGAGAGCAGCCGCTCTTTCACTTGCAAGATAGAGTGCGAAGACATGCTAAGCTCATCCACATCGAGACTGAGCCATATTGGCAGCGCCCGTAAATCCCCTGCGAGCTCCCCGCATACGCCCACCTTAATGCCATTCCGCTTCGCTGCTTCTGCCGTCAGCTTCAGCATCCGGAGCACAGCAGGATGGAACGGTTCATACAGATGCGAAATTTCCTCATTCATCCGGTCAACTGCAAGCGTAAATTGCACAAGATCATTCGTCCCAATACTGAAGAAATCAACTTCCTGTGCAAGCAAGTCAGCGATAATGACCGCTGCCGGCACTTCAATCATAATGCCAACCTTTAAGCCTTTATCGAAAGGAATGCCTTCCGCTTCCAGCTCCCGTTTCGCCTCCGCGAGCACCGCATTAGCAGCTCTAACCTCTTCTACTGATGAAATAAGCGGATACATCAGCTTGACCTGTCCATAAAAGCTGGCCCTCAGCACAGCGCGAAGCTGGGTTTTGAACAGATCCTTGCGATGCAAGGAAATTCGGATCGCCCGGTAACCGAGAAACGGATTATCCTCTTCCGTCATATTAAAGTAATCCAGCTGCTTGTCCCCGCCGATATCCAGCGTCCGGATAATGAGCGGCTCACCATCTAGACGTTCTGCCACACTCCGGTATACCTCGAATTGCTCCTCCTCTTTCGGGAAGCGATTACGATCCATATAAAGAAATTCGGTACGGAACAATCCAACGCCGTGCGCACCGCTCGACAATGCGATTTCAAGCTCTTTATACGAGCTGATGTTTGCGGCCAGCTCCAGCATTTTACCATCTGGAGTAACCGGTCTATGTCCTGCAATGCTGTTCAATTGCTTTCTCGCTTCCTTCTGCACGCTTTGGAGCTCGGAGTACTTGTCGATCAGCGGCTGCTCAGGGTCCAGATACAATGCGCCTGTCGATCCGTCGATAATTAGCGTCTGACCGGTTTGTATCGGCTCCTCCAGCTTCGCTTCTACGCCTACGACGAGCGGAACCCCAAGTGCCCTTGCCATAATGGCGGAGTGGGAAGTTGCGCTGCCGACCAGCGTCACAATGCCGAGAACGTTTTGCGGATTGATATGAGCCAGTTGGGAAGGCGACAGCTCCTTGGCGATTAAGATGAAGGGAAGCGTATCCGATGGGAGTGTAATTTCAGGCGCGCCGAGCAGATGCTTCAATAACCGGTTGCCGACATCCTTAATATCCAGCGCACGCTCCTTCATATAATCGTCATCCAGCAAATCGAACATCGTTACAAAATGATCGATCGCTTCCTTGACTGCAACTTCCGCAGCTTTATATTGGCGCTGGATGATGCCTTGGATCTCATTCATGAAAACCGGATCGTCCAAAATCGCGATATGCGCATCGAAAATATTCGTCTCATCCACGCCAACCACTTCGCGAAGCTCGTCCTTCATCTGCTCGATCTCATGCTTGGACGTACGGATTCCCTCATAGACCCGTTCGAACTCGCGAGCAAAATCAGCGACGTCAACGCGCTGCTCGGGAAATTCCCACTCCCAGCTCGGCAAGACGAAGGACTTGCCGATCGCAATGCCTGACGACGCTCCAATTCCTTGTATCATTGTCCTTCCCCTCCACTGTTTCTCTCTTTAAGTACAACGGACATTACCGAAGACTGCCCCTTCTTGACTGCCTTAAACGGAGCAAACCGCCACGAACGGACCAGATCCGAATTCGTAATAACCATAGGCGTGGCAATCGACTTGCTTTCTTTGCGGATGCGCTGCAAATCAAACTTCACCAGCAGCGCTCCAGGCAGCACTTCGTCGCCTTCCTTCACGACGGCGTTGAAGTAGCCCTTGCCGCCCAGCTGAGATGTATCGATGCCAATATGAAGCAGCACGTCCAGCCCTTCCGGCGTGCGGATGCCGACCGCATGCATCGTAGGGTACACATGAATGATTTCGCCTTTAACCGGCGATACGAGTTCTCCCTTGTCCGGAATAAAGGCGACCCCTTCTCCAACAAGCTTGCCTGAGAATATCGGGTCCGGCACCTCTTCCAGCGGAATCATCCGGCCTTGCATCGGAGAGCTGAACAATACTTGCGCCTGATCGCGCTGAATTGATTTGATCATCTCGCCGCGGATCAATTCCGAATACGTGCCGAAGACGACCTGCACATTGCCTCCGCCCAAGCGGATGACACCTGCTGCGCCCAAATTGCGCAATGCATTAATATCGAGCAGTCGCTCATTCGCGACCTTAAGCCGCAGTCTCGTTATGCAGGACTCCATCTGAATAATGTTGTCTTTGCCCCCGATGGCTTGCAAAATAAGCGGAGCGCGGTACGGAATATCTCCTGCCCACTCATCCAGCTGCGAGCCTTCTTCCCTGCCGGGAGTCGGAATACGAAAACGGTTAATGGCCCATCGGAACAGAACATAATACACAATGCCTACGATGATGCCGATCGGAATAAGCAGCCAGCCTTTCGTAGCCAGATGCAAGTTGATAACATAATCGATCGCACCGCCGGAAAATGAGAAACCATGACGGATGCCAAGCTCATAGGTCACCCACATAATGACGCCGGACAGCAAAGCATGTACGACGAACAAATAAGGCGCGACGAACAGGAACGCAAATTCGACCGGCTCCGTTACCCCCGTCAAAAATGACGCGAGAGCCGCAGACAAAAACGTTTTGCGGATCTTCGGCTTCAAGTCTTCCCTTGCCTCATGGATAATCGCAAATGCGATAGCAGGCAAAGCGAACATCATGGTCGGGTACATGCCTCCCATGAAATAACCAGCCGTCGGGTCGCCTGCGAAGAAACGCGGCAAATCGCCGTATACCATCGAGCCGTCCGCCGTCTCGAATCCGCCGATCTGAAACCAAAAAACATGGCTGACGAGATGGTGCAGGCCGAATACGACCAGAATCCGATGGACAAAGCCGTATAGGAACACGCCAAAACCGCCGCCTGAGGCTACGATTTCACCAAGCTCGACAAGCATCCTCTCAATATAAGGCGCAATGCCGACCATCGCGATCGAGAACACCACCGAGACAGCGCTTACGAACAGAGGCACAAAACGCGGGCCTCCGAAAAACTGGATATATTCCGGCAAACGCAAGTTTTTAAATCGTTCATAACTGAAACCGGATATCATCCCGATTAGGGAGCCGATGAACACCGTTGGTTCAATCTTCAATTCAGCCGAACCAGTAATGCTGACGTAAATGACCATGCCGGCCATTGCGGCCATACCAGCGGCGAGTGCATTGCCCGTTAATCCCAATGAGATGCCAATGGCAAAGAAATACGGCAAAAAGGTAAATATCGCTTCGCTTGCAGTCTGCAAATAGCCTGACATCGCAGGCAATCCAATCATTCCCCAAGGAAGCTGACTGAGAAATAAAAATATCGCCGCACCCGGAAGCACGATCATCGGCAGCATAAACGCCCTGCCCAGCTGCTGAAAGCTTCCCAAGAAATTCAATTCCGCACCTCCTTGCCTTTCACTTGTCTACTAACGATGGTAAGGGTTCCCCGCGTTTTTGTCAAAGCATGGAGAGAACGCTTTCTCTTTGTCTTAAGCAATAAAAAAAGGGCGGGCCGCACAGGCCAATTCATTAAGTAAGCTAAACTTAATGACATTGCCCCGCAGGCCCGCCCTTCAATCGTTATCCGTTTGCTTTGCCTTGCGGCAGAAGAATGGAATCCTCCACCTTAATGCAGCGGTCCATGATGACGTTCATGCCGCCTTCAGCGGCGATATGAGCCGCTTCATCATTGGCGATGCCAAGCTGGAGCCACAGCGTCTTCGCGCCGATAGCAACCGCCTCCTCGGCGACCGGAGGCGTATGCTCCGGACGGCGGAACACATTGACGACATCCACTTTCTCCGGAATATCACGAAGGGAAGGGTAGCTTTTCTCGCCCAGAATCGTCTCGGCATTAGGATTGACCGGAATGATCCGGTATCCCTTTGCCTGCATCGCTTCCGATACCATGTAGGATACGCGGTCCGGCTTTTCGGACAAGCCGACTACAGCGATCACATTACTGTCCTGCAGCAGTTCCTTAATTCGATCACGGGATGGATTCTCAAAAGCCATTCGTAAACCCTCCTTTATCATATCAGCATCAGCTTGCAGTCGTTATTCTACCCATTCTACGTTCGCGCCCAGCGCTTTGAGATGGTCGAAATAGATCGGATACGATTTGGCAACATGATGCGCGTCGCGGATACGCAGCGGCTGCTTCGCACGCAGGCCGACAACCGTAAGCGCCATAATAACGCGATGGTCATAGTGGGCATTGATCTCCACGCCGCCTTCTACGCCTTCCGGACGGCCATGAACGATAATTTCGCTTTGGCGTTCCTCTACGTTGGCTCCCGCTTTGCGAAGCTCATTCAAGTAATCGGTAATCCGATCGCATTCTTTGTAGCGCAAGTTCTCTACATCATAGAAACGCGAAGTTCCCTCTGCGAATACAGCAGCAGCAACCATAGCCAGTACCGCGTCAGTTGCCTGATCGCCATCGAATTCAACAGCTTTCAGCTTGCCGTTGCCTTTAACATGTACGATACCGCCTTCATGCGTCATCGGCACTTCCATCATTTTCAGCACATCAACGACAGCACGCTCGCCTTGCTTGCTCTTCTCTTCAAGACGATGCACGATCACGTCGGAATTCGTCACAGCCGCTGCCGCAAGAATCGCTGCCGATCCCGGGTAGTCGCCTTGTACGGAATAGGTTTTCGCCTGATAGCTTTGGTTGCCTGGAACACGGTAATGCATCAAGTCCTCGCTGGCATGAATGACGATGCCCGCTTGCTCAAGCACCTCAAGCGTCTGACCAACAACAACCTTCGATTTCAGATCATGCAGCACTTCAATTTCGCTGTCCTCTTTCAACAGCGGAGTCAGAAACAGCAATGCGCTCAGAAATTGCGAGCTAACGCTGCCTGATACTTGGATTTTGCCGCCAACAGGCTGGCCGCCGCGAATGCGGATCGGCAGCTTGCCTTCGTCATGCTCTACCGAAACGCCGATTTGACCAAGCGCATCGATCAGATCGTTATGGGGTCTTTTGCCCAGCGAATCCGGGTATTTGTTAACGAAAGTTACATCCGGACAAAGAGCAGCAATGGCCATCAGGAAGCGAAGAACCGCTCCGGCATTGCCGACATCCAGCGTGTCTACCGCTTTCGGATTTTTGCCAAACCCTGTAATGACGATTTTCTCGTCATCTTCTTCTACAATTGCACCCAGATCACGAATACAACGGCGCATCGCATCGCTGTCTTCGCTATGTGCAGGGTAATAGATCGTGCTCGTTCCTTCTGCCAATGCTGCAACGAGCAGGTAGCGAGTCGTATAGTTTTTCGAGGAAAGCGCCTGAATTTCGCCCTTCAGTTCGGGCGTAGGAGTAACGATAACATCCATAGTGCTGCAAGTCTCCCTTATCTATATAGTAGTATGCGGGCAGTGCCCGGAGTTAAACAATGGCTATGTCTGACTGCTGCGGCTATGCAATTGATGCAGTATCGCTTCAGCCGCCTCGTTCGCCGTCAGAGCTGTCGTATCCAGCTGCAAATGAGCGAAATCATACGCATGCTTGCGCGCTTCCATAATCCGGTTCACATTCGCTGCAACGTCGCCTTGCAGCAAGGGGCGAGACGTATCCGATTTAACCCGCGAAATGATGTGCTCGGCATCAGCTTTCAGCGCTACAACGAAGCTGTTGTCCAGCATCGCGCTTCGGTTGCCCTCACGCAGAACGGCTCCGCCGCCCGTCGCAATGATCGCGTTGCCGCCGGCTTCCAGCAGCGAAATAAGCGTATTGCTTTCGATGGCGCGAAAGCCCGCTTCGCCTTCGGCTGCGAAAATATCCGAGACTTTCCTGCCTTCCAGACGCTCGATCTCTTCATCCGAATCAAAGCGTACCCAGCCCAGCTTGTCCGCCAGCAAGCGGCTCACTGTCGACTTCCCGGTTCCCATGAAACCGACTAATACAATTTTGCCGTTAGCTTCTTGTCCCAAGTTAGAGCGCCCCACTTTTATGAATAATTCCGACTTTGTCCCAAATATCATATCATTTTTTGCAGCGAATAGGGTATAAAAAAGTTGCATATGCCGTAATGATGATAATGATGCTTATTAAGCATAAAGTTATAATCCCATAACAAACCGATAGGAGTGACGACGGCATGACCCTAAACCGTAACATCCCACCGCCGCATCCCGCAGATTCGCGTCTGAGCCGAATCCTTCATCCCGATCACCCGTTATGCCGCGAGGACGTCGTCTGGATGCTGGAGTATATTAAAAAAAAGGTGGCTGACGAAGATCCCGCCTTAACGGAACTTTCGCAGCCACGCTTATTGAAAAACTTTCATTGCTTCGCGGAAGCAGCGATGTCGCTCGTCCACAGAAGGCACTGCTCCGCTCAGGAAGCCGGCCGCCTGCGTGCCTGGCTGATCGAAGCTGCGTACGGCTTGACGACGCCAGGTACGGCTGACCCGCATCGCAAAGCGAATGCCGATTAGTTTAGTTTTGCAGCCAGTTGAAGTGGAAGCTGCCTTCTTTGTCCACACGCTTGAACGTGTGTGCGCCGAAGTAATCGCGCTGCGCTTGCAGCAGGTTAGCTGGCAGACGCTCGGAACGGTAGCTGTCGAAGTAAGCCAGTGCGCTTGCGAAAGCCGGAACCGGAACGCCATTCGTTACAGCTGCAGCTACAACTTCACGCCATGCGCCTTGGTACGATTCGACGATGTTCGTAAAGTAAGGGTCGAGCAGCAGGTTTTTCAGACTTGGATCGTTGTCGTATGCATCTTTGATGTTTTGCAGGAAGCCTGCGCGGATAATGCAGCCGCCGCGGAAAATCATCGCGATGTCGCCGTAGCGAAGGTTCCAGTCATACTCTTCCGAAGCTGCGCGCATTTGAGCGAAGCCTTGTGCGTACGAGCAAATTTTACTTGCAAACAGCGCTTTGCGAACCGCTTCGATGAATGCCGCTCTGTCGCCTTGGAAAGGAGCTTTTGCCGGGCCGCTCAGCACTTTGCTTGCTGCTACGCGCTCTTCTTTCATAGCGGACAGGAAGCGTGTGAATACGGATTCCGTAATGATCGACAACGGTACGCCAAGGTCGAGGGAGCTTTGGCTTGTCCATTTGCCTGTGCCTTTTTGGCCAGCGGAGTCCAAAATAACGTCAACCATTGGTTTGCCTGTTTCCGGATCGTATTTCGAGAAGATATCAGTTGTAATCTCAATCAGGTAGCTGTCGAGCTCGCCTTTGTTCCACTCGGTGAAGATGCTGTGAAGCTCTTCCGTGCTTACGTCCAGCACGTTTTTCAGCAGGTCGTAGGCTTCGCAGATCAACTGCATGTCACCATACTCAATGCCGTTATGAACCATCTTCACGTAGTGGCCAGCGCCGTCCGGTCCGATGTATGTGCAGCAAGCGTCGTCGCCGACTTTAGCGGAAATCGCTGTCAGAATCGGCTCAACCAGCTTGTACGCGGATTCTTGACCGCCAGGCATGATGGAAGGGCCTTTCAGCGCGCCTTCTTCGCCGCCCGAAACGCCCGTGCCGATAAAGCGGATGCCTTGCTCTTCAAGCGCTTTGCTGCGGCGCTGCGTGTCAGGGAAATAAGCGTTGCCGCCGTCGATGATGATGTCGCCTTTATCCAAGTGCGGAACGAGGGAATCGATTGTCGCGTCAGTACCAGCGCCAGCTTGTACCATGATAAGGATTTTGCGCGGTGATTCCAGCGATTGCACGAACTCTTCGATGGTGTAAGTAGGAACGAGATTTTTGCCAGCGGCTTCTTGGACCAAATCATCCGTTTTCTCGCGGGAGCGGTTGTATACCGAGACGGTAAACCCTCTGCTTTCAATGTTAAGGGCCAAGTTTTTGCCCATTACTGCCAATCCGATAACGCCGATTTGCTGTTTAGACATCTGGTTTGTTCCATCCTTCTCTATAAAATTTTGGTGATCAAATGGTGATCAATAGCTCTATATTACTCTTTTTAGACCGAGAAGAAAACTATTTACGCACATTTTGTCGTTCCTGGCGCCTCCCATTCAGAACCAATCCCACTTCATCATTCCCTTTCATTCGAAAATCATCATAAAAGGCAACAAAAAAGACGGAAGCGAATTCATTCCGCTTCCGCCTAAAAAACGGGGGTCAAAGTTCAAGCTGCAGCATCTCCGAACGAAGCAGCGCCAGCTTCTCCTTCGAATCTGCAATCGTTTGCTCATTGTTGTCCTGGAGCGCGTCATACAGCACCGACAGTTCATAATCGAGCTCGTAACGCAGCACGGCTGCGCGCTCCTCTGCTCTTTTCGACTGAAACGCCTTAATCATTTCTTCTATTGTAACGAAAGGCTTCTTCTGATAAACAATTCGATGCTCCATACCGGACACCTCCACAAGTCGTATGATCTCGCCGAACATAATGTTCTCTATGACGATTTGACGATCTTTGATCCGCTTGACCACCGCATGTCCACGTGAGTCGTTAATCAGCTTTTCCAGCAGCTCCGACAGCTTCTCGTCTTTAATAATATAATCACCGACAATTTTGTAGCGGCTTTTCATTCGCTGAAACCGAAGCTTGACGAGCTTTCGGCCGGTACGAATGGAAATTAAAAACTGCCCCTCCGTCTCGCTCCAATACAAGGAGTACCCTTCCTGAATGAGATCACGGATGAGGTTTTGGATTTGCCGGCGGTCAAATCGCAGCTCCAAATTACAATATTCGACTTCGTAGCTCTTATTCACGGCAATCCCTCCCTTTGATCATTTGACGAAATGTTCTGACAATTTGTTCTTATCACTATCTTATACTTCATCTTATGTTATGGCAACTTGGATTATTGACTAATTTTCAGCTTAAGCTTGCCAAAACTTAAAAAAATAGGACAAAGCCCGCTTATTCAGCCAGACCTTGTCCCCATTTCAATGAATATTTATAGGCAGTTGTCCCGCTCCTGCTTCTTGCCGGCTGCGATAGCGCATGCCTCGTCAAGCGAGACCACTTGTGACTCTCCCGACTCCCGCCATTTCAGCTCCACTTTGCCTTCCGCAGCAGCTTTCCCAACGACAATTCTTAGCGGAATGCCGATCAGATCGGAATCTTTGAATTTCACACCCGGACGCTCATCCCGGTCGTCGAGCAGCACCTCCATGCCACTCGCCGACAGCTTGGCATACAGTTGTTCAGCCGTTTCCACCTGATGCTGATCCCTCATGGACACCGGTACGATATGAACCTGGTACGGCGCTATCGCTTGCGGCCATCTGATGCCCCCGGCGTCATGATGCTGCTCCACAACAGCGGAGAGCAGGCGGGAAATTCCGATACCATAACATCCCATAATAAACGGCTGCTCTTTGCCGGCCGCATCGATGAAACGGGCGTTCAGCCTTTCACTGTATTTCGTTCCAAGCTTGAACACTTGCCCGACTTCAATGCCGCGGCGGAACACAAGCTGTCCAGTCTGGCAGCGCGGACAGCCATCGCCTTCGGCGGCATTCCGGAAGTCGCCGCGAATGCCAAGCTTGAAGTCAATGCCCGGCCGGATGCCGCTCCAGTGATAGTCCGTTTCATTCGCCCCTGTGATTCCAACCGGCATATCGGCGACAGCAGCATCAACAGCGACAGCCACAGCAATCGGCAATCCGGCTGGACCTGCAAATCCGATGGCTGCTCCTGTTGTCCTTGTCACCGTATCGGCATCAGCCAGATGGAGCTCGGTAATCGACAGTGCATACTGAAGCTTTAGCTCATTAACCTCGTGATCCCCTCTGACCAATACGGCTAGCGGAGCCCCGTCCGCCAAATAAATGATCGTCTTTATAATGTCGGCTGCACCACAGCCAAGTGCTTGAACAAGTGCATCAATGCTCCGAATGGAAGGTGTATGCAGCTTCTCCGGCTCCGTTGCCCGCATTTGCTGCTGTTGCCCGGTCCAGGCAGCTGCTTCTCGCCTGAACTCTGCTTTTTCTAAATTGGCTGCATAATCGCACTGATCGCATACAACAATCGTATCCTCCCCGATATCCGCCAAAGCCATAAATTCATGGGTGCCGCCATCACCGCCAATCGTACCCGGATCTGCTTCAACCGCACGGAATTTCAATCCGATCTGACTGAAAATCCGGCTGTAAGCATCGTACATGCGCCGATAACTGCGATCTAACCCTTCCAGATCCGCATCGAAGGAATAAGCATCCTTCATTAGAAATTCACGGCCCCGCAGCAATCCGTAGCGGGGACGCTTCTCGTCGCGGAATTTCGTCTGGATCTGATATAGCGTCACTGGCATTTGCCGGTAGGAATGCAGCTCATTCCGTATGAGCGCTGTTATGACTTCTTCATGTGTCGGCCCGAGAGCAAATTCACGTCCCTGCCGATCCTTCAGCCGGACCAGCTCCGGCCCGTATTTGTCGTAACGTCCCGATTCCTGCCACAGCTCTGCCGGCTGCATAGCAGGAAGCAGCAGCTCTTGAGCACCGGCTTGATCCATTCCTTCGCGCACGATGTGCTCCAGTTTTCTTAATATCCGCCGCCCAAGCGGCAAATACGTGTAGATGCCTGCGGCAAGCTGGCGGACAATGCCTGCTCGCAGCAGCAGCTGGTGGCTGACCGCCTCAGCATCCGCAGGCGCTTCACGCAGCGTAGGCATCCATAATTGGGATTGTTTCATGGCAAAATTCCTCCTGCTTTGGTTTAAAATAAAAAAGAGCGCATTCGTAAGGGACGAATGCGCTCGTGGTACCACCCTTATGCAGCTGTCTCCAGAACCGGACATACGACCGGGACGGGGACTGCTCTTGTTTAGGTAACGGGGCGGATCCATGTCCGTCCCGGCTCCGCCGCATTGCTGCAGCCAAGCAGCTCGCAAGGCAGGGCAACGCTCCATTCGCACATGGAAGCTTTCAGCCGGTGGCTTCCTCTCTGTGACGGACGCGAATGGAGGTTATATCCTTGGTCAACGCTGTTATCATAATGGTCGATGTGTTAAGCTTTTGACCAATTTACAGCATTAACCATATGCAAGTCAAGGAATTGTTATAAAATTCAATCTTTTATGAAATGGCCGGCATCTCTTGAATCTAGTTCGTACGATTCGGGCGAAGTACAGTTGCCCCAAACGCAGTGAGCACAAGAGCAAACAACAGCAGAATGCCAAGCTGGAGCAGCACGTCGCTGACCGTTCCGCCTGCACTTAGGCGGTCGAACGCTTGTATGGCCCATTTTTGCGGTGTGAAATTAGCCAGCTTTTGCATAAAGTCCGGCATCATCGACAACGGCCAGAAGCAGCCGCCGATCATGCATGTAGGGGTAATGAACAAATTGTTGATTTGGCCAAGCTGAACGCTATTTTTCACCAATCCGCCTATTAGCGTAGCCATACCGACAGCTGCAAACAGGAAACATTCCAGTACGAGAAACAACGGACCGAAGGGAACGCCCGACATAAATCCGAAGATGAAATGCGACATGCCGAACACGATGAGAAGCTGGAATGTACCTAGCAGCATACTGCCTGCGAAATTGCCAAAGGCGATGTCCAGCGCCCGGAGGGGGGCTGCATACATTCTCGCCATCGTCCGCTGTTCCCGGTCTTCCATCACGTAGCCGATAGAACGGCTGACAAGCAGCATAACGAACATGATCATAATGCCAATCACTTCGGGACGGGCAACAGCCTGCCCTAATCTCATCGTTTCTTCGCGGACAGAAGCTTTGCCCTCTCCTTCCTTATCGAGGATCGAGGCCAATAATGTTGCTTGCTGCTCGCCACTCGTGTTTTCAACCATCATGGCCGCTGCTGCCAGCTTCCTTGCCTCACTTTGCAGCTCCTCGGTGAGCGAGGCACTCCACAGCTGTTCGCCCATTCGATAGATGGAGGCTTGCGGTGTTTCACCGGCCAGCAGCTTCGAGGTGAAATCCACCGGAATCAGAACAGATGCATGGGCTTTCCCCGCTTGAATGGCATCCATCATCTCCTGCTCCGTGGCATTCGGCGCTTCCACAATTTCATAGCTTCCATTTTGCTGAAGTGACTTTTCCACATAGCCCCCCATCATGCCTTGATCCTGATTAGAAACTTGCACGATTGGCTTGCTGTCGGACAAGTTAGAGAATAATCCAGCGATTAAAGACAGCGCGATGGCTGGTATAAGAATATTGAGTAAAAAACCTCTTTTCGTCCCCATCGTACGGCGAATGAGGTGAAAAGCAATAACTAAGATTTTACGCATGTTTTTTCACCACCTTTGGCAGTCTAACAGCTCCAATTAATGCCAAGCAGAAGGCGATTGCAGCCAAAATTCCAATTCCGCTCCAAATCTTCGAAGGATCATTCTCGTACATAATCGTCCGAAGCACCTCGTTAGCCCAATAGTTAAGCGTATATTTGCCCGCTCCGCCAACCATCTGTTCAATATTAGGAACCATCCCTCCGCTTAGAAACGTCATCACGAATACGACGATGCCAAACAATGTTTGCAGAGATTTCGTTGAACCGACCAATGAACCCAAGGTAACGGCCAATCCCGTGCCGGCAATCGCCGTCAACAGACAGGTCAAGGCAATCCATCCTACTCGCCCGCCCCAATCGACGTCATATACGACAGCAGAAAATCCAATAATGACGATAGCTTGCAGACCAGCCAACGCCAACGCGCCGGTGAGTATGCCTGCAACCGCTTTGCGGAAAGCGCCAGGAACGGCGTAAATGCGCTGGAGTGTTCCCCGGCTCCGCTGATTCATAAGCGACAGCGTTGCGGACATGCCGCCATACAATAGAAACATAATTAGATAGGCGGCGGCGTAATATTGAACGGCCGACACCGATTTGAATACGTCTTCCTTGCCGCCCGATACGTTGCCGACACGAAAGACCGCCTCTCCCGGTCTGGCCGTTTCATCACTAGACGATGCTGCAGGCGAAGACGAGTAAGCAGCGCCCAGCGTCTCCATCGCCGCCAGCTTTAAATTGGTGTTGGACATATAGGAATCGATAACCGCTCTAGCTGCGATATTGCGCTCCTCATACCGGCCGGGATAAGCTTTCCATTCGGCACTCTGACCCATTAATATCCGGCTGGAGTAATCGGCCGGCACAACTACGCCGTAGTCCGCCGTTCCCTCTCGCACCAGATCTTTCACTTCCGTCTCCGATGCTGCGCTTAACGTTTCCATATAAGTTTGAATCGACGGATCCTTCCAGAATGATTCAATACCGGATCGCAGCTCTCCTTGATCGCTAATGTAAACCGCCACTTTAGCAGGCTTTAATTCTTGATTGAAAGCATTCCCGAGCAGAAAAATCAGCACAAGCGGAAGCCCCGTCAGCAGAAGCAGCATCGAGCGCATTTTGCTGTATTTAATGATCTCGTAATAGACCGTCGTCCACCATATCCGCATTTCGCATCCCCCTATTCGTCGCGCAGCTTGCGCCCGGTCATTTGTAAAAACAGCGTTTCGAGGTTCGGTTCGACGCGCGTTATTTTACGCAAACCAATACCGTGCTTTTGTAAAATAAAGAGTAAATCCTGCAGGACGGACGGCGAATCTTTAACGACAACTTCAATCGTTTTGTCCTCCGCTTGCTCCTCGCACCGTTTCACCGCAAGATGCTCTGTCATTTCGGAAAGCGCCTGAGCGTTTGATCGCTCGACTTCAAATACGAGCCGCTCCTCTTGACCGGACTGCTTCTTCAACTGCTCCTTCGTACCGATTGCAATTAACTTGCCTTCATCCATAATGCCGATTCTGGAGCAAAGCGCTTCGATTTCCTCCATATAGTGGCTTGTATAGATGATCGTAGAGCCTAGCCGATTGAGTTCCCTTACCGATTCCAAAATATGATTACGTGATTGCGGATCGATGCCAACCGTCGGCTCATCCATAACAATTAGCTTTGGACGGTGCATGATAGCGCAAGCAATGTTAAGACGCCGTTTCATGCCGCCCGAGAACGTGGAGGGCAAATCCTTAGCCCGCTCCAGCAGCCCGACAAAGCGCAGCGCCTCGTCGACCCGTTCCTTCAGCAGCTTGCCGGACAGGCCATACAGTCTGGCGAAAAAGGTAACGTTGTCTCTCGCCGACAAACCTTCGTAGATCGCCAGCTCTTGCGGTACGATTCCGATTCTCTTCTTTACTTCAAGCGGCTGTTTGCGAATCGAAAATCCGTCTACTGTAATATCGCCGCCGTTCATCTCCAGCAGACCAGCAAGCATTTCAATCGTCGTGCTCTTACCCGCTCCGTTCGGGCCAAGCAATCCGAACACTTCGCCTTCGGCGATATCGAACGTCAGGTGGTTGACAGTCAGCGTCGTATCGTATTTTTTCACTACATCGCGGAACTTCACAAAATTCATATTATCTTCATCCTTCCGGTTGCTTCATTTGTTATCATTGTATAAGGTAAAGCTTCGCAATACAGGTCTACAAAGTCATCTTCTGCAGATGACAAAAGTCACCTTGGCTTACTCCGGCAATCGGTTAATGCTATAATGCAACCATAAGCGGGCTTGCCGGCATGCACCGGAATGCCGCAAAGAACCAGTACCAGGGAGCCTTGTCGCTATGATGAATCTGCTGCACCGAATTCGAAGCCTGCTCGTTGCTGTTCCTGCGATCGTCACAATTCTCAGCATCGGTCCGGGCGACTATATCGGCTACACGGCTTATATGCTGATCGCCTTGCTCATCGTCCGTGCAGGAAAATTGTTTCCGGGAATAGCCTTGCCGCTGCTGCTGGCAGAGCTGTTCTACTTCAGCTGGCTGGCGAGCACGTATCACGGCATTCTGTTTCTGCTCCCTTTCGCAACGCTAATCGGAGCGTTTGCAGCCAAACCGCCAGCAGGGATTGCTTTTGCTTGGACGATCGGCGGCGGAGTGCTGCTTGCCGTGCCGCTGCAGTCTGAGGAACCCCAAGTCATAATTGCAATATTATTGCTCTGGCTCATGACGGCAGGCATACTTGCAATCGGTAATGCCAACGCCGCCAAGCAGCACCAGACGGAGCATTTGTATGATGCGCTTGCCTTAAGCCATGAAGAGCTGGAAGCGGCCAGGCGGCGCTTGATCGACTATGCTTCCCAGATCGAGCAATATGCTCAATTAGAAGAACGAAACCGGATTGCAAAGGATATCCATGATGACCTCGGCCACCGGCTTATTCGCGTCAAAATGATGTCCGAAGCCGCGATGCAGCTATTTGACGCCGACCCGCCTCGTGCACAAACGATGATCGGACAAATTCGCGACCAGCTGCAGGACAGCATGGAACGCATGCGCCGCACCGTGCGCAGACTGGCTGCGCCCGAGGATAACGATGCCCGGCGATACGCGCTTGACCGGCTTGTCGCCGATTCCGGCGAAGCATTGGGGATAGAAGTAGGCTTTACGGTACAAGGCGATATGCAGCCGATCTATCCCAGCATCGAACTGATTCTGTTTTTGAATGCACAGGAGGCCATTACGAATGCGGTACGGCATGGCGGAGCGACGGTCGTTGAAGTTGCTCTGCATTTCCTCGGGAAAAGCGTTGCGCTGACGATAGCCAACAATGGGGCTTTGCCGAGGGAGCCGGTAGCGGCCGGACTGGGCATCAGAGGGATGAAGGAGAGAATCGCTTTGATCGGAGGCCGTCTGGAATGGCGTACGGAGAAGCGATTTGAGATTACGACGATTATTCCGTTGACCGGTGATGCCGCCCGGCGTGCCGAGACTGCGCAGGAGAGGAATATGCAGCCATGATTAAAGTACTGATCGTCGACGACGATCCTTTTATCCGGGAAAGCATGATGCTTATTCTCGGTTTAGATCCGGAGCTTGAGGTAGCCGGAACTTGCGGCAACGGTCGTGAGGCAGCCGAATTTGCGGCAAATACGCCGGTAGACGTCGTTCTGATGGACATACGGATGCCGGAATGCGACGGCGTAGAGGGCACCAAGCTGCTGCAAGCGCTCGACCAGCCGCCTTGCGTGCTTATTCTCACTACCTTCGACGATGACGAATACATCGCGCAAGCGATACGCAACGGAGCTAATGGCTACTTGCTCAAAAATGTCTCGCCGAGCCGAATCATCGCGGGCATCAAAACCGTTCATGACGGATCGCTGCTCATCCATCCGGCTATTGCCCGCAAGCTGGCCGGCATGCTGGACCGCCAGCCTCCTCCGTCCGCAGAGCTTGCGCTGGCACCAGCGGATTCATCCAGTAAGCTGGACGCCTACGGCCTGACAGCTACAGAGCAGCAGATCGTCCGCCATATTGCGGACGGGCTGTCCAATAAGGAGATCGCTGCTGCGTTATTTTTCAGTGAAGGCACGGTAAAAAACTATATATCGGAAATATTGGGGAAGCTGGAGCTTCGGGACCGTACGCAAATCGCAATTTTCTATTTAAAACTTCCGGGCTAAACGCCCGTTCATAAGGAGATGGACTTGATGACTGCACCAACGACTGCTGCCACTGCCGCTGAGGCGTTTCACGGCTTCGAGCAAGCCGATTTCGAAGTCTTTCACATAGAAGGACTAGAAGAAAGAATGGCTGCTATTCAGGACAGAATCCGGCCAAAATTCCAAATCATCGGCGAAGGGCTGACACAGGAGCTTGCGCTGCATGCGGGCAACGAGATGTTTTTACATATTGCCAAGCATGCCCGCCGCACCGTTAATCCGCCTAAGGATACGTGGATGTCGATCTGTGACAATAAGCGCGGCTACAAAGCGCATCCGCATTTCCAGCTTGGCTTGTTCGACGATCATCTGTTTCTATGGCTAGCCTTGATCTATGAAGTGCCGAACAAGAAAAACATCGCCTCTGCCTATCTGAATCAGCTTGATGATGTCATTGCCGCTGTACCTGAGAGCTTCGAAATTTCCCTTGATCATATGAAAAAGGAATCGACTCCGGTAGCAAGCATGTCCAGAGACGATTGGAGCAAAGCGCTCGTTCGCTTCCGTGACGTCCAAAAAGCGGAGCTGCTTATTGGCCGCCATATACCTGTCGGCGACCCGCTGCTGAGCGACGGCAAAGCGCTATTGCAGATTGCATCCGAAACGTTCGAGACGTTAATGCCGCTGTACCGGCTGGCGCGTTCTTAATTGGCGAGTTCAAATAAAGAAGCTGTTCCAAGGCATCATTGCCATGGAACAGCTTCTTTATTATTCACTTCAATTTAATGTACCGATTGAGGAGTCGGTGACTGCTGAACAACGCGGCGCTGCTTTTGCGACGCCCAGAAGAACAGCAGCTCATAGATAAATGGGACGATGACGATGGTCAGCAGCGTCGCAGCCGTCCAAATCGGCAAAATCACTCATTATTATATACATTGGGAGTTCAATAAAATCAACAGTTTCAGTCCGATCGTATCCTCTTATCTATGATTCAAGCCATCACTTTCAATCCTATCATAAAATACTTATAAATCCCGCTATAGCCAAATGGCCAAAGCCGATATAATCTTTCTCTAAATTACTGGAGGTAGTTCTCCGTACTCAGCCCACTGCTCTTTAGTCGGGCCGTAAAGCTCCGGCACACGAAGGCCTGCCTGACGCATCAGGACTGTCATCTGACCACGATGGTGAATCTCATGCTTTACGAGAATATCCAGCATTAAGCCGTTTGGCCATTGATCACCATACATATCGCTCATGATAAGCAGATTCTCATCTTTCCAACTAGACTGTATAGCAGCAAGGAGCGCTTGTGAGGTCCTCTTATAGACTGACGCGATATTTGCTGCCGAAGCTGGCACCGGCATATCTTCACCCGGTCCTTCGAAAGACAGTCCCGTCCGAGATGGCATTTCGTGCAACGTTTGTACAAGGTGCCATGCAACACGTCCAAGCGTCCTATGATCGCTTGTTACCTGTTGGCCAAGAGACTCGTCGGTCAGCATCTCCAGTGTCCGCATAGTTGCTTCCGTTTCATACTGCCAAGTTGCGGCAAAATCTTTAATGTGTTTATACAAATTCAACAGCTCCTTTTTGTAATGAATTTAAGTTTATTGCACCGAACACTAGTTCCTAAGTGGATATTTACATTTACTTAAATTACTCCGTTAACCAAACGAAGCTGCCGAAAATCATTGCGCTAACCCCGAAATGTAATTAACTGACTGGAAATATCAGTCCACAGACTCTGTCGAAATCGTCTCGCAGCCGTTGAATAATGCAAAATTTTGTAAACAATTGTTCAAGGCTGTTCGCAATTGTTTTGTTGACTCTATGCCGTTCTCGTACCAGATGTTTTTAACAAAGAGCGTCCTGGTTTTTCGCTCCGCGATGACCTCGGCTCGTCCGATGAGGCTTTCTCCGTATAATAGAGGCAGTACATAATAGCCGAATTTCCGTTTGATAGCGGGTGTGTAAATCTCCCAGGTGTAATCGAAGCCAAATAATTCGTTGATCAGCTTTCTGTCCCATATCAAATTGTCCAGCGGGGCAATCAGCTCGCAGCGAAATTTCGGCTCCGGATTTTGCAGGACGGCTTCAATAAGCGGCAAGTCCTCCGCGCGGCAGTACAGCGTATGCTTCAATTGCTCTGCGGCAATAGCAACAATGCGAGCTTCGTCCAACAACTGGCGGAAAGCCTCATTGCGCTGCTCCGCTTTCATTCCCCATATGTTTAGCCAAGCATCAGATGCGCGATTCCATAAAAGGCCAACAGCGCCGATCCGGCGCAGTACACGCCACTTGTGATGCTCAAGCTCGCCCTTCAGCGGCTCCGATGTATTCAGCAGATTTGGCTGTATGTGCTTCCCGGCAAGATCGTAATATTTACGTGTCCTTTTTTGTGATGGATAATCAACTCGCCTGTCGAGTACATCTGTTCCAGCACCGACCGGGATGGATTGTTTCCGCTGCTCCAGTGGATGGCCGATTGCCACGAGAAATTCCCATCCAATTTTAGATCATCCGAACTTAGCACACCGTGATTTTGGATGTGAACCCGCACTTGCTCTGTTAACACTTCCATTTCGGGATAGCGCTTGGCATGTTGCCTTGCAGCCTGCCTATACCGCTCAAAATACGGCCAGTCCTCGACAGAGGTAATAGCCAGATTCTTGTCGGGATAATCGATCAGGAATCTATCTTTATACAGCAACTCGTTGAGCATGTTCTTGGTAAATCCCTTGATTCGCGACTGTAGCACCAATTCGGCGTTTTTTCCGCAAACATCAATGGGATCGTATTGAATACAGCCGACCTGCCGCACAAAATCCAATACTCCCTGCTTTCCAGCAAATTGATATTCACCTAACAGCCCGTGCTTCAATAACAGAAATTGCCGTGCCTGGCGGTTCGTCAATTGGATCATGTACGTATCGACTCCTTAACGAAACAAACGGGAGCCGCTTGCACATGATGATGGATGGCGAGGTTGCTTATCTCAATAAAGTTATTATTTGCTTCTTGCCATAATGGCGGTATCCATTTGTGAGCTTCATTAGCAACCCTCTTTCCTAATGCCGGAAATTGCTCTTTTTCAACGATTTCAACCACGCCTATCCCCCTATTCGTGGATAATACAAAAAACAAACATACGTTCCCATTAATCTTACCATTGTCTAGAGAATAAAAACAAGCGATATTGAAAAATAACCGCTCGCTAGTGTAGCCTTCCGCGCTTGAACCTCACTACAAATTCATGTACACATACAACGGCGCTACTGGACGTGTCCGCTCTCAAAAAACACCGGCGGCTATTCCTCTTGTCTTAAAACCATGAACCCTAGATGAATTTCTATAATGAAAAAGAACCAATTCCACTTGGAATTGGTTCTTTTTCATCATTATCAGACTATTATGTGCTGCTCGTCTCCGAGCTAGGCCGCAGTCGGCTGTCCAGCTTGCGGAACTGAACAAGCAGCAACAGCGCAGCCAGACAGAGCACACCGCCGGATACGTATGGAAGGTTATCGCCGACCGTAAATAGAAACGTTCCAAACAACGGTCCAACGATACGGCCAAGGCTGTCCATTGATGAGCTTAAGCCCGAGGCTACCCCTTGACCAACAGTCGTTTTCTGTGTAATAAGCGAGGTTACGCATGGACGGATCAACGCATTGCCGATGCCGAATACAGCCAGCGATACAGTTGCCCACCAGAGCGAATGCGCGCCTAGCAGCATGAAAAAGCCGATTGCCGAAATGACGAGTCCGATACCGATATACTTCGGCTCGTCTCCCTTCTTGATACGGCGCCGCACGAAGCCGCCCTGCACGAGCGCCCCGACAAAACCGCATACAAAAAACAACACGCCAACCTGAAGCGGCGTCACGTCAAACCGTTTCATCCCGAAGATTTGCAGCGTGGCCTCCAGGCCTGCAAGTGTAAAGGTCACGAAAAAAGCCAGCACATACAAATACTTCAACGAACCTGTAAAAGCGCTCCAACGCGACACGCGAGGCTCGGATGCCGATCTGCGCTGCTCAGGAGCAAGCGATTCCTTCAGTTTCAAGTAAGCCAATACAAACGTAAAGAGCGCTAGGCCGGATGCGACATAAAAAGGCATTTCCAGCGAAATGATGCTTAGGAATCCGCCAAAAGCAGGGCCGAATGTAAAGCCAGCGCCGATAGACATGCCAACAAGAGCCATCCCTTTAGTCCGGTGCTCCTTAGGTGTAATATCCGCAACATAAGCAACGATTACGGAAGTGACAGCACCAGAGAACAGGCCGCCAAGCACGCGGGATATATACATGAGCGGCAAGTTGCCCGATGCCAGTCCAAACAGGACGAAGCTAACCGCAAAACCGACAACGCCAGTCAGGATGATCGGACGTCTGCCGATCCGGTCGGACAAGCCTCCCCAATAAGGAGATAGCACAAATGATACGAGAGAATACACAGCAAGCATATAGCCGGTATGCTTCTCAAAGCCTTGATGGGCAGTTTCCTTGATAATTTCGGGCATAACGGGAATGATGATCCCGAATCCGAGGAAAGTTGTCATTAGAATAGCCATTACAATTAATAGTCGTTTGTCTCGCATAGCCGATTCGCCTCCATTCGCTATCGTACCATAACGCGCTGCCGCTTAGTTATGAACAAATGAAGAACAAATAACACGATCATAACGATGCCGCTCAACTGAAAAGGCATGTGCGGGCCAAAGCTGTCCCACAGCCTGCCGGACATAATGGAGCCCAGCACCATGCCCGTTCCTTCAATCGTCAGAAAAAATCCCCATACCGCACCGCGCTCCGTCTTCGGAATTTGCTCAGCGATAAATGCGTTCCACGCCGGTATAATGCAAGCGTAACCGATGCCTATGATAGCCACAATGACGAGAACCGCCGGGAGATATCTGGTCATCCCAAGCAGCGGCAATGACACTGCAGCGAGCAGAAAGCCAATATGCAGCAGCCAGCGCGTACCCCAGCGGTCAACAGCTTTGCCGACGGGAATGAGCCCCAGCGCCGTAACAGCCCCTCCAGCCACCAGAAAGTAGCTGTATTGCTGGGGAGTGAGATGAAGCACCGTTCGCGCATAAAGCGACAGAATCGGCGTCAGCAGCCCTAGGGCGAAGTTTTGCGCGAACATAGCCGGATATAGCAGTCTGCTAACGTGCAGGGAATCACGAAGTTTATTCATATATTCCACAGCTCTAATGTGTATCGGCTTAGCAGCCGTCAGATTCTGTCCAGCGCTGCCTTCCCCTGACGCATCTGCCGACGCCGATTCCATCGCCTTCGATTGTTTCCTGCCTGGAAGCAGCAGCGTAACAATAACTGCAATCGTCATAGCTCCGATTAAAATCTGGAAAGCGCGTGTATACGTATGCGCAATGAAAAAATTAATTACGATCGGCCCGCTTCCGATTCCAATCAGCCAGGACATATAGACAACGCTCATGACCGTACCGCTCGATTCCCCGCCCGCTGTTGCTCCAGTAATGACGCAAGGCCATAACGGCGAAGTACCGACGCCAAGCAGCAGGCAGGCAAAGATAAGCCAGCCGACGTGATGCATAAAAGTGACAATCAGCACGGCGGCAAAGGTCAGGATGATGCCGAACAGCATCGTCTGCCGGTAACCAACCCGTTCGATCAACCAGCCCAGCGGACTGCGGAACGCATTGTCTCCTATATATAGAAGCGCGAGCGACCAGCCTATCGCATAAGCTGACAGGCCAAGCACCGTACCCATGTAAACGGGCAGTATGGATACGATCAATGCCCCTTTTACAAATTCTACAAGCAGCATAATAATGAGCAGTTGAATAACAAACGGCGAGCTCCACACTGGGCTTTTGCGCCTTGCCGGCGCTTCGATTTGGTTCATAGCTTGTACACTCCGATTCTATAATCTAAAAATGCTGCTTGCATTCCGACTTGTTTTTGCTATACTCAATTTTGTTTGCACTTTTTGACGATACCGAAAGGCAGGGATTACAGCGATGGACCATAACCAAACCCCGCTCTTCAGCGCACTCCGCCGCCATGCGGAGCAGAACCCGGTACAGTTTCATATTCCGGGACATAAGAAAGGCCTAGGCAGCGATCCCGAATTTCGAGAGTTTATCGGCGACAACGCGTTGTCGATCGACTTGATCAATATAGCCCCGCTGGATGATTTGCATCAACCGACCGGCGTTATTGAAGAAGCCCAAAAGCTCGCAGCCGATGCTTTCGGCGCTGATTACACTTATTTTTCCGTACAAGGAACAAGCGGTGCCATTATTACGATGATTATGACAGTTTGCGCGCCGGGCGATAAAATTATCGTGCCGCGCAACGTGCATAAATCGATTATGGCTGCTATTATTTTCGCCGGGGCACGCCCTGTCTTCATTAGTCCTGCCCGCGATGCCAATCTGGGCATCGACCACGGCATTACGACGCGCTCCGTCAAACGTGCGCTGGACAAGCATCCCGATGCTAAAGCTGTGCTGGTTATCAACCCGACTTACTTCGGCATTTGCGCTAACTTGAAAGAAATCGTAGATCTCGTTCACGGCTACGACATTCCAGTACTCGTCGATGAAGCACATGGTGTGCTCATTCACTTTCATGAGAAGCTGCCAATGTCCGCAATGGAAGCGGGCGCCGATATGGCTGCAACCAGTGTTCATAAGCTTGGCGGCTCCATGACGCAAAGCTCTGTGCTGAATGTACGCAAAGGCCGCGTCAATCCGCATCGTATTCAGACCATTATCAGCATGCTGACAACAACATCAACTTCATACCTGCTTCTTGCGTCCCTTGATACATCACGGCGCAATCTCGCCATCAACGGTCATGATATTGCTGAAAAAGCGATTAATCTGGCCCAATATGCGCGCGAGCAGATTAATATGATCCCCGGCTTGCATTGCTTCGGGGAGGAAATACTAGGCGACGAAGCCACTTATGACTTTGACCCTACGAAAGTGTCCATTCATATCCGCCATCTTGGCCTGACAGGCTACGAGACGGAAAACTGGCTGCGTGAGCATTATAACCTTGAGATCGAAATGAGCGACATGTATAACATTCTTTGCCTAGTTACCCCTGGAGATACGTCTGATTCTGTCGATAAATTGATTGAATCGCTAAAAGGCTTGTCCGCAGCGTTCCACGAAGGCGCTGAAGCGCGTGAGCTGGTCGTTAAAATTCCGGACATTCCGCAGCTTTCACTGACGCCGCGTGACGCTTTTTACGGGGAAACTGAGGTTGTTCCGTTCAAGGAATCGGCTGGACGTATTATTGCCGAGTTTATCTATGTGTACCCGCCGGGCATTCCGATTCTTCTGCCGGGAGAGGTCATTTCCCAAAACAACATCGACTATATCATCGATCATGTAGAGGTTGGCTTGCCGGTTAAGGGTCCAGAGGACCGCAGCATTCAATTTGTGAAAGTAATTGTGGAGGAAAACGCAATTTTCTAGTTCTACTCTGCGAAAAGAAACGCCGGTTATGCAGCCTGATCTACCAAGGCAGCGTAACCGGCGTTTGCCGTTGGCTCGACACCGGACCAGATGTACCTCCTCAACAAACAAAATGTATTTTTGCATTGCTGTTCCACTTATTGTAAAAGGAAGCTGCCGCATGCTATGATGGGCGTGGAGGTGGGACGCATGGGTCAAAGCGCTTACATTAAACTGGTGCAAGGCTCCGCCGAAGGTGAACTGTCGCTTGCTCAATTAAAGGAGAAGCTGCTTCATTACCGTGATCAGACGGCTCTGACCGGCCAGCAGCTCGATTGGGATTATGCAGGAGCAGCCTTTCCTTATACGATTGAGACGAAGCAGGACGACCGGTGGTTTTATTTGAAAGGCACTCATCCCTCTTACAAATACATTATTTTTGGGACAGACGAAGCTGGCACAACGATTCAAGCTGTGCTGCCCGAGCAATCCACTCATGGAGACAAGGCCAAGGCTAACGAGCTATGCAAATATTTAGCAAAGCAGCTGCAAGCGGAGCTTCAGCTCTTCAATGGACGGACGATTTACTATAATCCCCGGAAATGAACGACATAAAAAAAGGGCGTCCCTAAGTCAGTTTAGGACAGCCCTTTCTCTTTTTGACCCTGTAAACTATTGAATTTCTCCCGATTAACCTTGGGATTCATTCTCCACGCGAGCAATTTCTTCATAAATCGCCGTTACGCGATCCCACTCTGCATCATCTTCGATGCCAACCAGGAAAGTCTCTTCATTCTCTTCTTCAAAACGGAAAATAACACCGTCCGCTTCCGGATCATTGCGATCCAGCAATACGGCATAAGCTTTATCTTCCGATTCAAACGTATAGACCATAACCATTTCACGTTCTTGGCCTTCGTCGTCTGTTACTATGAACACATGCTCTTCGTGATCATGATCGTGATCGTGGTCATGTCCGCAGCCGCAGTTGTCTCCATGCTGATGCTCGCTCATTGCAGAATACCCCATTTCAATTATATATACATACTCTCGTATCGTACCATGAGACAGTAAAGCGGTCAAACCATAATGACGGCAGACGTTTTAGGTAAAAAAAAGCCCCTATCCTCAATCGAGAATAAGAGCAAATCGCTTATGAAACTACGCTTTTCTACCAAAATTATTGTGAGGAAATAAGCTTCTCGGACACAACCGTCCACTCATCTGACGCGCTTGTCTTCATATAAAAGCGGACCGCATATTTTCCGGCAAACTCAAAGTTATATTTGATATCCTCGGTTCTATACCAGAAATTATCTTTCGTAATGTTGACTGACTGTGATTGAATGACTTTTTCCGTTCCGTTAGGATCGGTAATCGAAACTTTAACAGCGGACACTTCCGTCGTCAGATTATCGATCTGGGACAGCACGTTGAACGTATAACGGTTGCCTTTGTCCACATTGCCGAACACGACTTTGTCCTGGAACAGAATCATATGAACATTCGGTTTATACAGCGTTGCTTTCTTGGTCTGATTGTCCCAGCTGACAATCGCCTGCAATCCGTTCGCAATTTGCCGAAGCGGCAAATAGGTTTTGTTGTCCACAATCAGTCCGTTGTCGTCCAGCTCGCTGCCGTTCAATATAACACGTACCTTCTGCGAGGCCGCATCCGCAAACATTAACGTTCCTCCGCACAGTGTCAGCACGACAAGAAGGATAGCAATTTTACTGAATTTCATCGATGAAAACCCTCCATCCGGTTACTCTTTGGATGTAAGGTTATACTCGGCCTATAGATGAAAGTTGCGGTAAAAAAAGCATATTTTTCACTTGAGTCTCAGGGTGGAAATCATTGCCGTTCCCGGCTGTAAAATGCTGTAGAATAACGCGATTGCCTGGGAAATGCTCCACATCTCCCAGCCCAGTATTACCCGTATGTGCGGGTTAAAATGCAAGGCACGCCTTTACCCAGCGACCCCGGCTCCTGCATTCTCTCCCAGTACTTCATGCCTCGCGCGCATGGCGTTTTGCATACGCCGCAGGTGCCCGACAGCACCAGCTTATAATGGTACTGCTTTCTTTCACTTGCCGCCTTTTTCTTGATTACTTTGGCCTTGCCCTTCCCTTTGCTCATTCTAACTTCCGCCCCTTCCACCGTTATGCTGATGCATTATATGTAGATCGGGCCAAATGTGTATCTTGGTTTGTCAGTTTGCGCATCTTTTGATAAAGTGGTGAGAAGTCCGTAACCATTGGAGGAGTAAACCATGAATATTACGATGCTCGGAACAGGGAGCGCATTTGCCAAAAAATATGACAACAACAACGGCCTCATCGAGCTGGACGGTTATAAGCTTCTCGTCGACTGTGGCATTACGCTGCCAAGCTCCTTGCATGCAGCCGGACTTTCGTTCAACGATCTGGATGCCGTGCTGGTCAGCCACATCCATGCCGATCATGTAGGCGGCTTAGAGGAATATGCGTTTCAAATGATGTTTCTTTACGGCAAAAAGCCGGTTATGTATATTGCTGAAGGGCTTGTCGATCCACTATGGGAGCAGACGCTCAGGGGCGGACTGACGCAAGAGCCGCTCAACGCGATGAGCGATTTCTTCGAGGTAAGGCCACTTAAAGAAGGTATTAATTACGAATTGCACCCTGGCCTTCATGTCCGTCTGTTTCAGACCGATCATATAACAGGGAAGCTGAGCTACTCTTTCCTATTTAATGACCGTTTCTTTTACTCCGCAGATATGAAGTTCAATGGGGAGCTGATGCAGCGTCTGGTAGATGAGGGCGTTCAGACGATCTACCATGACTGCCAGCTGCAATCACCGGGCGTTGTCCACGCCTCGCTGGAGGAGCTGTTAACGCTTCCGGAGGATATTCAATCCAAAGTCATGCTGATGCATTACGGGGATACGATGGAGGAATATATCGGCCGGACAGGACCTATGCAGTTCGTTAAGCAACGACAATCCTATTCGTATAAATAAAAAAACAGCGGCAAGCGCTTGGATTTAACAAGCGTTTGCCGCTGTTCTATTTTTGTATCAAGCACTTAGAAAATAGGGAGCTGATCTAAATTGTTTGTTGGATCGCCATCCGCATCTCCGCGAATATGAAGTTCTCCATCTCTTCCTTTAAAGGCGTTCACGCCTGCAATATGCCCATCTTGAACCTCTTGAAGTGCTGTAGCGTAATCAAGAATTCGGCCTGATGACGTTTTGAACGATGTTAAATCTCCGTCTCCGTTTTTCTGAACCGCCACGATATGCTCGCGCTGCCCCTCGTCTGCTGGACTCATGCTTGCACTCTCCTTTTTGTAGACAGCGATTCATACATTAATATGCTGCCTGAATTCAAACACTCCAGTAGCATGCCCAGCAGAGGGCAATTATTATTCCTTTTCGAGACATTCCGCAGGAAGCTTCCTTCTCCAGAGAAAGGTTTGATCATAACTGAGCGAATCTTCAACAACAAGCTTGAGAACACAAGCGCTTACAGTAATGACAATACCAAACAGACCAATTAACCATATGGCCAAATGGGCATATTCCGCCGCCAAACGAACGCCCTCCTCAAAGATAGGTTTCCGCTGCATACTTGCCCTGCAAGCTGCAAGCCTGATTCGTATATGTATGCCCGCTCCCGGTCAACTATGCTCGCTGGCCCATAAAAATACCAGCAAAGTCTTCTCAATTTCCGAACATTATGATACAATTTGTATCAAATAAAGAGATTGAGGATGAGAGTGATGAATAAAAACCGGATTGGACAGTTGGACGCAATGAGAGGCTTGGCAGCGATTGCTGTCGTCTTCAGTCATTATTATCAAGTTGAGGTCAAGCCGGCCCTATCCGTTCTATTGTTTAAATTCTCGCCCCTTGCGTTTATAAAAAATGGACACGGCGCTGTCATTTTATTTTTCCTGCTTAGCGGCTTCGTTCTCATGCTCCCGTTTTTGAAAAACAACGCCATTTCCTACAAAACCTTTCTATTAAAAAGAATATTAAGAATTTACGTTCCATTCTGGTTTGCCATGGTATTCTCGATCCTCCTCTGCTCTTGGCTGTCCACCGGAGGAATATCATCGCTAGGCAGCTGGTTCAACTCCTCATGGAACGAACCGGTAACTGTAAAATCAGTAGTCGAAAACCTGCTTCTTATCGGGAACTATAACTCCAACCTATATAACAATGTTATCTGGTCATTGGTTCAAGAGATGCGAATCTCGATCATTTTCCCATTGCTAGCCCTCATTATTATGAAGTGGAATTGGAAAACGGTGCTTGGATTGTGTCTGGCTCTCTCTGCTATTAGCGGCACCAAAAACATCTTCGGTTATGATCATAGCTATGGATTTCACACTGGCTTCATGGATACCCTTCACTACACCACCATATTCCTCATCGGCGGACTGCTGGCCAAGCACAGAGAGTTCATTGTCGGCCTTTTCGTAAAAAGCTCAAAAGCATGGAAGTGGAGCCTGCTCGGTCTAGCCTACATTCTCTTCACTTACTCGGAGCTAGCGATGGCAGTAGGAAATCGCGTCGGATTACGCCATTACCAAGAAATACTCGATGACTACACGACAACTGTTAGCTGCGCCATACTGATCATCATCGCGCTGGGCTCAGCCCGAGTGACGCGACTCCTCAGCATTCGTATCATTGCCTTTTTCGGCGATATTTCCTATAGCATATACCTGTACCACCTGCTCGTGCTGTTTAGCTTCATCTACTTGTTTCATGGCAAACTACCGCTTTCAATAATCTATGTACTGGCTTTCTTCTGGACTATCCTCATAGCTGCAGCATCCTATAACTATATCGAAGTGCCTGCCATCAAATGGGGCAAACGGATCGGCACTAGAAGCAAAAAGGAGACACATCAGCCATCCGAGCCGGTTGTGAAGTTTTAATGGAATGGCATTACTAAACGATCAAGTATAAATTCCTTAAATTTATACTTGATTTCTCAATTTAATTTGTGATATTATATTAACTATCGCAGGACGGTAGCTCAGCGGGAGAGCACTACCTTGACAGGGTAGGGGTCATGGGTTCGATCCCCATCCGTCCTACCATAATAAACCCACTGAAACCCTTACTACGTTAGGGTTTTTTCTTATGAGCACGTTTAGACGATTCGATGAAAAATGGATGAATTTCACTATTGGCGCGTTTTTGGTGCGTTTTATTTGGATCATTTTTTGACTCCTAAACGATCTGATGTTTAGATTTAGAATAAAACATTTTCCCAAAAGTATCGGCGGTATCTTGATGCATATGTGGAGTAATATGAGCGTATCTATCAAGCGTCTTTACACTGGACCAACCCATTCTCTCGGCTATTCTTTTTAAATTCTCTCGCATTTCCAATAACATTACGACATGCGAATGTCGAAGATCATGAAATCTGATTTTCTTAAGAGGTTCTTCATTCCAACGGAGATTTTGATTAATCCTCTCAATGATTCTACTAAAAGATCGATTAAGATTTCTTGGTTATACAGGTGTTCCTAACTGTGTGCAGATTAACAAGTTATTATCCTTATATAAATCACCTGCTCTTAATTTCTCTACTTTCGATCTATAAATCAGTTTCTCAAGTTTCTCTAGAGTAAATATGTCTAAACCTATTGACCGTCCGAACCCTCTTTTAGTTCCCGGGGTTATTTTTTTCCGTCGTGTTCTAATGTCTGGTGTATTGAAAGGGATTTTGCAGTGAATTTAACATCAGTTTTTTCGGCTCCAAGTATCTCACCTTGTCTCATTCCTGCAACAATAGCTAGTAAGAATGCTTGGTAATATCTATCTTTTTCTGCTTCCCGTAGAAACCTATGACATTCTTCAGAAGTCCAATAATCCATTTCCTTCGCTTTAATAGTAGGCGTTTCTACGTGGTCAGCCGGATTAATAGTTATGATCCCCCAACCGACTGCTTTAATTATAGTGTGGCATTTCCTTTGATTGTCACTACACAAACTATCTTCTCCGGCTTCTTCCCATCTTTGATAAATGTTCTCTATCATTAATGGTGTGATTTTTTTAACCAATATGTCCTCCTCTTTAAATGCCGGTATTATATGGTCATTAATTAACCACTTATAAATCCTTCTAGTTTCATCCCCATTTTTTTTCTCCCGCGCAACCAATTATGCAGCAGATCTTTAAAAAGCATTTTGTCGCCATTTAAATCAATCCCTTTTTCGATTTCAATAAGCAGTTCTCTTCGTCCCTTTTCCGCAGCCGCTTTCGTTCCAAATCCTCGCCTCTTGATTCGACCATTCCCCTTACTCTCTTTCGCCTCAATAACAAAGTACCAGGGTTTTTTTTGATTGTCTTATCTTTAATTACTGCCAAGCTAATTCCTCCTCTTCTAATTTTGCATCAATCGACATTTTATATTGATGCATGTCTAAAATTACATAAAATGGATAACACCTGTAGCAAGCGAAATAAATTCTATTTTTAGTAAGGACAGGTTTATCAAAAGGAGCAAAGGTCAATAATCCGTCACCTTTGCTCCTTTTGTTCCCGACTACCTCTCCTTTAACTACTGCGTTCTTGTCCTTCATACCATTGAAAAAAGACTTTCTTGGAAACCTTTATCTTAGTTTCAACCCTTACAGCATGAAATTGTCCAGAGTTAACGAGTTCATATGCTTGTCTTCGGCCACAATTCAAAAGCTTTTGTATATGTTTAACTTCCAGTGAATCTGGAAGTTCATCCCTATCACTCATTCCCATTCCTCCTAAGAGTTTCTTCTTGCTTTCATTCATCCGTCACCAGAAGAAATAAATTTCCCTGTTCCTCACCCGATACTTTCTTATGAGCTCGCTGGATCATCTTATCGATTGCTCCCTTGGTTATTCCAAGCAGTTTGGCAATCTCACTGTGCGGGAGTCCCCGGCCATGCGCTAATTCGTAAGCTTCGCGTTCCTGCGGGCTCAACATCTTCAGCGCCTGCTCTAGCTTGAATTTCTGCTCTGGTGTCAGAGTCGATTCGCTGCGGGAGTTATAGTTGTTGCTATAATTTTGCATAATCATCGGATCTATAAGTTTTGTATTTGCATACACGCCGCGTCGCTCTATTCCGCGCTTACTGTGCGGCCGGCGTCCTGTTTGCATCCAGTTGATTACATAATTTATATCCGAAATAGTGCTGCGCAAAATTGGTTCATCTGGATGGGTTCCGTTCTAACCCGTTGCAACCAGAGCTGCACGTAGATTTCTGTAAGTGGCCCGGTAACCCGCCTCAAGATCCTTTAAGTCGAGTAGGAACCCCCGTTCATCCAATTCAGGAATTGCTTCACGTTTTCGTTTCCGATCACCCACTTCCCTCACGCCCCTTTGTGGGAGTGGGCCCCGGGATCGCCGGGAGCCCAAAACAATTTACAGCTTATAAACCAGTCAAAACGCTAACAACCAAAACATGAGACATAAAACAACCGCAGCAATTAAACCCCAATTCCATTTACGCATTACCATGCGTCTTCTTCAGTTGACGCCCCATCACCAGAATCGCCGGCAGCAGACTCTTCCTCATCACTTTCATCATCTTGCGCATCGTCATCGTCAGCTCCGTCATCGGATTCTTCTGTATCCGTCGAATCATCCTCTGCGGCTTCCACTCTTCAGATTCCTCAGCTCCGTTGCCTTCACCCGCTGTCCCAGACGACTCATCTTGCGGGCTTCTGCACTCGTTGCCTACATCATCGATGCTGAGCTGCTCGCCGGATTCTTCTTGTTTAGATTCAATATCAACCGTGTAATCGGGATTTAATTTAGCCCGAATGCCTTCTCTCATAGGAGTCGTTTGCTCACGATCATAATCATCAAAATCGGTCTGAGGTGTTTTAATCTCGATAACAACCTCGCCGACAGCCTTCATCCGTGCTAACTTAATGATTTGTTCGTCTGTAAGCGCACCCCGCGAACGAAAAAGCCAAGCTCTACTTCATTCTTTTTATTGGTATTGTTTTTTGTAAAATCAACGTTAATCGTTGTTTTCATGATTTTATTGCTCCTCTCGATTTTGGCTTCCTAATTTCAATCCTCTATCCATTAACAGGTTCAATGTGAATTTTGATATGCCGATCAATCTGGACAATTCCGTCCGTGGCAGGTGTTTGTTCTCTTTAAGGATCCGCTGCTGCTCTGCAGTCAGCTCAGTGTTCAAGGCGTCATTAATAAGCTTGTCGACCTTGTTAGGCTTGATTGTTGTGCCAGAAACACCCGTTTCTGACTCAAGTCTGTATTCAAGGCCGGTACTGTAAAACTTGAAGCGGCTTTTTTCGCCTTCTTTACGAACCAGACCCTTCTTTGTTAGGGCGTGCAAATGACCAGATATGACTTCTGTACGAATTAATTCCTTCTCAAGTATCTCGCCGTATCGGATGCCGGGATGCTTCGATATCACTTGCATGAGATCGTACTGAGGAACAGTTAGTTCAATCATCTGCTGCCGCCTCCTTCTTGATGAGAAACTGTTCTGCTAAAGCTTGAATACAGCTTTTATCGGAATGTTTAGCTTCTAGTTGCTGGCCGGGATCGACAATGCCCTGAGACTGATACGATTTGATACCGAGTATCTCGACCATTGGCGGGTCTGAGCCGTCATCAGAAATCAAGTAAATACCAGTTACCTGTTCCTCCTGCCCCTCCCGGTCCAACCGGCCGCTAATCTGCTCATGTACTTTTGGCGACCAGTCAAGTTCGCCGTACACCACGGTGGAACATCTAAATTGCAAACCGTTGAGTCCGGCGCCGCTTCAGAGTGACATAATGAAGATGTTAGTCTCGCCCGATACAAATTTCCGAACTGCTTCGGCCTTTTGGTGCTCACTCTCGCTGCCCGTATACATGACCGGATTAAACTCTTCCAGTTCCTGCAGCTAAATATCGTAAACGTCTCGGTGCCAGCCCATCAGCATAATCGGGACATATGACTCCAACCATATCCTTGCATACCTGGCGACAGACTTTGCTTTTGCAACTCCAGTTGCATGCCGCATAAGCAAATCCAACTGACGGCCAGCACGCCCGCGCTCCATGAATGAGCCGATCGTCGTCTTAATTGCCAGCTGCCAGGCTAAATCTTCTACCGATTTCAGAGATTCTTCGTCTGAGTCAACATGGACGGTATTTGGTTCACCGGCGGCATTTGCTGACCGACATCTTTTTTCGTCCGGCGCAGGAAGACATTTTGCTCTCTCAGGAATGAGCCCAGCGCTTCCGGATCCTTAACTTCCCGATAACCGACACACCACTCTCGCATGAACTCGTCAAAGCTGCCGAGGACATTGCCATCGAGAAAACTCATAATGTTGTGTATCTCCACTCCATAGTTATAGATTGGCGTCGCTGACAGCCCTAGGCGGTATTCGACGGATCCGGAGAGTCGCTTCGCCGCCTGCCCTTTTCCGCTATCAGTGCCCCTTCGAAGTTCCTGCACTTCGTCTTAGATGACTGCTTTAAAAAATCCATCGCTAAAGGTATCTATCCAGCCGAGCAGTTGGCTGTATTTGTAGAGGTAAACGTCTGCTGGCGGCAGCTCATATGGACGAGTGCCTTTGATTTTGTGAACGCGAAGCGATGTGAATGCCTCAATCATGTTTTTCCATTTGATCTTGAAGATGTGTTTGCATCACAACTGCTGCCGGAAGCGCTCTCCCGTCAAGCATCAATGCGGCGGCGCTGTATGTCTTACCTAATCCCACCGCATCACCGAGCAACAGCGACTTTCTGAACAACGTCAGCTCAGCAGCTTGCGCTTGATATGGTCGCACCATTTGCCCCGGCTTAAATCCCACTCGCGGCGGCGGCATGTAATCACGTCGCAGAATTTCTTCCATTCGCGCTTGTTCCGCCTCAAACTGCTCACGGCCTTGGATTAGTGCCCGCTGGCTGACTTCATCCATTTGCATCGGGTACCGTTGCGTGAACCAGGATAAGTCCGCACTGTGGGCGCTGTCGGTCGGGAAGTTAAACGGCCCAGTATCCCATTTCGCGATTCGCGGGAATATTTGTTTCAACCGGATCGCAACATGCGGTGTTATACCTGAGAGCCGCCATTGAGCTTCTATCAGCTCCAACTTGCCGTATGTCTTACTCATAGCCACCCCATTCCAAGTGGAGCGATCAAAGCTGGTTTATCGTTAATTGTTGGAGGTAGATGCATACTCGTTCCAGTTAGCAATAACAGGCCAGTTACATTTTCATGGCGGGAGTATCGTTCGAGTTGTCGATATATCGCTTTATTTGAGCATTTCGTTTTTACTTCGAGGACGATTCCATCGATTAAAAAGTCAGGAATATCCTTGTCATCCAACCTTTTTTCCCTTTCATAAGGAATGTTTCGTTCATTCAAAAACTGTTCAACGTTATTTTGCATCTGCTTCTCTTGCATTGTCTTGAATCTCTGAAGTACGAGAAGGTTAGCAAGTTCGTGCATCCTTGATAAAGGGCCGCTCAATAGCAACAACCCCAAACATATGTTCGGTTTAATGGTAGCAGTTTGCCGTCAGAATCGCAGCGCGCATCCTGGTGCATCTTGTAGCTATGATTTTAATACACTATTTCTGGAATGTTCAGAATTGCTTTCCTAACCTCTTATTGCTCATTGCCTTGAATGCCTGTTTATAGTAATCCTTTGCATTTTCATCCGATATTGCTTTCCGCAGAAATTCATTGGAACATTGGGCCGTCATGATCAAATTCTCCTCCAGCTCACTTGGCGGCACATGTACCAATACGAATTGTGAAACCTCATGAACCTCTTCCGGCCTATCATTGTCATATTGAATTGTGATTTTCGCCATTATGCTTCCTCCAAATATCGTTTTGCTTCTTCCGCTGCTTTTTGGAGTGCAATGAATTGTACATTGCTCCCGCCGTTATCTCGATGCTGTTGTTTAGCAATTGAACGGTACCTGCCCGTCACCATGGCAATATCCGGTAGGTGGTCAAAACTTAATACTCGGAAGCATGCCGACAGCTCCAGCAGTGTCGGCAGGTATCGCATACCTTCGATCCACGTCTGCAGCTTATAAATACCACGCTCTGCAAGCCGCGCCAGATCCTCGAGCGCCAGCACGAGCTGCGCGAAGGCATCGCTGCTAAATTAAATCTTTTGACCGTTTTCCTGAGCTTTTTCAACGGAACGGTCGAACCGGTAAAGCTGGCCATTGATGCGAAACTCTACCCAGCCACCGCGCCGGCCCCAGTCGAAATTGTAATCTGTGGTTCCCAAACACTGCATAACCTTAACGAGCTTGTCTTCATACTGCTCAGGTGGACCGTAGTGTTTGCCTGCCATCCGGAACCTCTCCTTTCAATCGATTAAAGCAATTCTAAATTCAGTTTTTTTAGCCGCTCCGTGAACAGCTTCGCTTTGCTTCCTTGCGATCAATTGGATGAATTGGGCAAGCTGCCATTGAAATATAGATGTCGGTACCGATCAGCTTTATCTCCGTGTACTCCGTAACCTTGTAAACTTTGCCATGTACCGTCCACGTCTTACCGAGCTCCATTCGCCTTATTTTCTCAGTATCATCATGTCGGAACTGCACAAACAATTCGATGAAATGCGCCTTGGGATATGCCTTTTTGACCGAGATATATTCCGTTTGGCTCAAGTCTTGACATGTAAACCATATTCTCAACTTATTACCGTAAAGTTCAAATTTCTCGATTCCAAGTATCAAATACGATTTATCTTTATACTCAAGCACATCTCCAATTTTCTTAGGTTGGCGGAAGAGTCGGGTCGTTGTCTGAAAAGTAGTGATCAATTTGCTCATGGTTATTGATCCGATTCTACTTCTGGTTTAAATCTCTCGCCTCTATCTTGGATGTACCGAATGCCGGTTTCACGATCAATAACACGCCATTTCCGGTCATATCTGCATACCAGAAGGCTGCAAAGCATGCGTGCTTATAGTTAGGAAACTGCTCTGCCTCTTCTACCTTTTCAACGTCATCATAAGGATGATCATTATCCGTTCCGTCATGTTTGAGGTACTTCTCAGACTTAATGTCCTGAATTACAAAGGCCATAGAACTTCTTCACCTGCCTTTTTTAAGGTGATTCTTTAACTTGGCTTCCAGCCAATATAAGAATCGAAATACACCCAATCGCTCTGCTAGTTCCTCCAGGCTTCTTTTCAACTCCCTGCAGGCTTTAGCAAATTCATCAGTGGCGTCCGGTGTATTGCTTCTCGCACCGTCGATTTCCTCAAAGAAACCGTCAATTTTTTTGTCATCATCACAGGCATTAACAGGTAAATATGAAAAATCATCTCCGCTTCCCTTCACACGCCCGAATACATAACCTTTAGTCGTAGCTTCCGCCTGACATGTTTTATAATCGCATCTCTGCATCTTTTCGCCTCCACATTCAGCATTAATCAAGATGGTCAAACTATAAACAGTATTACTTAGCCAGTTTATTCACCAGTAAAAAACATTACTGTAACCATTAGTAATTCAAGGGCATACGATGGGCTTAATTGAACTGAAGGGATATGATAAATTGACTTTTACACAATCAAATCAACAAGCTCCATCTTCATTAATGGGAGCTACCCAGGCTCAAGTCCTTGATTGGGCACGTTATTTCAATGCAAATCCTACTGAGAGGGTTAGATTAATTCTGTACCCTTATGTTGTTCCACTAGAACAACTTCCCCCCGACAGAAGACCTATCAAACCTCTCTCAGAACCTGAAGATGTCTATAAAAGTTTTACTGCCGATATACCATCATGTTTTTTTAAATGGACTTTAGCTATCATCAACTTTGGTCCATATGTTAGTGCCGTAGCTATCAACCCCGTCGGTATATCACCTGACGGTCAGCAAGTTGATACTTGGATCTCCCTAGTTGGTGCCCCTGCACCTATAAGACAGCCGGTTCACATTACACGCTTTTTATTTGTTAATCCTTGTTAGGTAATACTATCAATTAGTTTCAAACCCCTGAACTTTCAGGGGTTTATTAAAATTCCAACTGGTTCATTCTTTTGAATGTATTCAGCCCGCTCTATGCTCCGAAATGTGACAAAACCAGTCAAATTACACCCTGTACAGGCTATATATGCTTTTATTTACTTACAATAATTCATGATGTAAGGGGTGTTTTGAATTGGAATCAACTGATGAATTATTAAAAAGAATCCAAACCTTATCTGCAGAAACTGTAGATTGTGAAGATGTATTAAAACTAAGAGGAACCATGTTGTGGATCAAAACCTATATAACCGACCACTTTACATCAGCGATCTTTATCATTTGAACCTCCTATTCTTCAAAATCCACCTTAACTCGGGGTCGTATAGCCGACCGGAGTTGGCCTCCCAGATCCTGCAGTTGCATACCAATCTGGCATTCACGATTACAGAATCCGTCGATTTTTGAGAATGTGGTCCCGTGCAGCAAGCCAAGCTCAGCACGCTTCGGGCAATTCGCACAACTGCCTTCAAGTAAATTGCTTATCTGAACAACAACCTGCTTCCGTTCGATTACCAGTGTCTATTGGGTGTTCCCTTAAGCTTAGTTTTCCTTTAACTGGAATGGGGGGGGGGGGAGCAAGGCGCTTAATATCCAGCAATGACCAAGCATAGCGCCCAATAGAGTAATCACCAAAGTAAAACTCATTACCGACCACGAGGATGCCAGGATCTACTAGCGCAGACTCGCCATCATTAGCCGTTACTTTGTGACAATCATCGAGGATGGTCGTGCCAATAATCGCGCCTGTAGGAAGATTCCCGGCATGAAATCTATGCTTCGCAAGAACGGAGCGGATCGGCTCCAGTTCACATGCTGCCTTATCTATTTTCTTACTAGCGTGGATTGCCAGCGGCCCACGATGCTTTGTCGCCCAGTTCCGCGTCTCGTTCCACTTTTCTTTCAAGACAATGAGCTGCGCCCACGACTGCATAACAGATATGACTTTCATTTGTTCGCCTCCTTTTGCCGGCGGGCGTTATCTGCAACCATCATGGAATAGTTGGCAATATCGGCTGCCAGCGTAACGATTGTCTCTGGGTCAGATAATTGCCACAGTGTCATCAATTTCTTGTGCATTTGGTTTGCTAGCCAGTCCGCCGAACAATCCGCCCAGCCTGTTTTGTGGTCGTTGGCCCGCAGAGTTTCCTCCATGCGTTCTGTAAACCATTGCACTTCCGGTCGCGGAGAAATACTATTCCCCTGTTCGATTACTCTGATTGCTCGAGGACCGTTTGAATCCCGGTATAGATAGCCCTTTTTGATCAGCTGTTTCATAAGTCCATGAACACTAGATTCTGATGCATACCCCAAGCCAACCTGAACTTCTCGAATTGATGGGGGGGGTACCTTTTGGATGCAATGTGATGTTTAACAAAGAGCAGCACCCGGTGCTGGGGAGCAGTTAATTCTCGATGTTGAGTGGGAGTGACTTTTTCCATTCGCAATCCATCTCCTTCCTTGTATTACCGCTAGTAACAATACGGTTTATTGAATATAATTTCTGTAAGATTCTGACCGTCATCAACCCATAATGTTAGCTCGCCCGCGATCAATGATATCGCGTACAGAGGGTGATGCTTATAAAATTAAAAAGGAGAGTAGCTGCAGCCCTCTCCTTTTTAATTTGTTTTAGAATTGCATCTTCGGTTGAATCGTGGATGCTCTTTTTTCCGCAATCTCTACGTATTGCTCACCTAATTCACTGATCGTACACTCCCGGTTATTTTCTAACGCCACCTTTAAAGTTGTTCCAGAGCCGCCAAATGGATCAATTACCCGACCACCAACAGGGGCACCTGCCAAGATGCATGGTTCTATTAACTTTTCAGGGAAGGTGGCGAAATGGGCTTCTGGAAATGGTTGAGTTGCCACGGTCCATACGCTCCGCTTGTTTCGCATACCGCTATAATCAACATCCTCACGATCCGAACGCTGTTGCTTTTGCTGGCCTGGTGGCTATGATTCGTTAACGGATCTCGCAAAAGAATTTGCTCGACTTCTACCGGTTCGATGAATAGAAGTATGAGTCCCTGCTTCCGTATCCCATCCAGTGGGAACTTTGAAGTTTCCCTTCGCCTTTCGCTTTCCACCCTTTTGATTATCGAATGTGCTTCCCTCTGTGTAAGATCCACCACGGAAACCATTTGCCCATTCGTCTTGCACCACCCGGCTATTTTATTGCTTCATTGTCGTAATAGTAGCGGTCCGCAGGATGAGCGTCGTTTCCTCCCGAAGATTGGGTCACCATCTTCTGAGGATCCGTTGCGCTAAATACGGTGCATTGCACAAACACTCCGTTCATTTCGCCAAGCTCGAAAAATATTGTTCGGCTTGCGCTTGTCCCGCGAACTGTGAATGCCAAATCGACATTACCGGCTGTGGCCCGTTGCCGCTAGTAGCTGCGCGTAGCAGCTCCACATCAACTGGTCCGGCGGACGGGCGCGGTATCGATTCTCCACCTGATCTTTCCGGATCCTTCTGGCTGCCTCCGCCGCTCAATTTGTTAAATGCAGCATTTTCGGGTGTGCCAGAGATCTTTATTGCAGCAATGGTCGTAGCACTCGCAGTGAGAGGTACAAGAAGTATATTGATTTCCGGATACTTCTCCAGCAAATAAGATTGGCTAGCTGGCAGCCCTCCGGTGTATGTAGCGCTCTGCCGCAAACCTTCGATTGTTGGCCCAACATATATAAGCTTCGTTGTACTCATCCCGTCTCATCCTCTCTAATGGACAAAATAAAAAAGGCTACTCATCTGAGCGCCCTTGTTCAGCAGCTGCGGCATCCTCGATCTTCTTCCGCAGCCCATCCATCTTATTAGATATCTCTTGCTTTATCTTCTTCTCCTGCTTAATCACAACCTCTTTATTGTAGCGCTTGTCGCCGAACCGCTTTTGAACTTGTTGTATTTTCATCTGCAGCTGACGAATCTCATGATCTATATAACCGCCAGTGTAGCGGTATCCGCAGTAGGGGCAATTGAAGCATATATATATGCTCAACTCCGTCAGGCAGCGATATTGTTTGAACTTTAATCTCGAATCCCTTGCCGCAGCCGGTTCGGCCATTACATTTAACTTTCATTGCTTGATTCCTCCGAATCTAAAAAGTCATCTCTTCCTGCTAACTAGGAGAGATGACTTTTTGGTAGATTAACTAATCACATCTGTTAATGGCATATTATACTTATAATATAAATCACCATTCCTTATCACATGTTTCAGTTGGCCGGAACCGATAAGATATGCTAATGCTTGAGTTACTTCATTTCTGGTGTGACCAGATTGAATTTCAAAATAATTACGTATATTCATTATCGAAGTCGGTTCCGAGTCCTTCAAGAATTCCACAATTCTATTGCGCAACAAAATTGCATCTACTCTATCCATTTTTGTTTCCGGTCGATGAGCCGGCAATTCATTCAACATTTCTTTTACCTTATCAAGTGTAACTACACTATCACTGTCACTGTCACTCTTACTTTTCATTTCATCTAATCGATTTATTAACGTAGTTCTCCACTCTTCAGTATCCACGATACTCCTGAACAATTCGTCTTTTAGCGACGTTACTTCCCCCAATTGAGTTTGAAACTTACTAATCAACTCTTTTTCTAACTCAACCGAATCTGCTAACTTCTCTGTGGTCACTTTCAGATCATGAATATGGTTTTTTCGAACTCATGCTGTCCATAAAGGTGTATGCTATTGCCAGCACAGCTAATACGATTGAAATAAGAGTCGAAGCAACGCTGATCCCCATCACTGCTTTTTCTGAGTTGTAAAATACAATTGTGCAAAGAGTAACTGCAGAGAAAACCATCAGCATTATTACGAAAATATAGAAATGATCTCTTTTATTTAAATTCACATTGACCCCTCCCGCACAAACCATTCGACAAAAGGAAGGAAATCCCTCTTTAGTTGTCGAAGATTAGACCAACCACCTCTCACATTAGCCGCGAGTAAAGAAATCTACTCTGCCGTAGTTTGACGTTCATCCTTACTTTCCCTCCAATAAATTGATATAAGATACAGCTGTATGTTCAGGTGAATCAATAATTAATTTCTCTTTATTATTTTCAATAGTTAAATATTGTTCTTTTGTTGTATTCTTAATATGATCATATTTAATTCTGTAAATAATTCTTTCCCCCCCTAAAGTTCTATATGTAATCTCTGCGAATGATGGATTTTCTTTCTTCGATTCAGGTAAATATATTGGATAAAGTGGTACTAATATTTTAGTTGACTTTTCAATAATCCCCAAATAGTTATTCGCAACTTTATTATTGGGATATGTTATTTTTAAATTAACATCATAGATCACAGAAGGATTTCCACTATGATTTATCTCGAAATAAAATACTTCATTATTTTGATTTACAGGGTAAATTTTGTGTAATTTTCTGATTTCATCAGTACTCAAAATCCGTGTAGATCCTTGTTTCATAATAGCAGTGTAAGTAGTGATTCTATTTGTAATGGATAAATAAGATCTATTGTCCTCAATTGCGCGCAGGCGATCATTCTCCAAAGTCTTTTTCACAGCAAAATAAGTAAATGAACCGCCTAACACCCCACCTAAAGCCCCCACAAAAATTCCAGCGTCAAATCCTTGAACGTCCTTTATAATGGGCGTATTACTAATGGAGAAATACACCGCCATAAATAGAAAAATACTTACAAAAATTAAGCTTAATAACATCATAACCTGTCTAATCTCAATCTCCCCCTTATATACAAACAACCCCTTTCGACAAAAGGAAGGATATTCCTCTTTTGCTGTTGAAGTTTGGAGCAAGGGGGCGAACTGATGAAACCAAAAAGGTACACTCTCAAAACTAACGAAGACTTCTTTTACGCAATTGCTGCGAGTAAAGAAGTCTACTTTTTGTCCGCCAATCTTATTGGAGCCATCCCGAAGCATTTGAATTCTACGTAATAGCCTAAACATGAAGCACACAACAAAGCCGCCCCCTCTTATTAAGGAGCGGTTTTGTTGTAAGCCCGACGATTATTAACACTCGTCGGATTGCGCCTGCGAGCCGAATCTTAACCCTTGCAGTCAAGGTCAGAAGGGGGAACAAAGTCCAATGCCAATATGGACCAGAATCGGCGTAACAAAAAAAGGAGCCGGACGGCTCCTTGGAAATAGCTTGTGAAATGGCGGCAATTTCTTCATGCGCCTACCGCTAATGCGCCGTGCCCGGATTGGGCCGCTCAAATGCACACTTAACGCTCCGGGGTATTCCCCTCAGTGTGCTGTCTCAATTGGATGTCTCCGCAAAGTGTATCACTAGAGGTGATGGTTCTCACCATCCCTTCAAAAGTTCGGTTGCCATCCGGCAGTGCGAAAATTGGCTAATCGTGGACAATGATTCGCACCTTATTACGGTTTGCTCTTAGTTTCTCGTTGGTCGCCAGTTAGCACAATGCACGGACCAGACTTCACCGCAAAGCCGCATTGGATTTTATAGCTGACTAACGTCAGCAACTTAAACGCCGGGATTCGCCCCCTACTTCTAGACGCACAGGCGTTGCGTTCCTATTCCGCCACCACGAACCATACATCACTAGACGCTCAGAATCGCCCTTTTAAGACGCTGTAAATATTCATGCTCCCAATGCAGGAAGCAATAAGAGAACGCATGTTCGTGGCGAAAGTTGTGTGTCTGTGACGAGATATTAAGGATCACCTCCGGCAGATTACTTCTGCCATCAGGATTCGAGGACCCGCATACCAACCCGCAATCTACCTTTTGCAGCTCATCGCCTAACCAAACAGGTAAGTGTATGTGTCGGGCGCTGCTGTTTGTCCTCTCACTTATAGGTGGCAGTTGCAGGACAAAAAAATCACTCTTTTTTTCAAGCATTGCTTTTATCTCTCTTAGCTCGTTCTTTACACTTTTTAATTCACTTCTAATATCCTTACTTAAATTAGATTTATCAACAGAAAATTTAACAATAGAAAATAATATAATAAGTATCACTGCTATTAATAAAAGAATCCACAAACCTCCAATTAAACTACCAATACCCATACTATATCACTCCTCCAACTAAAATATCATTCCTTATTTTGTATTTTACTATAGACATTTTATCAAAGTTAATTCATAATGTAAAACGAATCTACGAAAAGGAAGGATGAGGAAATTTTGTTTAAAAGAAGATTTGGTAGTGTTTTACTGGTTGGCGTTTTGTTGATGTCACTTGCTGCACCTGTTTCTGCGGAAACAGTAGTTCCTCCGCAAGACTTGTACGGCCTTGAAGTAATTTCAACTGAGACCTTTACAGAAGTAGTAGATGGTACTGAAATTACGACTGAAAGAACAACTTTAAATGGTAATGTTGACGATTTGCAAAGGATTATTCAAGAACGTCAAGATTCTGCACCACAAGCTTCTGCTCTGTATAATGCAATCGATTCTAATTCTGATGGCGGCGGCATGCAAACATTTGGCAACCCCATTACTAACACAACAAAAACTTATGATGCTACTATCTCATGTAATATTACAACTCTTAGCAATATGTGTGTAGGTGGATGGTTGACTCTTTCATTGACACATGTTTCTACAAAATGGACCGCTTCTGGAAGAAATATTATTACTCAAATTGTAGATAAAAATTCCGTCAAAAATGCGACTGTTACACCCAAAGTCAGAATTTCATCATGGGGTTTAGTCGGTAGTAGCACAATTATAACTGAAACAAAAACCTTTACAGGTCCTACCTCGACAGGTACGACAAGCTTCCCTAACCCTGGGGTAAATTGGGATTTTAATGAATCAGGTGTTGGATTGCTAGTTTACGTCGAAGGTCAAATTGGGGGCAATTTCTCGTATACATACGGAAACACTGTCTATTCTTTTGATAGATGGGCAACAGAATATGTAGAGCGATAACCATTTCACCATTTTAAATTTATAAAAAGGCAGATGCGGA
>NZ_CBVJ010000014.1 GCF_000513275.1 Paenibacillus gorillae | reverse complement strand
CATCTGCCTTTTTTAATAGATTCACTCATAAAATCACTCGCATGCAACGCCACCCCCATCTCGATCAAGCTTCGAACTGTATCCTGGTTCACCTTTATGTAAAGGTGCCTTGCCGGCTTCTTTCACCTCACTGCAATTCTTGAAAATTGTAGGAGCAGTGGCCGCAGCTGGTGGAGACTGCTGAATAACCTCTGTTTTTTCTTCATGTGTCTTTCCGCCTTCAATAACAAATAAAACCCTTGTACCGTCGTTGTACTCTTCCAAATGGTTTCCAACCCACGATCCAGCACCTCTGTTATCGGAAGGATCGATGTATTTTATATCCGCGCCAGCTCCACCTTCAGCACACATGGCCATGGGAAATTCGTCACTATCAAAGCCGGATTTCGTAGGAATACCCTCTAATGATTGCTTGCGATTCTCATCAGCTTCAGCTCGCTCAATCGTGCATACAGGGATTCGCCGTTTTCTATTGCTTCCTGAATGTGTGTAGCTGTTTCAGGATACCTTCAACAGGGAAATTAATAATGACATCATAATCATAAGGAGATACTTGAATAGGTGCAGCTTTGAGTATTGGCGCTTCAGTTGCAGAATAACTGACTTTCTTGACTTCAAACCAAACATATGGATTTTCCCCTTCATGAATCCTGTTAGATTTTATAGGAGTTATCAAAGGACAAATTTATGTAAAGGGGAGATGTACGCTCCCTCGAGGCGGGACTCCGCGACGCCATCACGGCGTTTCGTCCGCTTCCGCTGCGGACTCATCAGGCGGTTTATCACCATATTTTCCGTTCACCCGAAGCCCACTTAATTTTAAATCAGGATGGCTTACAATGTAATAGTCATTTCCATTATGTTCGATCCGTGATGAGACCCATACACTTACATTGTCATCATAGACTCGAAGAAATTCGATGCCGTACCCTGAAGTATAAACATAGCCTTGTTTCTTTAATTCGTAGCATCCGGAACTGTTCTTGCTTAATTTACCTTCGGCTATAACTGGAGCGTTCATGATTCTTAGAGTTTCGACAACCTCACTCATTCTTTCACCCATCATAATAAACATATTCAAAGTAAACATTTCATCCGGGTTGTTTCGATCAAAGTACTCCGGCCAATCACCATTTTGCAATGTAGCAATTTTGTCAACTAACCGATTCATACTTGGCAGCAATCTGCCTAATTCACTCTTGATCTCTTCTTCCACCGATCAACACCTCCATTTGAATTCATATCGCCTTGTTTTGAATTCATTATATCGCAAAACGAATTCATAGTCAATACTTTTGAGTTCTATTTATTGATATTTGAACTCATAATCTGATACAATGAATTCAAATAAGGAAAGAGGGGAAAAGATGGCGGAACGTAGAACTGTAGCCAACTTGTACGAGGATACAAGGGAATTACTCAATGAGGTGAAAAGTACTTATGATTTTAAAAGCGATGACCAAGCAATAAAGTATATGTGTAACGTGCTGCTGAAAGACAAAAAGTTTGACATAGTGCGCGACTATATAGAACACAAAAAAGCAAAGCCAGGAACTGGAGAGTAATCATCCAACCCTGACTTTGCTTTTTTAGTTACGTCATTTAGTAACCCTCCCAAATCCCTCAATAAAACCGAAGGATACAGTAGGATATTTGTTGAGAAATTGGTGCGAAATGTTAAATAATGTCTGGAAACATAAGGTCATTTGATTTGTTAAATTGTTCATTAAAAGCTCGTACTATCAAGGGATTGGGGCATCCTAGGCCACGTCGGGAAATGGTGGCCTGAATCTTGACAGGGTAGGGGTCATGGGTTCGATCCCCATCCGTCCTACCATAATAGACATTCCAAACCCTTGTGCAGCAAGGGTTTTTCTTTTGTGTACATTTAAATGATTCAATTAAAATTAGTGACATTGATTCACTTCTATCAATCTTGCAGATCATGCTATAATCCCAAAGAGAGGTGATATCATTGAGCGGTTTCATCATCGTTGTCATTATTTTTGCAGTGTTATTCGGCTTTTTCAAAAAGAAGAAGTGATTTTTTTCTTCAAAACTGAGATCCTCTACCCAACCAAAAATATCCTTCTTATCATTGCCTTCTAAGGCTGGTAGGAATGAAGAATCTTTTCAACGTCCTTTTCATCAAATTCCACCTTTGCCCGCCTCCGGTTTCCGCAGGCGTTTTTGTTTTTTATAAGTCTAAATGATTCCACTTAGAATGATTAAATTCTACTATCTGAAAATCAATATTGATGATTACCTTTTATCATTTATTTTTTATTAATACTTGATTTATCCATTTAAACATAACAAAACCTTAATTATAACGTTTATTTAATTGCATTATCAGTCTATAATCCTTAGTGTTATTTAGTTAAGATATGTATATTACATATAAGGGGCTGATTAGTCTGAAGTTTAATAAATTTATTATTGGATTAGTTGCATTAATTCTAGCAGTTACACTTTTTGCTGAAACTACAAATGCAAGCTCATCTTGGGTATCTAAAGTGAACAAACCACAAGCCGCGTTTGATCTTGGTTCAGCAGTATTTAACGGAAAAATATATACATTCGGGGGAGTAAATAAATCAGCAGTAGAAACTTATGATCCTAGCTCTGATACTTGGGAAACTAAATCGACTATGCCTTACCAGTTTGCTAGAGGTGCTTCAGTTGTTGTCGGATCTAAAGTTTACTTTGTCGGGAATCAATTAACACGTAGTTTAATGTATGATTCATTAACTGACTCATGGCAAATAAAAGCAAGCATGCCGAGCTACCGCTTCTGGTTATCTGCTGCTTCTGCAGGTGGTAAAATCTATGCTTTCGGCGGGACAACGGATACGAGAGATTCGTTGAATTCAGTTGTTATGTATGATCCAGAAACGGATATCTGGGTATCAAAGAATGCAATGCCAACCGTAAGATTTGGATCTAGTGCCATTACGTATAAAGGAAAAATATATGTTATTGGAGGACACAACGGTGCAAATAAAACTAATGTAGTTGAGGTCTATGACCCCGTAACAGATTCGTGGACAACTAAAGCAAATATGCCAACGCCGAGATCACATTTGACTCTTACGTTCTTTGGAAACAAAATTTATGCAATCGGTGGTGCTACCAGAGAAGTTAATAACAATTCTGGATTTACCGATGTTGTAGAAATCTATGACCCAGAAACAGATACATGGGTCACAGGTCCCGCTATGCCAAGCCCAAGAGGACAACATGTAACTGAAGTTGTGGGAAATAACATTTATGTAATCGGGGGATTTCTTAATACTGAATTAAACTCCGTCATAACCCTTGGACTAGGAGAAACTACACCTGACCCTGGTAATCCTAATCCTGAACAGCCGGTAGCCGATCGGGCATTATTAACTATCTATATTTCAGGAGGACAAATTAAGGAATATGATTTAACCATAAATGAACTAAATGATTTTATAGCGTGGTATGATTCTAAAGATGCTGGCAGTGGTTCAGCAAAGTATAAATTCACCAAAACATGGAACAAGGGACCTTTTACAGTCCGTACTGAATATGTAATATTCGATAAGATCCTTTCATTTGATGTAGATGAATATAATGCAACTGAGAAATGACGACCACTAACGTATTAACCAGACAGAACACCTATTCAGTCCAATGAATGAAATCCGCTCTTTTGTAGCATAACTACCTTGTCTTGCCAAACTATGCCTAAGGAGTGTTGAAAATGCGCGAAGGCTTGATACCTGCCGTTCTTGGAACCGTAGTTACAGCTTCTGGTGCTTCATTGCTCAAAAGCAAGTATAAGCTTATTGGAACCGGTATTCTCGGCTTTGGTCTGGCCCATATTGTACTGGGTGCGATTGATTTAGTCGAGCATCGCTAAGCTTGGCAAGATCCCGAGAAGGAGGAGGCGTTCAGCCTCCTTCTTTTTTTTGCGAGCAGTAAACCATGTCGATAAATAATCTAATTTCAGACCCAAATTATGACAAATATTATGTGAGCCTTCTGATACAATAATCTCCATGCTGTCTCAACCATGTATAGGAGAGTGAAAAAATGAAAGTAATAGAGAACGAACATTTCACCAGCGAAACGATCGCGTTTGACGGATTCCATTTTATCGGGTGCACCTTTACGAACTGTGTTATCATCATTACGACTTTAAACTTTGATTTCAATAGATGCTCCTTTTACGATTCCGCGCTTCACGTCAATCCGAAGCTGCCGGTATTTGAAATATCGCACCGCCTGTCCCAGTCCGCTTACGACAGCGACACGACCTGCTTCCGGGACGATTACAAATATCCAAGAACGACTGTTGATCTGCCGGCCGCAACCCTGAACTAATCAAGCTTGACTTCAGACTACAATTATTCAATTTCTGGTTACAAGCCCGCTTCAATGGTAAAATTAAACGGTAACAGCCCGATTTTCGGGACTATGTTACCGTTTTTATTTTTATTATACTTGCTGCAACATTGCAGCCGCCAACCCCGTCAAACTTTATGCTATAGCAAATTCTAGAAGAGATGAGATGATCCCATGAGAAAAAAACCGTTAAATCGTAATAGCGTTGACGATGCTGCTCGTATTCTCTCTAAGTCAATCGGTATGGGCTTTCAGTGATACAAAGAACAATGCAAATGAAACCAAGATCGAAGCACTTCAGAAAAAAGGCATTATCAGCGGAGAAAAAGACGGCAAGTTCAATCCCAATGGCAAGCTGACTTACGCTGCAGGCATTTCGATGATTGTAAAAGGTCTGGGGCTGAACATCGACAACATCCGTTTTATTAAAGCGCCTAAGGTAACCGACCATTTCAAAAATCTCAAAGATGACGCCTGGTACTCTGATGCAGTTATTATCGCCCAATACAATGGACTCGATATCCCTGTCGATGTTAAAGCAGATGACGAAATGACTCGTGAACAATTCGCGCATCATTTGTTTAAAGCGATCATAACGAAAGGCGATTTCGCCTTTATCGAGCTGCACCAAGTATTGAATGATGAGAAGAGCGTCAATGCAGATTACATGGACAGTATTCAAAAGCTGCTCAATCTGAAAATCGCCAGCTTGGATGCGAAACAAAATTTCAATCCGAAAACGGCAATTACTCGTGGAGAAGCAGCAGCTTGGCTGTATGATGCCATACAGTTCGTGCAAAACACGCCTCCGGTAACAGATCCGAAGCCACATGTGGAATACAAGCTAACGACTGAGAAAGTCAATGCCGACATCGCAAAGGTGACCGTCAGCGCACAGCTTCCTCACCCTGGCTATGGACTCAAAATCGTCTCCATCTCCTTTGAAGGAGATCAAGCATTTATTCATATTCAAGTAACAGACCCGGCTCCGGATAAAATGTATCCGCAAGTCGTAACGGAAGCAAAAGTATCGACTTATATCGACGCGAAGCTGAAGCCTGTTCTGTCTACACTGGATCAGCCGATTGATGGTTCTACTGGTTTTCCAATCGAAGAAGGCGGCTCTGCAAGCGGCTCGACCGGTTTCCCTATCTCCGGATAAAACAACAAAGCGCCACTCCTCCTACTATAGGAAGAGCGGCGCTTTTTATTTTTCATATCAAATGATTGTACCTTATTCAATCGTCCAGTTGACTTCCTCGCTGCCAATGGTGCGAAGATGCTCATTAGCTTTAGAGAATGGCTTGCTGCCGAAAAATCCTTTCCTCGCGGCCAGAGGACTCGGATGTACCGTAGCGATAACCGGATGCTTGTCCGTATTTATGAATGATGCCTTATCCTGTGCATGTTTGCCCCATAGAATGAACACTACCGGCCGTTCCCGCTCGTTGAGCAAGGTGATGATCCGGTCCGTAAAGGACTCCCAGCCCGCTTTCTTATGCGAATTAGGCTGTCCCTCTTCTACGGATAGAACGGTATTGAGCAGCAGAACGCCCTGCTTGGCCCAAGAAAGCAGCGAGCCATGCGATGGAATCGGACAACCGATATCGTCATGCAGCTCTTTATAGATGTTGCGAAGCGACGGCGGGATTGCCACCCCTGGCTTAACAGAAAAGCTTAGTCCTTGCGCCTGCCCTTCCCCGTGATACGGATCTTGGCCGAGAATGACTACCTTCGTCTCTGCTAGTGAAGTATATTGCAGCGCTGTAAACAGCTCAGAACGTTCGGGATATACATTGGCCAATGCATAACGCTCATTCAAAAAAGGTCTCCAGCTTCTTATAATAAGGCTGCTCCTGTTCGGTCTTCAGCAGCTCTGCCCAATCATTGTTCAATTCCATGCTGCTCGCCTCCTATTTCCTTCCGAAATCGGCGCGGATTTCTCCCCACTCTTCCGTGTTCCACTTCACGACTTGATTGCTGTACGTATTCGAACGGAGCCAATCCAGCGCCCAGTCCGCAAGCTCCCAGATCCTCTTCGTCGATTCATCACGCGTCAGCGAGGAAGCGACCTTCTTGTTGCGCAGCCATGCTAGTGCGGTTCTGGAGTCGCTGTAGATCGTTTGGCTGCTCCCCTGCTTCTTGAGATAATCCAGCGCGTGAACGACAGCGATGAATTCACCCAGGTTGTTCGTACCATTCGGAATAGGCCCCACATAGAACAAAATATCGCCCGTCTGCGTGTCAACGCCTTTATACTCTACAGGACCCGGATTGCCCCGTGTGCCCACGTCTACGGAGATGCTGTCATAATCGATTTCCAGTGCGGCACGTGGTACAGCTGCAGAGCTTTTGCTTGCCACAGTCGCTGACGGCTTTCCTTTCGCCGCAGACGCGCTGCTGCCCCCCGACTTGCTTGCTGAGCCGCCTTTTCCCCAATAGCCCTTCCAGCCCTCCTTGAACGCCTGATCAGCCTGCGCCTTGGACTCGAACGACTTATATTTCGCATCAGGATAACCGTTGACCTGCTCCTGGCATTCCTTCCACGTTCCGTATACGCCTGTCTTTTTCCCTACCCATACGACATAATATTTGCTTGCTGCCATCACTCACACCCCTTTTTTGCGGCAATAAAAATCCCCCTTCAACGCTCGCCCTGAAGGAGGATATAGTTCATCATTATGTACCCTTGCTCTGATCTCATTATAGCAGACGGGAGAGGGCAGTTCCAGCAATCCTAGATTCAGTCATTGATAATGGCTGATATCTCCGTGCAATACAATCTTCGCCACATTATCGGCAATGTCGATTCGGGAAAGGCTGGTCGGATGAATCTCGGGCGGGCTCCAGAGCTGCGCCATTTCCTTGCCTTCGAAATAAACCATGAGCATCTTAATAATGACGGTATGCGTTACAATAAGGATCGATTGCCCTGCATGATTAGTTAGAATGTCTTGTAACTTATTAATAACTCTAGCTTGCATCCCAGCGTATGTCTCGCTGCTTTCGATTTCAAACATATCAGGGTTGTTCCAGAAATGATCCCATTGCTCCGGGTATTCCGTCTGAACTTCTGACTGCAGCCGCCCCTCCCAAATACCAAATCCCATTTCGATAAAAGCTTCTGAGATTTCGAGAGGAATCTCTCTATCACCGCGTACAATCTGGGCGGTTTGTAATGCTCTCGGACTGGAGCTTGCATAAATCACATCTATAGGGACAGAATCCATTGCACTTCTTAACCATTCCGCTTGCTGCTTGCCAAGATCGGTTAATGGGGAATCTTTGAAACCTTGCATGCGGTGAACGACATTCCATTCCGTCTCTCCGTGCCTAGCTAAGTATAGTTTAGTGTCCATGTCAAAAGCCTCCATCTGTGCTCAATATTCGACACATCCATTATACCTTAAAAAAGGAATCTGGAATAACCGCCGTCCTCCACACCTTGAATGCCTTCCAGATCAAGCAGCTTACGCTTCATCTCCAGTCCGCCGCGGAAGCCTGTCAGCTTCCGGTTTGCACCGATAATCCGATGACAGGGCAAGAGAACTGGAATCGGATTGGCGCCATTGGCCGCCCCAACAGCACGCACTGCCTGCGGCCTGCCGATTGCAGCTGCAATTTCACCATATGTTCTCGTTTCCCCATAAGGCACGCGCCCCAGCTCATTCCACACCTGCTGCTGGAACGATGTGCCGATCAGATCGAGCGGGATATTGGAGATCGCGGGCTGCTCCCCTGCAAAATAAGCCTGCAGCCATTCGCCGATCCCTGTCGCCTTAATCGCATCCGCGTCTTGTCTCGGTTCCGCATCAGGTATTATACGCTGCATCCAGCTTCGAAAATCTTCAAGCCCCTCATGCGGAAAAATGATGCGGCATACTCCGCGTTCAGTAGCCAGCAGCAGCCACTCGCGGCCTTCTATGTTGAGCTTGTCCCACGCCAAAGTTTTTCTCATTATGCGATCGCCTTCCCTGTATGAATCTTGATGTTATTATAGCATGAGGAGGGTTACCGTTCACTTCTTGACAAAGGTCCATATGAGGAAGTAGTATGCTTAGAGCAAATAGGAAAGAATCATAAATTTTTCAAAAACTACAAACAGCATCAAATAAACAAATAGATTGGATAAATACAGAGTTCTAATATGATAAAATACAAATGTATACAAATATTTTAGCTTACATTTTCAAATCCAGTTATTATAATAGTATTTATCGTCAACGTAATTTGTTTTTTACAGAAAGGAAATTTATGTTGAAGCTCAAAGGAATGTATCCCAATAAACGTATCCTTATATTTATACTTATCTCTTTTATCATACTCAGCATTTTAACCAGTTCAAAGATATTAATCTCCTATTACTCAACTGAACAATCAGCACGAATTGCTCTTGCGAAGCAATATCTCGCCATTGCTGAAACAATAGCTAATGGTCTGGACAAAGAAGGTTATCAACAATTCTTATTAACCCAAACTAAAGATGATGAGAATTTCACAAAAACAAAACGATACCTGGAAGAATATCGAAGCCGTATAAATGCGTTATACGTTTACGTTTTATTATTGGATGACAGTGATGTCTCGAAAACAATGGTTGCAGCAGTGCCTAGTGTCCTGCAGGAATTACCTATTGGCGCACCATGTACAGTTCCTGCTGCTCAAGTTTCTCAAGCAAAGAAGGGGCAGAATTATTTTACAAGTATTATTAAAGGAGAACGCGATGAAGCCTATTTCTCAGTCGGTGTACCGTTTTACGATGAGAATGGTGAGATATTAGGTGTTATCGGAATTGATATTGATGCCAAAGACTTAGAGCTAGTCAGCCTTCAGGTTATAAAAAGCAGCGAAATCACCTTTGCCATTGATGTCTTATTTGCAATTGCTCTTATCACGGTTGTTTTCTTTTTAAATAAATGGTACAGACTTCGTTTAAAGCAGGACTTAAAGGATTCAGAAAAAATATTTATTGTAGAGCTTGGTAATATCGTAGCTACCTTAAAATCAAGCAGACATGACTTAATGAACCATTTACAAGTTCTGAACGGTTTAATGCAATTGAAGCTGTATGATAAAACAAGCGACTATTTAAAACAAATTACACTGGATTCAAAAGCGATGGATTTATCATTACAAGTAAAGAACCCCATTCTAATGGTTCTATTCCAGAGCAAGTGGGAGCTGGCTCAATCAAAAAATATACGGATTCAATTTGAGATCGACCAAAGTAATTTTAATCGAATCGAGTCAATGGATCTGGTTAAGATCATCTCCAACCTTTTAGATAATGCTATTGAGGCTGCCGATATCTACGAGGGCTCACAGCCTAAGTTAATTCGTATTATCTGCAAAACGGTTGGTTCAAAGTATACGTTTTCGATTGAAAATCCTACACTGCTTTCTGTAAAGGAGCAAAAGAATTTATTCCAAATTGGATATACAACTAAGGGGAATGGTGACGGGGTACGGGGCAACGGGTTATCGATTATAAAAAGAACCGTTGAAAAATATCATGGTGATATCAATGTCCATTATGAGCAAGAGATCATTTTAATCCAGATTACAATATAAACGAAAACCTCCTGCGACAACTGATCTAGTCAGATACGTCGAAGGAGGTTTTTCAATTTCTAATACCTCTTATTATAGAAAAAGAAAGAGAGACTCCAGCCCCCTAATTGAAGAAATAGAAGGGTACCTAGTGCAGCTGGGACAGAAAGCTTCACGCCTAATGCATATAAAATAAATATAGAATAGATTGATGCTAATGTAATAATCCAGGAACTGCTATGTGACTTCGCTACAATAGCTTTTAAACGTTCATCGATCCCTCTGTTTTTAGCTGCTTTTTTAATTCCCCACCATACACCAATGACCCCACAAAAAGCACCGGCAAGTATACCTGCCAAGCCAACAATCTGATCCATATTCATGACTACTCACTTCCTTCCTCAAAGATAAACACATCTTCAATTGTGCAACGAAATGTTTTAGCAATCTTATATGCTAGTTCCAATGATGGATTGTACCGTCCGCTTTCAATGGAGATGATCGTTTGCCGAGAAACTCCAACTTGCTCAGACAAGTTTTCCTGCGTCCATCCATTTGAAGCCCTTAATTCCTTTAATCGATGCTTCATGCTCTCCCTGCCCTTCATGTAAAGCAACCTTTACGTAAAGGATACTTTACATTGAAATATATGTCAAGGGACCTTTACTTCCACTCCTTTGTTGGAAGCTAATTCTTCAAAATCCTATCTATCCAGAACTGAAATCAAAAAGTTTAACACGGTATAGTTAGTTAAAAATAAAAAAAGCTGCTTCATCATGTACGTCGATCGTAAATGATGAAGCAGCCTTTTCACTATGAATGCCTTCTCAATAACTTGTTAAAATTCTGAAATCCGCCACGATCATCGCGCTTACTTTGGCGTATACTCTCTAACTGCTCGATCGTAACACCCCATCCTGTCATGCAGCAGCTTTTTCACTCTGGTTCATCACATTAGCAACGAAAAGACCTCCTTCGACAACTGAGCTAGTCAGATAAGTCAAAGGAGGTCTTTTACTTTCATTCGATTCCTGTATACTTTATTCAACTACACAGGAATATGTTTTTACTGCAAGTATGTTCATCGTAAAAACCAATAAGTTCAAGGTTTTTTTAGAGGACGGGAATCGAACCGCATAATAACTAGCTCACGACGTTTTGAGGGGTGTTCCGAAGTCACAGGATCTTTTCATAGCCACAGTAGTACCAGATTCAGTGTGCTGGCATTACATTCAAATTCAATACTCCAAATGTAACTGTATTCTATGAAGGAACATATATCCGCTTTAATGGTATTAATGCTTGTTTATCAACTGGCATCTTATCATACCAGTCATTTAACAACTCAACTAAACCTGATAAGTCTACTAACTTGACTCCATTATGTACAGCTGACGTTTTAGCTGCGGATGTAAATCCACCTGTTGATACAAACAAACTGCTAGCTCCATGTGGATTGGCACCCAGAAGCTGTTGAACTTCGGGACCACCACTCGCTGTGTAACGATGTTTCACCTGTACCTTTATGATTGGTTTTTCAAAACCGAAGGCATCTTTATGCGCCAAGATATCAACTCCACCGTCTGGCCCCTTAGGACTGACTGTCACTTGGTATCCCATTGCTTGAAGCAATCCTGCCACTAAGTCCTGCATCTGCCATGGATCAAGGCGATCTACAAGATCCTCAATCATTGTTTTTGATCGTTCAATGAAATCCTGATAATTTACTTCTTCTGTTTCTTCAGGTGTAACATCTATTGGCTGAACAGTTACTCCACCAAGTATATCTAGTAGTTCTTGTCCCCAATCATCAACTCTGAATACGGTCAAGATCCCTCCCAAGGAGTTTTTAGCTCCTTGCGACAGTGAATCCCTAGATACCTTTTTCGACTCCCATGAAACCGAAATAACATTCGGATAATAAGGATCAACTATATCTGGTCGATACTGATGAGTTTGAGTTACTGTTCCTATCAAATACTCTCTCGTTTCTTTTGAATAGGTAATGACTCTGTCATGGATCTCTATTTCACGATAGAACCGCCAAACTTGACCAGCCCACGATAATCGAGTGCCAGGTTTTTCTTCAGCATATACAGAGTGAGACCTATCTATTAGCTTGTCTCTCGATGAAAACTTCTTAGGATCACCTAAATCAGCCCAACCAATAGAAGCTACCTGCTTAAGCTGCCATTTTGGAATCAATTCATTATTATCCCCTGCACGTACCATCCACCATTTGCTCACAGATTACCTCTCCTTAATTAAAGATGCTGTACATTGCAAATACCTTGAGCAAGATCCTTCGCCGCCTGCTCTACTTCGGACCAAAGCGCACTGCGTTTAACCTTTATTTGATTTCCTATTTGCAACAATTGATTAGGTCCAGCTAATAACTCCTGCTCCAACTTTTTTCTCTGAGCAGCAATATCTCGATCTAGATTAACTATATCAGATTGAGGCACCCCTTGTTTGGGGTTGAATAGAAAGCTTCTTTCGATACCGTTCCTCCAATCCATTAGCTTTTTTGTATACGTAGGACCGAATCCTGGCACTTGACGAACAGAATGAGTAGTAATATCTAATGCAGTTTCGATTCCGAAAGCCTCCAAAGTAGCCTTACGACTTTGGCCAATACCGTCGATCCTCGCATCATCTATCCTATAGCGTTGCAAGAAGGAACGAAGTTGTGCTTTCTGCTGATTAAGTCCCAGTTGTTTTAACTTTTCCGCTCTTAACTGACTTAAACTTTCATACTCTTGCTTAGCTTTATCTAGTCTTCCCTTCTTCTGTTTAAACTGCTCATCACTAGCCTCTTTACGCCAACGATTAGAGATATCGTCCCAACGCTGCTGAGCCTCATTCCTCTTTTTAATCCACTCCTGCTTGTTAAGCGAATTGTCAGACCGATAGATAACCGATGTTACTATCCCAGTGACTAACATGGTAATAAACCAAGTATCAGGAAAGGTCAGTAATGTTATGAATCCGATAACCAACGGAATAGCGGTAAGCCCTTTTCGTAGTTTAGACCTTTTAGACTGTTTTAAAAGCAAAGGGTCGGGTGTCACTACTATTGATGATGGAGTTGGCAATACGATCGACGTACCAGGTTCAGAAACACAAAGTATCTGTTTCCATATTCGAGACAAATCAAAGGAGCTTATGGCTTGTGATCTCGTGAAGATCGTAGCATGAAAAAGGACTGCCCCTGTTTTATTTTCAAGCTCGCACCAAGGGCAACTCTTATTCACTTTGGAGAATACATGTCCTTCCTTGTGACTACATTTCTGCAAACTGTTTGAAAGTCCTTCGAGGGCATATATCCATTCTTCAGGCTTAGGACGTGCATTATCTTTGAATCCGTCGATAGAAAACGCTCTCTCAAATAGCCCTGCTAGCTGAAAGGGAATATTCCCCATATTGAGTGTTCCCGGTGGGGGTTGCATCATCTTGGCTTGAGCTGAGTTACTGTAAGCGAACCTATACTCTTTAATTGCCTTTTCAATTGGCATTTCTCCAGGACCTAAGTAGCGTCCGGCAAATGGATGTCTACCCATGAACAACAGAAGAAAAATGAATAGAGCTAACCCAAAGTTATCATGGTTCTGAGTCCTTATTATATCTCTAAAAGAAGTGACTTCTTGTAATTCCGGAGGCTGATACATTGGAATACCGACCTCGCATTTAAAAAGTTTACTAGGAGTGCCAATTTGAAAACTGTCACAATCTAAAAGCGTAACCATTGCTCGATCTGATACATAAAAGTTACCATGGTTTATATCACCAATTACATGCCCATTCTCATGTATAGTTGCAAAAGCTCGTGCCATGTTTGCAGCTGTATGAACAAGAAAAGAGTAGGTTGCATTTGTAAATTCAAGCAATCTCGTCTTTGGTCCATACAGCTTATGGATTTCTTTCCCTATCAGTCTAGGCATAAGAAATCCGATAATTTGACCTTTAGAATCTCTTAATATATCCGTAGGCCAAGTTGTAAACTTAAACAAAGAATCAGACTTCAGATTTACCATTGTTCGGATCTTGTCTTGTTTATCATTGGCTATAGCATGATGATATATTTTAGCAACGGAATTAGGATTTGCCCTTATCGCGAAGACACTTCCCTCTCCACCTTTGCCGAGCTCGCCATCCAGATAAACAACTTTACCTGCTCCATCAATTGCACTAGTTACCACTCTCATTGTCTGGTGTTACTAGAAGGTGTATCTTGCCTTCTCGTTGCCAGTATTAAGCTTTTGTCATCGTCTGTCCTGTTATTAACTTGTTCGGACTCCAGAAAGGCCTTAAGAGAACTCATAAACTTGATGGAATTCGCTTCTGGTTGATCTCGAAGCGCTTGAAAAAAGGGACGAAAAAAGGGACTATGCGCACTTTGGGATTGATAGTGAAGAGCAAGTCTCTGTAACCCATCTGTAAATAGGGCCACTTCAGAACAGACTCTTCCGGCTAGCATACTAAACTCGAGCTTTTCACTAGCGTTAATCTGAGTAGCAAAGAAGGTTGTATTTTCATATTCTCCTTGCTGAGGCCAGAACTGCCAGCTATAGATATCTTCTTCTTCGGGACTATTCGTTACTATCGCCCCATCGCCAATCTGGGCGAATACAGCGCACGAATCATCAATTACCACTGATAGAAAGGTGCAGGCAAACTCCCTAGAAGATAACGACATTGCATCTGCCCTTATCTTTACTTCGTACTGGAAGCGTGAGATCCAGTCCACATAAAACTCGCGATCTAGTCCCTGAATGCGATTACCCGTTTCAAGATAAGCGGTAATCTCATCAAGAAACAGAGAGCAGGCAAGCTCCGAACCAACTTCGGAATGTGTTGCACTACCCGCTCCGTCTGAAACAACAGCTACTAATACTTCATTCCCTTTGTTTGTTCTAATGACTTGGCAAATAGAGAAGTCCTGGCAAGGTTTTTCACTTTTTTCATGGGAAGTGCCTCGTACTGAAGCACTCGCGTATTTCCACACTTAAATCACGCCCCACCCATCAGGAGAAGCAGGGTTCTCAAGTTTAACCTGATCTCCAGGAGTAGAATGAGAGACAGAGCTTAGTGAGTTAGACAACCAGGAAAATAGTTCTCTAAACTTAAGTCCTTTTAATTTCAGCGGGTCTCTGACTGAAATTTGTCTAAGAGTGTTCATATCCGCATCCTCCACGCCTACAGCAAAAAACATAAATGATTTAGATGCTTCGCCTTCCTTTACTAGATCCGCGGCTCGTTGCCAATCATCAGTTGGCGCTCCATCAGTAATCAGAAAAATCCAAGGTCTGTAGTAAGATACTCCATTCTGCTTATATACTTCTTTACGGTACTTTAACATTTCTAGCCCTTGCTCAATTGCGCTTCCCATTGGGGTATTATTATCAGCTACCAACATCGGAGGATAAAATATATCTGGAGTTTGAAAGTCAGCTACAACCTGTACTGGTCCAAAACTTACGATTGCCAATTCCACTCTTTTTGCTGCCATTGCATCGGAAATAAGTTCTTCCTTGAAAGCTACAAGGCCATTGTTAAGCTCATTGATTGGATTTCCACTCATCGAATACGAAGTATCTAGCAACAAAATGCAAGGACACCTGGGTTCTGGATTTTCCGCAAACTCAGCAGCAAAAGGGATTTGATCAAAATTCGACATATGTACAACCTCTCCTCAGTACAAGATGTTTACTCGGTAATAGCCTTATCACGATGCCTAATCTCATTTCTCATTTTCAATAACCGTGCATAGACATAACCTAGCTATATAACTCATAAAAAAACGGTGGAGTGTTATGTAGATTCTATTCAACACAATAGTTTATCAAAGGAAAATTCACGAACAAATAAATGTCTCCTGTGAACCAAACTCTTTATTTTGCAAGTGTCTGTTCGTATAACCCACCAAAGTTTTACTATCCTCTAGCTATTACCTAATTACCTAATTAAGGAACATCCACCATCTCTTATCCTTCGACTTAATGCGACGAATTTCCTGCTATTGAAACAGAAAACCTGTTTTTTATGGGTTTTTAACCTTTTGTCGAAATTATAGTATGATACATAAGTAATAGTTCAAAAAGAGTGTTTTATCATGGTATCTATGAATGATCAGTATTCAGAGGAGTATTTGGGGGAGAAAATCAAGAAGTTCGGTAAGAAAGCAGGGTACAAAATAGTTTACGCAGCCCTATTACTCTTCTTTAGTCTAAAAGATGGGAATGTACCTGCTTGGGCAAAAACGGTTATAAACCGTGCACTAACATACTTCACCAGTCCAGTTAATGCTATTCCAGATATTTTCCCTGTTGCCGGATTTACTGATGATCTTGGAGCGTTATTTGCTGCATTGGGAGTTATACAGTTTATATCAGTGACGACATCAAGCAGAAAGCCAGAACAAAGCTTGTTGAGTGGTTTGGCACAGAATGTCTAGAGGATTTAGAAGATATCGACAGCAAATTAGGTTAAGTATAATTGGGATGGAGTAACCGTCCCAATTTCTTATAATCACATTATAAAATAAAGATAAGATATTTTGAAAACAATACGAGATTAATTAAACAACTCTATCATAGAGCTTCACAAGTCGCATCCACCACTGCACAAACTTTCCTACCTTGCATTCGCTCTTAGATAAACCAACAGAAGCTAGTTCTGTTTGATTATGGCCGAACACCAAAATGAATACAGATAATAGTGTGGCCTTTTCCTTTGTTTCAGCAGCAGTTTTTCACTTCTTTAAATCACATCGCTAACGAAAAAATCCTCCTTTGACAATAAGTCAAAGGAGGTTTTTCATTTTCATTCGAATCCTGTATACTTTATTCAAATACACAGAACTATGTTTTTACTGCAAGTATGTACATCGTAAAAAACCAATAAGTGCAAGGTTTTTTAGTATGCCGAGGACGGGAATCGAACCCGTACGGTGGTCACCCACCGCAGGATTTTAAGTCCTGTGCGTCTGCCAGTTCCGCCACCCCGGCATGGTTGATGTTTCAAATGGTGGGCCCTGAGGGACTCGAACCCCCGACCAATCGGTTATGAGCCGACCGCTCTAACCAACTGAGCTAAGGGCCCTCGTAAAATGTCCGTGCGACATTTAATCGAAAGGTTGGTTGCGGGGGTAGGATTTGAACCTACGACCTTCGGGTTATGAGCCCGACGAGCTACCGAGCTGCTCCACCCCGCGACAGTTCCATTTGGCAAAACATCGTAATGGCGACATCAATTAATATACAACATACGCCATTACATAGTCAAGCATTTTTTTCTCTGCTCAGGAAAATATATAAACAACGCCATTTTTGAAGCTTTACGGCAGGAAACGGACCCCGTATCTTCCCTTACGCGAGCGGAACACTTCGATCTCACTCGGACAATCGTAGCCATATACCCACCAGTCATTCTCCATTCTTCGAACGAGGACGCCTGCCTGAAATTTTGTCTCGTACAGCCTAACCCAATATATCCATCTCACTGTCGTATCCCTCCTTGGTTTTTAGAGTACCCTAATTTAGCAGAATATAAAGATGCTCCCACGGAGCAAAAAGGAGCTGATCATGATGATGCAATTCGGCATTGCTGCATTTCCGTCCAAAGAGGTACAGGATTTCGCCAATGGCTGGCGGATCCGCCATGATCCCAAATACAACGCGATCCCGCCTCACCTGACTCTCCGGGACAAGGAAGAGCTGTCCAAGGAACAATTGAAGGAAGCTGTAGCACACTTGGATACGGTCACTTCCACTTTATCGCCGTTCACAATCCGATTTAATCGAGTGTCCACCTTTTTCCCGGTCAGCAACGTGCTCTATCTGGCGCTGGAGGACCCGCTGCCCGTTCAGCAGCTTCAGCAGGCGATATGTAGCGGACCTCTAGCTATACCCGCTCCTAACTACGTCTACACGCCGCATGTCACGATCGGCCAGCAGATGGAGCCAGGCGAGCTGCATGATCTGTACGGCAACCTCCGTATGTCCGACGTAAGCTTGGAATCGGTAATCGACCGGATACATCTGCTTCATGCGACGGATAACGGCTTCTGGACCGCCTACCAGTCGTTCCAGTTCCGCAGCTGAGTATTTTGGCCTAACAAAAAGAGCAACGCGTACGGGACGTCTAGACGTCCCGTACGCGTTGCTCATTTTCTATTCATACATGCTGAGAATTCGATCAGCCCCCGGCTGCTGCTTTTAAAGCTTCTTCTTCATTAAGGGGCTTTACATCGATCGTGCCGCCTCCATCAGTCACGCCGCCGGTCGGATTGTTCTTCATTTTCTCAAGGACTGCATTGCCCTTCGTTTCCCATTCCTGCAAAGCTTCTTTGACCGTCTTATCGCCTTTGACTACTTGCTGGAACAGCTCATAGCCAGGCTGCTGCGCTTCCCAAATATTAGGCTTCGTACGATACAAAGCTTCTGCATCGTTGGAAGTCGGCGGAACAGGCTTTAGCGTTGTGAATGCGTTAATGTTGTAGTTTGCACCGTTTTTCGGCTTAATGAACTCTTTACGCGATACCAGCTCAGATGTACTGCGTGCTTTCAATTCCGCCCATTCTTTGCTGTTCGTAAATTCGATAAATTTCCAAGCGTCATCCGGATTTTGCGCGTTTTGGTTAATACCCATCAACTGGCTGTAGTAGATGTTTCCGCCGATACCTGGCTTTGTCGCATGTGTAGGAGGCGTAACGACATCCCATTCAAACGACTCAAAGCCTTTGATTTTCGATGCGTTGTTCATTGCACTGTTAATTTCGTTAATGTAGCCGTACTCGCCAATCGTCATGGCTACTTTACCGCTAATAAACAAATCACCGGAAACCGGGTTATAGCCGATATCTCCCGACATCTGTTTTTCATTCATTTTTTGCATATCTTCTTGGGACGGAGAAAGCTTCTCTTTGTACAGACCTGCAACTGTCGACCATGCCATTTCCCAGTCACCAGAATTTACAAGCATTTTCTCGCCCTTGTCATCCCACATTTTCAATTGCAGTGCGGAACCAAAGGTCTGTGCGTCGTAGAAGCCGTCGCCTCCCCAGCGGTTGATCGACAGTCCGAATTTGCGGTCTGCGCCTGTGCCGTTGGCTACCAGACGGGCTTTGGCAATAACATCATCCCATGTCATGTTGTCCGTTGGCGGCTCAACACCTGCGTCAGCAAAAATCTTCTTGTTATAGTAAAGAGCAGAAGCTGAGAAGGTTGGCGTCAATGCGTAAAGATTGTCATCGCCTGCCGCTTTAATGCCATCGATAACAGTAGGAACGTAGTCGCTCAGATCGAATTTCGCTTTCTGAATGAGCGGATCAAGCTGCTTGAGCAGGTTATCCTGCGTCAATCTGCGCAGCATGCTGTAGTCGATTACGACAACGTCTACCGGGTTTTTGCCGGTAAGCATTTCTTTCATTTTCACGTAAGGATCGGGCTGATTGCTTGCACCGCCTTCTGGATTAGGCGTCTCATAGCGTTGTTCGTTCCAGTCAATCGCATTGACAATTTCGAATTCGATGTTTTTATGCGTCATTTCATACATATCCGTGTACTGCTGACGGAAATATTGATCGTTGTCCCCGCTTCCGTACAATACACCAATCCGAAGTACGCGTTTTTCCGCTTCGCTATTCCCTCCGCTTCCGCTGCATGCTGACAGAAGAGCGATTACCATCGTTAGTGTCATGATGATAGCTACCCATTTTCTAACCGCTTTCCCCTTGTTCATATTGACCTATCCCCCCAGTGATTTAGGCGGCGTAATAATGATACGCTCACCGTCAAATTCCATTGTTGCTTTGTCTTTGATGTTGAGTGCCGACAAATATTCTTTCGGCACCTGCAACCGGCCTACACGGTCGACGACGACATAGGCCTCGTGTACGGCCTGCAGCCCTGTACCCGTATGCTCTTCCTCACCTCCACCCGAAGTCATATTCGGATTCCGCTTAATAAATTCCGTACTCGTAAGCCCGTCGCGAATGGCAACGACGCGGTCTACTTTGCCGGCTAACGACAGGTCATGAGTTACGATTACAATCGTAATGCCCATCTCGCGGTTCAGCCTGCGGAAAATGCCCATGATCAGATCGGAGGTTGCCGTGTCGACGGAACCCGTCGGCTCATCGGCAAGCAGCATTTTCGGACGGTTGGACAAGGATATCGCAATGGCCACCCGCTGCTGCTCACCGCCGGAGAGCTGATGCAGCTTGTTATGCATTCTCTCCTTCAGACCGACCCATTCCAGCAGCTGCTTCGCGTAAGGACGGTCCACTTTGCCTGAGAGCATCATCGGCATTTCCACATTTTCCAGAGCCGTTAAATACGGCAATAGATTGCGGGCATTGTTCTGCCAAATGAAGCCGACGGTTTCCCTCTTGTACTTCACAAGCTCTTCATCCGTAATTTTGAGCAAATCCCACGGTCCTACACGTACGGAACCAGCGGAAGGGTGGTCAAGACCACCCAATATGTTCAGGAGAGTTGATTTGCCGCTGCCGCTGTTACCGATAATGGCCATCAGTTCTCCGTCTTCCACCTTCAAGTTCAAGCCTTGCAGAGCGACGACCTCAAGATCGTCCGACTTGTAAATTTTCACTAGACCTTCGCAATCGATCATTGTTGATTACCGCTCCTCTCCCATTTTGACCGCTTGATGCACACGCAGCCTGCGGATATGCAGGAAAAGCAGCATCGCGCCCGTCAGCATCATGAATCCGACGACAGCGTAAAGCTGGTTCGTATCCTTCGAGTCAAAGATGACCCGGAATGGCGGAACGGTATCCGCTACATTCTCCGCTGTCTGCAGAAACGGCAGGAACAGTACGCTCGTTACTTTGCCGATTGCAACGCCAAGCCCGATAGACAGACCCGCCGTAAACAGCTGCTCCAATAGCAGCATGCCAGTCAACTGCTTGCGAGACAGCCCCATCGCCCGCAGTACGCCAAATTGAACGACACGGCCGGACAAATTAAAGAACCAGTAAAGCACATAGCCCATAAGCGTGACGATAACCGAAACGAGGAAACCGAGCGATAGGATACCGAATACGCCGCCACGGGTTGGATGCTTGGATTGGATCGTAAGCTCGGTTCGAACGTCCTTCACGGACGCCAGCTCCAAGCCTTGTTTCTGCAGTGCTGTAATGATCGGAGCAACCTTCGCATCCGGCTTCATCTTCAGCCAGACCTCGTAAGGCATAATCGGAAGCTGATCGTACAGATAGTCCAGATTCGTAATGACAAATGGCGACTGATCCGGGTATTGACTCGGCCAGTATGGCAATATGCCTACGATGACAAAATCAAGCTTCCCTTCCGCAAAGCCTACAGAAATCGGATCGCCCGGCTTCAGCTGATACTTCTCTGCAACCTTGGAAGGAATAAGTGCGGCTTGCTCATACATCCCCAAATAGTTCAAATAATTGTAAGGATGTGTAGGGAATAGATCGTTGCGGAACCAGGCCACCTTGGCAAAATCGACATTATCGATGCCCATGACCGTTCCTTGACCGATGGAACGGCCGGATACGACCACATTGCCTTTCGTCTGAAGCACGCGGGCTGCTGCCTCCACGCCCTCCAGCTTGCGGAACAATTCAAACGGCGGTTCGGTGTATAAAATTTTGCTAGGCGGTGCTTGACCTCCACCGCCGCCGTTACCACCGCCACCTGGGCCGCCTCCGCCGTTTCCGCCTCCACCATTACCTCCGCCGTTTCCTCCGCCACCGCCGCCATTGCCTCCGCTAGGCGGTTTAAATTCAGGCGTACCGTACCAAGACGTCTGGATAATAACATCGGAGCCGTACTTGTAGAGCGTACGTTCCGTAGAGTTCAGATCGATCGTACGTGCAGCCGATGCGTTATACACGCCAAGGCCCAGCGTTAGAATCAGCAGGATCATCAACGGATAATAGCCTTTGGATGAACGGGACAGCTGCGTCAGCGTCAAATAAAGCGGCACTGGCAAAAATTTGCGTCCGAGCCAGTTAAACAGCTTGAGCAGCCATGGAAACAGCCTTAAGCAGAACAATCCGAATGCGAATATCGCAAGCGCCGGCACGAAAAAGAGAAACGGCTGCACATTCAACTGGTCGGTCGTCATTCCGGTCTGGAACGTCAGCATTTGACGCTGATTGAATAGATACCAGCCATAACCTGCTGCACCCATCAGCAAGACGTCCAAGAACCAGCGCTGCCAGAACGGACTGCGGTCCGATCGGGCCAAGTCCCGCTTGTAGCTGACGATTGACGATCTTGCATAGATGATCGCCGGAATGACAGTGGACAATATCGCCAGCAATACTGCTGCGCCGCCTGCAATAATCGCCTCGGTCGAAAAACCGACCGGTATCGATTTGCGGTTGACGAATGACAGGAAGCCATTCGCCGAACCGATGCTTTTGGCCATGTACCAGCCCAGCATCGGACCTATCACCATGGCTACACCGCCTAGAAGCAGGCCCTCCAGCAGATAGATCCATATAATTTGCCTCGTCCCAGCGCCCCGGCTTCGCAGCACGGCGATATCGCTTCGCTGCTTATCGAGCGACTGGCGTGCATTCATCGCGATGAAGTAGAAGACCATCGCAATCATTGGCGCTGCCAGAGTGAACAGCAGCGTCTGCAGCTGCAGGCTTTGCTTCTTGAATTCATTGAGCGTATCGGCGAAGGAAATCTCAACTCTCGTTTCCTTCAGCTTCTGATAGAGCTCAATATTCAACCGCTCCAGTGTACGTCCAAGCGGCGAGAGCTGACTCGTCTTCACATTGGACAAGTCGAAAGCATAGTACCAGCTTGCATTGTGAAGCGGAACGCCCGCTTTCTCGAACAAGGATTTGGTCATCGCTTGCTCGCTGATTTGGAACGTGCTCATCAGCCCTTCAAGCCCTTGATACCAGAACGGGTCAGACTCGTTCAAAGGCTTGATTGCTCCGACGATTTTGACACGAAGCGTCAAGTTAAGCCCGCCGTATATCGGATACTCAAACACATCGCCGACATGGACGTCATTACGGAACATCGCTTCCTCGAACATAACCGTCTCGATTATTCCGTCAGAAGGAGCATCAACAAACCAGCGTCCTTGAGCCACTTCCACTTTATCCTTCAGCCCCGACATCGACATCATCGTCAGCTGTCTGCTTCGGCTTGCATCTACCTTATTAGGGTCCTCGGGAATGACATCCGCACTGCGTATGGAATACGTGCGAACGGCGGTATCGTAAGGAAAGCCAATTTTCCCTGGTACTTCTTCAGTAATAAAGGAGCTGACATCCGTTAAGGCAGCCAGATCCGTCTTCCCTCCTTGAGACTGATACCGCATAAGCAGCGAGCCTGCAGGAAGACCTGCGCTCTTCTGTTGGAGCGACTGGGCGACCACCCGTTTCAAGGCGCCGTCCGCATACATCGGAATACTCGTTGCAAATGCAACAGCCATCGTCAAACCCGCCAGCGTGCTTATTGTCATCCAGCGGGTATTCCACATTTTACGAAATAGAAACCGGAATAACGGTATTCCCATTAGCTATCGACCTACGACTTTCTGCCCTGGCTTCAACCCTGCCACAATTTCAATCTGTGTCGGCGTTTGCTGACCGATCTCCACATCCACCTCGCGTTTGCCTTCCGAATCCACGACCTGTACATAGGTGCGCGGGCCAAGCGTACGAAGCGTTGACGGCGGAATAACGATAACGTTTTCCTTCCTTTTCGTAATGACCGTAATCGATAATGGAGTTCCACGGTTCAGGTTTTTAGGCATATCCTTGATCTCGACGAGCATGAAGTCCTCCGGACGCTCCTGCTCCGGCTGTCCATTCGGATTGCCACCGCCTCCTCCACCGTTACCGCCGTTGTTTTGATCGTCACTCACAATCGGCATTGTTTTTACTGTGCCAGTGAATTTCCCGGCATTATTAATCTCCACAGAGATTGGCATGCCAACGGCGATTTTTGCAAAATCTTCCTTCGACAGCTTTGCTGCAGCCGTCAATTTGCTCGTATCCGCAATAACGATGATCGGATCATAGGCTTTGATCATGTCGCCCTTTTTCACTTTCAGTGTAACGACGGTGCCGCTGAATGGCGCAACGAGCGTTGCTTTGTTGATCTCTTCCGCAAGGTCGGAAATCTTCTGCTTCTTCTCTTCGAACGCGATCATTTTCTCCTCAAACTCGATCGGGTCCATCTCATCCTTCTGGCGAAGCGTATCCTTCATTGCGTTCTCTTCACGCTTGAAGGCCAGACGCTCGTTTCTCAAATCCCGTTGCATCAGATCGACGTCCAGCACGCCAATAACTTTGCCTTTCTCAATCTTGTCGCCAACCTTCACATTAAGCTCCTTCAAATGCTTCTCGCCCAGCGTAAAGAACAGCGTCTCTTCCTGCATAGAGATCAATTTCCCGACCACTTGCACTGTCGATAACAACGTAGTCGTCGTCACTTCGTATTCAGGCTTCTTCGCAATTTGCGGCGGAGCGATAGAAGGCAGCACTTCCTCTTCGCTTTCCTTCGGCAATAGCGAGCAGCCGCTCGTTAGCATAATGGATGCTGATAACATAATAATTGCACTTCGTTTAAATAAACTTCCCGTCCACCATTTCATAGACATGATCGGCAACCTCCAAAATCGTAGGATCGTGTGTAGTCATACATATCGTAACTTGTTCGGTGCGAATAATATTTTGAAAGACTGCCATAATCTGCGCAGACATATTCGTATCCAGTTCCGCCGTCGGTTCATCCGCTAGCAGCAAAGTAGGCTGGTGCGCGATTGCCTTTGCGATCGCAACCCGCTGCTGCTCGCCCCCCGAAAGCTCAAACGGCCGGTGATGCATCCGCTTCTCCAGTCCGACCAGTTCAAGACAGTGAGCAGCACGGTCCTTCCAGAGCGCTCGCGGCGTACCCGCCATTCGAAGCGACAGAATAACGTTCTCCCATGCCGACAGCAGCGGCATAAGCGCGAACGCCTGAAAAATAAAGCCCATTTCCTTGCGACGGACCAGCGTCCGGTCATCGTCGCTCATCTTATGAAAGGGTCTGCCGCCAAACCAGATCTCCCCGGTCGTCGGCGTATCAAGTCCTCCCAGACAGTTGAGCAGCGTTGTTTTGCCTGAGCCGGATCTGCCCCGGAGCATGACAAGCTGATTAGGCCTGAGCTCCATGTTCAGACCCTTCAGCACTTTCAGAGGAGCGCCGCCCGCTTGGAATACGCGTTCTACATTTATAACCTCCAACAGCTTGCCGTTATGTAACTTTTTGTCGGGCGGCTGTACGCTTTGCTCGATTAGCTCTGCTTGCTCCGTCTGCTCCATTTCTGCATTAACCCGCTTCTTGAATAACATGAATTGCTGCCATACCTCCCCTTACCCTTTTCATAATTCTCATCTTACACGATTAGACGCAGGACGAGGTGAAAAAGTTACATCAATATGCAATATCTTCTTCCGTAAAAATAAAAAAACTGAATTCGCCCGTTTTCCTAACGAAACAAGCGAATTCAGCATGCTATGAAAACCTCTATTTTACTTTAAAATGATGAATCGCGCGATTCAGCTCACCAACGATTTCATCAAGATGAACGGCAGCCGATGCAATGTTGTCCATCAGCGCCAGCTGCTCTTCCGTCGCTGCTGCAACGCTCTCCGTACGCTCCAGATTGGAAGCGGCCGACGATGCAGACTGCTCCATCGATGCATTTACTTCCTCGGAGCTTGCCGACATTTGCTGCGTAATCGCCGAGTTCTCCTGCAGCTGCTCTGTCATACTGTCAATGGCTGCCACGATGACTGTCAAACTTTGTTGAAGCTCCGTAACCCTCTCATTCCCGCGATCGACTTCCGTAAGCGTCTGCGACATATAATCCGAAGCGCCGGAAATATCGCTTCTTGTCTCTGCTACCAATTGATGAATACCGTCCGCTGATTCCAGGGAATTTGCTGCCAGCTTGCGGATTTCACCGGCAACGACGGCAAATCCCCGGCCTTGCTCACCCGCGCGAGCTGCTTCAATAGACGCGTTAAGCGACAAAATATTCGTCTGATTCGCGAACACCGTAATATTTTCCGCGATCGAGCCGATTTGCTGAGAACGAATCTGAAGATGGCCGATAACATCCGACAATTGCCCAATGACCTTCTTAACCATGCCCATTTGCTCTACAAGCCGCTCCAGCGCTTCTTGCCCTTGTCCGGCTTCCTCCGAGGTCGACTTGGATTGCTCCGCTGCAGTTGTCGTATTTTCTGCAATCCGCTGAATGCCTATCGTCATTTCTTCAATGGCTTTCGCTGTCTCCTCAGCGCTGCGTGCCTGCACCTCCGTACCGTTCGCAACCTCTTGAATATTGGCCGCAACATGATGCGAGGCAGCTGCCGATTCCTTAGATACAGCATTGAGCTGCTGGGATGAGGTGCTAACATCCTGCGCGTTGGAGCCAATACCGGTAATCAGCTGCTTCATGACTTCGATCATGCGGTCCACTGAACGCGAAATATCGCCAAGCTCATCCTTGTTGTACTTTAAGCTCGTCTCGGCAGTCAGATCACCGTCCGTTACCATCTGCGTCTTTCTCATGACGGTATTCACCGTGCGCATAACCGTCCGAATCGAGAAGAAAATCAGTAAAACCAATACAATAGAAACGAATCCCATACCGGCTAGATTCCCGATTTGAGTCCCCTTAAACTGCTGCTTGCTGCTGTTGATTTGATCTTCTGCATATTGATTCAGCACATTCCCGATTGCATCCAATCCCATACGGGTTTGGGTAAATTGCTCGCGTAATTTCAAGTCTGCCGCTCTATCGTAATCAGACTTAGCTGCTTTCATTATGGATTCCGACCAGGCTGTAAAATCAACGCTAAATTTGTCGGCAATATTGGCAATCGACAAACCTGTCCGTTCGTCCGTCAATTCCATCAATCCATTCGTCTCCATAATTCCCTTTGCAGCAGCCAGCCTTTCTTTGGCTTCTTTAATATTGAGCTCAAGATCTTTATCCCACTTCTCCTTGTCCGCACTGCTGATTTCATCCTCAGTCAAATATTGATAAGCCGACAGCGCTTGATACAAGTCACGATCTGCGTTCAGGACAAGCGTAGTCGTCCGGTTAGATACCTCGTAAACATCTTGAGACATTTTCGTATTCGTCTTTTCCAGTTCTCCTAACAAATATAACCCTGAGAACACATAGAAAAAAAGCGGCAGCACCCCAATTAACGCCAGTCTCCATCTCAAGTTAAATCTCATCCATATTCCGCCCCTTTTTACCATGTCTGAATGAAAGTTCCATGATACTATATCGGCAAATCCACTTGAAAACATCACGAAATAGGATCAATATTTGCAAAAAAACTGTCGAAGAAGACAAAAAAACAGACCTATCAGAGTGAAAGGTCTGTTCGGATGACAGGAAAGGTCTGCAAGTTAATTTTACTTCCCGAATGAATGCGGGTCCTGACGCCAGGATTGAAGCAGTTCAACGTCCCCGCTCTCAACTTTGCCAGCTTCAAGTGCAGCTTGAATCAGCGCCGTGTAGTTCGAAAGCGTCTCAAGCGGCATATTTTCTGCTGCAAAAGCAGCGGCAGCTGATTCGAATTGATACGTAAAGATTGCGAGAACGGCAAGCACTTCTGCTCCAGCTTCACGAACAGCAAGTCCCGCTTTGAGGGAGCTGCCGCCTGTAGAGATCAGATCCTCGATGACGACAACCTTTTGTCCAGGCTGGATCTTGCCCTCGATTTGGTTCTGTTTGCCATGTCCTTTCGCTTTATCGCGAATATAGACCATTGGCAAGTTGAGCTTCTGCGATACCCAAGCCGCATGAGGAATACCTGCCGTCGAAGTTCCCGCAATAACTTCTGCATCGGGATAATTCTCGCGAATAACAGCTGCAAAGCCTTCTGCGATCAAATCGCGGATAGCCGGGTAAGACATCGTCAGCCGATTGTCGCAATAAATGGGCGATTTAATGCCCGAAGTCCAAGTGAACGGCTCGTTCGGACGAAGCGCCACCGCCTCGATCTCCAGCAATTTGGCCGCGATTTGGGCCGGCAGGTTCTTCAATGTCACTTCACTCATCTTAGATCAGCTCCTCAATAATGGATTCTAATGCAGTACGAGGCTCGTCCGCCGCCGTGATTGGACGGCCGATGACCATATAGTCTGTGCCTTGATTCAATGCTTCACGCGGCGTCATAATTCGGGATTGGTCATTAAGCGCTGCTCCGCTTGGACGAATGCCTGGCGTCACCGTCTGGAACGATGCGCCGCAAGCCGCTTTAATCGCTTCGACTTCCATCGGAGAAGCTACGACACCGCTCAATCCTGCCTGCTTCGCAAGCTGGGCGTAGCGAATGACTGCATCTTCTACGGTTCCGGCAATTCCGATCTCATTATTCAACGTCGCCTGGCTCGTACTGGTCAGCTGCGTTACTGCAATGACAGCCGGACGGACTTGTCCGGAAAGAAGAGCAGCATCAACGCCTTCTAAAGCCGCTTCCATCATCGCCGCTCCGCCTGCCGCATGAACGTTGAACATATCGACGCCCAGCTTCGTTACGCTATTCGCGCCGCCTTTGACCGTATTCGGAATGTCATGCATCTTCACATCAAGAAAGACCAAGTAGCCCTTCTTCTTCAGCTCCTCGACAAAGGACGGTCCAGCTGCGTAGAACAGCTGCATGCCTACCTTCATATAGCACGGTATGCCTTGCAGCTCTTGCAGCAGACGCTCAGCCGCAGCAGCATCGGCATAATCGAGAGCAACCATAATTTTTCCGGCTGCTTGCTCACGCGTTAATCCCATCGTTATACGCCCCTTTCGGTTTTTACCCGTAATAAACGGCCATCCGCCGGCTTCGCAAGAGCAGTGCCACATAGGCCCGAACTTGCGAAGCAACAGCGCTGGCCGTGCTTTCACTTGCTATTATTTCGGTTGTACGACTGGCATCGCGCGGGACGAGAAGTTGATCGTCTCCAGCATGCGAAGCAGGGCGCGAACCGTATCGAGTGAGGTCATGCAGACTACGCCGTTCTCTACCGCTTCACGGCGAATCCGGAAGCCGTCGCGCTCCGGCGTTTTGCCTTTGGTCAACGTGTTGACAACAAAGTGTGCTTCGCCTTCACGGATAAGATCGAGAATGTTTGGCGTGCCTTCGCTAAGCTTGTTCACGCGTCTTACGCGCAAGCCTGCCGCTTCAAGCGTATCGGCTGTGCCGCCAGTTGCAATGATTTTGTAGCCCAGATCGTAGAAGCCGCGCAAGAGTTCTGTCGCTTCTTCTTTATCTTTGTCCGCTACTGTAGCGATAATCGCACCAGTCATCGGGATTTTCATACCTGCGCCAATGAGGCCTTTGTACAGCGCTTTGGCGTATTGCTCGTCGCGGCCCATAACTTCGCCAGTCGACTTCATTTCCGGCGTCAGTGTCGGATCGACGCGGCGCAGCTTCGCGAAGGAGAATACCGGCACTTTTACCGATACATAGCTGTCTTCCGGCCACAGGCCGTCCACATAGCCAAGATCAGCAAGCTTAGTACCCAGAATTGCTTTCGTTGCAAGGTTCGCCATCGGTACATTCGTGACCTTGCTCAAGAACGGTACAGTACGGGACGAACGCGGGTTAACCTCGATCACGTATACTTTATCGTTATGAATTACGAATTGGATGTTAACCAAGCCAATGACGTCGAATTCTTTCGCAATCTTCGTCGTAATGTCGATGATTTGGTCTTTAATGTCATCTGACAGCGATTGCGGAGGATATACCGCAATCGAGTCGCCGGAGTGAACGCCTGCGCGCTCGATATGCTCCATGATGCCTGGAATAAGAACTGTTTCACCGTCGCAGATCGCGTCGACTTCCGCCTCTTTGCCCAGCATGTAACGGTCGATCAATACCGGATGCTCTGGATTGATTTTTACCGCGATTTCCATGTAGCTGAGCAGCTCTTCATCGGAGTAGACGATTTCCATAGCACGTCCGCCAAGGACGTACGATGGACGAACGAGTACCGGATAGCCGAGCTTTTGCGCCGTCTCAACCGCTTGGTCAACCGAAGTAACCGTGCTGCCTTCCGGCTGTGCAATGTTCAGCTTGCGAAGCAAAGCTTCGAACTTCTTACGGTCTTCCGCTGCATCGATGCTCTCCAGGCTCGAGCCCAGAATGCGAACGCCTGCTTTAGTCAATGGAGCAGCAAGGTTGATCGCCGTTTGGCCGCCGAACTGAACGATAACGCCAATTGGTTTCTCTTGCTCAATTACGTTCATAACATCCTCAAAGAACAACGGCTCGAAGTAGAGTCGGTCGGATGTGCTGAAGTCAGTCGATACCGTTTCCGGGTTGTTATTGATAATAACCGCTTCGTAGCCTGCGCTCTGAATCGCCCATACCGCGTGAACGGTCGAGTAGTCGAACTCGATGCCTTGGCCGATACGGATCGGACCGGAGCCCAGTACGAGAACTTTCTCTTTATCGGATTGCGTCACTTCGTTCTCAACTTCATAGGTTGAATAGTAGTAAGGCGTAGTCGCTTCGAACTCGGCTGCGCAAGTATCTACCATTTTGTATACCGGCAGAAGGTTCAGCTCTTTACGGAATGCGCGGATATCATGCTCATTCGTGTGGCTGCCGTTCGGGAAGCCTTCGTTGCGGATCTCGGCGATGGAACGGTCCGAGAAACCTCTGCGTTTCGCTTCATACAGCGTGTCGCGAGTCAAGGAAGCTTCGCGGCGGATACGATCCTCGAATTGAATAATCGATTCGATGCGGTCCAGGAACCACCAGTCGATTTTCGTAATATCTTGAATTTCTTGAAGCTTGTAGCCGCGGCGGAAAGCTTCCGCTACGAGGAACATCCGCTCGTCGTCCGGCTTTTCAAGACGAGCTCGCAATACAGCGTCTTCCAGGGAAGAAGCTTCTTTCAGATGCAGACGGTGCGTGCCAATTTCAAGCGAGCGAACGGCTTTGTGAATCGACTCTTCGAACGTACGGCCGATAGCCATAACTTCGCCAGTCGCTTTCATTTGCGTACCGAGCTTGCGATTAGCGTTGACGAACTTGTCGAACGGCCAGCGCGGAATTTTCGATACGATATAGTCTAGGGTTGGTTCAAACATCGCATAAGTTTGACCCGTAACCGGGTTGATGATTTCATCCAGCGTGTAGCCAATTGCGATTTTCGCTGCCATTTTTGCAATCGGATAACCAGTTGCTTTGGAAGCGAGCGCCGACGAGCGGCTTACGCGCGGGTTAACTTCGATAACATAGTATTGGAAGCTGAACGGGTCCAGTGCGAACTGAACGTTGCAGCCGCCTTCGATGTTCAAGGCGCGGATAATTTTGAGCGATGCGGAGCGAAGCATTTGGTACTCGCGGTCCGACAGCGTTTGGGAAGGCGCTACGACGATACTGTCGCCAGTGTGAACGCCAACCGGGTCGAAGTTTTCCATGTTGCAGACAACGATACAGTTGTCGTTCGCATCACGCATAACTTCATATTCAACTTCCTTCATGCCTGCGATCGATTTCTCGATCAGACACTGGTTAATCGGGCTGTAACGAATACCGGAAGCAACCGTTTCAAGCAGCTCTTCTTCGTTCGCGCAAATACCGCCGCCTGTACCGCCCAGAGTGTAGGCCGGACGAACGATGATCGGGTAGCCGATTTCGTTGGCAAAAGTAACCGCATCTTCAACCGTCGTTACGATAACGCTCTCTGGTACTGGTTGTTCAAGCTCGCGCATCAGATCGCGGAACAAGTCACGGTCTTCTGCTTTCTCGATTGCAGTCAGCTGCGTACCGAGCAGCTTCACATTCTCAGCTTCCAGAACGCCTGCGCGCGCCAGTTCAACAGCCATGTTCAGGCCTGTCTGGCCGCCCAGCGTCGGCAGCAAGCCGTCTGGACGCTCTTGGCGAATAATTTGTGATACGAAGTCCAGTGTAATCGGCTCGATGTACACTTTGTCGGCCATGTTCGTATCGGTCATGATTGTAGCCGGGTTGCTGTTGATCAGAACAACCTCATAGCCTTCTTCCTTCAACGCTTGGCAAGCTTGTGTGCCGGCGTAATCGAACTCCGCCGCTTGTCCAATGACAATCGGGCCGGAGCCGATGACGAGAATTTTTTTGAGTTCATTATTTTTGGGCATACTGAAGCTCTCCTTTCAACGTTGCCGCAAGTATAGCTTGACGAGGCTTCTGCGGGTTATTTTGCTTATGTGTGCGGATCATTTCAAGGAATTCATCAAACAAATAGCTGGAGTCGAATGGACCTGGTGCAGCTTCCGGATGGTATTGTACCGTGAATGCCGGATATTTGTTATGTTTCAAGCCTTCAATCGTTTTATCGTTGTTGTTGATATGCGTAACGGACAGGTCCGTATCTTTTATCGACTCTTCCAGAACCGTGTAACCGTGGTTTTGGGAAGTGACATAGCATTTGTTTGTTGCCAATTCTTTAACCGGGTGGTTGCCGCCGCGGTGGCCGAATTTCAAGCGGGTTGTATCAGCGCCGCAAGCAAGTGCGAACAGCTGGTGGCCAAGGCAGATGCCGAAGATCGGATATTCGCCGAGCAGCTCGGAAATCATTTTAACCGCATGCGGAACATCTTTCGGGTCCCCAGGGCCGTTGGACAGCTGAATGCCGTCCGGAGCAAGCTTGCGGATTTCGTCAGCTGTCGTGTCGTGAGGAACAACAACCACGTCGCAGCCGCGTTTTGTCAGCTCGCGCAGGATGCCGCTTTTTGCGCCGAAGTCGACAAGAACGATACGCTCGCCATTGCCAGGGCTCGAGAATACGTGCTTCGTAGATGTACGGGCAACTTGATCCGTCATAAGCTGTGTCAGGCCAAGACGCTCTTGCAGCTCTTCAACACGCTCCGTGCCAGTTGTCAGAATGCCTTTCATCGTGCCGTGCTGGCGAAGAATACGAGTCAGCATACGAGTATCGATGTCGCTAATGCCTGGAATGTTGTACTCCTTCAGCAATTGGCCAAGGGAATATTGAGCGCGCCAGTTGCTTGGCACCGGCTCGTGACGGCGTACAACAAAGCCGTGAATGCTTGGGCTGATCGACTCGAAGTCGTCGCGCGAAATGCCGTAGTTGCCGATAAGCGGGTATGTCATCGTTACGATCTGTCCGCAGTAGGACGGGTCAGAAAGCACCTCTTGGTAGCCTGTAATCCCTGTATTAAACACGACTTCTCCCAACGTTTGCGTTTCTGCGCCGAACGAGAGTCCCGTGAACAACGTTCCGTCTTCCAACAATAATCTTGCTTGCATCCGTATCACTCCTCAGGTCATCTTAATTCTCAGTAATATATCAGTTAGCGGATTCGCTGTACACGACAGCTCCGTTCACAATTGTCGTTACCGGCCAGCCTTGCAGCTTCCAGCCGCCAAATGGCGTGTTGTTGCTCTTCGAAGCGAAAGTCGATGGATCGACTGCCCGCTCGCTGTTCAGATCGATCAGGGTCAGGTCGGCAGGTGCGCCTTGCTCCAGCCGTCCAGTCGGCAGGCGGAATACGCGAGCCGGATCGCTGGTCATCCGTTGAAGAAGGAAGCCCAGCGTCCATTTGCCTGTCAGCACGAACTTCGTATAGAGCAGCGGGAAAGCCGTCTCGAAGCCAACGATGCCGAATGGCGCCAGTTGGATTTCACGTGCTTTCTCTTCCGCGCTATGCGGAGCATGGTCCGTTACGATCATATCGATCGTGCCGTCCTCCAGCGCTTCGATAACGGCCTGCACATCGCGCGGGGTGCGAAGCGGCGGGTTCATTTTCCAGTTCGTATCCAAGCCCGGAATATCTTCGTCCGACAGCACCAGGTGATGCGGGCAAACCTCAGCGGTAATCCGTACGCCAATTGACTTGGCCAGACGGATCAGGCGAACCGATTGCTCCGTGCTTACATGGCAGACATGATAGTGAACGCCTGTCGTTTCCGCAAGCAGTGCATCGCGGCCGACATGAATGGCTTCCGATTCATTCGGAATGCCTTTTAGGCCGTTTTTGCGGGCAAACTCGCCTTCGCTGAAGAAAAGTCCCTCAACGAGCGTATTGTCTTCACAGTGCGCGATGACCGGCATATCCATCGATTGTGCAAGCGTCATTGCATCCTTCATCATTTGCGCGCTTTGTACACCTACGCCATCATCCGTAAAGCCGATTGCGCCAGCTTCTTTCAGCGCTGCAAAGTCGGTAAGTTCACGACCAAGCTGATTTTTCGTAATCGCTGCGTAAGGCAGGACGCGTACAACGCCTTCGTTGGCGTTTTTGTCCAAAATGTATTTCACCGTTTCCGGTGTATCCGTTGAAGGTCTCGTGTTCGGCATGCAGGCGATCGTTGTGAAGCCGCCTTTCGCCGCCGAGCGGGTGCCCGTTGCGATATCCTCTTTATATTCAAAGCCCGGGTCGCGCAAATGCACGTGCATATCGATCAGGCCTGCGGAGAGCAGCTTTCCTGCCGCGTCGATTACTTCAGCAGAACCTGTATCCGGCGTGTTAGCTCCATCTATAATTTCGGCAATTTGTCCAGCTTCCACGCGCACATGCTTGTTCAGCAAGCCGCCAGAAGCTTCGTCCCATACGTTGCCGTTCAGAATCCATAATGTCATTGTTTGTTCCCCCTCCGGTTTTATTCGGTTCACATTCTATCCGTTCGCTTTGTTAGCGGACGTTTTCGTTAGCTTAGTGCCCGTTCGACAACCGCCATCCGGATTGGCACGCCGTTCTCCATTTGCGGAAAAATACGTGATTGCGGGTGCTCGACCAGCTCATCGTCAATTTCTACGCCCCGATTGATTGGAGCCGGGTGCATAATAATGGCATGATCTGCTATTTTGGCTGCCCGCTCTACTGTAAGACCAAAGTGCTCGCGGTAGTTTTCCGCTGAGTTCAGCATACCGTTTTCATGGCGTTCCAGCTGTACACGAAGCATCATGATAACATCCGCTTTCAGCGCTTCTTCCATGGAGACATATGGAGCGTCAAGCTCTTCTGCTCTCATATTGCCCGGTGAGCAGAAGCTGACATTTGCTCCGAATTTCCGAAGTGCATACAGATTGGAGCGCGCCACCCGGCTGTGCAGTACATCGCCGATGATGGTGACGTTCAAACCGTTCAAGCTGCCGAATTGCTTACGCATCGTGTACAGATCAAGCAGCGCCTGTGTAGGATGCTCGTTGTTGCCGTCGCCTGCATTGATGAGCGGCACTTTAATTTTAGTGGCCAGCTCCGCCAGTACGCCGATTGGCTTCAGCCGGATGATGCCGGCGTCGATACCCATCGATTCCAGCGTACGAACCGTATCGTAGATCGATTCGCCCTTCTGCACGCTCGATACGGCGGCCGAGAAGTTCAGCACTTCCGCTCCGAGCCTTTTCTCCGCTACTTCGAACGAGAACCTTGTTCTCGTGCTGTTCTCAAAAAACATATTAGCTGCGAATTTCCCCTGCATGACCGTGTGCACCTTGTTCGGGTGCTGCTCCCAATAAGCGGCGCGGTCCAGAATCGATTCGATTTCATCTTTCCCTAGATCTTTCAAACCGAGCAAACTCCGTTGTTTCAGTTGCGTCAGCGTCATCCGGCTTGCCCCCTCTGATGTATAATCTTTACTTGGTCTTTGCCGTCAAATTCCTTGAGGGATACTGCGATTTGCTCTTGCTTTGATGTAGGAACATTCTTGCCTACAAAATCCGGCCGGATCGGCAGCTCCCGATGTCCTCTGTCCACCAGCACTGCAAGCTGAATGCTTTGCGGTCTTCCGCAATCCATAAGTGCATCCATCGCTGCGCGGATCGTTCTTCCTGTAAAAAGAACATCATCGAACAAAATAATTTTCTTGTCCTGCACACTGAAGTTCAGATCGCCGATTGCGGCTGCAATCTCGATATCGGCCTTTATCCCGGCCGCTGCCGTCTTCCGGTCATCCCGGTAAGAGGTAATGTCCAGATCGCTCACCTCCACCGGCTTGCCTTCGATGTCTCGGATACGTTCAGCGATTCTTCTGGCAAAGTAAATGCCCCTTGTCCGAATGCCGATCAGAACACAGTTGTCTATGCCTTTGTTCTTCTCTACGATCTCGTGAGCAATACGCGTTAGCGCCCTCCGGATCGCCGTTTCATCCATAATGACCAGATGCTCGTCTTCCATATTCGAAAAGCCGCCTCCCGTCCGTTCCATCTTGTGCTGCTGTTCTTCCGTGCTGTTTCCTGTTGCTGTGTGTTTCGTGTCTTGCATTGCGTTGTCGCTAAGGAGGCAGGGCATAAAAAAAACTCCTCGCGATTGACGCAAGGAGCCTGAGATCGACAGAGCACAATAGGCTGAATTTGCCGACAGCCGTCCCTTCTGGACGCGGTTCGACAAAGCCCGTACATGTGCTTGCCCGATCTGTTATTCACGCTACCTTGCCAGCCTCACAGGGCTGAGTTAAAGGTACTGCTATATATCAAAGGAATTATCACATATTCGACAAAAGATGTCAAGGTCATTTGCTCCCATAGACGAAAAAAGAACGTTGGTTAGCTAGAACATTTACACACCGCTCAATATGACTGCTCAACCGTCGCTTTCGCATCTCATTGCAGTATACTTACCACACAACCGCCACTGCCTCACTCATTGCTACATGCTCACTACTCAACCGCCGCTTCCTCATCCCATTGCTACATGCTGACTACTCAACCGCCGCTTTCTCATCCCAGTTGCAGTAACGTCCCCTTACTTCTGCCCAGTTCAAATTAACGAAGCTGCTTCGTTATTTTGCGAACTAATTTTCGCTGTAGCCGTCGGATACGAGCCCCATTCACTCTACAGCGAACATAATTTCGCTACTGGCGAACCTACGTTCACGAATTGCGAAAAGAAGTTCGCTATCCATCCGTAGACAGCTGCCAATGCCTTCCACAGCGAATTTAACTTCTCTATTTAGCGAACCCGCTGCGCTAATCCGTATAATGAACGCTCAAACTGACCTCTCTTTCGCCATTCACGCACTCCATTGCCAGTAAACAGTAAAATCCCCTACCTTTATCGCCCAGTTCAAAATAACGAAGCTGCTTCGTTATTTTGCGAACCAATTTTCGCTGCAGCTGTTGGATACGAGCCCCATTCGCTCTACAGCGAAGAAAATTTCGCTACTGGCGAACCTACGTTCATGGATAGCGAAAAGAAGTTCGCTATCCATCCGTAGACAGCTGCCACAGCCTTCCACAGCGAATCCAACTTCTCTATTTTGCGAACCCGCTTCGCTAATCCGTATACTGACATCTCAAGCTGACTGCCCAACGCCACTTTCGCATCTCATTGCCATTTGCTGAATACTGAAACTGCCGCTCCTCATCTCATTGCTGTGTGCTGACCAATTAATCCACTGCCTAATCCCAGTTGCAAGTAGTATCCCCTACTTCTGCCCAATTCAAATTAACGAAGCTGCTTCGTTAATTTGCGAACCAAATTTCGCTGTAGCTGTCGGATACGAGCCCCATTCACCCCACAGCGAACATAATTTCGCTACTGGTGAACCTGTGTTCACGGATAGCGAAAGGAAGTTCGCTATCCGTCAGCACACAGCCGCCTCAGCCTTCCACAGCGAATCCAACTTCTCTATTGAGCGAACCCGCTTCGCTAATCTAGGTCATCTAATTTGCAACAGCGCAACATGCGACAACATGCTGCCTGCCACCCCAACCAGCAATCAGGTTTAACCGCCTACATGTTGACCCAGGACCCAGCAACGCATGCCACCGCGAAAAGACACCGCGTCCCGAGGACCGGGACGCGCGCTAAGATACGCACGCGTTGCAGTACATTTCCGCACCCCAGCACCACATCCCCCAACTCACGCAAAATAAAAAAAGCTCCGGCAAGGGCTCACCCCTGCCGGAACTCTTATTCATTCGCTTACAGCGAAAGATTGCGGATACGCTCAACCGCTTTTTCCGTATTTTCACGACTGCCGAACGCCGTCAGACGGAAGTAGCCTTGGCCGCTTTGGCCGAAGCCGACGCCCGGCGTGCCTACGATATTCGCTTCCGACAGAAGCTTATCGAAGAATGCCCAGGAATCAAGGCCGTTTGGCGTTTTCAGCCAAATGTAAGGCGCGTTCACGCCGCCGAATACTTCCAGGCCGATCGAAGCGAGGCCTTCGCGGATGATACGGGCATTCGTCATGTAGAAATCGACGAGCGATGCGATTTGCTCTTTGCCCTCAGGCGAGTAAATAGCTGCTGCACCGCGCTGCGTTACATAGGATACGCCATTGAACTTCGTCGTGTGGCGACGGTTCCACAGATCATTGATAAGCACTTCGCCACCGTTCGCATCCAAGCCTTTCAGATCGCGAGGAACAACTGTGTATGCGCAACGAACGCCGGTAAAGCCGGCTGTTTTGGAAAAGCTGCGGAATTCGATTGCAACTTCACGCGCGCCTTCAATCTCATAAATCGAATGCGGCACGTCATCTTCCTGAATGAACGCCTCGTACGCCGAATCGTACAGGATGATGCAGTTGTTCGCCTTCGCATAATCAACCCATTTTTTCAACTCTTCCTTCGACAGCGTCATGCCAGTCGGGTTGTTCGGGTAGCAAAGGTAGATCAGATCGACTTTGCGGTCCGGCAGACTCGGCGTGAAGTTATTTTCGGCAGTACATTCCAGATAAACGATGTTCTCATACCGGTTCGTCTCTTTGTTGAACTTGCCGGAACGGCCAGCCATAACGTTCGTGTCCACGTATACAGGGTATACCGGATCCTGTACGGCTACGATACTGTTCTCGCTGAAAATTTCCTGAATGTTGCCAACGTCGCATTTCGAACCGTCGCTGACGAACACTTCATTCGTTTGGATATCAATGCCGCGAGCTTTGTAATCATTCTCGATAATTGCATTAATCAGGAAATCATAACCTTGCTCCGGGCCGTATCCGCGGAAAGAACCCGGGGATGCCAGCTCATCCACAGCTGCGTGCATCGCTTTCGTAACTGCATCCGGCAAACCGCGCGTTACATCGCCGATACCTAAGCTGATGATTTCAGCATTCGGATTTTCTTGAATAAATTTATTGCGGCGTTTGGCAATTTCGGAGAACAGGTAGCTGCCCTGCAGCTCCAAATAATTATGGTTAATATTCGTCATGAACGTTCACCTATCCTTATTCTTCATTAATCGTCATCCATCTAAGCTTTAGAATAAGAATAATATACTTTCCGGCTCTTAATAATGAAGAATATAACGAAATGTTTGCATTATTGCGCAAGTTCTCGTCTCTAGGATAGATGAAAATTAACGTAATCTCAGCGAATTGAGCACATGCTCCATATCACCTGGAACAGGAGCCTCGAACTCCATGTACTCTCCGGTGCGCGGATGAACGAATCCAATCACTGCAGCATGGAGCGCCTGTCCTTTCAAGGCAACAGTCTTGTTCCTTCCGTATACCGGATCACCGGCAAGCGGATGCCCGATATATTTCATATGAACGCGAATCTGATGCGTGCGGCCCGTCTCCAGTTGGAGCTCCACGAGCGTATAATCATTTAACCGTTCCAGCACGATAAAATGAGTCACCGCATGTTTGCTGTTCCGATCCGTTACGACAAACATTTTCCGGTCCTTCGAATCACGGCCGACAGGTGCATCAATGGTTCCCTGATCATGCTGCAAATTATCATGCACGAGTGCGATATATTTACGGGTGACGGAATGCTCCTTCAATTGTGCTGCCAGTGACAGATGAGCCAGATCGTTTTTGGCAACCATCAACAGCCCCGAAGTATCTTTATCGATACGATGTACGATGCCCGGACGCAGCATCCCATTAATGCCGGACAAGTCCTTGCAATGATGCATCAAAGCATTGACGACTGTGCCCGATGAATGACCAGGTGCAGGGTGAACGACCATCCCCCGCGGCTTGTTAATGACGATAACATCTCCGTCTTCATACACGACATCCAGGGGAATCGGCTCCGCAACGATTTCTGCATCCGCAGGCTCAGGGACACTTATGGCAACTTCATCGCCAGAAGCCAATTTGTAATTGGCCTTTACGACAGCTCCATTGACTGTAACAGCTCCCGACTTGATCCACTCCTGTACTTGTGTACGGGAAATCGCAGGATCATTCACACTTTCCGTTACGAATTTATCAATTCTTTCGCCGGCTTGCTCAGCAGAAGCGGCAAATGCCAGCTGCTCCTCAAGCTCGTCATGCTCCAATTCCAGATCCACTTCTGCTACATTCTCGTTTTCGTTATACAGGTTGCTGCTCATGCTCGTTAGTTTCCTTGTCCTCTCCTTGGCTTGCTTTATCTGATTTTTCATTTTTAGCCGAAATTAGCGTATCAATTAGAATAAGCGCAACACCGACGCAAATGCCCGAGTCCGCTACGTTGAAAATCGGGAACGTATAGCTGCCGAAGTTGAACATCAGAAAATCGACGACCTCTCCATACAGGGCACGATCGAGAAAATTGCCAAGAGCTCCGCCCAGCACAAGCCCAAGTCCCGTTAACAGCCAGACTTTTCCTGAATTCCGGTTCGTATGGGCATACCATATAATCCCCGCGACGATCAAGATCGTAATGACGATGAAGAAAAATCGCTGATCTTGCAAAATGCTAAAAGCAGCTCCGCGGTTCCGATGCGAAGTAATAAGAAAGAAATTGCCGATGACGCTAATTTGATCGTATAGCTCCATCTTGGTCGCCACAATTTTTTTCGTTATGTAGTCGATGGCAAATACGATTACAGCGATCCAATAATAATAAAACCGCATCTTATCCCTCCTAGTTTGTCCCAAGCTATTGTAGCATAACGGCATAGCGCACAGCCAGCCTCTTCCACTCGTTTCCCAATGCTAAGCGTTCATGAAAACAACCGCTATGGCAAAAGCTAATGCCACCTGAGGAAAGGAAGGTGCAGCGTAAATGACGACCTTATCGCAACAACAGCTCGCGCAATTTCGCTCCCGGCTGGAAACGGACAAACACGACATCGAACGCAGGCTGGAGGAGACCGATCATAACGGTCTAGGTTCATCGCTCCGCGACCAGACCGGCGAGCTCTCACCCATTGACAATCATCCGGCCGATATCGGGACCGAGCTATTCGAACGAGGCAAAGATATCGCGCTTGTTGAGCAGGAGGAGCTTCATCTCTCCCGGATAGACGCCGCTTTGCAAGCCATTGAAGACGGGTCTTACGGCATTTGCCGTACTTGTGGCGAGCCCATTCCTACAGAGCGCTTGGAGGCTTTGCCGGACAGTCTCTACTGTATACAACATTCGCCGCGGCAGCAAATTTCAACCGATCGCCCTGTAGAAGAATCACTGCTCGCTCCGCCATTCGGCAGAACGAATCTGGATGAGCATGATTCCTACAACGGCTTTGACGGCGAAGACGCTTGGCAAATCGTCGAGCAATGGGGAAATGCCGATTCTCCGGCCATGTCTGAAAATCCCGATGCTGACGATTATGAACATATCGGAACGGAAGCGGAGGAAAATGACGGCTTTGTCGAGTCGCTCGAAAGCTTCCTGGCTACCGATATTACTGGCAGGGAAGTCTCCGTTGTCCGAAATCGCCAATACCGCAACTATATTGAGAACGGCGAAGGCGATCCTCTTTTAGAAGACAATTTTGAAGACTAAAATTAACGATAGCCAACAAGGCGGCATAGCTCAGCAGCTCCATTATGACTAGGCCGCCTTAATAGGTTTTCCCTTCCAGCTGGATTTGCACGATCCGCACAATATCCGCGATGTAATCCCCGATAATCGGCAAATTAAGCGCCCCCAATATTTGAAGCACATACAGGATCGTCGCTGCAAAAAAAGTAAATCCGATCGCGATGCCGACGCCCCTCGCCGTTCCTGCAAGCACGTTGCGCCAAATGAGCTTGAACGGATGATGCACCAAATCCACGTAATCGGCGATCTGCGATTTTTCCATGTCGATGGCGATTTTATTGAGCAGCTCCTGAACCCGGTTAAGCGAATGTTCAATACCTTCATGCTCAGGTACAGCAGCTTCAATCCCCTTATTACGGCCATTATCGTTCTTTTTCATACTCATGCGGCATTCCCCCTTGGCATATAGAAAGGAAAAACGAGGCCTTACTGGAAGGCACTCGTTTGTTGTTTTCCTTATACTATATCCTTAACCACATTCCCTGTATGCTTAACCGCGGATGAGAATTCCGATTTCTTTCTCACCCAGTTGCACACGCTCCATATCAGAAGCGGATTCGAAGGTTACGCTGTTCAGCAATACATTCTCTTGAAGCACCTCGCCAAACGCATCAAGCGAAGCCCTCAGCTCGCTGTCAACATCGAGTACCAGATTTACGCGTTTCTCGATCGGCAGATCAAGCTTTTTACGCGTGTCCTGAACCGCACGGATCACTTCGCGTACCCAGCCCTCTTGCTCAAGCTCTGGTGTAATATCGGTGTTCAGCGCTGCAGTCACTCCGTTGCCGGAAGCAGATGCGAAGCCTGACTTCGCTTGCTTCTCAACCAGCAGCTCATCAACTGTAATCTCGATAGTCTCACCATCGGCGGAATTGAAGATCAAGCTGCCTCCGTTTACTGCTTCGCGGGTCTGCTCTGAAGCCAGCGATTTCAAATACGCTTGGATTGGACCAACGTTTTTACCGTATTTTTTACCCGCTACTTTCAGATTCAATTTCAGTGTGAAATCAACTAAGCCGCTATCGCTGTTTTGCACGACGATCGATTTGACGTTGATCTCATCTTTAATGATGTCCTCATATTCAGCCAGCTCGAATTCACGATCCAGCGATATGATCAATTCAGACAATGGCTGACGAGTTTTAATGCCCGTCTCGTTGCGGACGCTGCGCGCCAGCTCGACGATTTGCATTGCGCTAGCCATATCCCGCTCTAGTGTCTCATCGATCAATGAAACATCTGCTGCCGGATAATCGGACAGGTGGACGCTTCCGTCTCCGCCCAGATTGCCGTACACTTCTTCCGCAAGCAGCGGCGCGTAAGGCGCAATGACGCGGGAGAGCGTCAACAGCACTTGGCGCAGCGTCTGGTAAGCGGCAAGCTTATCGGCCGTCAAGCCGCTGCCCCAGAAACGATCGCGGGAACGGCGGATGTACCAGTTGCTGAGCTCATCAACGAATGTCTCAATCGCTCTCGCCGGATTCAAGAAGTCGTTAACCTCCAGACCTTTCACGACGGTCTGGATCAGGCTGTTCAGTCTGGATACGATCCAGCGGTCCAGCTTATTGCCGGATTGCGCTTCGGCATGCTCTTCATGGTTGAAGCCGTCGATTGATGCATACAGGGCGTAGAACGCATGCGTATTGACGATCGTATCGATTACTTTCGACTTGGCTTCGCCTACGATGCCGCGCGAGAAGCGCTTGCTGTTCCACGGCGCGCTGTCCGACAAGAGCGCCCAGCGGAACGCATCCGTTCCGTATTCATTGATGATTTCCCAAGGATCGATAACATTGCCTTTGGATTTGGACATTTTTTGCCCGTTCTCATCCAGGATATGTCCGGTCGAGATAACAGCTTTATAGGGAGCTTTGCCGTTGTACAGCGTCGACACAGCCAACAAGCTGAAGAACCAGCCGCGCGTCTGGTCGATGCCTTCGCAGATCATGTCCGCCGGATATTGATCCGCGAACTGCTCCGCGTTCTCGAACGGATAATGCTGCTGTGCAAACGGCATAGAGCCGCTGTCGAACCATACGTCGATAACTTCCGGCGTCCGGGTCATAACTGCACCTTCAGCGAAAGGCGATTTCAATTTGATCTCATCGACATATGGCTTATGCAGCTCGATATCCTCCGGCACTTCGCCGACCGCACGCTCACGCAAGTCTGCAATGCTGCTAGGCGCGTATTCCTTGCCTGTCGCTTCGCACACCCATACATTAAGCGGCGTTCCCCAATAACGGTTCCGGCTGATGTTCCAGTCGATCAGATCCTCAAGGAATTTGCCAAAGCGTCCTTCGCGGATATGGCCCGGGTACCAGTCAACGCCGTTGTTGTTGGCGATCAGCTGATCCTTAACCTTCGTCGTCTCGATGAACCAGCTCTCTGTCGCATAGTAGAGAAGCGGCGATTTGCAGCGCCAGCAGAACGGATAGCTGTGCTCGTAACGCTCTTTGGAGAAGAGCAGCCCGCGCTCGCTAAGCATTTTCACAATGTCAACGTCACAGTCTTTCACGAAACGGCCCGCAAGGTCCGTCACTTCATCGACGTAGCGGCCGGCATTGTTGACAACGCTCAGCATGCTGATGCCGTTCTGACGGGCAACCTTGTAATCGTCCTCGCCGTGTGCCGGCGCAATGTGGACGATACCGGTACCGCTAGTGTCGCTGACGAAATCGCCAGGGATAACAACATGGCCTTTTTCGATTGGCACATAACGGAATGGCGGCTCATAGCTGAGGCCGACCAACTCCGAGCCTTTAACCGTTGAAAGCGTCTCGTAGCCTTCCTTCAGTACGTCGTCAGCCAAGTTTTTCGCCACGATATACACTTCGCCGTCTTTGGAAGCACGGATATATTCCAGCTCCGGATTAACCGCAAGTGCCACGTTCGCAGGCAGCGTCCAAGGCGTCGTCGTCCATGCCAGAATGAACTCCCCGGAATCCTGCAGCTTGAACTTCGCCGTTGCGCTCAGATCCTTCACGTCCTCATAGCCTTGGGCCACTTCATGCGAGCTGAGCGTCGTCTGGCAGCTTGGGCAATACGGACTGACGCGGTGTCCGCGGTACAGCAGCCCTTTGCTGTGAATCGTCGATAACACATGCCATACGCTTTCGATATACTCGTTTTTCAGCGTAATGTACGGATTGTCGAGATCAGTCCAGTAGGCGATCGCTTCAGTCAGCTCACGCCATTGCTTCTCATAGACGAATACGCTGTCTTTGCACTTTTTAATAAATGCTTCAACGCCGTAATTCTCGATCTCCTGTTTGCCGGAGATGCCGAGCTCTTTCTCGACGCCAAGCTCGACTGGCAAGCCATGCGTGTCCCAACCCGCTTTACGGACGACGCGGTAGCCGGACATCGTTTTGTAACGCCCGATAAAGTCTTTGATTACGCGGCCCAGCACGTGACCGATATGCGGAGCGCCGTTAGCCGTTGGCGGCCCCTCATAGAATACATAATTCGGCTTGCCCTTCCGGTTCTCGATCGATTGCTTGAACGTATCATTCTCTTGCCATTGCTTCAACACGCGAAGCTCGCGCGCTCTTGCCTTTTCCTTCACATCTACGCGTTGCATCATCCATACCCCCTGAAAAATAAATAAAGTCCCGTCCCTGTAAAAGGGACGAGACTTGTGCTCGCGATACCACCCTCGTTCCGCGTGCGAATCTGGACATGCTCCAGCCGCTTGCGGCACCTCTGGCGCGAATATAGCCTATTCGCGGTCCTTGTAACGGAGGACAGCCCGTCAGTCCTTATTCCTTGCGCCGCCGTCATTCGAGCAACAACAAGTTTCAGCACTGCTTCTCGGAGATGATTTTCCGCTTGTGTTCGAACGCCGGCTTTCAGCAATTACCAGCTCTCTGAGGGACGAACAGATTAAGCGTACTCGTTCTCGTCAATGAAGTTTCATTCTATTGCAATTGTTAATATTAATATTTATAGCTTATCGCCGAACGGATGTCAAATAACTTTGCATCATTCGGACGTCAGCCTATTTACCCGCGCTGAAGCTGTTCGGTAAATGAAATCTGCGATGCCGGCTGCTGGCTCTCCAGCGTATCCCAGCCGTCCTGGCTGAGGAGCTCAAGCTGAGCTTCCACAAGCGTCCGGAACCTCGCCCGGTAAATCGAAGCCTGCTTCTTCAGCTCTTCGACTTCCAGCGATACTTTACGCGACTTGGCAAGTGATTCGTTAATGATGCGATCGGCGTTTTTCTCCGATTCTTTAATAATCAGCTGCGCTTCCTTCTTCGCGTTGTTGCGGACCTCATCCGCCGCCTCCTGCGCAACAATGATCGTCTTGCTCAATGTTTCTTCGATGTTGGAGAAATGATTGAGCTTCTCCTGCAGGTTGAGCATTTGGTTCTGAAGCTCTTTATTCTCACGGATGATGGACTCGTAATCCTTGATGACCTGATCGAGGAATTCATTAACCTCGTCTTCGTCGTAGCCGCGCAATCTTCGTCCAAATTCCTTGTTATGTATGTCCAATGGCGTCAACGGCATTGGCGCACCTCCTTAACGTATTAGCCGGAAACCGGCTTAAATTCGGATATACTCGATGTGCAAAGGATTCGACAGTTGTTACCAAAATCCTTCAAAGCCGCTAAATAAATTTGCCAATACGAACGCGGATTCTACCCTTTTTCGTCACGCCGTCCGTTTCCAAAACTTTGAAACGGCCAAGCCCTTTGATGGAAACGACGTCCCCCATTCCAAGCTGCTCGGAAGGATTCTCTACCGTCTTCCAATTCACTCTGCATCTGCCCGCGCGGATCGGATCGACGATTTTCGTCCGGCTTATCCGGTGTACATCGCTTGCAATACCGTCCAGCCGCATAGACGCCACTGTAAACGTCATTTCCTGAAGCTCCGGAACGACAGCATGCAATTGTTCCAGCGGAATGACATCCGTCATCACGTTGACACGGTGCACCTGTCTAAGGTGTATATTTAAGTAATCGGCAATTTCATCAAGAATAATAATATGACAAAACGATTCATGCACATGAATGTCGCCAATCCGATCACGTTTAATGCCAAGTCCCAATAAGGCGCCCAAATAATCGCCGTGGTCCAGTCCTTCTAGCGAACCAGAGCCGCCATCTACCTTGAGCACAGATAATCCCGCAGACTCATCCTCCAGATACATATATTCAGGAGCAATGATAGCTCGGCGGCGTTCTGCTTCTGCATAGCCTCCCTCGAACCGGATTTGCACATCCGGATTGCGGTTGGCCAGCGCCTCAATAATGTGAGATTGTCTCGGGTCCAAAAAATCGGTCCGCTTCAGCTCATGCTGCTGGGCGGACCGTTCAATCCATTCCCAAGCCCGGTCGACAAAGCTTTTCTCGTCCGGGTGGAAATGTTCATATATCGTTGGTTTCATGCCAAAGTCATCCTTTGTCTAGAATAAGCCGATAAAAAACTCGATTACAGCAACAATACCCATTGCGATAAACCGCAAAGCGAAAATCGCCACGATAGGGGAAATGTCCAGCATTCCGCCGATAGGAGGAATGAATTTACGGAAAATACCCAAGTACGGCTCTACAACTTTGCCAAGCATTTGGCCGATAAAGCTTTCCCTTGCATTAGGCAACCAGGAGAGCAGTACATATGCGATGATTAAAAACCAGTAAATCGATTGAAGACTCATTATTACGTCAGAAACGGTCAATTCAAGGTCACCTCATTTTATTGTAATCGTTATCCTCCGCCAGCATTTCCGTGATGGTCCCTTGTATCTCTACCGAATCCGGTGTGCACAGAAAAATGTTCGGGCCAAGCTTCGAAATATTCCCGTTAAGCGCGTACACGGTTCCGCTCAAGAAATCAACGATGCGTACGGCCAGATCCATCCGAACGCGTTGCAAATTAACAATGACCGCCCTGCGTGAACGCAAGTGATCGGCAATTTCTTGCGCTTCATCATAGGAACGGGGCTCATTCAGAACGACTCGGACATTTTTCTGAGAATGAATGCTGACGATATTGTTGGTGTTCTTCGTATTTTTACGTGATTCGAAGGGCGAGGTTTCAACCTCCTGCTCTTCTGCATGCGTAACCCGTTCCCGTTCGACGACTTCTTCTTCATCCTGGAGGCCGAGATAATTCATAAACCGGTTAATAACGCTCATCAGATCATCCCTCTTTTCCCACTAGTATTGTACCAAGTCTGATCCATGTTGCCCCTTCCTCAATCGCTACTTCAAAATCATTAGACATGCCCATCGACAGTTCCGTAAGCGGTTGCTCCAGCTCAACTTGCTCGTTCAGCTCGTCCCGTAATTGGCGAAGCGCACGGAAGATTGGCCGTGTCGCTTGCGCTTCCGTCTCATAAGGTGCCATCGTCATTAGACCTACCGGCTGCAAATGCGGATAATTGCGAAGCTCGGTCAGGAAATCCTTCACTTGCTCCGGAGGCAATCCATGCTTGGAATCCTCGCCTGAAATATTGACTTGAATAAAGCACGGCACCTTGATGGCGAGCTGGGCCGCTTGCTTGTTAATCGCCTGCGCGAGTGACAGCCGGTCCAGCGAATGAATATATGTAAATTTGCCGATGACGTCCTTTGCCTTATTCGTTTGCAGCGAGCCGATAAAATGCCATACCGCTTGTCCATTCTGCCCTTCAGCTTCTGGTCCGCTAATCGCTTCCCACTTCCGCTGGGCATCCTGCCAGCGATTCTCGCCAAGATGATGCAGACCAAGCTGGTAAGCTTCCTCGGCCGTCTGCAGCGAGACGTATTTCGTTACCGCAATAACGTGAACATCTTCCCGCTTCCGCCCGCTTCGTTCGCAGGCTTCTTCGATGCGTCTCTCCACTTCTTGCATTCTGTCTGTCAATTGTGTCATATCAACCATCACCTCTCCCGGATACCGATCCAGCTGGCCATCCGGCCGGTGGAGCCGCCTTCCATACGATGGGAAAAAAACTTTTCCCGATTGCATCCCGTGCACCACTTTGACAATTCGATATGAATCGGCAAAATTCCTGCTTTTATCATAATCTGTCGGTTAAATTGTTTCAAGTTTACCATAGCTTTTCCATTTGGCATCCTTTTCATTAAGGATTCATCAGCTTCCTCGGCCGTTCCAGACGCTGCAAAACGGCTGGCAAGCTCGTCTAACCGATCGATCACAATGCCATCCACCTCGTAGCAGCAGTCGTCAATCGACGGGCCGATTGCAGCTCTCACCTGCTCCGGCTTCGTCCCGTAACGGTCAGCCATCGCCTGAACCGTCTTCGCGGCGATCTCCAGCACTGTCCCCTTCCAGCCCGCATGCGCAAGCGCAACCGCTTCATGCTCCGGATCATAGAAATACAGCGGAACGCAATCGGCATAAAAAGAAGCCAGAAGCACGCCCGGCACATCCGTCATTATCGCATCTGTATCAGGGATTGCGGAATCGCGGGAAAGACGGCCCTTGCCCCGGTCTTCCAATCCGATATGCCGTACGTCGCAACCGTGCACCTGTTCGGCACAAGTCCATGCCTCAACCGGCCAATCCAGCACCTCCGTCAGCAGGCTCCGATTGCGGACGACGTCCTCATCGCGGTCATTTACATGAAGCGCTAAGTTGAGCGAAGTCCATGGCGCTCCGCTTACTCCTCCGTCACGGCCCGTAAATCCAGCAGTCAGCCGTTCGTTTTGCTCCAGCCATGGAGACAACAAAAAAAGCGAAGGTCCCTTCGCCGATTGTACAGCTCTAAATGTTTCCATCCGGCACTCACCTCTGATAGCAGTTTACCGTGTTATGAGCGGGCGTGCAAATCTTCTTCTTCAATACGCGGCTTCGTTTCGTCCATACGAACCAGCACAACGTCTGTACCGATCTTGACGATATTGCGCCATGGAATGACGACTTCCGTACCGCCGCTCCCGAACAGCCCCATAAATCTTGTATATTGCGGGATGACGATGGAGTCAATGCGGCCTTGACGCAGATCGAGCTCCAAATCGCTCACCTGCCCTAGTTTTTTACCGTCGACAATATTAATAACATCCTTCGTTTGAAAATCGGATATTTTCATTTCGCTTCACCACTTTTCCAGCGGAGTCGGGTTGAATGGGCGTTTGCCGCCCTCTTCTTTATTTATATGTGGGATTTGCCCAAAATGTCCGATTCTGTTAAAAAAACAAAATCTCCCGCGGGAAGCGGGAGACTTCTCAACAGCTTTATAATTTTTCATAGGTATCAATCTGGTTGGGGTTGCCAGAAGTAAACGTTGTTTTGAACGTCTCCATAAAGGCGAGAGCAATGCGGTCGCGCTCCCCGATAATATGTCCGTTCCCATAGCTGCCTTGAATAAAGACGATGGTATAAATACGTTCATCTGCTTGAATTGTCCAGTATTCATTGTACCGGGCTGTAAAAGCATCATTCCACGAAGTCGATACGACGCTGAATTCCCCTGCAGGCTGCTTCGCAAAACGGCTTTCCTGTACAACCTGGGACGGGTGCAGCTTTGCTACCGTTTGCTCTTGCAACTGCTTGAGCGTTAAGCGGCTGTTGCTGTCACTTACGCTCACTATAAGCAAATATTCACGGTCGCTGGCAAATCCGCTAATAGCAAAACAGCCTTCGCACGTCTCTATTTTCCCTAGGTTTTCGGGTTTAAATCCTGCTGGTGCGGCAATTGACCAGCCCCTGCTGCTGTCTCCGATCCGATATTTGCTATCGGTTACCGGTTTATCGACACCTTTAATACGGACTTCCTTCGTCTTTGCATCATAGGTTACTTTTCCTCCCAATTGCTCGACGATATCCCGGAGCGGTACCATCAGCGAGCCCTTCTTTTCGAGAGGAGCCGCAGACAGCGTGAACGTCCGGATTTTCAATCCATTGTTGGACTCTCCTTTGCGCTCACCCAGCTTGAAGGAAAGCTGCTGCTGCTCGAACAACCGGGTTTTGAGCCAGAAGCTTCGATTTTTCTGATCGTAGCTGTAATCCAATCGGAACATCCGAATCAGGACGTTCACCGGCGCCATCGTCACGCCGTTCTTCTCGTATACGGGCTGTACAGTCATCGTCATGCCATTCACGACCGCAGAGGTGCTCCCCAGCCTCAGTACAGCATCTGAACGCAAGGGCTTATGCAGGCTGCTTTCAACAGTAGTTGCTGCTGCAGCAGCGGCGGTGCCAAACGGAATAGCAAGCGTTAAACATAATGCCATTATGAAGGTCAAATAAGTTCTTTTTGCATACACCTGAATCACTTGCGCCATCCCCTCTCATTCACTTCCATATTTTATATAGTCCAACAATAAATTTCAATAAAAAAAGACGACCCTCAGCTGCTGTGAGGTTCGTCTTTTCGCTTGCTTACGGTGTTTCATCTTCACGACATTGTTTCTAGCTTCCCAGTGTCTTTAGTCTTCATCATGCCTGTTATCTTTGCGCCTATACACCCTTACGTCTTCACATGCTTCTGCATTTGCTGTATCGCTGATTTTTCCAGCCTCGATACTTGAGCTTGCGAAATGCCGATTTCATCGGCCACTTCCATCTGCGTCTTGCCTTCGAAAAACCGCATCGACAAAATCATCTTTTCACGGTCATTGAGCTTGTGCATCGCTTCTCTTAACGCGATTTCTTCAATCCAGGATACATCTTTGTTCTTATCATCGCTAATCTGATCCATTACATAAATAGGATCTCCGCCATCATGATAGATCGGCTCGAATAACGATACCGGGTCTTGAATAGCGTCCAGAGCGAAGACGACATCTTCCTTCGGCACATTCAGCGCCTCTGAAATTTCGAATATCGTCGGTTCGCGGGAATTCTGATTCGTTAAGCTGTCACGCACCTGCAACGCTTTATAAGCAATGTCCCGCAGGCTTCGCGAGACGCGAATCGGGTTATTGTCACGCAAGTAACGGCGGATTTCCCCGATGATCATCGGGACGGCATAGGTGGAGAATTTTACGTTTTGGCTAAGGTCGAAATTATCGATCGCCTTCATAAGTCCGATGCAGCCGACTTGGAATAAATCGTCTACAAATTCTCCCCTATTGTTAAACCGTTGAATAACACTAAGCACAAGCCTTAAGTTGCCGTTAACTAATTTCTCTCTTGCTGCCCACTCGTTTCGGGTTTGCAACGCGGTGAACAACTCCCGCATTTCGGCATTGGTAAGGACAGGCAGTTTCGAAGTATCCACTCCACAGATCTCGACTTTATTTCGGGTCAACGTGATTACCTCCCAAGGAGAAACATTAATGTACATTATCTCCTTGGACCCCTTTTTTATTCCTCCGCTGACAATGCCGCCCTACCCTGCGTCCTGCTTGATTTTTATACCATTTTATTAAATTCCTTGCGCAGACGCTTAATAATTCTTTTTTCCAGGCGGGAAATATAGGACTGGGAAATGCCCAGCAAATCAGCGACATCCTTTTGCGTTTTTTCCTCGCCATCTGCAAGCCCGAAGCGCAGTTCCATAATAATCCGTTCCCTTTCGGACAGCTTATCCAGCGCCTTGTGAAGCAGCTTGCGGTCAACCTGCTCCTCGATATTGCGGTAAATCGTGTCGTTCTCCGTACCGAGCACATCGGACAGCAGAAGCTCGTTACCGTCCCAATCAATATTGAGCGGCTCGTCAAAAGAAACCTCCGTACGCGTCTTGCTGTTACGGCGCAAATACATCAGTATTTCGTTCTCGATACATCGCGATGCATAGGTTGCGAGCTTGATTTTTTTCTCCGGGTCAAACGTATTAACCGCTTTAATAAGGCCAATCGCCCCAATGGAGACGAGGTCCTCGATATGAATGCCGGTATTCTCGAACTTGCGCGCGATGTATACGACCAGACGCAGATTGCGTTCGATCAGCATTGCACGAATCGCTGAGTCACCGGACGGCAGCTTATCCAGCAAATACTCTTCTTCCTCGCGGGTTAAGGGCGGCGGGAGCGCCTCGCTGCCGCCGATATAGTAGATCTGTTCACCTTTTAATCCGAATAAAATCAAAACTCTATAATAATATAACTGCAGGACTAATTTCCATTTGACGAGCATCCGGCCCATCCCTCCCCGGTAAGTTGTAAGTTTCTCATGCAACAATCGATCATTGGTTGTTCTGAACGAGAGTCGGATGGATAATCGCTTGATAAGCACTGTCTGCCGTAAGCTTGCCGCCATCTAAACCAACGAACACCTTCCTGTTGACAAACACCTGTCCTTCCCGCTCGATCCGAACAAAATCCGGCTTCAAAGCGAGCATAAATTGCGACCCGCGGTTTACTCCCCGATAGGGAACGAGCCTCAATCTGTCCTGCCATTCAAACGGCTCCCCGCCTAGTCCTGCTACCAGCCGATCCACCTGCTCTTCCCGGATACATTGCAGCCATGATGGCGGCAGCTGCTCCGACCAGAGCGAGGCCTCCACGACCATAACCGGCGTTCGAGTCAGCGGATCATACAGCTGATTGCCGGTATCGACTAGGCCTATGCATCGCTGCTCCAGCTCATCGATACAGATCGTCACTTCAGCTAGATGAGTTTGCACCAGCTCCCTTTCCCGGCGCTGCGTCAACACGGTGCGGTATATATACAGACCGATACAAAACGCTGCCAACAAGTAAATGAAACCCATTTTTAATTCAACCTGCATACCGCCTTTAATGAAATTGACGGTCCGCCATACCTCGCCCGATCCTTGCATCAACAAATAATGAATGCCGATAATCGCACCAGCTGCTACGAAATTAACCGTATAGAAGGCTGCGATATTTCGTAAAAAATGCTGCAGCGATACGAATCCGAATGCGACCCACACCATCAGCAGCGATACGGACACCTTCACAAGAAGCGTAAAAAGGACCGATAGCTGCGGGTACAGCATCATTACAACGTAACAGGCGCCTATAGCTGACGCGGACAACACCCGCCACGAGCTCGCTCTCATATGGCGCACCCAAGCTGTCGTCAGCAGCAAGCTGCCGTCCACTAGCAGCTCTCGCAAAAACATCACATCGACATAAACAGCCATGGCGTCACCTTCCTGCGGTTCCGGTCACTAGCGGATGGCCAGCGCCCGGAGAGAACGATTGACATCAGTATATTCAAATCCTATTTCAAAGTCTGTCTAATCATGACGAGGTGATAGAACTTTTTTTGTCGATCATCCATATAAAAAACGGCATAGATTAACAGCATCGGCATGAACGCATCCACTCTGATCTGACAGCTTTCTTAATCGATAAGAGATGAGATTACTTCCTTGAGATGTTAAAAAAGAGTCAAAATAATAGCAATATGCCCATCTAAAGCATTTCTACAGATTTGTGCAGGATGGCCATTGCAGTCAGAAAGGGACGTGTTATAGCCGGACTGTGCCAGAGAGACGCTGCGTGTTATGTCGATTGGGAGCGGGAAGGCTGAACGGAGAAAAGTGACAAATAGCAGCTTATCTCAAAATGACTGCTAGTCTTGTGCAAATGCAGCGCAAACTGCAGTGATCAGTCCGCTGCTTGGTGATGTACAAAGCCGCACAAGTTGATATGCTCAGTTGCCGTGTTAATGTGGCATCTAACGGTGTGAAATTACGAGGTTACTTACGAGGAACTCTAACCGGTACATAATTTCTCTATACGCGAAGTTTTTTCTTTATTTTCAGCTCAAAAGCTAGATTTGTGAGTCATAAGATAAGAAAGTTCATACTGGAGGAACTCTATTTCTTAATAGAGATGTACTTATTTGGCGGAATCGAGCTAATTGGAGGTGTATGGCACATGAATAAGGAAAATTCGGCAGTTGTTAGCGAAATTTATGTTCATCCAAGGTTTAATGCGATGGCGACGTTGCGTCCCTCGCTAGCTAACGATGCAAAACAAAAAAAGACGTCTCCCATCCATTCAACAAATGGATGGCAAGACGTCTAATTCTTAGTGTAGAAATCATCTCAGGATGAGACAATTCAATTCTGCCTAGCGGTCGTTGCGAGGGCGATTGCGCAAGAAGGCTGGAATTTCAAGCTGATCGCTCGAAGTATTCGAGCCAAATGGCTTTACGTTGTTCGCAGAAGAAGTCGAAGGCTGTGCACCTGCTTGACGCGATTCTGGCTCCGCTTGCGGAGAAGCCGCACGACGGACTGCCGCAGATGGCTTGTGCTCAAAGCCGGTTGCGATAACCGTTACTTTGATCTCATCCTTCAATTCTTCGTCGATAATAGCACCGAAGATCATATTCACTTCCGGATCGGAAGCCGAAATGACGATTTCAGCCGCTTCATTGACTTCATACAGGGACAGGTTGCTGCCGCCTGTAATATTCATAATGACGCCGCGTGCACCATCGATGGACGTTTCCAGGAGCGGGCTCATGATCGCTTTTTTCGCTGCTTCCGCTGCGCGGTTCTCACCAGTCGCGATACCGATGCCCATCAAGGCGGAGCCGCGCTCCGTCATGATTGTCTTCACGTCGGCAAAGTCGAGGTTGATCAGACCAGGAACTTGAATCAAGTCAGAAATACCCTGTACAGCTTGGCGAAGCACGTTGTCCGCTTCACGGAATGCTTCCAGCATTGGGGTTTTCTTATCGACGATTTCAAGCAAGCGATCATTCGGAATAACGATCAGTGTGTCGACTTTTTCCTTCAACGCTTCAATGCCAAGCTCCGCTTGAGCGGAACGCTTGCGGCCTTCGAAGGTGAACGGACGAGTCACGACACCTACGGTCAAAGCACCGCATTCGCGGGCGATTTCAGCGATAACAGGCGCAGCGCCCGTACCGGTGCCGCCGCCCATACCAGCGGTTACGAACACCATATCCGAGCCCTTCAGCTGGCTGATGACAAGCTCACGGGATTCTTCAGCCGCTTTCTTGCCAACCTCCGGATTTGCACCAGCGCCCAAGCCGCGAGTCAGCTTATCGCCGATTTGCAGCTTATGCTCCGATTTTGCCAGATTCAGCGCTTGAGCATCTGTATTAACCGTTATAAATTCGACGCCTTTGACGCCGTTCTCAATCATTCGATTAACGGCATTGCTTCCGCCGCCGCCAACACCTATTACTTTGATCTGAGCAAGCTGCTCCAAATCCAAATCGAACTCCAACATCATCATTTCCCCCGATCAAATAAATTCGTTAAACATGCTTTTTATCCGTTCGAACATACCGGGTTTGGATGAAGCGGTGGAACCCGTCTTGCTTTTAGTCGTTTTCTTCACTGTACTTGATCCACGTGCTCCCATATATTTCGAGACGTATTGAATCATACCTACCCCGCTGCTGAAAGCCGGGTCGCGAACGCCGATATAATCCGGCAACGCGATGCGAACGGTAGATTCCAATTCGGCCTGTGCCAGCGCAAGCGTGCCTGGCATTGATACCGAGCCGCCTGTCAGAACATAGCCGTTCACTTTATCGCCATAGCCGAGACGGATAACTTCCTGCCGTACCAGCTGGAAAATTTCCTGCATGCGCGGTTCAATAATGCTCGCCAAATCGACCTGGGAAAATTCCTTCTCCAGGTTGCTGCCCATGCGAGTCACTTTGAACTTCACATCCTCAGCTGAATCGCTCACAAATGCACAGCCGTACTTCAGTTTGATCTTCTCCGCTTGATCCGTTTGCGTCCGCAAACCGTAAGCAATGTCGTTCGTCACATATTCGCCGCCAATCGGCAACGTAGCAGTAGCCGCAAGTCCGCCCTGCTCATAGATCGTAATCGTCGTCGATCCTGCACCGATATCTGTCAATACCGTACCGATCGTCTTCTCGTCCTTCGTCAGCGACATGACGCCCGATGCAAGCGACATAAGAATGACACTTTTAATCCGCAGACCGGCCTTTTCCACGCATCTCATTAAATTATGTATGGCCGTTTTTGCACCGGTTACAACGGTCGCTTCCACTTCCAGGCGTACGCCGATCATGCCGCGCGGATCAGAAATGCCTTCAAGTCCGTCGACCAAAAATTGCTTCGGAACCAAATTAATAATCTCTCGCTCAGGTGGCAGCGCGACCACTTTAGCTGCCTGAACGACGCGTTCGATATCTTCTTCGCCTATTTCACGATCCTCATTGGATACGGCAACGACGCCACGATTTGTCTGCAAGCCAATATGATTGCCTTGAATGCCGACATAAACGTCTGATATTTGAATGCCTACCATTCGCTCCGCATGCTCTACCGCATTGCGTATCGATTGAACGGTTTGGTCAATATCTACAATTGCTCCTTTGCGAATACCCTCCGAGTCGGCAGATCCAACTCCAATAATATTAATGGCTCCATTGTTAATCTCGCCAATAATAGCACGAACTTTGGATGTACCGATGTCCAAACTGACGATGATGTCGTTGCTGCTCAACCCGCGGCACCTCCGTTTCAAAAAATAAAATTTAGCCTCAAATAGATGGCCTGGCCTAAACGTCTTTCTACATATTCAACGTAGTTGATATTTTCCCTCTTTTTTCAACAAAATTTTCATAACTCTTATTTTAATGCCCGAAAAGCGCATTCATAGCGCCTCTCGATCCCATTGGTGTCAAGTCTGTCATTAAAATGATTGACAATTAAAATTCTACCATTCTTTGAAGCTATTGAGTAGTCTATTTTTGATTCGTTTCCATATTTTCCTCAGAGCTTCCATCAAACGGAACATACGTGTCCGCTAAAAGCATCGTAATCTTGCCTGGCTCCTGCGTCTCGATGACGGCATTCAATGCCTCGATTTTGCTTTCCAGTACGGAGATCGACGTTACAACCTCAAATTTGGTTCTCGTATAAATTTTGATCCGGTCGGGATACGCCTTGGACGGGTATGGAATAATCTCCGATAAATCGGAAAGCTGCTTGGCCGAAATTTTACCCAGCTGCTTCGTCAAATCCATTCGAAGCGGATCGTCCTTCGCCCAGCCGGAAAGGACAGGCTTGTCCAGCAGCACATCATTGCTGATTGCTGTTACGCTCGTGCCGTTGGACATAATCGCGGTCATGTTTCCTTCCGTACCAATCTCGAACGCGACAACCGGATGCTCTTTAACTGAAATTTTAACAGCCCCTGGAAAACGCTTCTCCACGACTACCTCATCAATCGGTTTCAAGGCGCGAACCCGGTTTTCAATTCTTTCCTTTGAAACGCCGAAAAACGCTTCGCCCACTTCGATGTCTGCCGCTTGCTCGACTTCAGCAACGGTTGCATATTGGGCCCCGGCAACTTCAATCGAAGAAATTTTGCTAATCGAAGAATTGAAGAACAAGACGGCCAAGATGACCACAAATAGTAATAAAAGAACAGACAGCAGCTTTCGGCTGCCTTTTTTCGGGCGTTCCGGTTGTTTCAGCACAGGCATCTGAACACTCACAGCTTGTCCCTTCTTTCCATAAAAACATCCGGTCCCCCAACTTGGCGGGATCCGGTATATGATCGTTTCGAAAACTAGTTCGTAAGATTGTTAGGTACCGGGGAATTCCGGGTAATTCTTGCTCCAAGCCGGGATAGCATAGACTCGATACGGTCATAGCCGCGGTCGATATGATGAACTTGCTCCACGACCGTCTTGCCGTTAGCAGCCAATCCTGCGATGACAAGCGCAGCTCCTGCTCTCAAGTCCGTCGCTTCGACGGTGGCACCATACAACCGGGGGACACCGCGAATAATCGCTGCATTGAGATCCACCCGAATATCAGCGCCCATACGGTTCAACTCGTCGACATGCTTCAGCCTGCCCTCAAAGATCGTCTCCTTCAGGATGCTGACGCCGTCAGCAAGAGTCAACAGCACCATAACTTGAGACTGAAGATCTGTCGGAAATGCAGGATACGGAGAGGTAACGATCCGTTCAACCGCTTTCGGCCTTGAAGCACTGCCGACTTTAATTATATCACCGTCTACGGCGATTTGAACACCTGCGCGCCGAAGCACATGAATTAAGGAAGTCAAATGCGCCGGATTCGTGTTTTGCAGCGTTACCTGACCGCGTGTAGCCGCTGCGGCCACCATGATCGTACCGGCGACGATTCGATCGGGAATAACCTTATACCGGCATGGCTTAAGCGACTGTACCCCTTCGATCGTAATCGTATCTGTGCCGGCCCCGATAATTTTCGCGCCCATCGTGTTCAGAAAACGCTGCAAATCTTGAATTTCCGGCTCTCTCGCAGCGTTGCTGATCGTCGTCCTTCCTTCAGCCAGCACGGCAGCCATCATAATGTTCTCCGTCGCTCCTACGCTTGGGAAGCTCAAATGAATGTCAGCACCGTACAGTTTATCCGCTCTGCAAATAATTCGATTGCCCAATTCCTCAATCTCTGCGCCAAGCGCTTCAAGCCCTTGCAAATGAAGATCGATTTTCCGTTCGCCAATTGCGCAGCCGCCGGGTTGATATACCTGAACTTCTCCGAATCTTGCAAGCAATGGACCCATTAAAAAAATAGAAGATCGCATCTGTCCCATTAACGACTCCGGCACATGAGAGGTATGAGCGGCTTCCGTATCTAATACGACCGTATCCCCACTATGCTCGGCGCGGCATCCTAATTCGCGTAAAATGTTAAGCATGACCTCGATATCCAGCAGCTTAGGCACATGATCAATCGTCGTTGTGCCATCCGCCAGCAGACTGGCTGCCAATATCGGCAAAGCGGCATTTTTCGCTCCTTGGATAACAATGGATCCTGAGAGTGGTTTCCCGCCTTCAATCACCAATTTGTCCAATGTATCACCTCCGAATTACCGCTCACCCACCACCAATACTTCCGGTATTAACGAAACGCCGTACCGGTCCTGAATCGTTACTTGGATATGTGACATGAGGGTGAGAACATCTTCAGCCGTCGCTTGCCCGGTATTGATGATGAAATTCGAATGCAGCTCCGAAACTTCCGCGCCTCCAAAACGAGCACCTTTCAATCCGGCCGCTTCAATCAATCTCGCGGCGTGATCGCCAGTCGGATTGCGGAAAACGCTGCCGCAGCAAGGCAATTGCAGAGGCTGTGTGCGCAGCCGTCTTTCCTTGTGCTCTGCCAGCGCTGCAGAAATTGCCTGCCGGTCTCCTTCGATAAGCTCAAAGGCCGCCTCGAGCACCAGCCCTTTTTTCTCATGCAGAATAGAGTGGCGATAGGCAAACTGCATTTCCTCGCGTTCGTAACGAATAACTTCACCTGTTTCCGTCACAACTTCAGCTGATCTAAAAATACGTGATACATCGGATCCGTGCGCGCCTGCGTTCATGTAGACGGCTCCGCCTACCGTGCCGGGAATGCCCCCTGCAAATTCCAGTCCGCTAAGCCCTTCCTTGCTGGCCATAACGGCAAGCTTGATGAAGGAGTAACCTGCTCCAGCATGAACAAGATTTCCATCAAAGCGCACATAATCGAGTCCGTCACGGGGTTTAATGACAACGCCGCGAATTCCTTTGTCGCTCACCAGCATATTGGAGCCGCGGCCCAGAGAGGTCCACGGGATGCCATGCTTATGAAGCAATCGGATGGCCGACACGAGTTCGTCTTTTTCTGCCGGGATCAGCATCACATCGGCGGGACCGCCGATTTTCCACGTTGTATGTTTGGCCAGCGGCTCGTCGAACAGCAGTTGGCCCAGACCGGCTTCTTCCAGCTCGGCTATAAATGTTTTCATAGGGTCGTACCTCCTTATGCTTCCTTGATGAAGGATGGATTTCGCTGCCGCTTCTGCGGTGAGAAAGCCGCCGAATACGGGCTGCGTATACAGTAACCGGTCCCGAACGGGTGATGGTCACGATTTATAGAGTATCCTATGCCCAGCGCAGCCCGAGTGTGACAGCAGCCCATCCCTTCGCTCCCCTCACGGAAAGCGGTATTCCTTTTCATTTCGTTCATTCTAGCATGATCAACATTATTGGCTCTATAAGTTTCAGCAGCACGGAGCTGCGATTATGCGTAAAGGATGTCTGCGGTTACAAACACAAAATGGGCGTCATGAACGCCCAAGCCGAATGCGCTGCCGCCTGAGGGCGGCAAATCTGCGCAATCCGTATCGAATAAAGCATGAACAAGACTCTACCATTTTATCTGCCATTGAGGCTTATGTCGACCATGGATGTGTATTGCTTCGTATTGCTTCATCTGGAATAGCGTGAAATATTGAGTAAAATGCCTAACGCCGTCAGCAGCAGCGTCAGCGATGAACCGCCGTAGCTCACTAACGGAAGCGTAATGCCCGTTACAGGCATCGCGCCGATAACAACGCCGATATTGATCAGTACCTGCACGCCGACGATGCCAGTAATGCCGACCGCCAGCAAGCTTCCGAACGTATCCGGTGCAGCGATAGCTGTCCGGATGCCCCGCCATACGAGAATGGCGAACAGCGTAATTAACGCCGTACCACCGATAAAACCAAGCTCCTCCGATAGGATGGAGAAAATAAAGTCGGTTTGCGGCTCTGGGAGATAACTAAACTTTTGCCGGCTCATGCCAAGCCCCAGTCCAACCAGTCCTCCTGGTCCAATTGCATATAGGGATTGAATAATTTGATAGCCCTTCCCAAGCGGATCCGACCATGGGTCCAAAAAACCGGTAATCCGGTCCAGCCGATACGGCTCAGCAATAATAAGTCCCACAAGCCCAACAACGCCAATTAGCGCTAGTGAACCCAGGTGACTAATTCGGGCCCCCGCTGTAAAAATAAGCAGCAGTGAAGCGCCGACCATGACAGCGCCCGAGCCAAGATCCGGCTGTAGCATAATTAACCCGAAGGCTAGTCCCATCAAACCAAGCGGCGGAAGCAGTCCTCTCGTGAACAGCGTAATCGTCTGCTGCTTCTCCGCCAGCCATTTGGCCAGAAACAGCACCATCGCGAGCTTCATAAATTCCGAAGGCTGAATACCGAAGGAGCTAATGCCGAGCCAGCTTCGCGCTCCGCCGCGTACGACGCCAATACCGGGTATGAGCACGATGACAAGCAGCACGAAGCAGATGATCAGCGCGAGTTTGCCCCACTTTTTCCAAATTTGATAATTCGCGTTCATCGTAAAAATCAAAGCACCTATGCCTAATAGAGCAAAGATAAATTGACGCTTCACATAGTAGAACTTATCACCGAACTCATGGAAAGCGAGGACGGCGCTCGCGCTGTATACAATCACCAATCCAATGGAGAGAATGAGCGCAATCGAGATTATCATCCAGACGTCCGGGGCGGACCTGCCTTTGGCCATATTCAACACACCTCTTAGCTTGCGTAAGTAGGGACGAGCCCCCTACTTACAAGGTATGCGCCGAATCTTTAAAAATGCGCCCGCGTTGCTCATAGGATTCAAACATATCCCAGCTTGCGCATGCAGGCGACAACAGTACGATATCACCTAACTCAGCAAGCAGGGCTGCTTGCCGTACGGCTTCCCGCAGTGTGGACTCGGCGTCCTCTACAGGTTCGACCATTCGGACACTCTCTAAACCCGCAAGCTCCGCAACAGCCGCAAGCTTCGCTCTCGTCTCGCCAAGGACGACGAGGCCTTTCAGCCGGTCGCGGAACAACGGCAGCAGCTCCATATAATCGGAGCCGCGGTCGAGTCCTCCCGCGATAAGTACAATTGGCGCGCTGAGCGAACCAACGGACATCGTAGTGGCGATCGGATTAGTCGCTTTCGAGTCGTTGTAGTATTTCACGCCATTCACCTCGGCTGCGTACTCCAGACGGTGCTCTACGCCCCTGAAGCCGCGCAGGGCGGCAGCAAGCGCTTGCGGGTCTGAGCCTGCGCTCAGACATGCAGCAATGGCCGCTAAGGCGTTAGCTGCATTGTGACGGCCCGGTATGCCAAGCTCATCCACGGGCAAAATAGCTGTTTCTGTGCCGTCTTCCCGGCGCCATACGATCTCTCTGGCGACAGCAGCGCTCTCTGCGTCTGCATTTTTCGCAAATGGCGGCTCTACGCAAACGCCTTGCTCCAGACGCTCGTATAACGAGAACGGCAGGACGCTTCCCTTCACGCGGGCAGCGATCCCCCGGCATACAGGATCATCCCAGTTCAGCACAGCAACGTCATCGCTGCTCTGATTGGCAAATAGCTTTTCTTTCGATGCTACGTAATCCTCCATGCCGCCATGATAATCCAGGTGAGTCTCCGCAATATTCAGCAGCAGCGCCACTTTCGGACGGAAAGCGCTCGTCCCTTTCAATTGGAAGCTGCTAAGCTCAGCGACGATCCAATCCTCGGCGCTTGCAACGAGGGCCGCTTCACAAAGCGGTGTACCGATATTGCCGGCGATAATCGGATTTGTACCCGCAGCTTTAAGCAGCTCGCCGATCCAAGTCGTCGTAGTTGTCTTGCCGTTAGAGCCGGTAATACCGATAATCGGCGCAGGCGACAGCCAATAGGCGACCTCTACCTCGGTCACGACTTCTACGCCAAGCTCCTCCGCCCGGCGAATCGGATCGGCCGAATAAGGGATGCCCGGATTTTTGACTAGCAGCGCCGTTTGCTCCGTGACAAGATCGTCCGGGTGATAACCGCATAGCACAGAAATGCCCAAAGCAGTCAGTTCATCCGCTTCGGGACATAATTCACGTTCTTTTTTATCGTTGACGACAACGTCCGCTCCGAGGGCATGGAATACCTTTGCAACACTAACGCCGCTTCTGGCTAGGCCCAGTACGACCACCTTGCGGCCCCGGTAAGATTCCGGATGGTTCATAATTCAGCAGCTCCTTTTTGTATGTAGAAAAGCTAAAATGCATACCTTTAACCTCTGCATATTTACATATTGATGATACCTAATAAAAAGCATTAAGGACAACAAAATGTATGTTCGCATTTTGTTGTCCTGCATATGTGTGTGTTGCTGCTGCTAGAATACGCGTGCGAGCGCCAGTCCCACAAGGGCGAATAAAAGTCCAACGGTCCAAAAAACAGATACAACCCGCCATTCGGACCAGCCCGACAGCTCGAAATGATGATGAATCGGACTCATCTTGAAAATCCGCTTGCCGCGGAGCTTGAATGAGCCAACTTGCAGGATTACAGACAGCATCTCCAGTACGAACACGCCGCCGATGACGATAAGCAGCAGCTCCGCTTTGGCAAGAATGGCAACCGCAGCGATGCCTCCGCCTATACCGAGCGAGCCCGCATCCCCCATAAACACCTTCGCCGGATGGGCGTTGAAGACGAGAAAACCGAGCACTGCGCCAATCATTGCAGCGGAGAAAATCGCCGATTCATGCGCCGAAGCCTGAAGCGCAACGAGCGTAAATGCGCCAAAGGCGATAGCGCTCGTCCCCGACAGCAGGCCATCCAGTCCGTCGGTAAAGTTGACCGCGTTGCTCGCGGCGAACATGATGATAACGACGAAAGGATAATAGAACCAGCCCATATCAAAGCCCCAGCCCGTCAATGGTACAGATACGACCGTGCTATGATTCATATTGTACAATTGCGCGCATACGATGATGGAGAATAACAGCTGGCCGAACAGCTTTTGCCGGGCCGTCAAGCCAAGCGACCGTTTAAATACGATTTTAATATAATCGTCTAGAAAGCCGACAAGTCCAAAGCCGATCGAGGCGGTAAGAAGCACCCAAAATTCGGGCGTCTTATCCGAAAATTTCAGAAAAGAAATGAGCAGCGCCAGCATAATGATAATGCCGCCCATCGTAGGCGTTCCGCTTTTTTTCAAATGGCTTTGCGGGCCATCCGTCCTGATTTGCTGTCCGAACTTCATCCGTCTGAGCAGAGGAATGAATAATGGTCCGAGCAGTACTGCTAGCAGGAATGATGCGCCTAATGAAAATAAAATGACCATCATATCCATTTCCTCACCCCACTTCCAAAGTTTGAACGATTTGTTCCATTCTCATGCCCCTGGACCCTTTGACAAGCACCAGGTCGCCCGGCTCCAGCCGGACCTTCAGCCACTCCGCAAGCTCATCTTTATCTGCAAAATGAGCGACAGCATCGTCTCCTAGAGTCGCTTTCGCTCCCTCTGCCGTCCGCTCCGACAGCTTGCCGAGCGTTAGCACGGCATCCGCCTTCTCCGGTGTAACATAGGCGCCGGCTTCATAATGAAGCGACTCCTCTTCCGGCCCCAGCTCCAGCATATCACCAAGCACGATCCATTTCTTCCGGAAGCCTTCCAGCTTCTCTACCAGATCGATAGCAGCCCGTACAGCCGTCGGATTCGCATTATAGGCGTCATTGAGAATCATCGCCCCATTATACGCTCGAACAGGCTGAATGCGCATCCCGGTCAGCGCAAGCCCGGCCAAGCCGGTACGAAGCTGCTCGTTCGATATGCCAAGACGGCGTCCGATTGCAATCGCAGCAAGCGCATTGCTCACATTATGCTGACCCGGCACCGGAATTGTATATGGCACATCGGAAGCTTCCCCTTGACGGATGACCGTGAAGGAGGACGATACGGCACCTATATCAATATTCGCAGCCGACCAGTCATTTGTGTCCTCCAGCCCGAAAGTTTGCAGCTCAAGCCCTTCGGGAAGCTCCATCGTTGCAAGCTCTGCTTTAAGGAGCGGCTCGTCGCCGTTATACAGCAGCAGGCCGCGTGATTGCAGCCCCTGCACAATTTCCAGCTTCGCTTTGGCGATTCCTTCGCGGGAACCAAGCTGAAGCAGGTGGGCATCGCCAATATTCGTAATGATCGCGATATCCGGGCGGGCAATGTTCGTCAGCAGATCGATTTCGCCGAACCCGCTCATCCCCATTTCCAGAACAGCACAATCCGTGTCTTCATCTAATTGAAGAACGGTCAGCGGCAAGCCGATATGATTGTTCAGATTGCCTTCTGTCTTATGAACGCGATATGACGTGCCAAGTGCGGCAGCTACCATATCCTTCGTCGTCGTTTTTCCATTGCTGCCGGTAATGCCAATCACTCGGACGTACAGCTCTTCCCGATAAGAAGAGGCAAGCTGCTGCAGCGCCTTAAGCGTATCCCGCACTTTGAGCAGCGGAGCGTCGGCCAAAGCCTCCGGCACCTCGCGCCCCGATTGCCACATTGCGGCTGCAGCTCCGTCTTTCAATGCCTGCTCCACAAATTCATGCCCGTCAAAATTATCACCAACGAGCGGTATGAACAGCTGTCCAGCTTGAACACGCCGTGAATCGGTCCCAACGCCTTCAATACGGACGTCGGCATCCTTCTTATTCCATTTGGCACCGCACATGCCGGCTATTTGCTCCAAATTTCGATTAATCAATGTAATAATCCCCTTATCGCTTCTTTCGCCACGAGACGATCGTCGAACGCATGTGTTACGCTTCCGATGATTTGATACGTTTCATGACCTTTCCCCGCAATCAATACTACATCGCCTGGGCTTGCCATTTCAACCGCTTTTTCAATTGCCGTGCGGCGGTCGACCTGCAGCTCATAACGGGCTGGAGCCACTTTGTCGGCAATGAGGGCCGCTTCAATATCTTTAAGTATAAGTGCAGGATCTTCGGTTCTCGGATTATCAGAAGTAACTAGGACATAATCGGCGTATTTTGCCGCAATCGAGCCCATAAGCGGACGTTTCGTCTTATCGCGGTCTCCGCCGCAGCCGAACACGCAGATGATGCGCGGCGGAGCAAGCTCCTTAACGGCCCGCAGCACGTTTTCCAAGCCGTCGGGTGTATGCGCATAATCGACGATAACGGCAAAGCTTTGACCCGCCTGCACCGATTCTACCCGCCCTGGCACGCCAGGAACAGCTTCAAGACTCGTCTTCACTTGTTCCAGCGGAACACCTTCTATTAAAGCGGCTGAAATGGCAGCCAGCGCATTGTAGACATTGAACTTGCCGACCATCTGCAGCGTAATATTCGCCTCGCCGCGGAAGGTGCTCACATGAAATGAAGTTCCCTGCGCCGTAATGGAAATGCCAGAGGCACGCACGTCCGCATCATTATCGATGCCGTAAGTAATGACCTCTGCTGCCGTCATTTTGATAAATTCATGGGAAGCCGTATCGTCAATGTTGAGAACCGCAAAGGAACGATCCTGCTCCCGCGCCGGATATTCATTGCCCAGCCGTGAGAAAAAGAGTCCTTTGGCCGCTGCATATTTTTCCATCGTGCCATGATAATCAAGATGATCCTGCGTCAGGTTCGTAAAGACGGCTGTACGGAACCGGCAGCCCTTGACCCGGCCTTGATCCAGCGCATGAGAGGATACCTCGATCGCGCAATGGGTCGTCCCCGCTTCGCGCATATCCGCCAGATAGCGCTGCAGCTGCAGTGCTTCAGGCGTCGTGCCCGACATTGGGATCGACTTCCCCTCATAGCGCATTTCAACTGTACCAATAACGCCCGCGCTTTTACCGTTGTCATTCAATATTTGTTCAATCAAATAGGTTGTCGTCGTTTTGCCATTCGTACCTGTAACACCTATCAAACTAAGCGAGCGGCTGGGATGCCCGTAGAAATGATCAGCCAGGACGGCCATCGCAACCCGGCTGTCCTTGACGATCAGCTGCGGTGCATCGATGTCTAGCTTGCGCTCGACGACGAAAGCAGCAGCACCGCCTTCGAGAGCCTGAGGCGCATAGTCATGTCCGTCGACCGTATGGCCGGGCAGGCAAATAAACAAGTCGCCCTTCTGGACGCTGCGGGAATTTGTCTCTAATCCCGATATTTCGGTATCTCCGGCGCCAACAAGCCGGGACGTTATGAGAAGTTCAGCCAATTCACTTAATAGCATGCTGCATGCCTCCTAGTCATATTGCTTCAACTACCATTATAGTCAATGGGAATGGGATATATCATCCTCATCGCCCAAATAAATCCGTATCGTCGAGCCCCGGTCTACACGCGCTCCCGCGGCCGGTGCCTGACGGATGACGGTATTGCCGGACCCTGCAGATGTCAGGTTGAAATTCATATTCATATCTTCATAGATATCCGACACGGTCTTGCCCACTAGATTCGGCACGGTTACAACCGGCGTCTCGCCTGGCTTGTAGTTGCGGGTAATTTGCTTGTCTCTGGCAGGCACTTGAAGAATCGTCAGCGCATCCTCCATAATGTTGCGAACGATCGGCGCCGCAACGACCCCGCCGAATTGAATGCCCTGCGGATTGTCGACAGCCACATAGACGACGATTTGCGGATCATCCGCCGGTGCAAAGCCGATGAATGACACGATGTGCTCGTTCGGGGAATAACGGCCGTTGACGACTTTTTGCGCCGTACCGGTTTTGCCTCCGACGCGGTAGCCGTCAATAAATGCATTGCGGCCTGTGCCTTTGGCTACAACGCTCTCCAGCGCCTCCCGGACTAGCTTGGACGTCTCCTCAGATATGACTGTACGCACCGCCTCGGGCTCGGTTCGCTCAACCACAGCCCCCGTTTCGGGGTTGATCCAGCCCTTCGTCACATGCGGCTTATAAAGCGTGCCGCCGTTGACCGCTGCCGACACCGCCGTAATCTGCTGAATCGGCGTAACCGATACACCTTGGCCGAATGCTGTAGTTGCCAGCTCGACAGGACCAACTTGATTCATTTTAAACATAATGCCATTCTCTTCGCCATTAATATCGATGCCGGTTTTTGTACCGAATCCGAAGTTTTTAATATAATTGAAAAGCTTGTCTTTGCCAAGCCTTTGACCCAGCGTTACGAAGCCCGGATTGCAAGAATTTTCCACAACCTCAAGGAAGGTCTGGCTGCCGTGACCGCCCTTTTTCCAGCACCGCAATCTCGCACCGCCCACCTCTATTGCGCCCGGATCGAAAAATCTTTCATTTTTCAAATCAACTTTGTTCTCTTCAATAGCTGCGGCCAATGTAATAATTTTGAAAGTCGAACCGGGCTCGTAAGTCATCCAAATCGGCAAATTCCGGTTGTATACTTCCGCAGGCACCTCATTATATTTATCCGGCTCAAAAGTCGGCCGGCTCGCCATACCGAGCACCTCGCCGTTGTTCGGGTCCATTGCAATGGCAATGATATTGTCCGCTTGCAGCTGCGCCATCGCTTGATCGAGCTCGCGCTCCATAACCGACTGAATTTGCTTGTCTATCGTCAGCTGCATCGTCAGCCCTTGTTTCGGCTCAACATATGTATCCGAAGAATTCGGCATTTGACGGCCCTTCGCGTCGGACAAGAAGGAAACATTCCCTTTGATGCCTGTCAGCATATCGTTATATTTCAGTTCTACGCCCGTAAGCCCCTGATTGTCAATACCGGTAAAGCCAAGGACATGCGCAGCTAAGTCTCCAAACGGATAAAAGCGTTTATTATCCTCCGCTACAACAATGCCCGGAATCGCCAGCTCGCGCACCTGCTGCGCTTTTTCCAGCGTCATTTTCCGGCCGCCAGGCTTTAGTTGGACGAGCATCGTTTTTTTCTTGTTCAGCAGCTTTAAGAGATCATCTTCAGTCATATCCAGCAATGGAGCGAGCGTCTTTGCCGCTGCAGGCTTGTCTTTGATCTGCACGGGAATGGCCCATACGGTAGGCGAGCTGACATTGTACGCCAGCTTCGTACCGTTGCGGTCCAAAATCTCGCCCCGCTTGGCCATATAAGGAATATCCCGCCTCCAGGAATTTTCCGCTTTGGAAGCAAGCTGCTCCCCTTCCCATAGCTGTACATATGCCAACCGCAGCACAAGCGCCGCGAAAGCAATAATCCCAACGATCAGCACTGCAAAAAGACGACGTCGCAATGTGACATTCGAAACTTTCATCGCTCTATCCACTCCTCGGACTTATTGTCGCAAAGCGCGCACTGGCGCTCATTCCCAAACTATTCGGGACAAGGGTGCAATAGAACAAGCTTTATCAGCGCTGCGCGAATGCCGGCCCGTTCTGCCGTTCTTGGTTCCATTCAATCGCTGCAGCGATTGATGGAGCGAACCTGCGAAAAGTCAGAACGGGCTCGGCTTTCGCTCCGCTGTTGCTCTTTAAACATAAGGGCAAAGACCCATTTACAAAAGACGAGGTGCTGTTGCGCTGCGCGAATACCGGCCCGCTCTGCCGTTCTTGGTTCCATACAATCGCTGCTGCGATTGATGGAGCGAACCTGCGAAAAGTCAGATCGGGCTCGGCTTTCGCTCCGCTGTTGCTCTTTAAGCATAAGGGCAAAGACCCATTTACAAAAGACGAGGTGCTGTTGCGCTGCGCGAATGCCAAACACCTCAGATCGAGACCAAAGCAACAAATACCGTCACTGTTTATGTAGCCGCAGCAATCCAAATGCAAAAATACATTTTGTTTTGGCGTTTTGCAGCCGAAAAGTCGATCAAAATGCAAATCTGCATGTCGAATTGGTCATTTCAGCCGATTTTGAGCAAATTCGGCCGATCAAAATGCACTTTTACATTTTGAGGCGGAAAAACGCACTTTTTGCGGCTATCAAAATGTATTTTTGCATTTTGGCGGCCGACGGATCGCCCGAGCCCTAGGCGCTACAAACCAATGTTACTCAAGTACATACAATCTTTGTGGCGCAAGGCAGCAGCGGCCGTCCTGCTCACTCCGGCGCATCAAGGTTACATATACCCTTCAATCAGCAGCCGTCATACAGCAGCACAGTTACAATCCCGCTGCGAACTGCCCCGCGCAATCCCAACCATAATCCCAACCGCAACCACAAACAAAGAGAACCCCTGTATTTGTAAATAAACAGGGGGTTCTCGAAAAAGCTGAAGCCGGTTAATCAACTGGCTCATTGGAGGCAGAGTCGGAGCCCTCGCCATCGGAGGTGCCGGTATGATCAGCGTCTCCGCCTGCATCATCAGCGCTGTCGGTCGAACTATCGCCCGGAACGATAATATCGCCGCCCTCAGGCGGCTGCAGCTTGAGACGCAAGTGACGTTCGCCTTTTATCTGCTCCTCCTGCTGAGAGACGACATACCCCTGGCCTTCGACGATCAGGCGGATATTCAGTACGGAAGACACTTCAAGCGCATCCCGGAGCGACAGTCCGGTCAAATCCGGAACTTTCAGCTTGTCCCGCTGCTCCGTAATTAGATAGATTCGCTGCGACGAATTAATAACAGTCCCATTCGCCGGAATTTGCTGCAGGACGGTTGTACCGTTGCCTACAATTTCATAATCGAGATTTTTGGCTTTAAGCAGCGCCTTCGCTTGCACTAGGGTCTGCGATCTCATATCTGGAGCTGTGATCGCGTCTTTCTTCTTCGGCTCGTCCTCTAGCTTAACGCTAGGCGCGATACCGTAGTGACGAAGCGTTTTGGAGACGACCTCTTTGAAAGCAGGAGCCGCAACTGTACCGCCGCCCACGAGGGAGTTGTTCGGCTCGTCGACTACGATATACAGTACGATCTTCGGATCTTCAACCGGCGCATATCCGATAAAAGAAACGACGAATTTTGTTTTGGAATAAACGCCGTTTACAACTTTTTGTGCCGTACCTGTTTTACCCGCCACCCGATATCCTTCAATATAGGCGTTTTTACCCGTACCAATCACTTTGTCAGATACGACCTGCTCCAAGTATTCGCCGACTTTCTTTGACGATTCTGGAGATATGACTTGCCGGACAACCTTCGGCTCAAATTTCTGGGTCGTTTTAGTGGCCGGATCATAAATTTGCTTAATAATTTGCGGCTGCAGCAGCTTGCCGCCATTCGCGACAGCAGCGACAGCAGCAACTTGCTGAATTGCCGTTACTTGTACTGCCCCTTGTCCGAAAGATGCCCGAGCGATGTCACTAGGCCGGTTCAAATTAATATTGACCTTCCCTGATGATTCCCCGCCAAGCGCAATACCAGTCTTCTGACCAAACCCAAAACGATTGATATAGTCGACTAGCTTCTCACCGCCAAGCTGTTCCAGTCCTAGCTTAACGAACGCTACGTTACTGGAGTGTTTCAGTCCGTCCAAGTAGCTGATCGTTCCCCAGCCCACTCTATTAATATCATTAACCGGTTTACTGCGCGGTATGTTTATAGAGCCTGACTTATAAGTCGCGTTTGGATTAAAAAGCCCTTCTTCCACAGCCGCTGCAAGCGTCACGATTTTGAACGTCGAGCCCGGCTCATAAAGCGATTTGATGGAGTGGTTATATGCATTGTCGTAATCACTTTTCCAATAGATATTCGGATTGTACGTCGGCATTTGCGCCATAGCCAAAATTTCCATCGTTTTGGGATCAGCCGCAACCGCCGTTACTGTCTTCGGATGATATTGATCTACGATTCCTTTAAGAGCGTCTTCAAGATAACGTTGAATTTCGGCATCGATCGTCAGCGTAATGTCCTGTCCGTCTTTCGCGGGCTGGTAAGAGATTTCTCCGTTCGCAAGCTCGACCCGCTTGCCGTCTTTCTCGTAAATAATGTTGCCGTCTTGGCCTCTCAGCTTCTCGTCAAGAAAAGCTTCAATTCCGGTCTTAGCCTGGCCTTGCAGATCAATATAGCCTAGAAGCTGCGAAGCCAACATATTTTTCGGATAGTAGCGTTTCGTATCATTCGCAAGATGAATGCCCACATCTTTGTTTTTGACCTCATGCTTTTTGGCCAACTCGTCGCTAAACGCCTTTATTTTATCCGCAAGCTCCTTATCGATCTTCAGCCCTTCCCGGCCGACCGACCGGTAAACAAAATATTCATCGGTTCCTTCCTTCTGGGCGGTAACGAGCTTCAATAGTTCAGCCTCCGGCTTCCCTAATAGAGTATGCAGCCCTTTCGCCACCTCGTCGGCAATATCCAAGCTGTTAATGAGCTTTGGATTTACCGAAACGGTATACGCCAGTGTGTCCATTGCAAGCACCGTACCATCCCGATCCGTAATTGTCCCCCTCTTGGCGTATAGCTTTTCTTCTGTTGACCATCTTGTTTTGGCCATGTCATACCAGAAATCGCCCTTGACGACCTGTACCCAGTAGACTCGGCTTAAAAGAATAACAAAAAGGAGGGTCATTATCCCTCCAAACAGCAATGTCCGTAATCGAATTCGTTTTATCATAGCGGTCACCTAGTTCCGCAAGGCAGACTCGGTATCATCCACACCCGGATTTACCGTAATGCCGGGCGTTTCCGTAATGGTCATGCCCCGCTCCTCTGCCAGCTTGCGAATCCTCTCTTTGTCGGAGAGCATCTCTACCTGCTTGGTCAGCTCTTTCATTTCAATGTTCATCGCTTCGTGTTCGTTAGTCATTTGCTTGATTTCGACACGCATCCCGTAGATTTGAGACTGACGGACCAAGATGAGTCCAAGCACGATAACGAGTACAACGACCGAAAACATATACAACAGCTTTTCCTGAGTCGGAAGCGTCTTGCGCTTGACGACGACGCGCTTTGTTTCGCGGACGGTTTGCCGCTCCTCCGGTTTGCGCTTTGGCTGCATAGCCAAGTTACCGTTAATGTAAGACAATGCGAGAACCCCCTAAATCACAATTTTTCTGCGACACGCAGCTTGGCCGAACGAGCGCGCGGATTTAACTCCAGCTCCTGCTCGCTTGGAACAATCGGCTTGCGGTTCACTAACCGCAGCGTTCCTGTGCCGCCGCATACACACATCGGAAAATCCGGCGGACAAGTGCATTTTTCAATATATTTCGCAAATAATTGCTTGCAAATCCGGTCCTCTAGCGAATGGAACGTAATGACTGACGCCCGGCCCTCAGGGGCAAGACATCTGACGGTTTGCTCCAACGCGGTTTCTTCTGCGCCAAGTTCATCGTTGACCGCGATACGCAGCGCCTGGAATGAACGTTTGGCGGGATGTCCGCCTGTCCGTCTGGCTGCTGCAGGTATGCCGCTCTTGATCAGCTCGGCAAGCTCTCCCGTCGTCTCTACTGGAGCGTTTTCACGCGCCTGTATGATTTTGCGGGCGATTGATCTGGCAAACTTCTCCTCGCCATAATGGCTTAGAATGCGGGAAATTTCACGCTCATCCCAGCTATTGACGATGTCATAAGCTGTTAGAGCGCCCCCTTGATCCATTCGCATATCTAGCGGAGCATCATGGTTGTAACTGAAGCCGCGGTCGGCTTCATCTAGTTGTGGGCTGGATACGCCAAGGTCAAACAATATGCCGTCAACCTGCGGAACGCCGTCTTTCGTCGGCACGCCGCATTCAAGCAGCTTTTCTTCCAAATACCGAAAATTGCTTTTCACCAGCGTTACTTTATCCATATAGGGAGAAAGCTTAACCTTAGCGTTATTCAGCGCCGCGTCATCTTGGTCGAATGCGATCAAACGGCCTCCGTCGCCGAGCCGGGAAGCTATCAATTCACTATGTCCCGCGCCTCCAAGCGTGCAATCCACGTAAATACCGTTTGGCTTGATATTCAAGCCTTTAACCGCTTCTTCCAAAAGAACTGTAATATGCTGAAACACGCGATTTTCCTCCCATTCTTGTTGTCCGTACTAGAAGTTGAAATCGAAATCGACCAATTTCTCGGCAATTTCATTGAACGTCTGCTCGGACTGCTCGTAGTAGCCGTCCCAAGTTTGCTTGCTCCAAATTTCTACGCGGCCGGATACGCCAAGAACCATACAGTCCTTGTCCAGCTTCGCGTATTCGCGCAAATGCGCCGGTAAGTTTACCCTTCCCTGTTTGTCCAGCTCGCATTCCGTTGCCCCCGAGAAGAAGAAACGGGTAAATGCTCGGGCATCCGATTTCATGAGCGGCAGCGTTTTGAGCTTCTGCTCCAGAACACTCCATTCACTGAGCGGATATACAAACAGGCAGTTGTCGAGTCCGCGGGTTGCGATAAAGGAGGCGCCAAGCGATTCCCTAAATTTGGAAGGGATAATAATACGGCCCTTTTCGTCAATGCTATGTTGATATTCACCCATAAACATACGGCCGTCTCCACCCTCTCCCCCAAATCCTCCACTTTGCCCCACTTTTCCCCACTCAGATACAATAGTTCGCCACCTAAAATAAAAATCCTGCTCTATGAGCAGGATTTTAGAATAAAATTTTCACTTATCAACAGCTTAAGCGGGTTTCCGATTATAATTTTTCTTCTTTATCCACAGATTGCTCCTGTATAGGCGCTTCTTGAGGCCGCGAAACGGGTTCGAGATCAGATTGCACAGCCGCAGCTTGTGGACTGTTCCCGCTCCTGCCTCCGTCTTGCTTTCCACCGTTCCCCTCATTTCCATTATAGAAGCTGCCGCTCCGTTTCTTAATTTTGCGGTAAATTGCATACACCGCTCCGCCGATAATGGCGAGAAACACGAGCACCGGAAGCGCGCCGGACAAAAAGATCAGCAAGCCTTCCAGAAACGTCATCACTCCATTAAAGCTTCCCTTTAACGCAGAAGACATCTTCGCGCCTAACCCCGCTGCTGCCACGGAAGCCGCTGCAGAAGAAGGCTGGTACAATCTAAGCTCAATCGTCGAAAAGGCTACATTGCGGTCTAAATAGCGAACCCGCCCTTTAATTTGCTCTATTTCCTCTTGGACAACAGACAGCTGCTGTGAAAATTTAACGAGATCATCCGCCTTTTCTGCCTTATCAATAAAGCCAAGCAGCCGTTCTTCTACAACCTGCTTCGCCTTAAGCCGGGATTCCAGATCAACGTATTCCTCCGTTACATCTGTTGCGCCCAGCTGCCTCTCAAACCGGGTATGCTTAATACCGTCCAGCCGGTCGATAAAGGACATAAAGGAAGATGATGGCACTTTTATCGTATAGGTTGATCCTTTTTCATTATGATATTGACCGTCTTGAAACTGAAGAATGTAACCTCCGCTCTGGTGAATCGCCGTTTGCAGCTCCGTAACAGCATCTTCGTATGCGCTAACTTCCATCGTAAGATCAGCTTTGTAAATGAGCTTCTGGTTAAAAGCCTCCTGCCCGCCCGATTCGCCAATTCCGATATCACCGATGGAGCCGCTCGTTTCCCCCATTGCCGATGAAGCCGCCGATTCCGACTCCGAGAATTTCTTAAGGCCGCTTACTTCTCCATCCTCTGCCGGCGTTTCTTGTTGCACCATGGCCTTTTCATTTCTTAACAACGATTGTGAGCTGGCAGTGCTGCTATCTTTACTTGATGAAGAACACCCGCTTATGACCAATACGACTATAATAATTCCAAGCAGAGCTAGATGCAGCCTATTTAATATACGCATCTGCAAACCCCCTTTAGTTAATAACCTTTAGACGGACGCACCTTCCAAAAGTTGCAACTTTATCTAGGGGCTTCCTGATAGGCAGCACAATATTAACTTGAATGATTGAGAAGCAGCCCCGCAATTAGCGAATGCATCAGCCTGGAGGTCCGTTCACCCTGATCCAGCAGCGGATTCAGCTCTACGAAATCGGCAGACGACAGTAACTCTGAAGCCCCGATTATACGCAAAGCGAGCCGGGCCTCCTGGCTGCTGATCCCGCTTGCAACCGGCGTGCCCGTACCTGGCGCTTCACCAGGATCAACACTGTCGATATCAAAGCTCAGATGAAGCCCGTCAGCATCCTTACAGGCAATGTGCAGCGCCTGCTTTACCGTCTCCTCTATTCCAAGCCTGTCGATATCCGCCTTACTGAAATAAGTCAAGCCTGACTGCTGGATAAAGCGCTCTTCAGCCGGGTCCAAATCTCGAGCACCGAGGAGCACTGCCCGCTTCAGTGCAATCGGCCGGGCAGACTTATGAACATCCTTCATAGTAAGAGTCGTCAATCCGAGCGCCACAGCAAGCGAAATCCCGTGCATATTGCCAGTAAAGCTCGTCGTCTCCGTATTTAAATCCGCATGCGCATCGAACCAGATGATGCCCATCCGTTCATAAGCTGCTGTTAGACCGGCTACCGATCCGATCGCAATGCTGTGGTCACCCCCTATAAATAGCGGAAAATAACCCGAAGCGGCAGCCGCAGCCCCCTCTGCGGCAATCGCTCTGGAGACACTTAGCACTTCAGCCGCATGCTTCATGCCGCCAGCTTTTCCGGCATATGCCGCAGTATCCGGCTTCATGGCTTGCAATAAGGAAGCCACGTCAATCTCCCTCTCGCCGCCAACTCGCAAACCATGCCCCTTCAGCGAACCCGCCAAATCCAGCTCCCCAAGCTTCGCAGGACCATGCTCACTGCCCGGACGACCAGCCCCAAGTCCGAAAGGGACAGATATAAGTGAAAGATCTCTCATGATTGAAACACTTCCTCGATCCGCTCCAGCCCCCAGTCCAGCTCCTCTTGGGAGATCGTAAGCGGTGGAGCAAACCGGATGGTCATATCATGCGTTTCCTTGCACAGTACGCCAATTCGAAACAGCGCCTCGCAATAGGCTCTTGCTTGCACTGTAAGCTGCATGCCAAGCAGCAGCCCTCTGCCGCGCACCTCGATAATGTCTTCATGCCGAATTGCTTCAAGCCTCTGCCGGAAATAAGCGCCTAGCTGCTCCGACCGGGCTGCGAGCCCCTCCTCTTCCAGAACACGTAGAGCAGCAACAGCTACCGCACAAGCGAGCGGATTGCCGCCAAACGTCGAGCCGTGGGAGCCAGGATTGAAGACACCAAGCAGCTCATCATCTGCCGCAACGGCCGATATGGGGATGACTCCGCCGCCTAGCGCTTTACCGACAATATAAGCATCGGGCTGGACATCTTCCCAATCGCAGGCAAATCGCTTACCCGTACGCCCGAAGCCAGTCTGAATCTCATCGGCAATGAATAGAACCTGTTTGCTCTTGCACAAGGCACGGGCATCCCTTAAATAGCCGTCCGGGGGCACGATAACGCCTGCCTCGCCCTGAACCGGCTCTACCAGAAACGCCGCCGTACGATCGTTAATCGCCTGTTCCAGAGCCTCGATATCGCCATAGGGAATCAGCTTAAATCCTGGCGTAAACGGACCAAATCCGTCCCGGTACGGGGCATCGGATGAAAAAGATGTGATCGTAATCGTTCTGCCGTGAAAATTGCCTTCACATACGATAATCTCCGCCGCATCTGCCGGAATTCCCTTCACCCGGTACGCCCAGCGGCGAGCGGCCTTGAGTGCGGTCTCCACCGCTTCCGCTCCGGTATTCATCGCCAGTACTTTGGTTTTGCCCGTATAAGCGGCCAGCTTTTTACTTAGCTGTCCCAGCTCCTCATTGTGAAATGCTCTTGAGGTGAGCGTTACTTTATCCGCCTGCTCCTTCAATGCCTTAATGACGGCCGGATGCCGGTGACCGTGATTCAGCGCGGAGTATGCGCTCAGCATATCCAAATAACGGCGGCCCTCAGGATCTTCTACCCACACACCTTCGGCGCGGGCGATAACGACGGGAAGCGGACTGTAATTACGGGCACCGAACTTATCCATCAAACGTATCGTCTCAACGGAGCTCCTCATTAGAAATCCCTCCTTCTTTTATTGTACGGCTGCCATTGCGCGTCCCATTCCCGTCTTATGTGTTCGACCCTCCGATAAGTGCGCCATTCTCTTCATGTGAAAATGTACGCATACAAAAAAACCGCAAAGCAAGGTTTCCCTTGCCTGCGGTTTCCGGTTTCATTTCAATTAATCTTCTTTCCAGCTGTCCAAATAAGCAACTTGCTCGTCAGTCAGCTTGTCGATCGTGATGCCAAGCGAATCCAGCTTGAAGCTTGCGACTTGATTATCAAGCTCGTAAGGAACGTTAACCACTTGCTTGCCGATCGATGCGTAGCTTTCGTTCACATACTTCAGGCCAAGCGCCTGCAGCGCAAACGTGGTATCCATAATTTCCGCCGGGTGCCCATCGCCTGCTGCCAGGTTAACAAGTCTGCCCTCAGCCAGCACGTAAATGCTTCGGCCGTCCTTCAGCTTGTATTCTTCGATATTGTGGCGAACCTTGCGAATATCCGAAGATAAAGCAGCCAGCTCCGGTTTGTTGAACTCAACGTCAAAATGGCCGGCATTCGACAAGATCGCGCCGTCTCTCATCACTTCGTAATGCTCGCCGCGAATGCAATCACGGTTGCCAGTTACAGTAACGAAGAACTCGCCCACTTTAGCCGCTTCAATCATCGGCAGAACGGTAAAGCCGTCCATGTAGGCTTCTACCGCTTTAATTGCGTCAACCTCAGTTACGACAACGTTGGCTCCGAGCCCTTTAGCCCGCATAGCTACGCCTTTGCCGCACCAGCCGTAGCCGACGACAACGACGGTTTTGCCTGCAACGACGAGGTTCGTCGTACGGTTGATGCCATCAAATACCGATTGCCCTGTACCATAACGGTTATCGAATAAATATTTGCAGAATGCGTCATTGACTGCAACCATCGGAAATTGCAGCGTTCCGTCTTTTTGCATCGCCTTCAGACGAATAATGCCCGTAGTCGTTTCTTCCGCTCCGCCTCTCAGGTTAACCCGAAGATCCGGACGGTCGTTATGCAGAATCGTCGCCAAGTCGCCGCCGTCGTCAATAATAAGATCCGGCTTCGACTCCAGCGCCTTGATGTTCAATTCCTTGAACTCTTGAGGCTCCGGATTGTACTTCGCAAATACCGTAATGCCATCCTCCACAAGCGCTGCACATACATCGTCTTGCGTCGACAGCGGATTGCTGCCTGTAATCGTTACTTCTGCGCCACCAGCTTGAACTACTTTAGCCAGGTAGGCGGTTTTCGCCTCCAAGTGAAGCGAAATCGTTACTTTCAGCCCCTTAAACGGCTGCTCTTTCTCAAACTGCTTGCGAATCCGGTTCAATACCGGCATATGTGCGCTTGCCCAGTCAATTTTCAAATGACCTTCCGGTGCGAGCGCGATATCGCGAATAATGCTGTTTTCCAACGCGGTCATGTCACGGCCTCCCTCATTTATTTCCTTATAAGTATACGATTTGATGTCCGCCCGTGCGCTCATAAGGCACTTCAAGCAGCTTCTCCAGCCAGGTCAGGCCGTAGCGGTTCCAGTAAGACGTCATATTCGACACCCGTTCCTGCGGCTTGCCTGAAGGCCACAAGGACAAAGCGATGCGGTCAAGCTGGCGGATGGACGCTTCATATTGCTTGTTATGCGCATCCTTCGTTTTCGATTCCAAATATTCGATCTGCTCGACGATCTTCTGACGATTCGTCTCTCCCAGCTTAGCCAGACCAGGCTGTACCGATGAAGCAAGCTCCAGCAGCGGGCCATACATATCGTTGAACGACTGTTTGACTGCGGCGAACCGCTCGTCAATGGACAGCTGATCCTGCTCGGTCAGCCAATGCTGCTTCTTCTCGTCAAAACGGGTAGCGACATCCTCGAACGTCAAGCCGTATTTCGCCATGTGCTTGGCTACTGTGCCTTCAACGAGCGTAAACGACATTCTCGGAACGACGATCGGCATTTCCATATCCAAATGGCGGAATGCACCGCCCGTCAATGCCCAGTAGGCAATCTCACCGGGTCCAAGAACCGTTCCGAGCACTGGAAGCAAGTAATCCTGCATAAGCGGTCTCGTCAACACGTTATTGCTAAGCTGGGACGTCTCTTGATCCGCCAATTGCAGCAGTTCTTCTTTCGTCAAGGAAACTTGGCCTTTGCGGTCTTGAAACTTCCCATCCAGTTTATGCAGCAGCGTTCGTTCATTGCCGTTGGCCGCTTGGAAAACGAATAAATTGGCGCTACCCGGCACCACATCTGCCTGCAGCTCGTAGCCGAAGCCCTTCACCTTATCAGCCGCTGCGACATAAGCACGCTCCAGCTCGTCATTCTGCTCAATGAGCCTGCGGAACATTGGCGCCTCAAGCTTGCGGATGGCGGCATCGTCAGCATCAAGCACAACTAGACCTTCTTTACCGAATAAAGTTGTCAGGATACCCGCGAACAAATCGGACAGCGATTGCGAACGCTCTGCCGCTTGCGACAGCTGCTCTAGCATAACCGGCTTGAACTCCGAATGCGGCAGCGACTGCTCCAGCTCAGCAAGCAGTTCCTTCCAAGTGTCTTCATGGATGACCGTACGGCTTACGGACGTTCTTGCCCCTTCTGGACGTTGAACAGACAGCTTGCGCAGCTCCTGCTCTGCCGTTAAGACATACGTATGATTGGCTTCGTCCCAGTCATGATCTTCCCCGGCTATCCAAAATACCGGAACAACGGTTTTGCCAAGCTGCTTAGTCGCCCATCTAGCCGCACCAATGATCGATACCGCTTTATGTACGACCATGAGCGGTCCCGACCAAAGCCCTGCTTGCTGACCGCCGACGATAACCGGGGCTCCTTCTGCAATGGCGTTGATTGAAGCTTGCGCTTCAGGCGCCGTTTGAAACTTCGTATTGTAATCGCGCAGCGCTTCTGCCAGCGCAACCGACTCAACCCGGCTGGAAGCCGTATTCTCAAGACGCTTGGAGCGTCTGGACCAATCTTGCTCTTTCTCCGGATGATAGCCAAATAGCGATTCGATTCTCTCGTCCGATTGCTGTATATACGCCTCTGTTAACGGCTGGGCGCTTGATAAATGGTATACTTCTGTCGACATAGCGCGGCCAGTACCTCCTGAATGATTCATAATATAACGCGTCTTTTCTTTCCACTAACAAATTGATTGTACACAAAGGATATGGGAAACGTCAAAAAGAAATACAGCCTCTCTTCCCGAAAGGCTGTACGCATCGATATATTTTGATTCAGCGCTTGCAGCGGCTTGTAACGGCCTGCGCCGCTATGCAAACAATATTTTATGACCGATAGAAATCAGCATCAAGAGCAGATAGAGTACGCTCATTCCAAAAAAACCAAGCCGCCAAACCGTGCGGAATATCCGCTTCACATCAACGCTGCCCCGTTTCCTGAACTGGGCGTTGCCCAGCAGTCCACCGCCGATCAGCATAAACAAAATGATGCCGTATAAGCCAAATTGGCTGTTGAACAAGTTGTCGAACAAGACCGCTACGCATCCGATCAGCAAAGCCGTCGTAATGTCCATCGCCAGGCGGAACGCCTTCTTGTTGTCTCCCGTTAAAGCACTGTGACCCAAGAAGACCAGGAAGAACGGAATAACCGGTATGACCGCCAAGTATGCATATAAATAGGTAATGCTGCCATAAAGCCATGCCATATCCGTTCACCTCGATTGTTTATGAATTTTCGTTAACTTGCAGTTGGCTGACCAACGTGCAGATGGCGTCATTCAAAGGAGAACGCAATCCGATTCTTGCTGCAATGCGGCTGACGCCGCCATTAATCCATTCGATTTCAGTTTCCCTTCCAGCTCTCACATCCGCGAGCATAGACGACACGTTGCTGGCTGTTGTCTGGCATACACCAAGCACCCTCTGCCACCCGTCACTTTCCATCGACAAGCCGTCGGAAGATAAAATCTCCATCGTTTCCGCATAGAGTGCATACATTAGTCTCTTACGTTGCGGATTCACCGGCAATTCGCCATTCGTCAAGTCATATAAAGCGGTCAGCGGGTTAATGACCGCATTGATTAGCAATTTCTCATAAATGCGGCTATTCATGTCATTCGACAGCGTCGCGCTGAATCCTGCCGATTCCAGCGTTTTTATCCATAAATTTTGGGATTTTTCGCCCTTTTTGTCCGATTCGCTTCCATTTACGCGCATAGGTCCCCAAAAAAGCTGTCCATTCCCGGTATGTATAACGCCTGTCTCCCCAAAACGCTTGGCCCCCTCCGTTGTCACCCCTGCATAGAGTGCAACATGCGGAAGCACTCCGGCAAGCTTCTCCAAATGACCGACGCCATTTTGCAGACATAAAATGCGGGTGCCAGCGCTTACTAACCAACCGAGCCTTAGGAGCAGCTCTTCATCTATGTGGCTCTGCTTAACCGCTAGCACGATCCAATGCTCCTTATCAGGCTGACCGCTTTCAGCTAGAGGCTCCTTCAGATCCGCCAGACAGCGGCTGACTACGCCAACCTGAAAGCCATGGGCGCCTTCCTCCTCTTCTCGATAGCTAATGCCGTCCGCCGTTAATACGGCCGCCTGGCTCTGCGTTCTTGTCCACACGGTGACCGCTGCGCCGGCTGTCGCCAGCCTCGCTGCGAAGAGCAGCCCGATCGCTCCCCCTCCAACCATATCAATCCGCAATCGCCCTCGTCTCCCCTACCTTTTTTTGTATAGCATACCTAATCTGAACGGTCCGGGCAAAAAAGAAAGCGGACCATACAAGGGATTGCCCCTGTACGGTCCGCTTTCTTTACAACATCTCATTCTATTCGATGCGTTCTAAGTTGCCGTTCGCATCCATCTTGAATCTCGGTTTTGCCTCTTCCTCATGCGTCAACACGGTAAGACGGCGAGCGCGGTCCATAATTTGGATTAACGTTTTATAATCGTCATTGACGGCCCGGTAATCCGTTTGTGCACTGTTGACTTCTTTAGACAATCTCTCATTCTCGTCACGAAGACGATACAGCTCGTCGTCCTTCTCTTTCAGTTCCTTCTCGAATGCTTTGATTTGACGGCTGACGTCCTGATAGGTCGATTTGAATTGACGCAAGAAACGAATGACCGAATCAACGGACAATCCTTCCTCTGTCGTCACCGAATCGGAACGGAAACTTTTCTCCTCCGATTCAAACACGGCTATCGATGAGACATGCGGAGTTACGACAATTGCTTGTTTTTTCAAATAGTTCCGTTTCTGGCGCTGCTGCTTTGCAATTTGAATCGCTTCCTCATAACGTTTGCGGACACAGCTGTTCCAACGAAATCCGCATGCTGCGGAAGTCCGTCCGATTCGTTCGCCGACCTCTTCAAACGCTGCTAACTGGGTACTGCCTTCGCGAATATGGCGTAGTGTAACTTCGGCGAGAATAAGATCATCGTCCGGACTCCACGCATCCTGTCTGACTGCTGTCATGCGACCAAAACCTCCTAACGTAAAGGCGCTTACTTTATCTCTATGCCCTTGGTAGAGTTCATAGAATCTATTGGATACTAATTTGTATAACCAAAATTGTTTTCACTCATACATATTGATTCCGTTTATTGTGCAAACTGATGGTGAAAACGGCAAAACACATATAAATAATTAACAAATGATGGCGATTGCTTGTTTACACTGATAACTCCAAACGTTATAATGTACAATAGAAATTCGAGGCTCATGTAAGGGGGGATATTTTCATGGCACGCATGTATCGGGTACTCGGTTTTTGGACTCTTGTGATCGGCCTTATGGCTTTTGCCGGCCACATGACCGAATTCGCGCTTCTTTTCTTCGCCCAAGCGGTTGCTTTCGTATTTTTGGGATATCTGAATTTTACGGAGAGAACGTACATAATCATGTTCTGGGGGTATATGTTCATCTCGTTCATCGGATTTACCTACTGGACCGTTTTCAAAATGGGTATGCCTTTCTAAGCAAACCCCATTACCGCTTACTTTAACAAATGAAAATAAAGGCGCAGCACCCGTTGGTGCCGCGCCTTTTTTCTGTTTGAAAACCTCATTCCTTATCCAAAATAAGCACTTTGAACGTCTCGCTCATCCCGTCGCTCAGCAAAAGCTGGCGTACAGCTCTATTCCGCTTCGCCGTCTCGCTGAACGGATCATTGGATGCGTCATTTTGCAGCAGCTCAAACACCCCGTTGTCAATTAGAAACTGTTTTTGCGTGCCGTAAAATGCTTCCCTCCAGCCCCGCTCTGCCGCTGTTCTACGGACTGATGTATAGGGGACATGTGCCGTTATATCCTGCTCCCCGATACGTCGAAACGGATCATCGGACGCTTGATGTCCGGAGTAGCACAGCAGCGTCCCTTTCATTCGATGCAGCGCCGTATATTCGGACGCTTCATGGCCGTAATCTAATATAATGACCCTGCCCCGATGAATACGCTCATAAAGCGCATCCAGCCATTCTGCAGCGGCCAGATTTAATTCGGTCTGCTGGCCTTCAGCCAGCTTCACGCCGTCCTGCTCCAGCCAGCTTCTCAGCCTGCTGTCCGAGAGCGGCATATAAACATAGTGAAATTCGCCCTTGGGTGAGATAGAAACGCCTAGCTCCATTAGTTCGCCCCGATGCAGCTCTACCCGGTGCACAGGGAAGGCATCCAGCAACTCATTGGCGATGATGAGGACACTTTCGTCTGAATAACCAAGTTTTTCTTGCCGCATCGCCTGATTCGAATCGATAACTTGTAAAGGCTGATGCAGCAATTCCATTGCCATTTCGCTGCAAAGAGCAGATGCTGATTTCCGGTGGCTAGGATGATCCTCAACAATTCCGTATCGTCTCGGCCTTTTCTCTGCCGGTTCTCCCGCCCAGACGTCCAAGAGCTGTCTGGACAGCCTGCCTGTGCCCGCCCCCCATTCCCACACCTCTATAGCATTGCAAGCGGAATAGCGGGCGATAGAAGCCGCCAGACACTCTGCCATTACAGAGCCGATATAGGAGCTTGTATAAAAATCACCCTCGCGGCCAACACGAACATCGCCCGTCCGGTAGTATCCCTCTTCCTCCTCATGAAGACAAAACTCCATATATTGCGCAAAAGAAATACACCGTACCGGCTGTCTGTTGCCTTGAACGTCATAGCTCCATCCCGTCTCGGGCTGTTCGGCAATTCTTTGCGAAATTCGACGCGCTAGCCTGTTCCTCATTCCGGTAAACCTCCTCGAAATAAATGCCGCAACGGCTGAAATGCTTAAACTTTCCAGCTGCTTAAGATATAATAGATGGAAATGCCGCATACAATGATTGCTGTACAGGCCAAGCCATGACAAACGTCAGAGAGGAGGCGGGAAGTGGCTTATTACGCATTTCGCGGCAAAATCGCCCTGATCTTCTTAATGATAGGCTCACTACTGATTCTGCAATTTCCCGTAATGGCCGCCCCTGTTCCTTTCTCCCCGTCGACTAGCGACGAGCAGCTGATGGAGCTGATGGAAAAAAGCTTGTCTATCGTTGAAATCGACAAAGAAATTAATCGAATTCAAGATCAAAAGGCTGCTCTGGAGCAAGATATGAAGCTCAAGAACAAGCGGCTGGGGGAGCAAGAGCTGCTCATCGCCGATAAACGAGAAGCCGCAGGTAGAGTGCTGCGTGCCTACTATATGGGAGAACGTGATCTGCTCATCCGGGCGCTGCTTTCATTCCGGTCTCTGCAAAGCTGGTTGACTTCACTCGATTATATCGAAATTATTTTCAGCCAGGATAAGCTGGCTATTGACAGCTATCTGGATGGTATTCGCCGATTGAAGGATGAGTATGCCGCAATGGATACAAGAAAGTCCGAATTGAGTAAGATGGAGACCCGGCTGCAAACCCAGAGAAACCGGGTGCTTGCACTCGAGAATCAGATTGACGGCCAGCTCGCAGGGCGCTCCGACGCTGATCGTTTAAGGCTGCTGATGAGCGAGTTAACCGACTATTGGGAAACTGCAGGCGTCGAGGAAGTCGAAAACTATTTCCGGGCGCTGTCCAAAGCGATGCAGAAGCTTCCGGGCTGGGTGCAGGATAACAAAAACTACTTAGAGATCAAAGGGTTCAACTACACGCTAAGGGTACCCCAGGAAGCCCTGAACAGCTTTTTGCGTGAGCAAGATGAACGATTCGAACATTTCTCCTTCACATTCAGCGAAGGCAAAATAACGGCACAGGGAACTAAGGACGGCATGGAAATAAGCGTCACCGGTCATTATACCGTTGAAGATGAGCCGCAGAACGGTATTATCTTTCATGTCGATGAATTGCTGTTCAACGGCTTCGCACTGCCAGATACGACCCGCCGATCCCTGGAGGACAAATTCGATCTTGGCTTTTATCCCGGACTCATTATTTCTTTCTTGAAAGCGACTGCCGTAGACATTACAGACGGCGAGCTCGTCGTCAAATTAAAGGTCGCCTTATAGGCCATTTACGGAGGAATTGTGCACCTGCTGCACGGCGCCGATAAAAGCTTCTATATCAATCGCACCAATGGCGTATTGCCGCCACAATGCCTCCCAGCCGGCTTTTCGCTCCTGCCACTCTGGATCGGGTGGCTTGCCGATTGGATCTTCATTCAGGAGCGGCATCCACCAATAAGGCGGAGTCTCTGAGACAGATGAAGTGAAGCTGTTACTCTGATACAAGGAATTGATCGCCGGCAGACGGCCGAATCGTTTATAATTTTGCTGCTGAACGTTGGCGCTCGTCATTTCCGCAACCCATGCAAAAGCGCTTTCTGCTGCACGGCTTCCGGAGGATACAACATAGCTCCGGCTGTCCATCCACACATGCTTCGGCTCGTTATGATCGATAACGAGCTTATTTTGCTGCACTTGCGGCAGCGCCCTATATTCTGACCAGCTTACGACTGCCGACAGCAGATGAAGCGACTCCAGCTCCGAGCCGAGTGTAAGCTTGTTAGATAAACGGAATAAGCCGCCCGGATTTTCCGTCGTGCCCAGCCATCTAAGCCTGTCGTTTCTCGTTTCATTGCCTCCGCGTAAATATGCGGCATCCGCTAGGTTATTCGGTACCCATGCGTCCAGCCAATAGAGCAGCTGATTCAGTCCTCCCGGGTATAGCGCAACCGTCCCTGCCTCTGGATCAGCAGCTCTCACCTGCATCGCAAGCTCCTTGAAGCTATCCCAGTCCTTTGGCGGGTCTTTCAAAGAAGCTTCGGCCAGCATCGATTTATTCCATACGATAATAGACGGATTCGCATCAAGCGGCACTCCCCATAAATAGCTGTTCCACAGCAGCGGGGCGCGCAGCCGGACTGGCTGGTCAGGAGCAGGGTCGCCAGTACCCGTTCCTAGACTGTCTGTCGGCAACAGATAACCTTTGACTGCCAGCTCCTGCACCCACCCGCTATTCATCAGCATTACATCAGGCGCTTCTCCCAGCTGAAGCTGCTCCACCCAAACGTCGTGGGCAACAGCATCTTGCTCGATATTATTAAGCTCTACGTTAATATTCGGATATTTCATCATAAAACGATTGTTTTCCACGCGCAGTCGCTCATACTCTTCAGGGTTCATGGAAACGGTTACAACAATGGATTCCGGGTCCTCCTCCGCATACTCGCGAACCTCCGGCGTCATATCTGACTCGCCTTTTGGATCGGTGACTGCAGAGGGAACGCCCCGATTGACGTCCGGAACGAATAAAAAAACGGATAACAATGCCGCTCCTGCGATAACAAGCAAATATTTCCTTGTAGACACAGTCTTCTTCCTTTCCGGTTCAACCTGACTATTAGATCTATAATAACAATTTTCCCAAATGTTGTCCAAAAACTCTAAATTTGCTCGGCTCCTCGCTTGGGACTATCCTGTCGTTCTTGATCCCAATCACTTCATGCTTGCCGCCGCTCACTGCGCAATTCGGACTATCCTGCCGTTCTTGATCCCAATCACTTCATGCCTGCCGCCGCTCACTGCGCAATTCGGACTATCCTGTCATTCTTGATCCCAATTCTGCCTCCCGCTTGCGCTTGGCAATTGGAAAGGATCTTCAAAAAGTCAGAATAGTCTCGAATCGCTGCACTCGCTTTTGTGAGGAAAGATACAGCATTGGAGAGTAACCACAACAACAAAATGTAAAAGTGCAGGTTAATTCTCGGAAAAAGGGCTGAAAAGTACCTCAAAATGCAAAAGTGCATGTCGAATGGCCAAGAATCGACGTTTTCAAGTATATTCAGCCGATCAAAATGTATTTTTGCATTTTGAAGCGGAAATATGGCTGTTTGGTGCCAATCAAAATGTACTTTTGCATTTTGTTCGTCAATGAGCTGCTCTTGATGCGCGAAAAGGGACGATTATTTAACAAAGCTTCATCAGTTACTTATAACATTGTGCGGAAAGCCCAGACCTGCTTGGAAAGTCAGGGTATTGGTAACCTGCTACCTACAAATCTGCTCAAAGATACTGTCGGCACCTATACAGTACGGCAGCTACGCCAGCGATAGTAACGATTACTGGTAAGTATGAGTTTGATATTTACCGTTCCACGTGCACCTTCCCACGTACGGTGCCATCGCGGCACGGTGCTCGGTCGCACGTCATCCGGTCAAACCGGCTGAAATAATGGATTCGATGTGTTGAGAATTGGGCGTTAGGACGCAAAGGTACCAACAAACGTGAAAAAGTCACTACAGTGTAACTAGAAAGTCTAAAAAGTTAACATGATACTTTATATTGTGGCTGCAGCAAAACTCCGATAGGTTTGCTGTAGCCAGCACCTTGCGAATTAAATCTCAGTTAGTTAAAACAAATGAGTGGAGTACATGGCCTACAGCTAGTTCATACGAATGGATACGGTACGATATGATAGATGATAGCTCACAAGACCTGGCAGGTTATGTAGCGGCACTGGTCTAGCCGCAAGCTGCTTAACGGCCATGCTTAGCCACCATGCCAGCACCCCAGCTTTCACAAACAAAAAAAAGGGCAAGCCAGGAGCGGCTTGCCCGGAGAAAGCTTAGAGCAGGTCGGCGGCGAGCTGGGCTAGCTTGGAGCGCTCGCCTTTTTCGAGCGTCATATGACCGCTCAGCCCTTCCGCTTTGAAGTGCTCCACAATGTGAGTGAGGCCATTGCTGATAGAGTCCAAATACGGATGGTCGATCTGCTCAGGATCGCCCATTAGAACGATTTTACTGCCCTCACCGACCCGAGAGACGATCGTTTTCACTTCATGCTTTGTCAGGTTTTGTGCTTCGTCAATAATAATAAATTGCCCCGGAATCGAGCGTCCCCTTATATAGGTCAATGCTTCTACCTGTATACTGCCAAGGCCCATCAATATTTTATCGATGTCACCCGATTTTTTCGTATCGAATAAATACTCCAAATTATCGTAAATCGGCTGCATCCACGGACGCAGCTTTTCTTCCTTCTCTCCAGGAAGATAGCCGATATCTTTACCCATCGGAACGACGGGTCTTGCGATCAGCAGTTTTTTGTATTTATGCTCATCCTCTACCTTCAGCAGACCCGCTGCAAGCGCAAGCAGCGTCTTGCCCGTGCCGGCCTTGCCGGTAAGTGTTACGAGCGGAACATCATCGTTTAGAAGCAGCTCCAGCGCCATTCTCTGCTGCGCATTGCGAGCCGTGATTCCCCATACGGGATCGTTGCTGAGAAATAACGGTTCCAGCTTGATTCCGTCCGAACTCACCTTCAGTAGAGCGGATTTGGAAGTTCCCATTTCATCGCGTAAAATAATAAATTCATTGGGATTCAGCCTGGAGTTCAATTGCAAGTTCTTGACGGTCAGAAACCGATAGCTGTAAAACTCGTCAATTACCGACGGATGTACGAACAAGGTAGCATAGCCTGCGTAAAAATCGGAAGTCGTTATCGTCCGGTCAGACAAGTAATCCTGTGCCTTCAGCCCAAGCACGTCGGCTTTGATCCGCACGAGCACATCCTTGCTGACCAGCACTACGGTGCTGGCCTCCTCACGCTCCAGCTGCTCCAGATGATAATTGAGCGCTACCGCCAAAATCCGGTTGTCGTTAGACATTTCCCCAAACATCTCTTGCACTCTGACGAAGCTGCGATGGTTGAGCTCTACCTTTAACAAGCCGCCTCCAGGAAGCTGGATGCCTTCATGCAGATGTCCGGCCTCCCGCATTTTATCCAGCAATCGCGATATTGAACGCGCATTTCGTCCTAATTCATCAGCCAGTCTCTTCTTCGAGTCGATCTCCTCTAGAACCACCGCGGGAATGATAATTTCATTATCATCGAAGGCGTAGATCGCTTGCGGATCATGAAGCAGTACGTTGGTATCGAGCACGAATATTTTTTTCATGAGAACCCTCCCGGCGTCGGTCATTCATTAGAAATAGGCATACATAGCCATACATGGCTGCGGGTACACTACGATTGGACAACGATCTGCAACAGGAAAGACGAGGTGGCAAAATGTTAAAAAGGCTAATTACGATTGTCGCGATTATCGCAATAACGGGCGGTTGCAGCACCGTCGCACGAAACGAAACATCACCCTCTCCACAGAATAATCAAAGGGTCAAAGCTCAGCAAACCGCTCCTCAGAAAAAGGAGATTAAAAATCCAGAGCAAGTTGCGCTCCATCTGGAGCAGCTGGCTAAAGGAATCGAAGGCGTCGAAAATGCACATTGCGTCGTATTCGGCAATACGGCTGTTGTGGGCATTGACGTTGACAGCAAGCTGGATCGTTCCAGAGTCGGTACGATCAAATACTCGGTTGCCGAAGCGTTTCACAAGGATCCATACGGTATTGATGCCATCGTCTCCGCAGATATTGATATCGCCCAGCGCCTTAACGAAATGGGAGCCGATATTCGCCGCGGCAAGCCGATCAGAGGCTTCGCGGAAGAGATGGCCGACATTATCGGCCGTATTGTGCCTCAGGTGCCCCGCGAAGTGATCCCGATTGCGCCGGATATGCAGCAGGCTCCTGCGCTAAACAAACATCATTAAAAGACACAAAAAGCCTAGTGAATAAATCACTAGGCTTTCTTCATGGCAGCAAACACTTGTCCAGATGGGACGCTTGCTGCCTCTTTTTTGTTGAAATTGTAAATTGCGGATTTAGGCAAAGCATGCCTAGCTTTCATAATCAGGGCAGCATCGTCAAATGGTTCGTATAATGCAGCTACAGGATCGGTCATCCGCATGACCTCCTTCTGAAAGGAATCAATCTCCACAGCTATATTATATCCATTTTTAAATGGTCAGTCTACGGGGTTATTCAGCCATTTTTGCTTGAAGGGCAGAACGAGCGGCTTCAAGCTTCGCTTGGTCCAAATAAACATAAGGACTGCGCCAGTTCCCTTCAAGCGCGATGAACTGAACGTTCTCGCTGCTGATGCCGAAGTAAGCCCCCATCATATTTTTAATCTCTGATTGCGGCATGTTGATTTTCAAATTGTCGCCAACCGCATCGATAACGGAGCCTAGCTTGGTTAGACCATCTAGAGACTTCATTTTGTCTACAACTTTTGCGACAACCTGGCTTTCCCGTTTGTTGCGATCGAAGTCGCTGGACATATTCTTGCCATCCTTGGACTGCCGGTAACGGACAAAATCAAGCGCCTGTCCACCGTTCAAGTGCTGGAAGCCTTTTTTCAAATTAATGTTCGTTCCGTCATGGGAATCCGACCATTTCATATCCATGTCCACATCGACATCAATACCGCCAAGGGCATCAACAACGTCGGTAAAGCCTTTAAAATTTATGATGGCTGTATACTTGGTTTCAATACCGAAAAACTTGCCCAGCATTTCACTGATTGCCCGCTTTGCATCGGCTTCCGCCAACACTTTGGCATCCTTCGTCTTCTTTCCGCTTTTCGTTTCTTTATCCAGAGCCTGTCTGTAAAAAGCGTTGTAATGCCCGTTCGCTTTGCGATCTGCATAGCCATCCAGCTTCAACAGAGAATCCCGGGGAATCGAAACGACAACTGCAGATTTCGTACTTGGATTAAAAGCAGCAACCATCATGACGTCAGTATTCATGCCACCGGCATTTGCTCTCGTATCGATGCCAAGCAAAGCCATGCTGACGGATTTGTTCTTGACCGATTCCGAGACAGGGATTGGCGTGGCATCCGGATCATCCGTACCGATCTGTTTGATCGCCTGATCGGCTCGTATACCCAAATAAACAAGAAAACCGCCAATCAACACGACAATTACTAAAATAACAAGAAGCACCGTTTTAGTGGCAAAACGCTTCTTCTTTGGCTTCCGCTTGGACGCCTTGGCAGGCGTGTTGGATGGAACCGGCTTACGAGCTCCTCCTCTAGGAGGCAGCTGAGTTGAACCTTGCGACATCGTGTTCACCTTCAAATCAATTGTATTTCGGATTGGAGCGAATGTCGGATAGAAGCTGCTCCGCTGACTCTCTTGGATAGAGCTGCAGCTTGGAACGGCCTTCCCGTACATATTTGACATGCACCATCGTCTCATCCGTCTTCAAGAGAAACAGCTCGGTAACACCGTGATCCTCCGTCAAAATTTGCACGAAGAAATCACGTGTTTCCTTAGCTGCGTTATCATCTGGCCGCCCGTCCGCGACAATCTGAATTTGAAGCCAATTGAACAAAGCGTCCTCGAACCTCATTTGCCCGGCTCTGCTTCCTTTACATCACCGCCGGATTGGCGTTTTTTAATCTGATCGTAAAGTTGGCGCCCGCGCAGCATGAGCATCATGATGACGGCAATGCCCATGCATTGAATGATCGGCAGCTTATCGATTTGTAGAATCATCAGTACAAATGCGCCGATAACCATGACCACATAGACTAAAATCTCTTTTAGAATCGGCAGCTTTGCGTTGTTCGCGCGAAAAACCTTATTGAAGATGTAGATCGTAAATCCAAGGATCAGGAAATACGAGATGACCGGATGCTCGCTCAGCCATTGCTGCATCCCTCAAACCTCCCCAAGCGCAAACGTTCGCCGTTCATTAAACGGCGATACGTTTCGTTTTGAAATATAGGTAAGTGTTAAACGCCAGCTTGCGATGTTTTGCGGTGCTTCTCGGCACGTTCGCGTTCGCTTTTGTTCAAGATCTTTTTGCGGAGACGAATCGACTTCGGCGTAATTTCGCAATACTCGTCATCATTCAAATACTCCAGCGCTTGCTCCAGGGAGAACAGACGCGGTGTTTTCAGCTTAACCGTATCGTCTTTACCTGCGGAGCGAATGTTGTTCAGTTGTTTCTCTTTGCAGATGTTTACGATGATGTCATTCTCGCGCGTGTGCTCGCCAACAATCATACCTTCGTAAATTTCTGTACCTGGCTCAACGAACTGAATGCCACGGTCTTCTACACCCATCATGCCGTAGAAAGTAGAGTTGCCATTCTCGCTCGATACAAGCACGCCTTGGTGACGTCCGCCAACATTAGTGCCGACGAGTGGACCATAGCTGTCAAATGCGCTGTTCATGATGCCATAGCCGCGAGTCATCGTCAAGAACGATGTGCGGTACCCGATCAAGCCGCGTGCCGGCATAACGAATTCCAGACGAACTTGGCCGTTGCCGTTGTTGATCATGTTGACCATTTCGGCTTTGCGTGTGCCAAGGCTCTCCATAACAGAGCCCATGCTGTCTTCTGGAACGTCGATCATCAAACGCTCGTACGGCTCGCTTTTCACGCCGTCGATATCCTTGATTATAACTTCAGGCTTAGATACTTGCAGCTCAAAGCCTTCACGACGCATATTCTCGATCAGAATACTGAGATGAAGCTCGCCGCGGCCCGATACGACAAAAGCATCTGGGCTGTCCGTTTCGTCTACGCGAAGCGCAACGTCTGTTTCCAGCTCTTTAAAGAGACGCTCGCGCAGCTTGCGGGATGTAACCCACTTGCCTTCGCGGCCTGCGAACGGACTGTTGTTGACGAGGAATGTCATTTGCAGTGTCGGCTCATCGATTTTTAGTACTGGCAGCGCTTCTGGGTTTGCAAAGTCGGCAATCGTCTCACCGATGTTGATTTCGCGAATACCTGCAATGGCAACGATATCGCCAGCGCCGGCTTCTTCGATTTCAATCTTTTTCAAGCCTTGGAAACCAAACAGTTTCTCGATCCGAGCTTGCTTGGTTTTACCTTCGCGGTCGATAACGGCTACGGTTTGGCCTTGCTTCACAACGCCGCGGTTAACTCGGCCAACGGCAATCCGGCCCATATACTCGTTATAGTCAAGCAGCGTAACCAAGAATTGGAATGGTGCATTTACTTCTTCAGTTGGAGCAGGAATGTGGCTTGTAATCGTCTCGTACAAAGCCTTCATGTTGGAATCCTGCTGCTCCGGATCAAGACTGGATGTGCCCATCAGCGCGGATGCGTAAACAACCGGGAATTCCAGTTGGTTGTCGTTGGCACCTAGCTCAATGAACAGATCAAGCACTTCGTCGATGACTTCAGAAGGGCGTGCGTTCGGACGGTCGATTTTATTGACGACAACAATCGGCGTTAAGTTGCTCTCAAGTGCTTTGCGCAATACGAATTTCGTTTGCGGCATGCAGCCCTCGAATGCGTCAACGACGAGCAATACACCGTCAACCATCTTCATAATCCGTTCCACTTCACCGCCGAAATCGGCGTGTCCTGGCGTATCTACGATGTTAATCAAATAATCATTGTACGTAATGGCTGTGTTCTTAGCCAAAATCGTGATGCCGCGTTCACGCTCCAGATCATTGGAATCCATCGCGCGCTCTTGTACCGTTTCATGATCCCGGTATGTGCCCGATTGTTGCAGCAGTTTGTCGACGAGCGTCGTTTTACCATGGTCAACGTGCGCGATAATCGCGATATTACGTATGTTGTCTCTTGCGTGCATAACTTGTAACCACTCCATTTGTCTAATTTGTTCTTGCTTTCTTTCTACTTGTTACCAACGATTTCGTCTGCCGAACAACATCCAGCTTCCCGCACCGATCAGTACGATGGCAATCGCATAAATGCCCCAGCTCCATAACAGCACCAGTGCTAAAAATACGGCAGAGGAAGCGGCAAGCGCAATAGACGCCGTAAGAATAACCCGTTCTTTCGTAGAGCTGAGCAAATAATATTCGTAGAGGCCGACGGCAATACCAAAGATGAACAGCGGCCACAAATATTTAAGGGAATTCCATCCGAAAATATTGCAAACGATGAACAGCACAGCATAGACGATCAAGATACCTCCCGGTACGAGTACAGCCGCCGGAAACAATCTGCCGAAATAAAAAACATGCAGCAAAATGCCGGGAATGAGAACGAGCAGCGGCCAAAAAATTGCCCCCAAAAAGCTGAATACACCAAGTTTGCCCAGTAAAATAACGACCCCAGCCAGCAAAACTAGAATTCCAGCGGAATATTTGTTATTAGGCATTCGCTTTCCGCTCCTTACAACGTCTATCGCAAACGATGACGAAAGACGACAGTTTTTATCTTTTCTAGTTTAATGGAAGTGTGATGAAAATGCCAGCGGGAACAGAAGGAACCGCATAAAAAAAATACCGTTCACTCGGTGCATTTGTGAACGGCATGTGAACATTTTCTTTTATCGCCTTCTCATTAGCAGCCCGATTACGATCACTAACGGGATGCAAAACAGTGGTATCGCTTGTGCTGCCATCATACTGCCGTGAAAAAGAATGTCGTCCATGCCGGGATCATTTACCAGCATTCCTCCTGCCGCATAACCAAGCAAAGCTGATCCGATATAGATGAGTGATGGAACCCGTTGCAGCAGTTTTCCTAAAATGTGGCTGCCCCAAATGATCATAGGTATGCTTAGCGCAATGCCGAGCAAAATAAGTACAGGCTTCCCGTCCGCCACAGCTGCAATAGCTAGTACATTATCCAGGCTCATGATGAAATCGGCGGCGACAATCGTTTGAATCGCTTGACTAAGCGATTTCGGCTTTTTCATCGTATGAATTTCGCCGCCGCTGCCTGCGTCAACGAGCAGCTTGACCGCAATATAGAGCAGCAGCGCCGCTCCAACCGCCTGCAAATAAGGTGTTTGCAGAAGAGAGATAGCAGCCAGTGTAAGGATGCAGCGCAATCCTACAGCAGCCAGCGCCCCCCACCATACCGCCTTTTTCCGCTGATGAGGGGGTAAATGCTGACTGGCCATTGCGATGACGACAGCATTGTCTCCGCTAAGAAGCAAATTGATGAGTACAATTTCAATAAATGTAATGAGGTTATCCAACGTCGATCAACTCCTCCCTTACAACCTGTATGTCCAAGCTGCCGGGAATATGTCCTACAAAAATATTTTGAATCCATCTGAGAAGTCATCCGTACTATACCTTTGACTTCCAGTAAGTACATGCACGGGATAGAGAGGAGGGACAAGCAAAATATGGATTTATCATCAATGGAGTTTTGGTTGGCTCTGCTCAACATCGTCTTTATCGATCTCATCCTAGCGGGCGATAACGCGATTGTTATTGGCATGGCGGCGAGAAACCTGCCGTCGCATCTGCAGAAAAAAGCAGTACTCTGGGGCACGGCCGGAGCGATCGGCATTCGGATCATAGCTACCGTTATCGTTGTGCAGCTGCTCGACTTGCCTTGGCTGCATCTGGTCGGCGGTTTGCTGCTGCTTTGGATCGCCTATAAGCTTCTCGTTCAGAACGATAATCATGGCGACATCAAAGCGGGTAATACACTTTGGCAATCAATTCAGACGATTATTATTGCCGATGCGGCTATGGGTATCGACAACGTCATTGCGGTTGCCGGCGCATCTCACGGCAGCATGCTGCTCGTTATATTGGGTCTGTTGATCAGCGTACCTGTCATCGTATGGGGCAGCACATTGTTCATCAAGCTCATTAACAAGTACACCTGGATTATTTATGTAGGCGGAGGCGTTCTCGCTTATACCGCAGCCAAGATGATTACAGGCGAGAAAGTATTCAGTGCTTTCTTCAAAGAAAATGCCTACTATTATTGGGGATTCATCGTTGTAGTTGTTGCCGTCATCATTGCGGCAGGATTGCTCATGAACCGCCGCAAAAGCATGCAACATCAACAAAGCAGAGAATCCCATTAAGGGATCTCTGCTCCACAGTGCCGGAGATTATCAATCTCCGGCTATTTTTTTATTGTAAATGTAAGCTTAGAACCAACGATCCTCTCCTGCGTCTTCCGATTGAGCCGGAGCATCAGGCGTTAACGTCATTATCTCCGTGCCTTCCACGGCCTCAGCGATCAATTGATCCAGCTCTTTAATTGAAGCCTCCGTATATTCTACAACTCTCAAATTCGGATTCGTGCTTGGCGACTTCGGTAAAAATAAGGTACAGCAATCCTCATACGGTAAAATCGATGTTTCAAACGTTCCAATTCTGACCGCTTCGTTAATAATCTCCTGCTTGTCCATCATAATAAGCGGCTTGATCAAAGGCAGATCGGTAGCCCGCCCAATAACATTCATGCTGCCCAGCGTCTGGCTAGCAACCTGTCCAAGGCTTTCACCCGTTACAATGCCATGAGCGCCGTTCTTAGCCGCAAGCTCCTCGGTAATACGCAGCATCGCTCTTCTCATTAATGTAATGATCAGATTATCCTGCTTGGCTGCCGCAAGCCTAGTCTGAACCTCAGTAAACGGCACCAGATGAAGCTTGAACGGCGCACCGGCATAGTAGCTGAGACGGCGAGCAAGATCAATAACCTTCTCCTTCGCCTTCTCGCTCGTGAACGGATAGCTGTGGAAATGTACCGCTTCAAGCTCCAGCCCTTTACGCATCGCCATCCAGCCAGCTACGGGGCTGTCGATACCGCCGGATAACAAGAGCAGCGCCTTGCCGTTCGAGCCAAACGGAAAACCTCCCGCTGCCATTTCGACTTTTACGAAAATGTAGGTCGCTTCCTCCTGAACGTCAACCCGAAGCTCAACCTCGGGATTGCGAACGTCCACTTTCAATTCCGGCATTGCCGGAAGCACATAAGAGCCTACAAGATGATTCATTTCCTGCGATGAATGCGGATAGGCTTTCCAGCCCCGCTTCGCTGTCACTTTAAACGTTTTGGGCGGTGTATCCAGTGATTTCATGAGCATGAGCGAAGCTTCACGGATTTTTTCCAGGTCGTTCTCCACGCTTAGAACCGGACTGAAGGACGCGATGCCGAAAATATCTTTAATCCGGGCGGCAATCGGCTCATAGCTTTCGCCGTTTAAGCTGATCGTCAGCCGTCCGTATGTTTTAAAGTAAGTTAAGGCTTCGAATGGACGAAGCGAGCGCTTTAGCTGTTGAAGCAGCCTTTTCTCAAACTGGGAGCGATTGCGCCCTTTCATTATTAGATCGCCGTAACGAATCAGTATTTTATCGTAATTCATGTGTTGTCGTTATACCCCTTTCAAGCGGTTTAAGCTTGTCTACCATCTGTCTAAGCGCTTCGCCAAGTGTCTCCACGTCGCGCTCCGTATGCTCATCACCAAAGCTGATCCGAATGCCTCCGCTTGCCTGCGGCAAGGCGGCCCCCATCGCCAGCAGCACGCGGCTCGGTTTGCTGTCCTTGGAAGAACAAGCCGACTTGGTGGAGGCGATGATCTGCTGTTCCTCCAATAAATGAACGATAACTTCGGGTTTCATGCCGGGATAAGAAAAATGTACAATATGCGGCGCCATCTCCTGCGGATCTTCACTGCCGTTCATACGCAGCTCAGGAATGGCATTCACGATCTCCACGAGTTGACCTCGCAGCTTCTCCATTCGCTCCTTCCGCTCTTGCGCCGATTGTATGGATAAACGGAACGCCTTTGCAGATGCGACAATGCCCGGCACATTTTGCGTACCGGCACGGAAGCCGCGTTCCTGAGCGCCGCCAGTCAGCAGCGGATACAGTTGAATGCCCTCGCGCACATATAGTATGCCTACGCCCTTCGGACCTCTGACTTTATGAGCAGAACCGCTAAGCAAATCAATGCCCCAGTTCTTCAATACAACAGGAAGCTTGCCGATGCTTTGCACGGCATCGACATGGAAGATCGTTCGCGGATAGCTAGACTTGAGCATTCTTCCGATTGCCTCAATCGGCTGGACTGCACCCGTCTCGTTGTTGACGTGCATGACGCTGACAAGAATCGTCTCATCCGTCATCGCCTGCCGAAGCTGTTCCACGTCTACATGACCGGTTTGGCTGACAGGCAAATAGGTTACCTTAAAGCCTTCCCGTTCCAGCTGTCTGAACGTATCGTATACCGAAGCATGTTCGATTTGCGTTGTTATAAGATGATTGCCTCTTGTCCGATATTGCTTGGCGATTCCTTTAATAGCTGTATTGTTGCTTTCCGTCCCCCCGGATGTAAACACCCATTCCTCCGGCTTCACAGCAAACAGCTCCCCAAGCAGCGCCCGCGAGCGGCCGATAAGCTTATCGGCTTCCGCCCCCGCCCGGTGAATAGAAGACGGATTCGCATAATGGACTTTCATCACTTCCGCCAAAGTATCGATCACTTCCGGATAAGGAGGCGTTGAAGCGCAATGGTCGAAATAGAGCATGACTTTCCACACTTCTTTCCTTTATACTTCTAAAAATAAAAAGATCAACGAAGGAAAGCCGCTGCGGCTCTCTATCGTGATCCATTATCCGTGTAGCTGGATGAATCTCATTAATAAGTCGCTTGCTGCACCTTCGTTACATAACGCTGCGTTTCTTCCGGCAGCTTGTTCAGATTGGCAGCCAGCTCAGCATCTGTTGAAATACCCAGACGGTCGACCCGTCCAGGTCCGGCGTTGTAAGCAGCAAGCGCCACTTGTTCGTTGCCGTTGTATTTGCGCAGCAGATAGGATAAATATTTAGTGCCGCCATCGATATTTTGAGCAGGGTCAAGGGAATCGGTTACGCCCAGCGAACGTGCCGTCGCATCCATCAGCTGCATAAGGCCTTTTGCTCCGGCAGATGAGACCGCATCCGCTTTAAATCCCGACTCTGTGCGGATAACACCTCTGATCAATGCAGGATCAACGCCGTATTTAGCAGCAGCAGCAGCAATTAAGCCTTCATATTGCCCGTTGCCCGGAGCGGGTTCGGCACTCGCTGAGCGAAGCACAGGCGGTAAGCCTGCTAAAGCAGCGAGCGGATTGGCGGCAAGCTCTGCAGCAAGCTCTGGATCTATTGATGATGATTGATATTGGGATAAGACCGTCTCGAATAAGGAAGGAGCTCCGCTTTCGTCTTTCGCGTTAAGCGTATTGCCTGCCGACTGCGGGTCCAGACTTGGCCTGATTTGCTGTTGAATGATTTGTGTCATCGTACGCGGATCGATACTCATCTCGTCCTCCTGGCTGCTTCATAATTCAGGTTCTATAGGATGTATCGGTTTTTATTGTACATGTTTTTACAACATACGGCTAGTCCGCATAAAAAAAGAGACCATCCTCGCTGCGGATTGGAGCGCTGCGGGATGGTCTCGTCATTGGTATTTCGATTATTTATGCACTTTAACCCGTTCCTCGATCGGTTTGAACTCCTTGTCACCAGGCTGTGCAGTTGGTTTGCCGAAAGGCATTTGGGCGAGGAGCAGCCATGAATCCGGAACGTTCCACGTCTTTTTCACTTCCGCATCGATCAACGGGTTATAGTGCTGCAGCGAAGCGCCGAAGCCTTCACTCTCAAGCAGCGTCCATACGACATGCTGCAGCATGCCGGAAGATTGCATCGACCACTTTGGAAAGTTGTCGGCATAAGAGGGGAATTGCTTCTGCAGCCCTTCTACGACCGTATTGTCTTCGAAAAACAACACGGTACCGTAGCCATTCTTAAATGAGCCCAGCCTCTCTGCCGTCGAGCTGAACTGGTCGGCGGGCACGATAGCGCGCAGTGCCTCTGTTGTAATATCCCACAGCTTGTTATGGCTGTCTCCCAGCAAGACAAGCACATTGGCGCTTTGCGAGTTGAAGGCAGAAGGGGTATATTTTACCGCATCGCTAATAAGTGCAACAGTTTTCTCATCCGGCAGCACCTGCTCCTTGCTGATACCATAATAAGTGCGTCTTGATTTTACAGCCTCCAAATAAGCATTCGATATCGCATTCGTCATTATGCAGCCTCCCCTAGGTAAATACGCGAACAGACGCGTTTCGCAGTTAGAATCCCCAGAAGCATGAGCGGTATGAATGACGGATTAAGGAAGCTGATTCGGGTCTGGATTGGGATTGGGATTTGAGTTGTGGTTCTGGCTCTGATGTTGCTTCTGTTTCTGTGCCTCCCCTTCTCCCCACTTGTTGTTAATCCACGAAATCGCAAACGAAATGACGCCAAGCAGCAGTAATACGACAACTTTATAAAGGCTTTCTTTACCACTCAAATCCATAAAGATCGCTTTGACGGCCACGAGAAGAAGAACAGCGGAACCGAACCACCGGAACCAGGATTCTCTCCGATAAGCGCCCCAGAGGAATAGCAGCAGCGCATAGACACCCCATGTCACTGTTAGCGTAAGCTTCATATAAATACCGGACGATCCGTTAAAGTATTCCGTAAAAATATTTTCGATTTGACGCGTGAGCAGACCTCCAATAATGAGATGCGACAATGTGGCATATATGTTGGCCAACAGCCGGTTCGATCCTGCTTTCAAGCCCGACATGTTCATGCTGGTAGCATAGTAGAAGCCGATCGCCGCAAGCAGCATCCAAGCAACAGCACCCCAGTTCAAGAAAGGAATGTACACACCAAACCATTCACCCCGCGGCGTGCTCCAAGTCACGATATACCAGTAAAAGCCTACGATTATCCAGATTGCTACGGAAATGAGATTGGCTGCAAGCCATTTGTTAATACGTCCGAGCACAAGGAGTACGATACTAATGATGCTCCAGACAAAAACGTTGACCAGCGGCTTAATCTCCATGCCATTGCCCGCCTGATTCAGAGCCAGCAGGAAAAGCAGAAGGCCTACCGTCCAATAGACGGAAACAGCGGCATCCACCTTATGCACAAGACGGTTAACGACGAATCCGGACAGCATGAAGACCAGACCGATGAAGATGAGCGGATAAGCGTAATGAAGATCGTTTTTCCAGATCAGCAGCGCCCAGAATCCGAACAGCACGCCGTTTGCCACACTGAGGTACAGATTAAGACCGTCGAAGCTAAGCTTGTTTTTCCATGAGGATACAAGAAAAGCGATTTGATAGAACAGGAAAGCGGCAAGCGCATAACGGATCGGCATGCTCCAAAACCCGTCCAGTAAAGGATTGAATTGAAAGAAATAAACGGTGTACAGCAGCCAGCTGCCGGCAAATGCAGCCGTCCGAAGCTCTGTCCAGCCCTTAACGATGCTGAGGTAGAGAAACGCGCAATTAATGACAAGAAGGTAGACAAACAATGCGAATACTTGGTCGGTTTCTGGTCTCATCGTAAGCGGTGACAGCAAGCCTCCCAGTAAAGCGATGTTCATTAGCAGCCTAGAATCGAACCGGTATGCATACACAGCTGCCGCAATTGTAATGACCGACATGCCAAGAAGAACCGTCATTGAATCCCATAACCCGTAGAAAATGCCGGAGAACGATACCGTCATGTACAGCAGAGAAGCGCCTAGGCCCATGACGATTTGGCTAACGATCGGCCGATGCTGCAACCGGAACCCTGCGATGGCAAGACCTGTTCCGAACAGAAGGCCAAGCCCGATTTTCATCGAATCGTTAATCCAGCCTCTATCGATCGTGTACTTAAACAGTGTAATGCAGGCGATCAGGACAAACAGCGCACCCAAGAGCGACGTTCCATGCTTTTTAATCAGCGTTCCGTAATTCATATTTCATTCCTCCTATTTGTTGACCATTCCATGATTTTCATTAAACCGAGCAATATTAGAATTAACGCGATTACGACAAGCTCCAGCTGCAGCAAATACCAGGGCCAAGGGCCAAGCAGATCCAGTAACGAAGCCGTATCGGGCTTACGCGCCAAAAACATAAAGTTCGTAGTGCCTGTTGCGGTATTGGTGATGGCTGCCGGGACAGCCAGCAAGTGCAGCCATACATATGCTCTGACCGCTGATTTAAGACTTGGCCGGTAACGCTCCACTGCTGCCCAGAACAGACAGGCTGCAATAATGCCAATATGAGCGGCGTAAAAATGAAAGTAGCGGAAATGCGGGAAGTTGTAATCCAGGTTAGGTGTCAGCAGCGCTTGCAAGGCGCCCAATATGCCGAGAAAGAACACGACATCGCCCAATTTGGCGTTTCGGCTAATGAGCAGTACGGCTGAAAATAACACCATCATGCTGCAGAGTTGAAACGGAAGCGCATGCACGCCCCAAGTGCCCCCCAGCACATACCAGCTCTGAAAAGACAGCTCACAGGCCACAAGCAATGCCGCGAGCGTACATCGGACTGCTTTGTTGGTTCCCGGCTTTCGAAGCGGCTGCCGCAATAGTATAATTGCTGCCGCGACAACTAAGGTTACTAACCACACCATAGTGAATTCCTCGCTTTTCGAATTACTTTGATAGCTTCATTTTTATGGAAAAAGGGCAAAAAAAATAGTACCAACTTTAGTTGGTACCTGGTCAGCAGACCTTCCTGATCCGCGCCGATTCTCGCTTCCTCTATAGTTATCCTAAGTTACCTACTGTAATTTCGGCCATCCTCTTCGCATTTGAAAACGCGCAGAATTGTGCCTAACTTCTTGCACTCGCATTCCACAAAGGAACAAAATGCAAAAGTACATTTTGTTTTGCCTTATGTGGCCCAAAACCGCCCTCAAAATGTAAAAATACATTTAAAAATTTTGAAATCCGGTTTATTAGCGCTAATTGGGTCGATCAACCTGCACTTTTGCATTTTGATGCGATAAATCGCCAATTTCGCAGCAAACAACCTGTATTTTTACATTTTGACTCATTCTCAGCCGCCACTCATCCTCATCTGCCATGACTACAGATGTTTAGTGCTCGATTGATTAGTACGGACCACTAGGGGAACGTGACGCTATTCTGCAACAGCTATCTCAAGAACTTTAAATAGTGTATGGTCCAAAGTAGTGTGTGGTTCAACGTGGGTGAGCGGAGCGTTTTTAGTTCAGGATGACTTTGCGCAGATTCGACCCATTTGTCATCGCGAACGCGATAGAAAAATGGGAATCAAGTACGGCAGCATGAACCAAAACGCGCAGCGACCCCGGTCTACACGCTACCCTCATCGTTATCACGCTTAAACAACCCCATAGCCTTCGCTTCGCGGGCAGCTTCCTTGGAGCCGCTAAACTGCAGCTTCTTCAGCACGTTGTTAATATGGTTTTTAACCGTACGGACAGAAACAACAAGCTTGTCAGCAATCTGCGTTTGCGTGTAACCCTCATCAATCAGCTCTAGAAGCTGTAACTCAGCAGGCGTGATACGGTCGCTCATTTTCTTGGCTTCAAACTCTCGCTCCAGCTTTTTCAGCCGGCGGAATTCTTCCCGCATTTGCTCGGCGGCCGCAGCACTTATCGTCGACTGCCGTTTTGCTGCGCCCCGGATCACATCCGGCAGCGTTTCAAATTCGGACTTGATCTGATAATCGATAGCCCCCGCTTGAAAAGAACGTAAAATGAGTTCCTTTTCCTCCATTGAAGTCAGCATAATGACACGCGCTCCGGTTGAGAGAGCAACGGCTTCGGCCAATCGAACACCTTCCGGCTGGCCTTGCAGCATAATGTCCATCAGAACGACATCCGGCGGTGCCAAGCCCTCTTCGAGCGCCTGTTCGACCTCTTCTGGCGTACTGGCGGTAAACACGAGTGAAAATCCCGGCTGTCCGCCCAAATAAGCGGTTAATCCGCGCAGCCAATCTTTATCGTCCTCCACGATCCATATTCGGATCGGCTCTATGCCTTGCCCGTTATCCATTTGCTTCCCTCCCTTCAATAACCGGCGCTTCGGCTTCCGGCTCTATTCTCACCGCACGCACCGCATTTTTTCTAAATACGAGATTCACTGACGTCCCCTCACCCCGCCGGCTGGCGATTTGCAAGGTGCCGCCATGCTTGCGCATAACGTTATAGGCATAGGGCAGGCCGAGGCCAAAGTTGGCTCCGTCACCGCTTTTTGTCGTAAAAAACGGCTCCAGCGCCTTTACCGCCTGTGCTTTTCCCATGCCGGGACCCGTATCCGCGATCCGAATCCATAGCTCCCGTTTCGTTTCCTTAAGCTGAACAACAAGCTCGCCGTCGCCCTTCATCGCTTCCAGCGCATTGGAGATTAAATTAGACATGGATTCCCCAACCTGCGCAGGATCGATCGTCACTCTCCAATCTACCTCCGGCAGTTCAAGCCGCAACCTGATGCTGCCGAGCATCGGCTTAAAGGATTCGATTGTCTTTTCGATAAACGTATTAAGATCGACAGCAGTCGTTCGCAGCTGCAAATCCTCCGTCCGCCGGTGAACCCGGCCAATCATTTCCTGGATGTGGCGCGATGTATGTAAGACCGTCTCGACGTCTGCAAGCAGCTCCGTTTGCCCTGTCTCGATGGCATAGGCTTTCATTTTTTCGCCGAACAGCCTCATTTTCCCGACGTCGTTTTTGATCGCATGATTGAGGATGGCCGTGCCTGATGTCACTGCCCGAAGCGTCGTATCCAGCCTCCGCCGCTCGATCAGAATTCGGACACCCATAAAGCCGTAAGTGAACATCCCAATCAGGAACACGGCTACACCGATACTTACGAACCAAGTATTGTACACCCACATGCGCAGCATGCCAAAGCTAGGCAGCACATAGCTCATCGTCATGCTAAGCAGCACGGTCGGAAGCACCGCGAGGCATACTATGGCATGCTTGCGCGCTTGCGAAGCCAGTCCATTGCGTTTTAACAGTACATTGACCGTCCCGAACAGCATATACGGAACCGCCCACCACACAACAATTTTATAGGTAACCGGATACAGCTCGTTATAGCCTGGGGTGAACAGCAGACATAAGGCAATCGGCACAAACAGCAGCAGAGGAAGCGTAAGGCCAAGTCTCGTCAACGGCTTAATCGGACGATAAGCAAGCGAGAACAACAGAAACGTATAAGGCAAGCCATAGTAGGAGGTCAGCGAGGAAGCAGCCTGCATCATATACAGCATTTGCACGGCTGTTTCGCTGGAGGAAGAAACTGCCTCCACATGCGGAATAATCGTACCGTCAATAACTGCGGCCAAAGCGCCTGCACCGCCTGTAAATGCAACCCCGCTCAGCCGCCGGTTGATCGCCGATCTCGAATCGGATAAAAGCAATATTAATGCAACGCCCCATAGCGCGATCAACACGAAAAGCATCGGTGCAGCTCCTTTTTATTCATCTAGGTATCTTTAACCATAGCGTTGATCGGATTGGGTCGTCAACCCTATGTCTACATTCATTTGGCGAAAAAAAACGGACCCGCGTTGTTAAAGCCTTCGCGAGTCCATTTGCCGTCAATAATTTCCTGGGTAATTATTCGTTAATTATTCGGTTACAGTAATTGTAATGGGCGAATACTCTCCAATTACAGTCTGCCCATGAATCGACACGCTGCCCTCTGGCGTCAGGTCCTTCTCCGTCATAATGCCCAAAGCAACAGTGAACTGATTGAATTTAACCGGCACGCCTTTTTCCCTGCGCACTTCCCGGCCGTTGACGAAAAACACAATTTCATCTTCTGCCCGATTATAAGTGATCTTGTACGTATTAAACTCTCTAGCGTTGAAATCTTCTGCTTCTTTAAAAATGCAAAAAAAGCGGGTCTTGTCCGATTCCGGCACAGGAACGCCCGGGAAAGGCAGCACAGCATAGACACTTGCGTATTTATCATTACCAGCAAAGAAATCCAGCGCTCCGCCAGTTGTGAAGTCGAGCAGATTTAATGAGACATAACCGTCGTATAGATCTCCTGGCACCGTGTTTTGCGAACGGGCACGAATTTGCAATTCAAAGCTGATCTCGCCATTCTCCGGCACTTCGACCGGTTTCGCCGAGTAGTACATATGCTTCGCATTATCAAGAATTTGAACTCCATCATGCTTACGGCTCAACGGCGCTCTTACATAAAGAATGCCGTTCCTTACGATAACGACCGCATCAGGCTCGCGATATTGCCAGAACGAGCCGTCAGGAAGCGGGAAACCGCCGATCGTCCATACTTTACCTTCATCCAG
>NZ_CBVJ010000013.1 GCF_000513275.1 Paenibacillus gorillae | reverse complement strand
TAAGCACCTGCAACAGGAAGAATACCGAACGACAGCAGAATCGCAACCTCACTGTAACCCTTTCCCCTGTAACCAAATTTAATAGGCGGCGCTACATAGAAGTAGGCGAGCAACGCGCCAAGTACACCAAACACCAGAACCATCCAGCCGCTCAAAAACGATAATATAATGCCGCATACAGCAGCCAGCGCGAATAGCCCCCAAGTAACAGCGGCGAACGTTCGCAATTGCCAGGTTCCTTTCGTCAGGAAACCGGAATTCGTCGATATCGCACCTGCTGTCGTATTCGCTGCATCGTCGGTACCGTTGTAATAGTCCCATAAGTCATTAATCATATTCGAGAACAAATGGACCGCTCCCGAGCCAATCAGCGTTAATAGAAGCAGCCACAAGTTCAGCTTGCCATCCCATACAAAAGCTCCCAAAGCGCCAAGCGCAACGGGAATCAGCATGACCGGCAGCACTCGAATGCGGGCGGCTTTCATAAATTGCTTCGCAATGCTCATTTCCATTTTTGCTATCTCCTCTGCTGTCTCATTTTATGAAAGGCAGCGGTTAATCATCATCGTGTCCACTATTAATTGAACCACTCCCCCAGCTGAGCGTCAACAGCAAGAATAGGGCGAATGGCTCAAAAAATGACAAAAAGAACGATTCCGGCAATTGCGGAATCGTTCTTTGGCACTGATTACTAGGGGCAGGATGCTCATATACCTGCTGGCGAGAATTACTAGCATATTGAGGAAGCAAGAGCTAGAGCTGAACACGTTTGTTCAACAGTTTGACCATTGCGTAAAACATGATAGCCGCAACGGCTGCTTGCATGATTGCCGAACCCCATAACTGCGTATTCCATAATTGAACTTGATAGCTGATGACATTCGCTGCCGAGTCCGTTTCCGCTACAAAATTGAAACTGCCGTTACTGCCGTTATTATCGAACAGCAATTTATCCATCCACGATACAATCATCTGAATGATGAAGAACGCCGCAATACCGAGCCATGGACCTAATTTCTTCATCGAAACAGATTTGGCAAGCGTAATACTGAACTGGATTGCGATCGTCAAGAAAAGCAAGGTCCAAAAATAGATAATCAAAGCGGCCGCTGCGTTAGAGAACGAATCTACGATGGGATTCATGATATGGAAGTCTGAGCCTGTCACAGCATTGTAAAGCTCGCTATATCCATAAAAAACAAAGGGCAAAAGAATAAGCGCTATCGATCCTAATACAAGCGGAGAAGCGATCGTCCACCCGCCCGATACCGGGATGAGACGTCTGCTGTAGGAGGAAAGGTTTGCTGCATACGTTCTGCACATGAATACAACAATCATAGAGACAGGTACTATGAAGCCTACAGAGCTAAATATATATACGATATTCGCGTTCCAATTCAACAGACTAGGGCTAAATAAAAGGAACAGCTGCACGATGGCAAAAACGGCTGTAAATGTCGTGAACGCCACACTGTTGCGCTTCCAGTCATACTTCATTATTTTAAGCAGATTGTTCATAGTTCCGCATATACCTCCTTGAATTTCTCTTCTACGCTCTTGCCGTGCTTCATGCGGATCGTTTCGACTTCCTCATGAAGTACGACCGAACCATTGCGAATAAATACGACCTCGTCGAAAATCCTTTCAATATCGCTGACGAGATGCGTAGATACTACCAAACAGCTTTCCTCACTGTAATATTGCAGGATCGCGTCTAAAATTTTATCGCGCGCAACGAGGTCAACGCCTCCAATTGGTTCATCCAGTAAATAAAGCTTGGCGTTACGGGAGAGCGCCAGTGACAAATGCAGTCGTTCACTCATCCCTTTGGAGAGTGCACCGACGCGCTCATCTTCCTTCACATTCATGAAGCGAAGCATCTCTGTCGCCTTCGTTTTGTCGAAATCCGAGAAGAAGTCTTGATAAAAAAGTACCGCGTCCTTAACCCGCATCCAGCTTTCAGTCATCGGACGATCTGGCATAAAGGAGGTTACAGCTTTTGTAGCCGTTCCTACTGGGAGCCCGTTAACGGTAATCGTACCCGACGATGGCTGCAGCAGGCCGGAGGCCATTTTCATAATCGTACTTTTACCACTGCCATTGCTGCCCAGTAAACCAACGATTTTACCAGCTTGTAGATCAAATGAAACGTTATGCAGGGCATCCCGCGAAGTGTAACGCTTTGAGACCGACGATAATTTCAAAATACTGCTCATCTATCACTCACTACCTTTCTTATCCTTATCGGACACCGCTTCCGAGACGATGGTGATAATATCTTTGCTTTCAAAACCAAGCTCTTTCATGCCTATCACAAAGCGATCCAGCAAATCGCCCGCCATTTCCTTCTTTATGCTCATAATGGTCGACTCCTCACTTGTCACATACCGGCCTAAGCCGCGTTTTGTTTCCACAATGCCTTCCCGCTCCAGCTCTTGAAACGTTCGTTGAATCGTGTTCGGATTAATTTGCAGCTCCGCTGCAAGCTCTCGTACCGAATCGATTTTGTCTCCCGGTTTAAGCTTGCCGGCAATAATTTGCCGCTTCATATGATTCATAATCTGCAAATAGATCGGTTGATTGTTATCAAATTCCATCGTCACAATGGCGATCCTCCTTATAGCAGTTTGTGCTGCCACTGTATTATTGTGTTGGTGTTATAGGTAAATAGTACACTATGTTTGTAGTTGTGTAAAGGGGGAGTGTGAAAAATATTTCTGCAGCCGCTTAAATGGCGGAAATAGTGGTTTAAAAGCCGTGAAATGGCGGGCTTTTCGCGGCTGGGGGCGTGTAATGCAAGAGGTACAGGTGTGGCTGCAGCTAGCGGCAGCAACCTCTCTTACAGCGACGCTACCCTGCACTACAGCGAGCCTGCTTCGCTAATTTGCGAAGACAATTTCGCTGTTCAACTAGCCGTGAACGCTTGGTTTCAATTTAGCGAAGTGAATTTCGCTGTTGGCCATGGTCATGCTCCTACATGACCATTTTGCGAATTCA
>NZ_CBVJ010000012.1 GCF_000513275.1 Paenibacillus gorillae | reverse complement strand
AGGTTCGCCAGTTGCGAAATTCACTTCGCTGTTGGCCAAAGTCGCGCTCCTACATGGCCATTTTGCGAATCTACCTTCGTTATTTTGCGAACCTGCTTCGCTGTTCTGACACTAACGGCAGCAACCTCCCTACCGCGACGCTACCCTGCACCACAGCGAACCTGCTTCGCTGTTGACCAAAGTCGCACTCCAGCATGACCATTTTGCGAATTCACCTTCGTTATTTTACGAACCCGCTTCGCTCTTCTGACACTAGCGGCAGCAACCTCCCTTACAGCGACGCTACCCTGCACTACAGCGAACCTGCTTCGCTAATTTGCGAAGATAATTTCGCTGTTCAACTAGCCGTGAACCTTTGGTTTCAATTTAGCGAAGCATTCTTCGCTACTCATGAACCTAGGTTCGCCAGTTGCGAAATTCACTTCGCTGTTGGCCAAAGTCACGCTCCTACATGGCCATTTTGCGAATCTACCTTCGTTATTTTGCGAACCTGCTTCGCTGTTCTGACACTAACGGCAGCAACCTCCCTACAGCGACTTTGGTCAACAGCGAACCTGCTTCGCTGTTGGCCATGGCCATGCTCCTACATGACCATTTTGCGAATTCACCTTCGCTAACGCCATATTAGGTTACTTGGATCTCGAGCGAAATACGCATAATTGCACACAACTCCTCCATTTGCCCACGTTTACTCAAACTAACCTTCGACTTCTAGCGGATTTACCTGATCTGCTTGATGTCCACGCCCTAGTCATTCGTTACTTCGTGAAACGACGTTCCTCCCACCATGTATTCGAAACTGTTTAAGTTAACACACAAATGGGCGATTAACCAGACTCACAGCATTCACCAATAATTATATGGACAAAAACAAAAAAAACCTGTGTCGCATCCCTATAGCTGGGATGCGACACAGGCATCGATTTCTTTTACACTTTAAATACAGCTGCTTTCTCTTTCAGTACGCCGGATGATTGCTTGAGCTCACCTGCAAGGGCGCCTAATTGGTCGGATACCGAGTTTTGCTCCTCGGACAGACCGCTCATCACATCCATTTTGCCGTTAACGTCGGAGGACGTTTGCAGCAGCTTATCTACTGCCGTGACAATGTGAGTCATGCCGGACGTAATTTCCGCGATTGCAGTGGAGATCTCGCCCACTTGCTCAGACAACGCGCTGCTTTGCTGCTCCAGCCCCTTGAACATATCGCTTGCGGCAATCGATGCATCTTTTGTTGTCGCAATAACTTGCGAGAAAGAACCAAGACGGTCGCTGCTCGATGCGACATCGCTTTGAATAAGCTGAAGCTCTTTCGTAATGTTTTTCGAGAACATTTCAGTCTGGCCGGACAGCTTGCGGATTTCCTCCGCCACTACAGCAAACCCTCTGCCATGCTCGCCTGCACGAGCCGACTCAATTGAAGCATTAAGCGACAATAGATTCGTTTGTGTATTCAGATCTTGAATACCACCAAGAAACTTCGTCACATTGCCGAAACGCTGTACAATGCGGTTAAACGATTCATTAACAAGCTCGAATTGCTCGACCGTCTGGTTAACCATCTCAACGACGCCTTCCATATCCTGAGCGCCTTCCTGGGAAGCTTGACGCATTTGGCGCATATCGCTATTGATATAATCGCTGGATGCAGCAATCTCCTGAGAGCTGGCCGAGATCTGTTCGGTTACAGCAGAAATAGAAGAAGCATCATCATACTGGGACAGCAAGGTAACTGTACCTACCTTGATTTGATCGCGTACCTGCTCGGAGGCTGTACGGTTGCGGTCAACCATTTCGCCCATGGAATTGGACATGCTGAGCACCGTTCCGCTTACCTCAAGTGTAGATTTGATCGTATCGCGCAAACGATGGCCCATTTCGGCCAGCATCCGGTCGATATCCCCGAACTCGTCATGCCGGTCCACCTTCAAATCGTATGTAAAATCGCTGTTTTTATAGGCGTCAATCCGGCCCATAATGCCTCTTAACCCTTTTTTGATGCTTTGGCTAAGCGTGTAGGACATTAAGAATGGCAATAATGCCAACAGCAGGACGTTGATAATAATGATGGTATTAGCTGCATCTACGCTTCTTGCGAGCTGCTTCTCATTGGAAGCTTGGTCAACGTTCATTCGCGCCTCGACCGCTTCATTCGCATAACTCAAAGTAATCGTGTAGACGCTGATCAGTTCGCGGATACGCAACGACTTCATATCGCTCCGCAGTTCTGCGTTGTCCATTGCAAATCCGTTCAAGCTATTGTAAGCCATTTGGAAAACCTTAACTTGATTGCTGTACTCCAAGTCGCCTTCTTGCGGCGGATATTTTTTATCCATCTTTTCGAAGCTTTTGGTCAAGCTCGCAAGCATATCGGGAATCGGCTTCATCGATTGTGTAATGACATCCGATTCATCTTCCCCGTTCTCAATCGAATTGATCATTAGAAGCATGGTGCGGAGCATCGTATCGGACAATGCTTTGTACTCCCGTTCGGTATCGCCAAATTCGTTGGAGCTGTCAATCGCTTTCGATACTGATAAATTTTGCGTGTAAATCAATACCCCTGCCGCCACGTTAAAAATAGTAATAAGCGACGTAATAAGCAGAAGCTTCGACGTAATTTTCTGCTTTTTCACGAACATGGCCGCCTGATTCGGCCACTTTTTCCATAGAGCCATCTGTCCTTTATCTCCTTTTCCTATCCCCGAAAAAGTGCAAAGCTATCCGACCACAGATAGTCGGATAGCCTAAGTTCAGCGAATTTCCCTTGATCTGGTGGTCTGGCAGCCATAGTTCTGTAACCTTAGGCCCATAACTTTGCGTCCTTGTTTTTCAACAAGTTTGCCCTTTTCAGTTCATTTTCTATTTTTCGACCACTTTCGACACCCTTCTAGTTTAGGACATTTTTGCCAGTTTGTCTAACAAAATATATTCATATTTTCAGAGATTGGACGCTTCTTGTCAGGTTGTTTATAATGAACAGAAATAATAAATAACAGCACCTGAAGGAGAATGATTATGGACTTCCGTTTGGATCTCATAGAAAATAAAGTCGAGTTTTTCGAAGCTTATGACCTAAGAACATTGGAAAAACAAATCGACCGGCAAATCGAAAATAATAAAGCGTTGATGCTAGATGTGCATTCGGTCCAGCATCATTCCGCGTTCAACCAGCTTACAGGTAAAATGCACTATAGCGCAGTTGTTCACTTCAAAGTAAAAAGGCAATAAAAATAAATTTCTAAATTTCTAAAAAAACAGTTGCATTATCTTTAATGTTTATGGCATAATACATTTTGTGCCTGAGAGATTTTATGCCGGTGTAGCTCAGTTGGTAGAGCAACTGACTTGTAATCAGTAGGTCGTGGGTTCGACTCCTATCGCCGGCACCATCACAGGACGGGATGTAGCTCAGCTTGGTAGAGCACCTGGTTTGGGACCAGGGGGTCGCATGTTCAAATCGTGTCATCCCGACCATTAATAAGACATTCCAGAAGCTTGATTCTATCAAGCTTCTTTTTTATTTCTTCCTATTAAAATTTTTGATCCGTATCTAAATATAAAGTATACCTGCGTAAAGAAACCGAAACAGGCTGTCGAGACCCTCTCGACAGCCTGTTTCTCTTAAGTCCCGACAAGCCCTATCACTCAAACGAAGCAATCGCCCGCTTGGCTAGGTTCTGCAAAGCGACATCGTCCATCGGCGGATTATGCAGCCCTGCTCGGACATCCCGGTAGTACCGCTCCAGCGGATGGTTGCGGGACAGGCTCGCGCCGCCTACAATCCTCATCGCGAGATCCACGATTCGCAGCGCCCCATTCGTCGCTACATATTTAGCAAGCCCAAGGTCAGCACGAAGTTCCGGCCTTCCTTCAGGATCGCGGTCCCAGCGGTCCGCCAAGCTGTACAAGAGCGTCCGGGCTGTAATAAGCTCAGCCTCCAGCTCGCCAAGCTGCCGCTGAATATTCGGCAAATCTGCAATAGGGCCATTCAAGCTGTTCGGCCGGTAATCTTTGGCGAAGCGCAGTGCGAAATCCCGAGCGGCATGCGCAATGCCAATGTAACAGGCTGGTATATGAAGCATTGCTCCCCCATGATCGGATTCTGCCGGTATCTTAGGACGCAGGGCTGCCCCCGCTATTGATTCTCCATCTGGAACGAACACATTATTGAATATTAGATCATGGCTTCCTGTCGCTCTCATGCCCATCGTATTCCAGGTTTCATCGATTTCAACGCCCCGCCCGATACGGACAAAAAACTCGCCCACACGGTCCTCCGACTCCACCGAGGCTGACACCATACAGTGTGTAGCGACTGGACTAAGCGTACTGTACGTCTTCCGGCCGTTGATCAGCCAGCCGCCTTCGGTACGTACAGCCGTCGTCTCCGGCCTGCCCCCTCGGCTAGGACTCCCGGTTGCCCGTTCGCTCGCGTAGCTGTTGAAGATTGCCCCGCGCTCTACAATCTCTTGAGCTAATGCAGCGTAGAGCGAATCCGGCCAAGCCTGCGATATTCGAAGCTGCATCACGAGTGCGACATGCCAGCCGACAGCGAGCGCCGTGGAGCCGTCTCCGCGCGCCAAATGCTCTTGCGCCAGCACCAGTTCATACAGCGAAGCCTCTTCCCCACCGTAAGCCTGTGGAACTGTCAGCGCCAAATAGCCGCTTTCCCGCAAATCTTTAAAATTATCAACCGGAAAACTGCTGTCAAGGTCATGCTGGGGTGCCCTAACAGCGAATAGTTCCGCTAATCTGTCCGATCTTGAGGCGATGGCCGCCTCCCGTTCATTTCGTATAAATGGATCTTGCTTGGAAAACTCGGACATCTATCGTTCAACTCCCTCATCATTTTTCGAACTTCTGCCCATTCTATTAATCATAGTATATCGATATATTTAGTGGAATAAAAGCGGTTTCCATAAACGATTACATCTAAAATGAAACTTTCCAGCGGATGCAGCGTCTAGTCCATTATGAAAAAGAAACCCGTCTTTTACAAATTGATTATTGTTGCCTTTCTCATTGCTGTTCTATCAATAGGTTATGCAGCCTATGACATATGGACATTCGGCAAACCACGCGTGCCTTCGCCAGCAGATGCAGCAATCGTTCTTGGCGCAGCCGTATCGGACGGTAAGCCTTCTCCTGTACTGAGGGCGCGAATCGACTACGGCATTTGGCTTTACGAGCACGGCTATGTGCAGAAAATTATTTTCACCGGTGGAATGGGACACGGCGGCCAATGGACAGAAGCGGTTGTATCGCGTGATTATGCCTTGGAACAGGGCGTTGCTCCTGAAGCCATTCTCGTTGAAACGAATTCTACAATCACGGAGGAAAATTTACGCTTTGCAAGCAAGCTGGCGGAAGAACATCAGCTGCATACGTTTGCGATCGTCAGCGATCCCCTCCATATGAAACGGGCGCTAACCATTGCAAAAAAGCTCGGAATGGATGCCTATTCCGCACCCACCCCAAGCTCTGCCTACAAAAGCTTGCAAACGAAGCTTCCCTTTCTGTTTCGGGAGCTGTTCTATTATATAGGCTACAATGTGATGTCGCCGTTTCGAAGCTGACAGCCTGAGTTTGATTTATTTCAATGCCAGTCTGCCCGCTTCGCAAAACTGCTGCAGCGCTTGCTCGACAATGGCTCTCGGGGCAGCCAGGTTCATACGCAGCCATCCTGCTCCCTCTGTGCCAAATGCCGAACCAAGGCTGAAAGCTACTTTTGCCTGCTCAACCATCCACGCCTTCAGCTTGCCTGCTTCAATCCCTAATCCCCGGCAATCGACCCACAGCAAATAGGTTCCTTCCGGTATTAATGGCTTCACTTCCGGCAAATGCGCCGACAAATAATCGACAGCAAAATCTAGATTGCCCTTAACGTAGTCCAACAAACCGTCCAGCCACTCTTCACCTTCCGTATAAGCAGCGACGATCGCTGCTTCTGCAAAATGATGCGGATAATTAAGGCCAAGCACCTGCAGCCGTTTATCGAATTTTTGCTTCAACGCTTTGTTGGAAGTAATGTAATAGGAAGTCTGTATGCCCGGCAAATTGAATGTTTTCGTAGCAGCCGCGCACGTTACCGTAATATCGCTAAGTTCAGCCGAGAGCGAAGCGAACGGAATGTGTTTGTGGCCAGGGAACGTCAAGTCACAATGAATCTCGTCGGAGATAACCATCACTCCATATTGCAGGCACAACGCGCCTACCGCCCGCAGCTCCTCCTCCGTCCAGACGCGGCCGCCTGGATTATGCGGGCTGCACAGAATCATCAGCTTCGCGCCGCCTTGGAACAATGTCTCCAAATGCGGTAGATCCATCTCATAGCGTCCGTTCCGGCTGACGAGCGGATTTTTCGCCACAACACGGCCGTTGTCCTCAATTACCTCATAAAAAGGAGGGTACACTGGCGTTTGAATAACGACGGAATCACCCGGCGAGCTCAAGAGCTCTACAGCTATACTAATCGAAGTAACGACCGTAGGCGAATTCCCGATCCACTTCTGATCGATGCTCCAGCCGTGACGGCGGCTAAACCAGCCTGAAATTGCCCCATAATATTCGTCCGAGAAAAACGTATAGCCATACAAGCCCATATCAGCACGTTCAGCCACAGCTTTATGCACCGCCGGCGGACTGCCAAAATCCATATCGGCTACCCATAATGGCAGCAGCTCCGAGCTGCCGAACAGCTTTTTCATATCATCCCATTTGTAGGATCTTGTATTCCTTCTATTATTCAGTTGATCAAATGAATTAGTCATCGTCATTGTTGTCTTAAGCCTCTTTTCAAGTCTGCATTTCTATTCATCATACCAAATCGCCATTTTGATTGGAACCGATAGAATGGTTTTTCAACCTAAGCAACATATATAACATTTCCCTAAACAGGGGAAAACAAAGCCAAGATGTGTGATTGTGCTGCTCCTGCAGAACGATTATGATTAGCTTACCTTTCTTGATGAATAGAAAAAAGAGAGAAGAAAGGCAAGCCATACTTCCAAGGGATAGGAGTCAGCACTAAAATGAATAATACGTTGCAGCATGCACAAGCTGCGTCTTTAAAGAAAAAAGGAGCGTTTCCGCTATCGCTTATCTGCTTGACCATCGGCGCTTTTGCAATCGGCATGACGGAGTTTCTAGTGATGGGACTGCTCCCCAATGTAGCCGCTGATTTGAATGTGACGATATCTCAGGCTGGGCAAATTATTACCGCTTATGCACTAGGCGTTGCCATTGGCGCACCTGTACTCACGATGCTTACCCACTCTTTGCCTAAAAAAAGATTATTAATCTTGCTGATGCTGATCTTTATTCTCGGCAATGCGCTTTCCATGATTGCACCCACGTATCCGCTGCTCGTTGGCGCTCGTATACTAACTGCCTTAGCCCACGGGACATTCCTTGGCGTCGGCTCACTGATCGCCACTTACCTCGTTAGTCCCGAGCGTCGCGGCAGCGCTGTTTCCATCGTACTCGCAGGGCTGACAATCGCCAACATTATTGGCGTACCGATCGGAACGTTCATCGGCCAGCATTTCGGATGGCGTGCTTCCTTTGGTGTCATTACGGTGCTCGGCATCTTCTCGCTTCTTGGCATTATGCGATTTATTCCGGTCATCCGCGGAGAGAAAGCTTCGAGCCTTGCGCAGGAAATTAGCAGCGTATTGAAACCGCAGGTGCTCCTTACACTGCTCTTCGGCTTGTTCGGCTGCGCCAGCCTATTCGCTCTGTTCACTTACATCTCGCCTGTTCTGCAGTCGATTAGCGGCTTTCAGGAAAACAGCGTCACCTGGATTCTCGTGATATTCGGCATTGGCGTCACGATTGGCAACATTATCGGGGGCAAGCTGGCCGACTGGAAGCAGCTCCCGTACTTGGCGATCAACTATGCTGTGCTTGCAATCATTCTGGCGGTATTGACCGTCATGCTGTCCAATCCGATTCTTGCCGTCATTACCATTTTTCTATGGGGCGTTGCCGCTTTCGCCATTATGCCGGGCATTCAGCTGCGGACGATGACACTAGCCGGGGACGCACCGATGCTTACTGCTACAGCCAACCATTCGGCATTGAATATCGGCAATGCGCTAGGTGCGTATACGGGCGGTGCCGCTATTACGTTGGCGGGACTGCACTCCCTCACTTGGCTGGCTGCCGGACTCGCAATGCTCGGCTTCATTGGTGTTCTGCTTAGCTTCATGCTCGACCGCAAAGTGAAAATGAAAGCAGCGCTGCAACTGGCCGCAAATTAATAGAATCAGCATACAGAGCTCCCCCGTTTATTACAAACGCGGGGGCTTTCTATATACCGCACTTTGCTTGTTGACATTCACGCGGCGTAAAGGTGTAGGATAGCTTTAGGTCAGGAGGGATGCAGAATGGAATATACGATACAGAAGCTAGCGCTCCTGGCGGGCGTCAGCACCCGGACGCTTCGATATTACGATGAGATTGGCCTTCTCAAGCCGGCGAGAATCAATTCATCGGGCTATCGCATTTACGGGCAGCAAGAGGTGGATCGGCTGCAGCATATTTTGTTCTATCGGGAGCTGGGTGTCAGCTTGGATGAGATCAAAGACAGCGTAGCCTCGCCAGCTTTTGACGCCGATCGCGCCTTAGAGGAGCACCGCGTGAAGCTTCTGGAAAAGCGCGAGCAGCTCAATAGGCTGATTGCCAACGTCGACAGGACGTTAGAGCAGCGAAAGGGGAAAAGCACAATGAGTGACAAGCAAAAATTCGAAGGCTTCAAGCAAAGTTTAATCGACGATAACGAGCGGAAATACGGCGAAGAAATCCGTGCCAAATACGGAGACGAGCAGATCGACCGTTCGAACAAAAAGCTTAAAAGTATGTCGCAGGAGGAGCATGCCGCTGTCGAAAAGCTGAACGAGCAGCTTCACCGCAGGCTTGCCGAAGCTTTCGCAACAGGCGATGCCGCAGGCGTTCTCGCCCAGGAAGCTGCCGATCTACATCGCCAGTGGCTCACCTTCTACTGGGACAGCTACAATAAAGAAGCTCATGCAGGCCTGGCTCAAATGTATGTCGATGATGAGAGATTCACGGCCTACTATGACAGCGAGCAGCCTGGAACGGCGGCGTTCCTGCGAGATGCTGTCCTTATCTATACGGGACGCGCCTAATCACACACGCTCCACCATGCACGACAACGACAAATCCCCTTGCCTAATCGTCCGATTGGCAAGGGGATTTTTTTCGGAATCTATTGTAAAATCACGGCATAACGGGTTATTACTCTTTAATAGAGCCCAGCATAACACCTTTGACGAAATACCGCTGCAGAAACGGATAAAGCAGCAATATCGGCACGGTCGCAGCGATAATCGTCGCGTATTTGATCGTTTCCTGAATCAGCCCTTTATCGACGTCCGCAACGGATGTCATCATAGAGTCTGTACTATTAGAAATGAGAATTTCCTGCAATACGAGCTGCAGCGGATATAAATCCCTATCCCTCAAGTAAATTAAAGCGTCCATGTAGGCGTTCCAGTGCGCCACGCCGTAGAAGAGCGTCATTACCGCCATAATGGGCAGTGACACGGGAATGAAGATTTGGAATAAAATCCGGAAATCATTCGCGCCATCGATTCGCGCTGATTCTTCCAGTGCAACCGGAATGCCCGCAAACGAGGTACGCATGACAAGCAGATTCCAGGTACTGATAGCCGAAGGCAATATCATCGCCCATCTGGAGTCCAGCAGGTCCAGATTGCGCATATTCAAGTAAGTGGGAATCATTCCGCCCGAGAAAAACATTGTAAAGACGATGCCGAACATAATCGGCCCGACAAAACGTACGCCCTTGCGTGACAACGCATATGCGGCAAAGCTCGTTAACGTTAAGTTCAAAGCCGTTCCTGCAACGACATAAATTAAAGTGTTCATATAGCCGGTCGTAATCATCGGATTCTCGAACACATATTTATACGATTCAAGACTGAAGCCGGCAGGTGCAAGCAGCAGCCCCCGATGTTCAATCAGTTCGGACGGATCGCTGAAGGAAGCGAACAGCACATACAGAAACGGGTATAGAGTAACCGCTATTAACGCTAACATAAACAAAGAATTCGCCGTATCAAAAATCCGTTCCCCAAATGGGATGCGAGGCTTCAACGGGCTTCACCTCCTAATATGGAATTACCATAGGCTCGTGTTGTTGATCTTCCGGCTGATCGTATTCGCCGATACGAGCAATATAAAATTCATGATGTTGTTGAACAAGCCAATCGCCGCTGAGAAACCGTAATCCATTTGCAGCAGACCTCGCCGGTATACGAAAGTAGAGATAACATCGGCTGTCTCATAGGTTGTCGAGTTGTACAGCAGCAGTATTTTTTCCAGGCTGCCTCCGGCCATAAGCGTCCCGAAACGTAAAATAAGCATAATGATAATCGTCGGCATAATGCCGGGAACGGTAATATGAAGGATTTGCTTGAATCGCCCCGCCCCGTCCGTCTTGGCGGCTTCATACAGACTTGGATCGATGCCGGCGATAGCTGCCAAATAAATAATCGAGCCCCAGCCGATGCCCTGCCAGATACCCGACGAGACATAGATTGTACGGAACCATTCCGGTGCGATCAGAAACGAGACCGACGGAAGGCCCAGCAGCCCCGTCAATTGGTTAATCAGTCCATCTCCGGACAAGAAGTCGACCATCATGCCGGCAACGACGACTATTGAAATGAAATGCGGCAAATACGTAATCGACTGCACGATATTTTTAAATACCCGTTTACGGATTTCATTCAGCAGTAAAGCCAGTATAATGGGAGCGGGAAAGCCGAATACGAGCTCATACAAGCTAATCATGACCGTATTGCGGATTAGTCTCCAGAAATAATAGCTGTCGTAAAAAGAGACAAAATGCTTAAACCCTACCCATTCGCTGCCCCAAATTCCGATTGCCGGCGAAAAGTTTTTGAACGCAATCTGCAAGCCGTACATTGGAAAATAAAGAAACACGACGTAATAGATCACGACCGGAAGCAGCATCAAATAAATGTATTTATTGCGTGACCATTCCCGCAGCAGCTTCAACTTACAAGCCCTCCTTCTGTTGAAAGGTGAAGAAGCAAGCAGGTTCCCCGGCTGCAGAGTACTCTCGGCCCCTTCCGGCGAACCCGCTTCCCCTTATTACTTTCTTAACGTTTCAAATATCTCTCGTAAGCGGCTTGCTGAATATCCAGCGCCTCTTGCAGACCCATGCCTTCAATCGTCTTCACGAAGCCGTCGAAATTGTCAACCGGCTCGGCACCCATCACGAATTTGTCGAACATTTCATCACGGAACGTTGTAATGTCCGTCATAATAGCCGCGAGACGCGCCGACTCATCGTTGGTGAATGAAAGCGGCGGCAGCCAGTTGCTGTTCTCGACGTTCATCCAAGTGTTAAGCGCATCCTTCTGCTGCGGCAGCGAGGCATTTTGCTCCTGATAGCGTTTATCCTGAACAAGCGGTCCCCCGAAAGGTATTGCATATCTGCCGAGCGCGGTTGCGAAAGACAAACCGTCCGGATTTTTCATAATTTCATCTGTATAAGTCGGGAAACCGTCTTTCATCTCATAGCTTTTGCCTTCAATCCCGAAGTTGAACAGCATCGAGCCTTCTTCACCGTATTTGAAGTCCAGCCATTTCACCGTTTCCTCAACATGCTTGTTGTTTTTCGTAATTGCTGCGCCCACACTGTTGAAAATCGGCTCCAGCTGACCAAGCACCGGCTTGTCACCCTTGACCAGCGTCGGATAAGGCGCACCGACGAGGCGGAAGGACGGATTTTTGTCTTTCATCGCATTTGTATATTTCCCGATACCGCCTCCGACTGCCATTTCGGATGAACCGAGAAGCTCTCCTGTCCATTTCGCATCCTTTTGCTTATCATCCGTTCCGGCGTAGTCCCGGTCGATAAGCCCTTCCACGTACCAAGCACGCATCGTTTGCAAAAACTGCTTAAATTCCGGTTGAATCGGTCCGTAGAGCACCTTTCCGTCTTTCAGATTGAATCGGCCGGAAGTGCCCCATGCGTTCACGAATACGTTGCTGAAATTAAGCATCGTATCCTTGCGGATCAGCAGTGGAATTTCATCCGCCTTGCTGTTGCCGTTGGGATCGCCCTGTTTAAATGCAGTCAGCACGGTATGCCATTCATCAATTGTATTAGGCATTTGCAGATTGAGCTTTTCCAGCCAATCCTGGCGAATGCCCAGTCCGAAGTATGTACGCAAGTACGGATCGCTGCGCAGGAATGGGAAAGCGAATATACGGCCGTCATCGGTCGAGATTTCTTTTTTGATTGCCGGGTTATCAGCCAGTATTTTGGACAGGTTTGGCGCGAACTTGTCAATATATTCATTAAGCGGGATAATAACGCCGTTATTCATAGCGCCAACACCGCCGCCCGGATAATCATTCCAGCCCCATTGAATAACATCCGGATAGTCACCGGAGCTCATCAGCAGGTTAAACTGATTTTTTTCTTGCCCGCCTGCCGGATGTTTAAAATCGATATGAATACCCGTCTTCTTTTCCGTTTCCTGATAAGCCGCCATATCGTTCAAGCTCTTTACGCCCGGTGCCGGGCTTCCCGACATCTCAACAAAATAAGTAAGCGTGAGCGGGCTTGAAACGATTTTGCCGTCTGCAGGCGCCTCTGCTGTCTCTGTACCCGGCGAAGCGTTTGACGGCGATTTAGCCGGCTCATTGCTGCCTGAGCATCCAGCTAGCGCAACAGTCATAATGACCGACAGCAGAATGATGAATTTACGTTTGTGCATGATAATACCCCCTTGAGTTTGTTTAGGCCGATGTTCGCTGCCTGACCTCTATCCTATCGCTGCAGTCCAGCCGCTGCCTATAATCCGGTTGTTTGATCGGCATGCCTTTTATTCAGGGAAGGCTATCTTCTTTTAAGATGGATGTTCCGTATATTTGTTGGCACGGTATTGTCCAGGCGTAATGCCCTCATGTTTCTTGAAAAAATCGGATAAAGCCGATATCATTGGAATAGCCAACAACCAAAGCGATTTGCGCGACAGTCGCCTCCGTCTCCGACAGCAGCCTTTTCGCCTCCCGCAGCCGTACTTCCGCTATGAATTCCAATATGGTGCGTCCTGTTGCTTTCTTATAGAAGGAAGACAAATACGGCTGCGTAATACCGAGCTCGTCTGCGATCAGACCGACGCTAAGCATGTTCTGACCAAAGCGCTCCTGCACGATCCGCTGAATCGTGTCGAGCATCCGGCTGCCTTGATCGCTCCGCCCTTCCTTCCAATGCCGGCATACGATTCGATAATCTGCTTTCAGCTCCAGAAACTGACGATGCGTATCCGCTATGCTGTCCCCTTGATTTCTCAACAACCGCAGTGCAAGATCCGGCTCAACTCTCGGCGTCGTCTGAACGATTCGGAACAAGGTTGAGGACAGATGCATGAGAAAATAGGAGATGATCAGCGACTTGCTGCCTTCGCCCGCGTCGTGGTCGGTGTACAGCGCATCCAGCAGCTGTTCGGTTTTTTCTTCTTCCCCTGACTTTACATAATTGGTTAACTGCTGCTCGATGTCGAGCGGGAAATAATAGGCCGGTATCTGATCCGGTAGCTCGCCCGTCTCTATTGGCCCGGCATGGCTCTTCCGGTTTTCATCCAGCCGCTTTAACGCATCGCGAAATGCCTCCCCAATGTGATGCCGATCGCGAACGAGAGAGCTGACGCCAATGGCGACGCGCAAGCGAAACCGCTGACGCAGCACTTCGTCGAGCTGATCCGTTATAGATGCCAGTCCGCTTGAATCCTGCACGGCATCTGCTTCACAGATATTGATTAAGAGAGCCACTCTTCCCTGATCCAGCTCGGTTGTATAGGCAATATGCCGTTCATTTGCCAGATCGGATGCGATGTTAGAGATGACGAAGTTAACGAATAATCGTTCTTTTTCATCATTACCGGAAGCATAAGCGCTCATATCCTCCACGTCGATCAGCATAATAGCAAACAGATCGGAGACGAATTGGATGCCCATAAATTGCAAAGATTGCTCCAGCAATTCATGGGGTTCTGCATAGCCTCTAATGAACCGGCTTAAAAAATGAATGCGGATAATTGGCGTCTGATGCGACAATCTCGCCCGCAGCTCTGATTCCGTTAACCGGGCGGATTGAATCGATGTGTGAATTAACTCATATTCGATGGGCCCTTGCTTGCCTGCGGAGAAGACGCCAGCGCCATTCCCGGACACGGCCGTTACGAGATCACGAATCGGCCTATAATTCCGGAAAGCCAAATAACCGGATACAACTGCCCCTGAAAACGCTGCCAAAACAAATAACAGCAGAGCCCAGCTTCTCACTTCGTTCACCTCTGCCAAAAATACGGTGCGGGGCACCTCCAGCACATACTTCCAGCCGTATACGGAGGAAGTCGCATAGGAAATAACCGTATCTTCTCCGCCTCGTTTGGCAGACAGCTTCCCTTGATCGCCTGTCATGTCCGAATAGCTGAACGGCAGCTCAGCTCGTGTATCCGTTGTCGCACTAATGATCCGATTATCAGCGTCAACGATATAAATCTGCCCTTTGCCCGCTTCCGCGAGACCCTTGAACATACTCCCCAGCTGTTCATCATTTATCATAATAAATAAGGTCGCCAACTGCTTGGAGCGGTCGACTAGCGGCAGCGTCTGCATGTAGCCAAGAATATGGCGTTCTTCTCCGAAGCTGCTGCTTGCTCGCAGTGACGGATCAAACGTACGGAAATGGTAACCGTCCTGAAACCTGCTCATCCAATCCTGCGCTGTCAATCCTTCGAACCGGTCTACTTGGCCGAACAAAATGTCAGGCGTCGTCTTCACGCCAGGTCCAAGCAACGTCCCAATTTTGGGCAAATAGATGTAGTAATCGTAAATAAAAGGAGTCAATTGCTTGTAGCGCTTCAAATCGTCGGCAACCTCGATCATGGCGTATTGATCTTTGTCCGTCAAAGGCACCTTGCTTCTCATCAGCTGCATCAGCTTGGGATGGCTCGCGACTTGCTGCTCCAGCTGCTCGATCATTTGCAATTGTCCGTCTGCCAGTTCCCGCAGCTGTCCCAGCATCGCCGAATTGGTATGCTCAACCGAAATCTCTACGACATCCTTGGCACGCCAATACAGCAAGCTTCCAATAACGATCAACAATAGAAGAATCGCAATATAGGACCAGAATAACGCTGACCATGCCCCGTTTAATCTAAACCATTCCCATTTGTATTTACTCAATGTACGCATCCGGCTTCCTCCGCTTTCCATGCAAGTCATATACGATTGCCTCTAAGCTTGTATAAGTATACCAATATTACAAACAGTCAGAGCTTATCCTTTCGTTCGATTAATGAACCGTTTATAAGAATTGCACCTTGATTAACGTAAAAAAACTGCGCAGCATGCGATGCTGCGCAGTTTCCCGGATCGGTATTACGCCCGTTCCTTGCTGATGACCGCAATCGCATCTTGTACGCTCAGCATCGCTTCCGTCATCTCACTCATATCCTTAAGCCGCAGCATGCCGGCTTCTGCTTCTTCATTGCCGATTAAGACCACATAACGAATACCCTTAGAAGCAGCCGAGGCCAGCGCTTTTTTCAGCTTTCGCTTGCTCATTTCGATGCTTGTACGTATGCCGCCGGCCCGCAGAATGGCAGCCGCTTTTAACGCTTCCGTCATCATGTCCCCAATCGGAATAACAACAGCCAGCGGGATCGGCAATGGAATCGGGCGTTCCTTGAGCATTTCCATAATCGACTCCATGCCGAATGAAATGCCTGCAGTCGGATACTGGATATCCTCTCTTCCCGCCAGCTTGCCTATGATCGCATCGTAGCGTCCTCCGCCTCCAAGACTGGAGCCGTACCGCTGCTCCGCATCAAAGATTTCATAGACAGTTCCGGTATAGAAGGAAAGGCCGCGGGATAAGAAGGGATCAAACCGGCAGGTTTGACCAAGTCCTAACCCGTCCAGCAGCTGCTGAAGTACCTGCACCTCCATCGAACCCCTTGAATTTTCTATGCCATAGGTTTCCGCTAAGCGCTGGAAGGAAGGCTCCTTCATTACAGCAAGCTCGGCAATGGCGCTTATTGCCGTTTCGCTGATTCCTTTGTCACGCAGCTCCCCGACAAGCGCTCCGATACCGATTTTCGCGATTTTATCGAGCGTAAGCATCACCGACAGCTTCTGGTCATCTGCAACGCCAACAGCTTCCAGCAGCTCCCCCAGAAAACGCCGGTTATTCCATTTCAGCAATATCGGGATTTCTAATCTTTTGAAAACCTCAGCCGCTATGAGTATGAGCTCAGCTTCTGCCTCCGGGCCTTCAATGCCAACTACGTCCACATCGCATTGCAGAAACTCCCGCAGCCGCCCTCTTTTTACCGGCCCGTCTCGAAATACCTTTCCGATTTCGTATCGTTTGAACGGCAGCTCGATGCCCGGATTCCAGGCTACCACCTTGGCGAACGGGATAGTGAGATCATAACGAAGACCTAAGCTGCGCATGCCTTGATCCGTCAACTGGTACATTTCCTTCATAATTTCGTCGCCACCCGCGTATTTGGAGGCAAGCAAGTCCAATTCATTCAATACCGTAGATTCCATCCTGCCAAAATCGTATAGCTCAAACACCTCTTGCAGCACCGCTTGCACTTTGCTCCGCAGCGCCTGCTCGGCTCCAAAAAAAGTCATACGTGCCTTTTACATTTTGCATAACTACTCATTCCTCTCTTTTTTGTGTAAAAAAATTAAAAAAACGCGCAGGACCTCTTGGTCCTGCGCGCTCCATATGCGGCAGGGAGGCCAACGCGAAATGCGTTAGCCCACCCTGATCAATTACACAGGTGTGCTAACGCTGTTTGTGATGATGAAGTTGATTTTGCATGATAAGATACGTATTCATGTCATTAACCCCTTCAATCGAATCGGTGAAACCGAAATAAAATTGATTATAACATATACGGCTATCGATGCAAGAGATCCAGCACAGTTTCGCCGCCAATCATAGCGCTACAAAATTCATTTGATCTTCCCGGGGTTTGAGCGTAATGCAAAGCTCCCGGTTATCCTCGGTGATCGGTTTTAAAGCGATGACCTGACTTGGCACAATCCGCGCCCCCATTCTCTCCAAAACTACGCGCCCTGCTCCACGCGGCTATTCTTGAAGGCTTGCAGCGCCTCTCTCGTTGCAGCCTGCTTCATTATTTCCTGCTGTCGGGCTTGCGTTGACGAGAAAAAATGCTTCATTCACATAAATTGACAGCAAGGCGTTACAAGTGGCAGCCGCTGCAGCCGCTTCATCCTGTATTAAGTAATATACGACCTGGTAGCAATACTGCTCATAATCGCGAAGAATCGCTATCTTATTCACTGCTCTATTTTCAATTGTCATTGCATTCCCGTTCATATTCATTCTCACCTACTGCTTAACGTATTGTGCATCTACACAATAGTATAACAACCGCAACCTGTACATTACTTAAAGTAATTCTTAAGATTGTCTTAAATTGTAAAAGGGACGGGACTGGTCTTTACTTCGTCGTAATCGTAATCAAACGATTTTGTGACTCATAGTACACCTTTACGCTAAATAGTGTTTTCAGAGAATGGACGGACAGCCAATATTGATTGCCCGAATACGTAACAGGCTTATCTAGCATGACTGTTTTACCATTGATTAATGCTTTCTTACTTCCTTGCTCCACCACTAAAACTTGATTGCCCCGCTTCATGACAAGCTTTGTTTTACCTTGTGCCGTAGACGTATAGCCCAGCGTCTTAGACAACTCACTAGAAGAAACGTAAAGGCTGCCGTCTATCGTTTTCGGAGGCGATTTTACCGAAGTGAGCACATCGTCGACAAACACTTCAATCGGCTGTTCTTTTACAATCGTATCTTTATTGAAAATGATTTGGCGCGGCGTCAAAAACAAATACCGGTTCCGATTCCCCAGTTGGCCGACATCATTTCTGCCCCAGGCCCATACTGTCCCATCTTTCTTTAAGGCAAGAGAAGCGTCGCCATTGTTGGCTATCCCCGTAACCTCCGACAAGGAGGACACTTGACCGGGTTCCATCCGGTCCTTCTTCGTTCCATTGCCAAGCTGACCGAATTTATTATAACCCAGCGTCCATAACGTACCGTCCTTTTTCAAAATCAGGCTGGCGTTATAGCCGCTGACAATATTCTGAACCCCGTGAAGCTCCGGCAGCTCCTTCGGTATTAATTGATTGGCCGTCTCGCCCCGTGTAAAGGACAAAATATTGTTCTTGCCCCAGAACCAGGCTGATCCGTCTTTTTTAACTGCAATATTATACCAGCCAGATACTGCCTGAATTCGAGCTACGTCCTCAAGGTTTTTAACCTTTACCGGTGCGTTCTTGTTCTGCGGCTCGCCGATATCTCGTGTAGCTTCCCCGTTATACGCCAGTCTGCTTTCCGTACCGTCTCCGGCTTTGCCGAAGTAATTCTCTCCCCACATCCACACCCCGCCGTTGCTATCAAGCGCTAGACTATGAAAGTTTCCTGCTGCTATTGACTGAATGGGAGGAAGACCGCTGACTTGAGTCGGGACCGTAACGATCATCTCACGGCTGCCCACACCGATCTGTCCTCCCCCATTTTGTCCCCATGCCCAAACAGTTCCGTCTTTTTTCAATGCCAATACGTGGCCCCCAGCAGCAATGGCAGTTACATCTGAGAGCCCCTTCACCTGAACCGGTTTTTGGCTATACGGCTTTGGACCGGACATTGGAAAAGATAAACCTAGCGTATACATGCTTTCTCCGTTCCCCAACCCGCCGAACTGGCCGCTTCCCCATACCCACACGGTACCGTCCTTTTTCAAAGCAACAGAAAATCCGCCGCCCGCGGTAATATCAACAATGCCGGAAAGCTCTTTCACCATTACAGGCTGATTGAGTCCCTTTGACTCAAATGTGCTGCCGTCTGAACCATACGGATTGTCTCCCCATATCCATACAGTTTGATCGGCAAGTAAAGCCGAATCTCCAGTTATTTTCACCACCTGAGGCTGTTGTGCCGCATTTGCGGCAGGCTGACCAGCAAGAAAGAGAAGCGGCAGTACGACAAGAAAAGCGATTATCGCTGCTGCGAATCTAGTTAAACTTGTTAAAGCTCCCATTCCAAATAAACCCCCCGTTTTTATTTAAGTCTTGTACCTGTCATTTTTAACAATATAGACTATATTAGTAAATCATCCCTTCAGAGGTTTATCAACCCACTTTTTTCACGGAAATCCAGCCAAAAACCTTGACGGGCAGCATACCGCCCATCAAGGTTTCCCCTCTTTATTCTATAAAACAGCTCACTCCAGCGATTCAAGAAGGCAATTGGGTTATCTTCCCTCCGCCCTTGTTCCACAGAATAGAGCATAGCACGACGCTGATCGCCACATAAGCCACAATCATTCCGACGATGCCGATCCAGCCTAGCTGCCCGTATAGCAAGCCGCCGCCCGTGCCGCTAACACTGGAACCCACATAATAGAAAAACAAATACAAAGCATTAGCCTGCGACTTATGGGCATCCCCCACCAATCCGACCCAACTGCTGGCGATGGAATGACCGCCGAAAAAGCCGAAGGCAAATAGAGCAAGACCGATAATCTTCAACCCTAAGTAAGGATGAAGCGTCAATACCGCTCCTGCCAAAATAATAGCAAGGGCAAGGATGATCACCCCAGTCCGGCCGTAACGGTCAGCCAGTCTGCCCATCCAGGTAGAGCTGAATGTGCCCATCAGATAGACGACAAAGATGCTGCCTACGATCGTTTGGCTTAGATTATAGGGTTCGCCTGTTAATTCAAAGCCAATATAATTAAACAGGGTGACAAAACTGCCCATTAGCAAAAAGCCAAGTCCGTATAGACAAAGCAGCCGGGGGTTGCGGCATTGCGACCATAGCAGCGGAATAACCCGGTTCAGCTTGGCGTTCTGTTTCATGAAATGACGGGATGGAGGAATCGTTGCGAAAAAAAACAACGCGGCAGCCAGACCAACCGCTCCCATGCCGCCAATAGCTACCCGCCAGCCGAACCAGTCCGTCAGCAGGCCGCTTATCATTCTCCCCGCCATTCCTCCAATGGAATTGCCGCTAATGTACAGCCCCATCGCATAGCCTAAACTTCTGGAGTCGATTTCTTCTACCAGATAGGTCATTGCAATGGCCGGCAGCCCAGCGAGCGCGACGCCTTGCAAAATACGCAAAAGCAGCAGCATCGGAAAATGAGGACTAGATGCCGAAATGATGGAAATGACAGATGCTGCAATAAGCGAGGCCGTCATGATCGATCTGCGGCCCAACGCATCGGATAATGACCCGATGAACAGCATCGTCAATGCCATCGATACCGTTGTAACCGACAAAGTCAAGCTGGATTGCGTCGGTGTAATGTCAAATGCGGCCGTCATCTCAGGCATTAACGGCTGCAAGCTGTATAATAAGGCAAATGTGACGAATCCGCCCGCAAACAAAGCAAAGCTAATGTTGCGGAATGGCTTTGTACCTTGCTGAATCCTCATTTCCTCCAACCTTCTTCACTGAGCAAGCTCCGGTTGCCCTGGCAGGACCGGTTGACCGGAACCTGCCCATTTATTTAACGAATAGCTTCCGCTCCATATGCGTCAGAAATTCAAAGCCGTCAGCCGTCATGACAACGGTATCCTCAATCTGAAAACCGCCGGCGCCCAGTTCGTAATAAGGCACTTCCACACAAAGCACCATCCCCGGCTCTAATGTTCGATGATCGCCAGGCGCCAAAGTGATATCGTCATACAGCTCCAAGCCGATCGCATGCCCGACATGCTGGCGCCGGTAATGAGGGATGCCTTCCTTCTGCACTCTGGCGACAGCCGCTTGAAACACATCCGACGCTTTGACGCCGGGTCGAATAAGATCAAGCGCTTCTCTCCATCCGCTCAGCACAGCCTCAAAGTGGCGAGTCATCCAAGGCGTCGGCTCTCCGAACACCGCAGTCCGGCCTGTATCGCCCCAATAACCATCCAGCTGCATGCACAGGTCGAAACGGATTTGGTCTCCCGGCTCAATGATGCGGAAATAGTTCTCGATCAACGGCAGTGCACTGCGAGGCCCCGCGCCTACCGCCGTCATGGCAGGTGTGCCGCCGCCTTTCATGACAGAAAGCCGGTAATGCTCGGCCAGCTCTCTTTCATGAACACCTGCAGCGATTAGATCGATCAGCTGCTGCTCGATACGCTCATTAAGTGCAGCTGAACGTCTCAATCGCTCTATTTCAAATGGTGTCTTGATTTGGCGAATTTGGCGAAACAGCTTATAGGCCGGCTGCGCTTGCCCGCCTGGGAGTCCTTCGGCGAATCGGCTCAGCAGATCCGGGGTCATTCTCATCTCATCGACACCGATGGGCTGCCCTTTAAGCCCTAAGCCTGCTATCGCAGCCTCTAAAGCTTCAATAGGTCCGGAATAAGTATTCACCGTTTGAAGCAGGGAATAGAATAAATCGATATCCGGTGTGGACGGCTTGCCCTCCACAGACCCTTCTACGAAAAAGTCGCTATATACATATAGATCGGCACTCGTAATGCTCATCTGAGCGATGACGCCAAGCCGGTTGGTCGGAATAATAAGGCAGGGGCGCAGGCTTGGGTCCTTCGGCAGCACGGCATAAATCTGCATCGTCCAGTTGGTCGCGCGCAGCGAAGAGCCCAGCACATAATGGACATTTTCAGGAGTAGTCGCCACTATAGCTTCCAGACCGCCCGCCGCCATCAGCTGCTGGGCACGAGACCGGTTTACCCCTGATTCTCCTAATGAGGCTACATCTTTCATGGCGTTCACGACCTCCTCTCGTCCTGTCCGCCGCCAAGCAAATTTTCTATACCTGGCGCCGAACGGATAACCAGCTTAATGGCCCAGAACAAAGTAAGGGCAAATGCGATAAGAACGACAGAAACGACGGCAACGGTAGGATCCTGCCATTTCTCCATATACAGAAAGAGCTGGATTGGCAAAGTGTAGCTGCCCTGACGCAATATAAGCAGTGCAGTCTCCACCTGATCAAATGTAAACACGAAGGCGATTGACCCGGCTAATAATAAAGAAAGTCGCAGCTGGGGTAGCGTGATTGTGAAAAAAATGCGAAGCGGACCCGCCCCCAGATCTGCCGCAGCTTCCCGATGCGCTGCATTCAGATTAGCCATTGCGCTGCCTACGATGGACAAGACGAAAGGAAATACGATGACGGCCTCGCCTAAAATTAGCGCAAATAGTCCTCCAGCAATGTGCATTTTGGAAAATAAAATCAAATAAGCGACGCCGAGCGTAATTTTCGGCATAACCATCGGCGACATGAAGAAGGCGCGAAGCACGCCGCTTCCCCGGAACGGATACTGTATAATCGCCAAAGCAGCCAGCGTACCGGCGACTAATGCCAATGCCACGGCGCCTGCCGAAGCGGCGATGCTGTTCAGGAAAGCTTGCAGAAATTGCTTCTGATCCGCCAGCTTGCCATACCACTCCAGCGTTAGCCCCTCCGGCGGAAACTTCGTGGCGGTCCCCATGCTTATCGAGGTCAAAATAATCATCAGCAGCGGCAAAAGCAAGTACAGCCCGACTGCCCCGGCGCAAACATAGAGGAGCCATTTGAAATCTGCTGTTTTCTTAGGCATCGTTATATCCTCCCCTGCCGGGTGCGCCGGAACATGAGCCAATCCGCACCCTTATTGACAATGAGCGATACCGCGATCGAGGAGACGAATAAGAAAAGGCTGGCTACGGCCGCCATCGGCCAATTGGTGTCCAGCGTCCGCTGATAAATAAATACGGGAAGCGTCATAACCCGCCCGCCGCCTATCAGCTGCGGTGTCGTAAAGGCCGTCAGACAAAGCGTAAATACGATTTGCACGCCGCTGGCAATTCCTCTTGCTGACAAGGGGAAGGTAATAGTGAAGAAAGTGCGCCATTTGCCAGCCCCTAAGTCATGGGCAGCTGCCTTTAATTGATTGTCGCTTTGAGACAGTACATTCAATAGCGGAAATACCATGAAGGGCAGAAAGATATGCACAAGGGCAATGACGACGCCCGTCTCGTTATACATCATGTCGAAACCGCTATCGGTCACACCAAGATGGATAAACAGCCAATTCATAAAGCCTTGGCGCGAAAGCAGCAGCTGCCAGCCGTAGGATCTTACGACAGCGCTGACCAAGAGCGGAAGGAACGTCAACAGCAGCAGTGTTTGCTTCAGCCCCGGCCGGCGCAGGCCGGCCATGCAGTATGCGAGTGGATAAGCAAGCAGCAGGCTCCAGAACGTTACTTTGGCTGCAACGCGGAAGGTTGTCCCGATAAGCGTCCAATAGTAAGGGTCCGTCAGAAAAGCGCGGTAAGCCTGTCCGTTCCAATCACGTACAAGACTCCCGTTGTTGTACAGATCAAAGCTGTATCGTCCGAAAATAAGCAGGCCGCCAAGATAAACAACACCCATTAATGCGATGGCGGGTAGAAGCAGCAGCAGTTGCGCGGCCCAGGGTCGGTTCCCGTTCCCGTAGGTGAACAATCCGACAATTCGGCTTGTTGTCCGCATCATAGTGCTGCCTCCCCTTTCCCAGACGAATCATCGTTCAGAAGCAGGCCATCCTCGGGGTTGAAGCCAATGTGCAGCATATCACCAACGTTATAGCGGATATCGCCCCGTTGATAAAGGGCACTCGCCTGCAGCTGGAATCTTCCGCCGATATCGATCGTATACCGGATGCTGGCACCGCCGTAGACACTCTCGATTACCCTTCCTTCAAAGCGGTTTGCTGAGCGGCTCGCTGCTTCACCCAGTCTGACGTACTCGTACCGGATAGACAGCGGGCGCAAGCTGCCAGCTTGAAACGGCGCAAGCCCCTTCGACTGCCGGATTTGAAACATGCTTCCGAAGCAATCCACGCTTACGAGATCTTGCTCGGTTCCCAGTACTTTAACCTGAAGCAGGTTGGTGTCGCCGATAAATTTAGCAACAAAGCTGTCGGCAGGCCGTTCGTAGATTTCGTCCGGCGCAGCGTATTGAAGCAGCTTCCCGCCTCTCATCACGCCAATCCGGTCGGACATATTCATGGCCTCGCTCTGATCATGCGTGACGAAAATAAAGGTGCCGCCGAAGTCGCGCTGAATCCGTTTCAGCTCGCGCTGCATATCGAGGCGAAGCTGCATATCCAGCGCCGACAGCGGCTCGTCCAGCAGCAGCACCTCGGGCTTGTTGATCAAAGCGCGTGCAATCGCAACGCGCTGCGCTTGGCCCCCGGACAGCTGCGAGACAGAACGCCGGCTGTAATCCCCAAGCTGTACCAGCTCCAGCATCTCATGGACGCGCCGTTTGATCTCTTCTTTTGCAACTTTTCTAACCTTCAATCCATAGGCGATGTTGTTGTAGACATCCATATGAGGAAACAGCGCAAGCTGCTGAAAGATCATATTCGAATTCCGTCCATAAGCCGGAATACCTGAGACATCCTTGCCCGACAGCAGCACCGTTCCCTCATCGGGCTGCTCGAGACCGCCGAGCAGCCGGAGCAGCGTCGTTTTGCCGCAGCCGCTTGGACCCAGCAGCGACACGAACTCTCCCCGCTTCACTTGCAACGACACCTGATCAACGGCAGTATTTCCCGCATAACGCTTAACAGCATGACGCGTTTCTATCGCTATTGCCCCCTGCCCGTCGCTCATCGTGCTCCCCTCCTATCTAATCTGTGCTGCCAAGCCGACTTACAGCTTTGTTTTTACGAGACGATCCCATTGCTCTTTCCACGCGGAGCTGTTTTTGGCAAGTGCATCCCAGTTCGGATTAATTCCTTTACTTTGCTCCTCGACAGAGAAGGAAGGATCGTTTTTATATTTATCCGGAACAGCCGCAGCCGTACTCGTAACAGGTGTTCCTGTCACTTCCGCATAGCGGGACAGCGCTTCAGCGCTAAGCAGCTCATTGATAATCTCGTTGGCAACCTTTTGCTGCTCAGGCGTCGAGCCTTTAACAACCTGCAACGAATACGGGAAGGAAATTGCGCCTTCCTTCGGATAAGCAACTGCAAGCGGAGAACCGCCATCGATCCAGGTTTGTGCAACTTGCGCGCTGAATGGCGCAATGAGGGCATCGCCGGAATCAAGCAAGCCTTTTAATTGATCATTCGATGTAACGAGTGTACCGATCTGGTCGCTGTGCTCTGCCCAGAACTTGAATGCTGGCTCGGGATTTTCGTAGGATGCACCCAGTTCTTCGCCTTTTACGGCAATCAGCGGGGACAAGTAGGAATAGAACATATAATCCCAAAGCGCCGATTTTCCTTTGAACTCTTTGTTATCCCACAGGTCATTCCAGCTGGTTGGCGGTGTCTTCACCAGATTTTTGTTATAAACCAATGCGAAGCTCGATACGCCCCAGACGATGCCTTTGTTGTCGGAAGTGTGGAATTGCTCCGGGATATCTTTCATGTTCGTAACGATGCTAGTGTCCAGCGGCTCCCACATATCGTCGTTCAAGCCTTTAGCTGATGCATCAGCGTTAAAGTAGCCGAAGTTCACAATCGGGTTGTTCGGATCGGCTTGCTTACCTGCTACCATTTTCGGATACATAACGGAGTTGGAGGACTCTTCGAAAGTAACCTCTACGTTTGGATGTTTCTTCACATATTCGGCTACCACTTCTTTCGGAACAGTATCCTGATTCGATCCTGCCCATATGAACATCGTCAATTTGACCTTTTTGCCGCTTCCTGCACTGTCTGGATTATTAACAGCCGGGCTATTAGTACTGCTGCCGCCGCAAGCTGACAGGACTAGCATCAGGGCAAGCGTAAGTGTAAGCCATACATATGAACGTTTACGTGTTCCAGTGAACATATTCGATCTCTCCTCATAGTTGCTCGTATTTTTTATAGTTAATTATTTGTGCTTACTACAGCCTAACCTGCAATTAACGAAGCTCGATTCCCCGGCGGAGCTTTTCCATCAAACTCGCCACTTCAAGGGATGTTAAGGGATCATCTAATGTACCGGATTGACTGATACGCTCGATCTCCGCCATCGTTTTTCTCTTCAGGAAATCACGAAGCGAAACCGGATAGCTGCGCAATGCGGCGTTAACTGCAAGCTGCAATTCATCACTCCACAACGCTTCAAACTGTTCTCTTGCTGGTCCGAAGCTGAATGCTTCCCCGCTTCTTACATGGTTGGCGCGTAATTTGGCAGTAGACGCTTCATCGAGCTGTTTCCCTTTCACCTCTACGCCGTAGCTTTCTCGTGCTTTGCCCGCCGACAACAAACCGCTCTGCACATCTTTCATTACGAGAACGGGATCTCTGTCGAATGGATCGCCATAGCCTCCGCCGCCTTGAGATAGAAAAGTTACCGTTTCTCCCGGCTGCAGCAGCAGCTCGTCAATTCGTCCCAAAGCGCATTCATCAGACAATCCGGCGTTTAAGATAGCTTCTCCATGCTCGCCAACGCCGCCGCCAAGACGGCCCCAGGGCTGGAACTGCATTCGTTCCATATTTCTCGCCGTCATTACCGTATCCGGACTAAGAATTCGGACACGAAGATCGATGCCGCTGCCGCCCCTGTATTTGCCAGCACCGGCAGAGTCAGCCCGCAAGCCGTAGCGTTCGATCAAGATCGGCATTTCCGCTTCAACGGTTTCTGCCGGGATGTTGCGCAAATGTCCAACAGCGAAGTCCATGCCGTCAATGCCATCCTTCATCGGCCTTGCGCCAGAGCCCCCGCAAATCGGCTGGATGACGCCTACCTTTTTCTTTCCATCCGAGGCATCGGTCATCGCCATCATAACGATGCAAGCCTGGCCTGCTCCGGCAGCGGGCAGCTTGCTGCTCTGCGCTTTGCTAAGCGCACCTGTAATGACGTCCATAACACGGATAAAAGTCGCTGCACGCGCGCCCACTGCCGCCATCGGCTCCGGGTTGAGCACCGAAGCTGATGGCGCATCATTCCGCACCATCCGGATCATACCGGAATTCCATGGAATGGTAGGATCGATCGTACGGAAATATCGGATTAGCGCCGGTACTAGCATGTAGTGGCCCTGCTGGTTATGCGTCGGTATGTTGAATGAAGCTCTTACCTGCGGGTCCGTTCCATTAAAGTCCAGATGGATATCGGAGCCGGTTATCGTCATACGGCAGCGCAGCCGAATCGGATAGCCCCCTGGCCCCTTCTCCAGGTAGTCCCAGAAATCATAGGAGCCATCGGGGATATCTTCGACGATCGCCCGCCCTTTCAGCTCGGCGTACTCCAGCAGGCTCTCGATCCCCTGTTCCACTTGGGAAGCGCCGTATCTGGCAATCAGCTCTTTAAGCCGGACTTCGCCCCGATTGAGCGCCGCCATAAGCGCCTTTAGATCGCCAAGATTTTGCTCGGGAATACGGCTGTTGTCCAGAAGCAGCCGCAGCACTTGCTCGTTTGGCCGTCCGGCCTCATACAGCTTAACCGGTGCGATTCGTATCCCTTCCATATGAATATCGTAAGCGGTCGGTGACACGCTCCCGGGAACTTTGCCTCCGACATCGGAGGAATGGACAAAACACATGCCGAAGGCGATTATTTGCCCCGCATGGAAATAAGGCTTGATCAAATGAATATCCGGAAGATGGGTGACCATGCCCCCGGTCGTATAAGGATCATTGCAAATGACGATATCGCCTTCCTGCCAGTTATCGATCGCTTGAATCGCCGCAGCTGCTGGAATACCCAGCGACAAGTTATAGCCGGTATCGAGCGGCGAACCAAATGTTTCTCCCTCCGGCGATAGCAAATAGGTGCCGAAATCGCCGGTTTCTTTGACAAAAGCGGTAAACCCGGTACGAAGAACAACGTTAGCCATCTCCTCGACCGCAGCCTGAATCCGGTTATTGAAAATCTCAAGGAAGACTTTATCTGTAATCATCATTCCGCCTCCCCGATTATATTGCCGTTCACATCTCTATAAATCGAGTAGCCAGGCGGGACGAATACTGTCGTATCATACTCTTCGAGGATTGCAGGACCGGGTATCCGCTCCCCGTCAGGAAGCTGCTCGCGGCTCAGTACGCTAGCCTCATAATGACGCCCGTCAAACGTAATCCTCCGAGTCTCAATCGGCTTCCCGCTAAAGGCTGGCGACTGCATGCTTGCCTTGCTCTTGTTCGGAAGCACACCAACGATCGTAGCCCGCAAATTGACGAACATAACCTCCGCCTCCGGCTGGCTGATGCCAAATACCGTCTCATAAAGCGCATGAAACTTCACGACAGCTCCTTCAGGATTGTTAATATCCTCAGTTGTCAGCGTGACTTCCATATCGAAGGCTTGTCCTTCGTAGCGCATATCCGCGCTATAAATGACATATATGCGCTCCGGCTTCACGCCGCCGCGAATTTCTTCCTCGATCCAGCGGCGTCCTTGCTGCTCCAGCCCGGCAAATTGACCCGCAAGCTCATCGTCATTCAGACTGCTGCTGTTCTTGTGATGCGTATAGACAAAATCATTGCGCAGATTGGCAACTGTACAGCCCATTGCGCAAAGGGTTCCAGGTGAAGGCGGAATGAGAACCCGGCGAATGCCAACCTCCCGAGCCATTAGAAAAGCATGCATCGGCCCCGCTCCGCCATAAGCGAGCAGCGTAAAATCGCGGGGATCGACGCCTTTGCGCGCCATCAGCGGCGAGAACTGTGCGTACATGTTAGCTGTTGCTACATCCAATATCGCTTGCGCCGTCTCCGTCGCGTTTAGCCCAAGCTGATGGCCCAGCCGCTTAAGCGCCTGTTCCGCTAATTCGGGATATAACCGCATCTGACCGCCGAGAAAACGATCTGCCTGCAAAATGCCAAGATGCAGATACGCATCCGTCGTCGTAGCCTGATCACCGCCCCGATTGTAGCAAGCAGGCCCCGGCTTGGCGCCCGCGCTGCGCGGGCCTACCTTCAGAACGCCTACCGAATCGACCCAGGCGATGGAGCCTCCGCCGGCGCCAATTGCAGTCACATCTACCGCCGGAATAATAACGGGAAAGTCGCCAACTTGATTTTCAGTAGAATAAGCCGGTTCTTTATCAATTAAGGCAACATCTACGCTCGTTCCGCCCATATCGAATGTCACCACTTGGAATATACCTGCCTGCTCCGCAATATGAGTAGCGCCGATGACGCCGGAAGCTGGTCCGGACAGAAGCGTCCGGACAGGTTCCGCCGCCGCTCTTGCTGCCGTCATGATGCCTCCGTTGGACATTGTCGACAGCAGTGCAGCTTCAACGCCATATTGTCCGATTCCAGCCTGCAGCCGGTTAAAGTACGAGCCCATTCTTTCGCCTACATAAGCATTCATTACAGTAGCCAATGTTCGCTCGAACTCCCGCTGCTGCGGCCAAATCGCGCTGCTTGTACAGACGAATAATTGCGGATAACGCTCGCGAATGAGCTGCTGCGCCTGCCGCTCGTGCTCATCATTCGCATAGGAATGCAGAAAGCTGATTGCCAGCGCTGTGACGCCCTCTTGAACAAGCTCGTCAACCGCCTTTAACAATTGTTCCGGGACAAGCGGCCTCAGCACGTTGCCGTCCGCAAGCAGCCGCTCCTCAACTTCCTTCACCAGATGCCTCGGAACTAACGGAAGCGTCTTGTCTCCGTATAGATTCGTCGTATTTTCAAGCCGAAGCCGGCGGATTTCGAGCACATCGCGGAAGCCTTCCGTCACCAGCAGACCGGTAACTGCGCCGTTTCTTTCAATTAATGTGTTTACTCCAAGCGTGGTGCCATGAACAAACAGATCAATTTTACCCGTATCAATTCCTCGGTCTTGCAATTGCTCCAGCGCATGAAAGATGGCCTGCTCAGGCGCATCGGCAACCGAAGGCGTCTTAAGTGTTGCGACAACCTGACCTTCGCCATTCGTGACGATCGCGTCCGTAAACGTACCGCCAATATCTATGCCCAACCGGTAGATGGCATCCATCCCCTTCACTCCTTCACCCTGCGCAACCTGCTAAATACGTTGCTCTCTATTTTTGATCGCGAAATAACGTTTAACATCCTCGATCATCTGATTGATATGCGTAACCATTGCTGCTTCCGCTTGCTCCGGGGAGCCCGCCGCTATCGCATCGAGTATCCGCTGGTGATCAACAACCAGCTCACTGCCTACCGAACGGCGGATATAGGCGGTTTCCATAAAGTCTCTGCTCGTCTGCCAGACTAATTGAACAGCATGGAAAAGAACCTGATTGCGTGCTGTGAGCGCCAATAAAGTATGAAACTCACGATCTTCCTCATAAGGGATCATATTTTTGGACAACAGCTTTAACTGAGCAGCTATCGATTCCTCCAGCAAAAGAATATCTTCCTTCGTTGCCCGCTGCGCAGCCAGAGAAGCAATTTCCCGCTCCAGCGCCCGCCTGGCGACAAGCACATCAAGCAAAGCGGATTCTCCGGAATTGTTCAACAGCTGAAGCAGCCGGACATTCACATTTTTCTGCTGCAGCTCCCTTTCCAGAAACGCAATGCGCTTGTTTCCTTCCTCTGTTAGAATCCGGCCCTTGCGGCCTTCCAGAACGGTAAAGCCTTCCACGTCCAACTCCATCAGCTTCCGGCCGATCGTTGCTTGACTCAGATCATATTTTTTCCCTAGCGTATGAACCAACGTACTGGCTCCCAAAGGGCTTTCGGCATTTAACAATTCCTTAAGCAGCTCGTACTCCAGCTGTAAGTTTTGCAATTCCAATGTCACTCTGTTCATCCTTTCGGGCATTCAGTAAGCTCGTGTTGTTACTCACTGATGATTAATGGGATTATAACGCTCTTTCGACAAATAATCAACTATTCACACCAAATTAGTGCGAATAATGCCAAGCTATCTCGATTTTTGTTGAAACCATGCCTCTTTCACTTAAAACAACCGATATTTCATATGATGGGAATCGTTTGAAACAATAGTGCAGCAGCCTTCCATTGTTGCCCACAGTACTATAATCGTCATTATTCCCCTCCATTAAGAGATCTCCTGCTCTATTTTGATGCCCGCCTCCTCTTTGTCGAGTTTTGTTTAATTCGACAAATCTTGTAATTCTCCTTTTTTTTCCAATCATTTTTTTATCACCCTGTCGTTCTTGGCTCTATAAATAGAAAGCTTCCCCGCCCTCCACTGAAGTGGAGAAGGGGGAAGCTTCTCTTGTTTAAATATAAGTTCAACATTCTTTATATCACTTGAAATCCTTCTGAACCAAATTGAACGATTATCGATGCACCGGCAGCAAGCTCAATAACCGGCAGCGAGCACGCCTGCTGCTGACCTAAAGGCTTGCGGGCTTCCTGCGACGTCTCAGAGAGGACATGTACGATGGCCGGAAAAGACGTCTCATTCCACAGCCGCAAGCGAAGTTCGCCTTCGTTCGCCTCAGCAATCCGTTCCGCGCCAATATGATCAATCGCTGTGAAAATCCCGGTATCTGGCTGAACGTATAACCCCGGCACCTCAACAATAGTCAGCATAAGCGCCGTCTCGCTCCAGCAGGAGCCATTGAATACGCCGCCGACTTTGTCTTCGCCTTCCCATGCGCTTAGATTAACTCTTTCGTTGACAAACCCGGCAGGCAGGCGGCTGCTAGGCTCATCCCAGCTCATGATCGGCCGGTCGTCGCGAGACATATATTGCGGGATCGTACGGGCAATATCGCGAAGCAGCTCCAGCCACAGCATGTCGCCAGTAGCACGGAACAGCTTCAGCAAAGAGTCACCGGACAGTGTGCAAATGCCCGGGGCGCTATGCTGATTCTGGGCATTTGCCAGCACCGTTCCCGCCGTTTTCATTCCCAGACGGCCAAACTCCGCATGGGAAGGCCATTGAAAATCATAGGATACGCACCAGGTGATGCACAGGTTCGCCGCTTCCTGAGCTGATGCAAGCCACTCCTGTTCACCCGTCATTTCATAAAGCACGATCAACGATTCCAGCAGCGCAAATGCCGATTCGCTGTCCGGACATTGTAAAATTTCGCCCGGTCCGCCCGTCGTATAGCCTGCTCTCAAATCTCTATCCACATATAAGCGCGCGGATTCGCGAGCTGCTGCTGCGTATCCCTCGTTGTTGAAATATTCAGCTGCCAGCATAAGCCCAGCAGGTACAATCGCACCAGAAGTAGACCCGCCCACGATAATGTCACCGGTATGGACGTCGATAAACTGTCCGAATTGGCCGTCCTGCTCCCATAAACGAACGAAGGCGTCTGCCAGCCGCTTCACTCCGGTTTTCCACGCATCCGGTACCGATTCACCCTGCTGCTCGATGAGCGCGATTTGTTTGAGGGTAAAATATAAGACGTCCCCGCTTTTACGGACGAGATGCCACCTTGAAGCATCCTCCCGGTCAAAGCCGTCGCCCTGATACTGCCCTTGCGAATAAATACCGTGCAGAAGCCCTGATTCCGCTTGCGTACGGAACATAAAATCGATTGTTTGACGAGCTCGCTCCTGGCTTTTATTACTGCCAGCAGCCAGCAGTGTATACGTCGTGATACCGCCGCCTACCCAGCCGCATTGCCAATCCTGAAAATGGTTCTCCCGCAGCCCGACAGAATAATAGTTCTCCTGTTCTGCCCAGTTCATTTCGTTATACTTCGTTTCTAGGATATCCCACGCTGCAAAAAAGGGGATAACGGACGGCAATTGCTGCTGTCTTGCCAATGACTTGCGGATTGGCGCAAACCGCCCTATCCATTCTGTCACGTTCGTACATGGAAACACATGGGCATGGAGCTGCACCGTTGTTTCCCCGTTCGAGCTGGCGCCGCCAGTCGGAATTCTTAACGATAGAGCCGCCTTAGAACGGTCTTCGTTCTCCGTGATTACAATACCAATCGGACCGCCAGAAAGATTAGACTCTAGCAGCAGCCAGAAGCCAACTTTATTGTCCGGCATGTAGATGCCAATTGCAGGCGTAGATAAATCCCGGGAGTCCCGCTCCAATCGGGACTCCCCTTGCCCGATGTTCAAACGAGCAATATCTGTAACGGTCACCGGCACATCTTTGCGCAGATCTTCCTCCGCTTTGAATATCGGCGGATACGGCATACGCCGGGACTGAAACCGGTTGCCTCCGTATACCGATCCCGGCAGCATCACCTGATTTTTCACCGACCAGCCGTCGATGGCAAACTCCAGCTCAGCTGCTCGGTTGCCGTCCTTCCCAACTGACCGGTCATCATTGAGCTGCAGCGTAAATTCAAATACTCCAGCACTAACCTCCCTCTGCTCCCAATTGAATTGCCCTGCTTCATGCCTGCCATTCACTGTCGGCTCCGACAGCCCTGGTATCCCCCACATTCCCGTGTTGCACTCTCCCATATGCTCTCCTCCTAATAAGAATGACCGGCAACAAGGTGCCGGTCAGAAAGTAACCCTTACATACACTTCATCTTCCTATGCTCCAATGCTTTAAGTGCCAGCGCTCCCGTGCTAAGCGAGCAACAAAATGCAAATGTGCAGGCTGATGAGCCCCAAATGGTCCAAATCAGCGCTCAAAATGTAAAAGTACATTTGAAACCCCACATTTTCGCCCTTTTGAGGCTTTTCAGGCCAATCCAAATGCACATTTGCATTTGGATGCGCTAATTCATCGAAAATCCGGCTTTCAACATGCAGATTTACATTTTGATTCGCTGCAGCAGCCTGTAGCTGCCTTCATTCCTTCTGCAGCAGTGAGACTCCGAAGGTGATAACACGCCGGCCGGCAGCCTAGGCTGCCGGCCCTTCAACCTATCTAGTTTCCTCTAACAACTTCTTTGTTCTTCTTGTAAGCGTCGGTCCAATAATCTACCGATTTCTGCAAATCCATACCCGTCAGCTCTTTCATCATGCCAGTCTGGATTTGATTGAATTCAGCATCATCCTTAGCCAAAATCAGCTTCGGAACCATACGCTTGATGTACTCGTCGATTTTTCCGTCAATTCTTTTAATATTATCCGGAGTTACAATCGGCAGCGCCGCAAATTGCGTATAGTCCGTTCCGTTTTTCTTAATCTCACCTTGCTCCACGAGCTTCTCAATTAGCTCACCCGGGTAGCTGATGTTGTAATGCTTACTGTAATCCTTTTCGATTGGATTCATTTTGTCCAGACGCTGCTGGGTAATAATATTGCCGAAGTTGGTCGGCACATTATATTTCGGATCAATGGCGCCGGCCGAGAAACCGCTCCAGTTGTAATATTTCGTAATACCGCTTTTCGCACCAAAGTCCGGATCGGCCTTCGACTGTTCAATTCGTTGCGCAGTATCCATAGGAACATTGTCCTTCACTTCCCAGTCAACGCCCTCTATGCCGTTCATAATCAATCGGGAGCCTTCATGAGATACCAGGAAGTTGATCAATTCCATCGCACGTTCCGGGTTTTTGCTGTTTTTGGAGATAGCGAACGTAGAGTCCAGACGGCCGATTGAGCCGTACTCGCCAACATATTGCGTTTGTCCCTTCGCAGGAGGAAGCGGCGCCCAGCCCTTCAATTCGCCGGCTTTCTCGAATGCGTCATTCGCTTCGTTCGTGCCTGCCCAATTCCACCAGCTGAACAACAGGCGGTTGCTCTTAATTTTTTCCAGCATATTGTCATACTTCATCGTGAAGCTGTCTGGATCGAACAGTCCCAGTGCATTTGCTTTCTGATACATCCGGGCTGTTTCCCATACGCTGCCATTAGGCTCCAGAATTGCGCTTTTTGCTTCCAGCGTCTCAGGATCAACATCCATAAACTTATCAAGCAGCAGCTTGCCGTTATAGCGGTCATAGAATTCCGTCTGAATGCTGTAGCCCCATTCGAACAACGGAGCCATCGCATATACTTTCTCGCCCTTTTCATTCGTCGGATGCTTATCCTGCATTTGCTTCAGGATCTGCAGCAAATCTTCCCAATTATTGTATTGCGGATAGCCCAGTTCTTTGTAGTAATCCCAACGAACCATGTAACCCGGGGATGCATACGTATATTCCTTAGGCGCATCGCCAGCCAGCAGCGGAATAAAGAATAAATTATGCGTATCATTGCTTAAATACTTTTTGCTGAATTCAATCCGCTGTGGTGATTCCTCCAAAACGCTCTTGCCGTGCTCGGCGATCAGATCGTCAAGAGGAATGACCAGATTGCCGTCAATGAGCTGCTTCATATGCCGGCGCTCTGCATAAATAATATCCGGCAAATCGCCGCTCGCCATCATCGTGTTAAGCTTGTCGTCATTCACTTTGGCTTCCGTGCTGATGTTAATGTTCAGCTTTTTCTTAATTTCCTGCGCCACTCGGTCCGTTTGAACGCCTGGTGTAACAGAGCCTCCAAAGCCGTTGCCATAAATGGTCAGCGTAATTTCTTTAGACTGCCCTTCCTTCGCACCCTCTGTGGCACCTGTTTCTTGTCCATTCTGCTTGCCGCTTGAGCAGCCTGCCGCTGTTACGGCTATCGCTACGGTCAAACTAAGTGCAAGCAAAGATTTCCGCCATTTGGTTTGCATGTTGAACCCTCCCTATAATGTTCGATTTGCTACGCTATACAAAGCTTGCCGAAGCAAGCCAGGTATACATCCATAAGCTCTTAACCTTTTACAGCACCCATCATGATACCTTTGACAAAATAACGCTGCATGAACGGGTAGACCATCATAATAGGCAGTGTTACGATCATCGTAATCGCCAGTCTAACGGATGCGGAGGAAACCCGGAATCCGGTTATCCCTGCTGCTGAAGTAATCAACTGCCGATTCGCATCGGAAGCCATCGATTCCGCCTGCCGCAAATAATTGAGCAGGATGAGCTGCAGCGTCTGCAGCTTGGGGTTGCTCACGAGAAAGTAATTATCCGTCCAAGAATTCCACTGATTGACGGCATGGAAGACGGCGACCGTCGCCAATATTGGCATGCACACCGGAAGAATGATATGGCTGAACAGCCGCAGATAGCCTGCACCGTCCATCATCGCCGATTCTTCAAGAACGATGGGCAGCGACTCCATATAAGTCTTGATCAGAATAATGAAATAAGCCGATATGATCGTTGGTAAAATGTACAGCAGGTAGTTGTCCTTCAGCCCTAATCCCCGCATCGTAATGTACCAAGGAATAAGCCCTGCATTCAGATACATCGTAATGATGACAAACCGGTAGACAAATTTTCTTGCGAACATTTCGCGCTTCGTAATGAGATAAGAGAAGAAAGCGCAAGCAATAACCGTCACGACTGTGCCAATAACAGCGCGCGACGCGGATACTATAAAGGCATTAATAATATTGTCCGACTGGAACAGCTGGATATACGTATCCAGTGTGAAGCCTTTCGGGAAAAAGTAGACACCGTCGATAATCGCATCCGGGCTGCTGATGGAATTGATTAGAATGTAATAGAACGGGTAAATGCACAGCAGCATGAATAGGGTGTACACGATGTAGTTGATAGAATGAAATGAAAACTCGCCGATCTGGAACCGCTTCATTCGATGTCCCTCCTCATATGATGGATTCTCCGCGTATTCGTTTGGCCAGATTATTGACTGTAAATAGAAGCGTAATACTGATCACAGTCTTACTGATGCCAAGAGCCGTCGAATAGGAAAAGTCGCTATTCAGCATGCCGACCCGGTACGTATAGTAATCCAACACTTCAATATGAGTAGCTACCAGCGGGTTGTAAAAGACAAAATATTGGTCGAAGCCGTTAGACAGCATATTGCTGACATCAAGCAGGAGCAGAACAAAAAATGTCGGTAAAATGCCTGGCACCGTAATATTCCAGATCGTGCGGAAGCGTCCGGCCCCGTCCACTTTCGCGGCGTCGTATTGCTCTTGATCGATGCCGGCTATTGCAGCCAAATAAATAATGGCGCCCCAGCCAAGCCCTTTCCACATCACAATCCCCGTCTGCACGTACCACACGATATCGTTGTTGCCCAGCACGTTCGTCGGCGAATCAATCCAGCCGAAATGAAACAGCACCTTGTTAATAAAGCCGTCGCTGGAGAAGAACATGAAGAATACAGCATACACGAGCACCCAGCTAATAAAGTTCGGCAGTGTCGTTGTAATCTGTACAATCTTCTTGAACGACTTCGATCTCATCTCATTCAGAAAAATTGCAAATGCGGCAAACAGCGGCGTACATAACAAGCCCAGCACGCTCATAATCATCGTATTGCGAAGCACATTGAATAAATCTTTGCGCTCGTCATACATCAGCTTGAAATAGTCCAATCCAGCGAATGGCGTTTTCCAAAGCGGTACTCCCGGCTTGTAATCAAAAAATGCATATATCCATCCGAATAGAGGGATATAGTTGAAAATAAATACGATGATTACAAATGGAACTGCCATCCAAAACAATTTCATGCGATTGGACAGCCTAAAGCGTACTTGTCTGCGCTCGGCCTGAATCATAGGCTTGCTCTCCACCTTCCGTTCTTCTATGCTTCACTTTCCCTTGTTGTATCTTCATATTAGCCAACAGGGGAAAGCGAAGGAATTGACGGAACGATGAAAAGATGACTTATTCCTGCACCATGCATGATTTTTTCGCAGGCTCAGCCGATAAAAATGATTTTTTTCACAGTATGATGTATTTTTCTACAGTTTATATTCCAACGGGAGGCGCATACGAATCGTCATGCCCTTCCCTTCCTCGCTATCAACATCCAGCCCGAAGGACTCGCCTGCATGCAGTTGAATTCTTTGATTGACGTACAGCAGGCCCATGCCATGCGTTCTGGCTGTTCCCGGCTCGCCGCCGATCTTTTCTTTCGCCAGCCGATACCGCAGCTCAACCAGCTTCTCCTGTGACATTCCTTTGCCTTCGTCCTTCACTTCCAGTACGAGCAAGCCGCCCTCCGCGCGGCCCGACAGCTTGATCGTCCCCGCATATTTCTGTGACATCCCGTGAACGAAACAGTTTTCAAGCAGCGGCTGCAAAATGAACCGAGGGACTTGCGCCTGCATGAGTTCTTCTGGAATGTCCACATGAATGAGCGTCCCCTCCCCGTACCGGTGATTCATGATCGTCATATAGTGCTTAATATAGCCAAGCTCATCCCCCAACGTTGTAAAGACGGAGGTCTCCCGGTAAATCGGACGGAGCATATTGCCAAGCGCCGTAACCGTTTCCTCAATGTTAGGCGCATGCTGCACAGCCGCCATCCATTTCACCATATTAAGCGTGTTATATAGAAAGTGAGGATTGATCTGAGACGCCAGCGTACGCACCTCGGCCTCCCGCTTCATTTCTTCCGTATGCTTATTCGTTTCAATGAGCTCCTGAATGCTTCGTGACATTTTGTTAAACTGCATGCCGAGCCGGCCGATCTCATTATGCGCCATACCAGCTACCTCGAAGCCGACGTTGCCGACTTCCATCTGCTTCATCGCTTTGGTCAGCTTGGACAAAGGAACGGTTAGCCTCATGATCCAGTAATAAGCAAGCACCCAAGCGACAAGAAGGCTTGCAAGCAGCATGACAATTACGATTTTTTTCAGCGTGTTGCTGTCCTTGGAAAACTCGCGGTAAGGAATCTCCTTCACGAGCGTCCAGTCCGTCGTACCGACCCGGTAATACACGACCCGCAGCTTCTCATGCTCATTCCTTGTCGTATAGCTGCCATACTTGTTCCCGTTCGCATGCTCCAGCGTAAAGACCGGCGTATCCCGCTCCCTCCCGTCCTGCCCGTTGCCCCGGATAATGTTGCCGTTGCCGTCCAGCAAATAAATCCAGCCCTTCGTAATACCAGCCAATTCAGCAAAAAAAGGAGACAGACTGCTCTCCTTCATACTAAGTGTAAGAATCGATAAGGGGCGTTCCTGGTAGGAGCTAACAATAGCCCGGGATGCTAAAATAAGTGAATCATTCCATTCCTCCGTCTCCGGGTACCGGAAAACCGCTTCTTGATCCCGCACCTTGACGTTGCTCTGCCAATCCATACCAGGAAACGTATCGAGCACATGCTCATACAACCCCGATGCATACGGCCAGCTGGCTAACCCGGAATCCGAGCTGGTATAAAGCTTTTTACGGGTCACGCCCAGGATTTTTCCCGATTCCGAATACACATAGATCGAATGGATGTTGTCATACCGGAACAGCACATCATTGAATAGTTGGGTGAGTGCTGCCGTGGCCTCCACTTCCTCGGCTTGCGACAGCGGCCTGTCCATATAGCCTCTGACCGATTCATTCGCCAGCAGCACCTTGCTTGTTTTGTCCATTTCACTGCGAATCGCAAGCAGGCTGCTCTCTGCCTGTTTGAAGTTTTGCAGCGTTAACTGCTCCGCTCGTTCTTTGACGATCTTCGTCGTGCTCGCATAGAAGAAAAAAGCGCCCAAAGACAAGACGAGCAGGCTGACACCTGCATAAGTAATAAACAACTGGAAGCGCAGCGTCCCCCAGCGCGCCCTTTCATGAAGCGCATAGCCTAGAAACCTTCCGATAGCAGCGAACATCCCATATCGCTTGTTATTCATCATCACTGTTCTCCTCGGCCCGGCCCCAGCGCTTACGGAATTCACGCGGCCCCATGCCCGTAGACTTCTTGAATGTACGGCTAAAATGGCTGTGATCCATGAAGCCTACATGTTCCGCTACCTCATAGGAACGCAGATCGCTCTCCAGCAGCAGCCTCTTCGCTTTTTCAACCCGGATATGAATGAGATACTCGCTGAAATTGACATCCAGTTCCTTCTTCAGTAGGGAGGATAAATAATTGGGGCTCATCCCGACGACATCAGCGACATCCTGGAGAGTCAGCTCTCCCTGAAAGTTTCTGTTAATATGGGCTACGGCTTCCGCCACCTTACGGCTCATCGGAATTTGCCGGGTCTGCATCAGCCCTTGAATGAAGTTCTCGGCTAACTGCACCATCTCGTCCCAAGTCTCGCAAGACTCCAGCCGCAGCGTGCATTGGGTTACAAGTTCTGCACTTTCCTGCGATTGATGCGGCACATGCAGCGAAAGCCGGTGAAACAAATAGTTGAAGTCACGAACCGTTGCTTCCCGTGATTGCGGGAGCGCACGCTCTTTCAGCCGTTCCGTCCAATGACCGAATTCCTTGACTAGCTGATCACCATGAACGCTAAGTACTTCTGTAAGTCCAGCCAATGAGGATTGAATCTTCTCCTCCGCCCTCAACTGTAAATTAACATCGCCACTAATAAAATGATCGGTATTCACATAAAGCTTGTAGCTCATCGCATGCAGACATTCGCGGTACATCGCCCGCAGGGGTGACAGGTCATGCGCTGTGCTGCTAACGGCAAAAGTGACTGCAATGTTGAAATAGGAACGCATCACTCTGCGGATATGGTCCAGCAGCTGATGCAGTTGCTGGAACTGCTCATTCTCGCTAAGCGAATTGCCAAAGCTGAGCAGAAACAAATAGCGGTTGTCCGCGTCATGGCATACTTCCCCGCAACCATAATCTCTCAATATCTCTTGAAGCACGTTCAGCATGGACATGCGAAGCAGCTGGCCCCGCTCATCCCCGAACCGTGTTTTCAGCCGATGATAGTGATGAATGTCCATAAGGCAGATTCGGATATTATGCGGATCAAGCATCAGCTTGTACTCCGCGACATAGCTTAGAAATTCCTCTTGGGAATAACGATTCCGGAACAAATAATCCTTCACGAAGCTTTCCTTCAGCACGTCGATATCACGCAAAAGATGCTTGGAGGAATCTGCCCTCTCCACATCAAGCTCCTGTTTTACTTTCGCTAAAATGTTGACCATCTCATTGGATTCCATCGTCAGCTTCAAGATGAAGTCGCTTACACCGTTGCGCATCGCGGTTTGAATGAGTCCGAACTCCTCCAGACAGGTTAAAATAATAATTTTCGTCGCTCCGTCATGCTCACGAATGCGGTCGATCAATTCCATACCGTCCATCTCCGGCATACGGATATCCGTAATGACGATATCGGGTTTGTCCTTCTGATAGTGCTCCCAAGCCTCTGCTCCATTAGCTACGTCCGCAGCTACGGACATCCCTAGATTTTCCCAGTTAATCGAATTTTTCAGCCCGAGCCTGACCCACATTTCGTCTTCTGCAATTAGTACCTTGTACAAATCAGCCAACCTCCCGATGCTGTCTTCCTATATATAGTCCCTCTTCGCCCGTGCAGAGATCATTAGATTGACGTATTATTCATTTTCTACGTTATTTCCGTTATTAACACAAGTATAGAGAAGCAGCATTCGAAAACACATGAACTATTCTATGAATTTATGCATATTTCCACACAGGTGAAGCCCTGAGGAAATTCGGTGAGCAGCGCTTCGTTCAACCGCCTATAGGCGTAGTATTCTCGTTTTTTATTTAACCACATCAAGCTTATCAAAAAAGGGGGCTGTTGTACGAAAAAAGAGCCGGATGCGAGTTGGGAAGTATAATTAAAGTAAGCTGACTTCGATGAAATCGAAACCAGCTTATCTCATATGCAAACAATGTTTAACTGAATTCGCCTAAATCTGTATCTAAATCTAAAACCTTCGATGGAACATTCACCTGTATTGATGAGCTCTAGCAGCTAACTAACCGTTTTGTCAATTCAACATTATTCATGCTATATTAAAGCCAAGCTATAGAACGGATAAGGGGGAACAATAATGCGCAACGCCGATGCGACGCGTGAACGAATATTAGAAGCAGCTATGGCGGAGTTCTCCGCCTACGGAATTGCCGGCGCGCGAGTAGATCGAATTGCCAAGGCAGCCGGGTGCAATAAAAATATGATCTATATTTACTATGAGAATAAAGAGACGCTTTTCACGACCATTCTTCAAATGCATCTTACTCGAGTGTATGATGAACTTGTCTTTACACCTGAGGACCTTCCCGGTTACGCAGCGCGTGTATTCGATTTTACGATGGCAAACCCTAACCTCATGCGGCTAATGACATGGTTCAGTCTTGAACAAAAGACGGATAACCCCGCCGAACGAACTGCTGCCCACAACGCAAAAGTTGTGGAATTGACACAAGCGCAGTCTGCTGGACAGATCGGAGCAGCCTTCCCGCCTAACTTCCTTCTGACCGCCATCATGGCTCTATCCACCGCTTGGACAGCAACGAACCCTTTCGGCCCGTCCATCGATTCCAGTGCGACTAACAAATCTGACGAGCTGAGAGATGCTATCTCTAGAGTGGTTGGATTGATGATTAGGGACAGTGAAGATTCAGTGTAGGCAATTGAGTGCTCATCAAAGTTGATACAGCGGTAAAACAAAAAAAGAAATCAGTTCCGCAAAGAAACCTTCAGCAATCTGAAGGTTTTTTTCGCATTACACCGTTACCGTTATGATGTGACATGGCTGTATTCATCGACACTGAGCGGTTATAAGATTGACAATCATTTATCCTAACATTAGAATAAATAATTATAGGATAAATTCCTAGTGAAAAAGGAGGCTTGAATTTGACTGAACGTGACGCAGAAGGATTGGAACTTGATTTAAAGCTAATACGCGTATTAAGAAACATGGTAAAAGAACTATACGCGAGTCTAGAGCGTGACATAGAGAGCCACGGTCTTAGTATAGAGACCTTTCAAATTTTAGAGCTTCTTTATAATAGAGGGCCACAGTCCATTCAAAAAATAAGTGATACTTTCTCGATTCCAAGCGGGAGTATTACCTACGTGGTCGACAAGCTTGAAAAGAAGGGGCTAGTGGAGCGAATCCCAATCCCAGATGACCGAAGAAAAACGAATGTGGCATTAACAGTTGAAGGCCGAAGCAGCTTTGATGATATTTTCCCCAAACATGCCCAACTGATCTCTGAAAATATGTCTTTCGCGACGGATGAGGAAAAATACGAACTGATACAGGTGTTGAAGAAAATTGGTTATGGTATCAAACATCGTGAGAGCAATTCAAAATAGGAGGAATTACTAATGGAAATAGGTGTAGATACATTTGTCGAAACAACCCCGGATGTTATAACAGGTGAGACAATCAGTCATGCACAGCGCTTGCGTGAGGTCGTTGAAGAAATCGTTCTTGCTGATCAGGTAGGACTCGATGTATTCGGGGTTGGCGAGCATCATCGTAAAGAATTTGGCGATTCCGCTACAGCTGTCATTCTGGCAGCTGCAGCGCCAATGACCAAAAAAATTCGTTTAACCAGTTCGGTTACGGTGCTCTCTGCCGCAGATCCAGTACGTTTGTTTCAGCAATTTGCCACTCTTGATGGCATTTCCAATGGTCGTGCTGAGATTATCGCAGGCCGGGGCTCTATGGTCGATGCGTTTCCTCTGTTTGGATACGATTTAAAAGATTATGATGAGCTATTCGAGGAAAAATTAGATCTCTTACTAAAATTAAGGGAATCAGAAAAAGTTACCTGGAAAGGCAGATTTCGACCAGCCATTACGGATTTAGGCGTATATCCGCGTCCCGTTCAGAAACAATTACCTGTATGGATTGGCAGCGGAGGAAATCCGGAATCGGTTATACGCGCAGGGCAACTAGGGCTGCCGCTCGTACTCGCCATTATTGGCGGAAGTCCTTTAAACTTTGCTCCGCTTGTGCCGCTTTATAAGAAGGCTGCCGCACGTGCCGGACATGATGTATCGAAATTAAAAATAGCCGTTCACTCACTCGGTTTCATTGCGGAAAGCACCTCACTTGCAGTAGAGAAGTATTTTCCGCCTACGCAAGCATCGTTCAACTATTTTGGTAAACAACGCGGCTGGGGACAATATACGCAATCTCAATTTGATGCTTCACGCACCTTGGAAGGTGCACTATATGTTGGTGACTCCGAAACAGTTGCTAATAAAATCATTTTTATGCGTAAGCAACTAGGCTTCACACGGTTCTTCTTGCACTTGCCGGTTGGTACGATGCCACATGAGGATGTTATGAAAGCTATTGAGTTGCTGGGGAAAGAAGTGGCGCCACGGGTTCGGGATGAGATTGCAACATGGGAAGCAAATAATATGAAATAACGAAAAATATTCGCTCACCGTACAATGCTAATTAATTTTTGCTACTGTCGTCTATTCCATCTATCTATTTTTATATATAAATAGATGATTGTTAGCAGCCCTTCTTCGTATATTAATAAATAAAATGGAGCGCACTGCCGAATCATCGGAGTGCGCTCCATTTCAGTTGCGCTACTGAACGTAATAGCGACTATAGGTCCTTCTTTTTATCGGCCAGTTGTCGACGATATTCTAGCGCAGGCAATCCGCCCCAGCCCCAATTATCTGTATCCACTTCTTCGATAACGACAAAAGTAGATTCTAGCGGTTTATTCAGAACGTTTAGCAGAAGTTCACTAATCCCTTTAATAAGCTCCGCTTTTTCTTCAGCAGTTACAGATTGACGATCAGGTGTAGTTCCCTCACGAGTTACTTGAATGGTAACAATCGGCATTAGATATACCTCCCTCTCCACTTACAATATTATTTATTTGCCAGCATTCTGCCCGCCATCAACATAAAGAGTCTCACCTGTTATAAATTCAGCCGACTCCAAAAATAAAACAGCATCTACCACTTCATGTGCCTCACCCATACGTCCCATTGGATGCAGCTTAGCTAGAGCTTCATGTGATTCGATGGCGTGCATCGGTGTTTTTATAACTCCAGGCGAAACTGCATTGGCTCGAATGCCTCGAGAAGCGTATTCTATAGCCAGCGATTTCGTCGCCGATTTCAACCCGCCCTTGGTCAGTGAAGCCAGTACCGAAGGAACTGCAGAAGAAGGCTGATCTACCAGGCTCGTCGTTATTGTAACGATGTGTCCCGTTCCTTGCTTCAACATTTGTGTTACCGCTCGTTGCGTAATATGGAAGAATCCAATAACATTAGTGGATAAATAAGTTTCAAATTCTTCTTCTGTATACTCTGTAAAGGGCTTGGACAAGAAAATACCAGCATTATTCACCAGTGTGTCGATACGTCCATAATGGGTCAAGCTTTCATCGATTACTTGCTGTGCAACCTTAGGATCAGCAATGTTGCCGGCAACGAAACGGACTTGCTTTGCTGTAGGATCAATTTCTTTTGCAGCCTCAGCCAGTGCTTGTTCTCGGCGTCCATTAATCACCACATTAGCACCTTGCTTCACCATCTCAATTGCCATAGCCTTTCCAAGGCCGCTGCTTCCACCAGTTATTACAAACACTTTTCCCTGAATAGTCATTTTGTTCGTACTCCTTTATTATTGTTACTTCTTTTATTATTGCCCTAAACCATTTATTACCCATCCTGCAATCGTTACCGTACGTTTTGCTTGATGCTCGGCAGCAGCACGGACATCTTCCTTCATCGCCCCGTTCTGATCCACGGTGACACTTGTACCATAAGGATTACCGCCAGCCACGAATACAGATGGATCCGTAAATCCTGGAGCTGCAACAATCGCACCCCAGTGATACATCGAAGTGTACAATTGGAGGATCGTTTGTTCCTGTCCGGCATTGGCGTTTTGAGCGGAAGTCATTGCACTCACAACTTTATTCACCGTTTTACCTTGAGCCCAAAGGCCGCCTGTTGTATCAAGGAATTGCTTCATTTGAGCCGGAAGATTGCCAAACCGGGTGGGCATGCTAAAGATGATTGCATCCGCCCATTCCAAGTCTGCTAAAGACACAGTTGGAATATTTTTCGTCTCTTCAAGGTGTGATTTCCAAGATGGACTTCCATCAATTACGGATTGTGGCGCAGTTTCCGCTACTTTCAAAATTTTCACATCTGCCCCTGCTTTACGACCGCCTTCCGCCGCCCATTGAGCCATCTGAAAGTTTGTACCATTAGAACTATAGTAGATAACCGCTAAATTCACTTTTTTCGACATTTGTGTTGTCTCCTTATTAAATAGTTTTTTGAACAAACTCATGATTCATCGACTCCAAATTTTATTAATCTGATAATTTCAGATCCGTTAATGCAAGGTCACATATTTTCAAATACTTGTATAAATTCATCGGGAGATTTTAATCCAGAAATTCTAATCTCGTTATTAACGACAAAGTAAGGAACCCCTCTGACCCCTAGCTTTTGAGCGTCACTTTGCCCTAACTCAACCTTTTCAAGACCCTCACCGTTCAAAAGACGAATTTTGAGCTCAGAAGCATCATCCGCCAATCCGGCAGCTCGTCCTATCTCCGCAAGTTCATTGACATCGCCGATATTAATGCCTTTTTCAAAATACGCCGTATATATTTGCTCTATCAACTGCTCTTGCAGCTCCTCTGGAGCAATAGCAATTAGTTGATGAGACCGTGAAGTATTTGGTGTGAATTTCACAATATCCATATTAAATGTAAGACCGAAATGCGCCCCATATTGGTTATACTGCTTCATTCTCGCTTCGAACTGCGCAGTACCGCCTAAACGACCAATCATAACTTCCCGATAATCTTCTCCTTCAGGACGGATACCAGGGTTAAGCTGAAAAGCATGCCAGCGAATGGTTGCTTCTGTTCCTTCAGGCAACTGTTCCAAAGCGGTTCGCAGACTGGCTGTTCCCATGCGGCACCACGGGCAAATCGTATCTATAAAAACATCTATAATTAAATTTTTCATTACTTAACCACAACTGGCTTTACCGTTTTAATGTGCTGGATATAATCCAGACTGCTTTTTACCAGCCGTTCTTCGGTAACATCGGAAGTGTCGTTGAGTGAAAAATGAGGGAGATACGAGGCACTAATAAACTCAGCCAGCGCTTCGATCGGCCGCAAAATTTCTTCTAATGTAAAGCGGTTGGACCCGGTAGCTTGATAAGATGCTGCAGTACCGTAGGTGGAAGTAGCGACACCTATTTCTTTCCCCGCTGTTTTAGTGCCTTCCGGACCATATGCCCAGCCATATAACAGAACCGAGTCAAACCATTTTTTCAACAATGGCGGTGTGCTGTACCAGTACAGAGGAAATTGGAAAATAATCCGGTCATGTGCCTCGATCAATTGCTGCTCCTTAGCCACATTAATGTTTTCATCTGGATACGTGTTGTACAGCTCATGAACCGTAATATCATCATTTTTATGCAGTTCTTTTACCCATGATTTATTCCAGTTGGATGCTTCGAGGTTGGGATGAGCGACAATTACCAAAGTTTTCATTTTTATTGACTCCATTTCATCTTTTTTTATTAGCATTCCTCAGTGTGCCTTTTTATTCTCAAAGAAAGATACATCTTTCATGAAAATGCTCTCTTGTTTATGAATTAATGCTCCGTTAATCTCAGAGTTTTTTTTCACTTCAATCCATGCAGGATCATTACGAAAACGATCGTAATTAACATTACGCTGCTCCATATTCTCATGCTCGACAATATAAAATAGGCGATCACCATCAGATTCTTCCCAAAAATGCGTTATCTTCATGTCATGGTTGTCGAATAACTGAATAACATGATTTTTGAATCTGTCTTGAATAGCCTGCATCTTACCTGGATTAATATGATAAATCCGCAATTCGTACAGCATCCTTCGTCGTCACCTCCTTAATCTGCTTATTATTTATCTATCTACTAATTCATAGATAAAATTCATGAAACTCGACAAATCCACAGTCCGTACAGTACCCTGCGTTATCAGCTACTTTATCTATCTACTAATTCATAGATTGAACTCAAACCATTCATCTCAATTAACTAAAGTTAACATGTACAAATGAATGGAAAGAATTTTAGTTAAATCAAAGCGGCTATAAGTCCTTCCGCAATTAGATTAAATCTATTGTAATCCCGGAAACTTCTTGCTAATAACTGTGCCCCTTGAAGTGATGCAAGAAATTGATGGGCAACTGTCTCCGATGAACCGGAAAAGTTTAATTGACCTTCATTCCGTCCCTCATCCAATACTCGTTTCAACCAATCCAAATTGCTTGTAAACAACTTTGCAATTCCATCTAGTGTTTGACCCGATAACGAGGCTAGGTCAGTAGCAAGCATAACACCCATACAAGTACAATATTCCTGAACTGGACCACTATAAAGTTGGATGAACTTTCGTAATTTTTCTATATTATCAGTTGTTTCGGCATCAATTTGAGCAATTGAAGCCATAAAATTGTTGTAATACCTCACAATCAGTGCTTCTCCGAGATCCTCCTTATTGGGAAAATAGTAATGAATACTTGAGGTGCGTATTCCTACTTTTTTAGCTATGTGGGCATAACTGAAACCATTAAACCCATATTCCTGTACAATCGACTGCGCAGTATCTAGAATAACTTCTTCGGTATTTTTGTTCATGCTCGCATTCTACCTTTTAATAGATACCCTGTCAACGATGTGTTGAGCAGCTCGAGTGATCCTAATAATAATCAAAAAGACATGAATAGTCCATCATTTTAGGTATATGAAATATTGATATTTGGTATCTCATTTCTGTATTTTACATGATTACAATAACGTTGTATCATCTTAGCAATGATCACTAAGATCTGCAAAAGAATAGTGAATATATGTTGGACAGCGGGGAATAATCAAGGTAAATATGCAGGAGGCAATGATGTGACAACTTATCATTCATTAGAGATCGAAGGATTAGAAGTATTTTATCGTAAAGCTGGCAATCCAGAAAAACCAGTTATTCTTTTACTCCACGGCTTTCCGTCTGCTGGCCATATGTTTAGAGACCTAATTCCCGTTTTAGAAAAAGATTATTATCTAATCGCTCCTGATTATCCTGGATTCGGTAACTCTTCATCACCTGACAGGGAAGAGTTTAAATATACGTTTGACCAAATTACTACTATTATGATGTCGTTTATCGATAAACTAAAGCTGACTAAATACGCATTATATGTTTTTGATTATGGAGCTCCTATTGGTTTTCGTATAGCCATGCAACGTCCAGATTGTGTAACAGCAATCATAAGCCAGAATGGAAACATATATCGTGAAGGACTTGGTGAGAAATGGGCAGCACGAGAAGAATATTGGTCTAATCCTACTTTAGAAAAAAGAGAAAGTTATCGGACAGCTTTTTCACCTGACACGATTAGGAATCAATATGTTCAGGGAACAAAAGAAAACAGCGTTTCTCCAGATGGCTATACTCTTGATATTGCTTATATGTCTCGTGCGGGAAATGATGAAAAACAATTAGACTTAATTTTTGACTATCAAACTAATGTAAGATTGTACGCACAATTTCAAAAATATCTCCAGCAATATCAGCCTCCCTTATTGGCAGTATGGGGAGAGAATGATGTATCATTTATTCCGGCAGGTGCCAAAGCTTTTAAAAAAGATCTGCCTGAAGCGGAGATCCATTTATTAGATACAGGGCACTTTGCATTAGAAACACATGCGCTTGAAATTGGCGAACTGATGCTAAACTTTTTAAAAAATAATGGAATTTGAAAAATGGAAAAGGGACATTAAAGATGCTGATGCGCATTTTGAATGTCCCTTTAGTTTGTTTACGAGATATCAATAAAGGCAATAATGGATGTATATCTGTAGGGGTGAAGAAAAAGGAAGGAGAAAGTTAATGACACCTGCTGAAAAAATATCGCCAACTCAACTTAGTCTATTGCTCTTTTCCTTTATAGCTCCAACAGTCATTCTGATCATTCCGAATGTAACAATCGAAATTTCCAAGCAAGACGCATGGATGACAATATTCCCTTCTGTCTTGATCGGGTCAATAAATATTTGGGTAATGATCCTATTGTCTAATCGCTACCCAGGTCAAACCATTATTCAGTACAGCTCACAAATCGTAGGCAAATGGCTAAGTAAATTGATGGGGCTGTATATTCTATATTACTGGATTAATTTTAATTTCATTATTCTTAATCAGCATATCCAGTTTGTAAATACCGTTCTATTACATAGAAGTCCTCCCATCGTTCTCAGTCTATCATTAGCACTCTTGTGCGGCATAGCTGTCTATATGGGAATTGAATCGATTGCAAGATGCAACGATTACCTTGCTTTAGTTATGTTTGTTTTGTTGATTCCGCTCTTGATACTCATGCTTGCAGAATATGAACCAGAGCGGCTCCGTCCTGTGTTGAGCAACGGTATATTTCCAGTCCTCCAGGGATCAATTTTCCCAGCAGCTTATTTAAGTCAATTTTTTATTTTAGGATGGCTTCTCCCTTATTTAAATCAACCGAAAAAAGCTTTAAAGGCTTCCTTTTTCGGTTTATTTACTATCTCTGGACTTCTAGCCATTATTATTATACCTATGATCATGATATTTGGGCCCTTAACGGAAAAACTGACTTTCCCCTTATTAAGCGTCATCCAGTTTATAGGAATTCAAGGAAGCTTTGAGCGCATGGAAGCCTTAGCGGTAGCTATATGGGTTATGGGCAGTTTTATAAAAATATCTCTTACCTTCTTTGTTATCTGCCTAAGTATCGGTCAGCTTTTTAACATTAAAGGGTATAAGGACCTTGTAATTCCTATAACGATTTTGTCCGTATTAGGATCGATTTCAGTTTTTGTAAATTATTCTACCGATTTAAATCATTATCTTAGATATACCTATCCGAGCCATGCATTATTTACACAATTAGCTCTACCTCTTATCCTTCTAATGATTGATTCTATAAAAAAATCTTTGGAAGAAGTCTGTACTTTAGTTTTATTGTTGTAAAATGAATTTCCCAAGAGGTTCAAATAAGGTTCTTGCTACAATTGTTGTGCTTGGTATATACACCTTGGCAATGGTTAAAATGCCAACGATTATACATACCCCCATCAAGCTGCTATATAAAATAGCCGCTTTAGGTTGTTTGATATGTCGCAGATAATAAATAGTCAAGCTCAACATCACTACAACAAAAGTTACTATTTGCAGGATCATTTTCTCATCTCCTTGTTCTGCATATCAAATGAAGAATGAATCATTCCAGCCCCTTTTATCGTCAAATTCACCTCGACGGATATATCGGCCTCCGGAAATCGCGAATCCCATTGATTTTTCAATACAGCCCACTTTTCCGGATTATTCTTATATAGTTCTTGGCCAAAACCTACACTATCCACTTGATACTTTTTTTGAATTTTAATGAGAAAATCTTGAACTTGCTTCTTAGCAGCACCTTCTAATGCGCTTTTTATGACATTCAAATTTTCTGGTTCGTTAATATCTAAACTGGAAGTATTCTCGGCCAGGCTTCCCTGGCCTTCGAGTTGAATCGTAAAGTGTACAAAATCATTTGAATTCTTCGTTATGATTTTGCGGTCAGTATGGTTTAGAACCATACCCACTTCGCCTCCATGGGGTAATTTTGCCGTAATTCGACCGGTCTTCAGCTGATTCGTCACCCACAACAGCCCTAATGTTTCTTTTTCGTTCAATAAACCAAGTAATTTGAAATCTTTAAATACACCTGCACCCGCAAAATTGTATATTTCCTTATCGGAATCTTTAGAGTAGCTATCTGGCTCGATTGCCCCTATAACAGGGTGAACGCCTTCACTTGCATACGTAATATAAAAATCGCGTAATGTTACGGCCAAATCTTGTCCTGAAATCTCCATTTCTTTCACCGCTTCGATTGATACTTGCTTGAAAGGATATTTCATTTTCAAAATGTCCCGGCCGTCTCCTCCTTTCACAATCATGATATAGGTCTTTAATCGATATTTAGGATCATGAGTGAAAATATCTAACACATCATCAATTCCATGCCTGGCTAAATGTTCACTAATGAAAATAACGCTTCGATGTGAGAAAAATAATATGCGTGAACTCTTCTTCTGAAGTTTCCGGTGAATCTCATTCCCATCTTTTCCTTCAGCGGAAATAATGAAAAATTGATTGTCTTTTGCCCCGCCACGATTTCCCCCTTCTGTAGATGAAGGTATGGCGACTTGAAGAGAACATAGTATGTTACCATCGTCCGATAGATCCATGGCAGTAGCTGTAACAAATGCAAGATCATTAATTTCCGTACGATCCCAACATCCGCAAAGAATGACGAGCATGAGAAGTATCATACATTTAAATGTTCTCATCTATTCTCCCTCCAGCTTTCTATGTATCTCCACTCAAATCTTCAAGACGATCTTCTCGTGAACTGGGATTGTTGGAATGCCGAAATTTCATCCAAATCGGCAGCCTTATTAAAACATTTTTCAATTCGCTAAGCTTTAACGGAGCAATAGGAGAAAAGTAAAGAGTGCCGAATGACCGGAGAGAGGTTACATGCAGCATGATGCCCAGAAATCCTAAAACAATGCCGTAGAGTCCCATAGTACCTGCTAAGAATAACATTGGAAAACGAAGTAATCGGATCCCATTTGAAAAACTGTACCGAGGAATTGTAAACATGGATATTCCAGTGATTGACACGATAATGACTACCGGAGCAGATATTAAACCTGCTTGGACAGCAGCCTGACCAATTACCAATCCCCCAACAATACTTATCGCTTGGCCCATCTGTTTAGGCAGACGAATACCAGCTTCCCGTAATGCTTCAAATATGATTTCAATCAGTAAAGCCTCAATCATGGCAGGAAACGGCACAGCTTCCCTTGAGGCCGCAATACTTAGAACAAGATCAGTAGGTATCATCTCCTGATGAAAGGTTGTAATCGCTACATATAATGGAGGGGCATATATCGCAAAGTTTATAAAAAGGAATCGAATCCATCGAATAAATGTAGCCACTGGCCAACGAATATAATAATCCTCACTCGCTTGAAGTCCTGCCCAAAATGTCATCGGAGCAATGAGTACAAATGGGGTCGTATCTACAAGAATGGCTACTTTCCCTTCAAGCAATTCAGCAACTGCTACGTCCGGACGTTCTGTGCTATGTACTTGAGGAAATGGTGAAAAAGGTTGATCCTCAATAAATTCTTCGATATACCCTGAGTCGAGTACACCATCTAATTTTATCGAATCTAATCTTGCCCGCACTTCGTCAACTAATGAATTGTTCGCAACCCCCTTCAGATATGAAATGGCTATACGAGTTTGAGACAGCTCACCTAACGTAATATACTCTACCTTCAATTTTGGAGTTTTGAGCCTGCCACGTATTAGACTTATATTGGTTGAGAGATCTTCAATAAAACCTTCCCTTGGGCCGCGCACTACCGGCTCGGATGAAGGTTCATTTAGGCTTCTCTTGACTGAACCAGAAATCGCAACTGTCATGATATCACTGCTGCCTGCTATTAGGATGGCCGCATAACCCTCTAATAGATTACGAACGATATCTGAAACATTTTTTGAAATGTTTGTAGTACCAGCGAAGATCAACTCGTCTTTAAGGTCCCCTTCTGTTTTAGCTCTAGTTGTTATCATGGGTTTAATTACATACTCATCAAGCATTTTCTCGTCAATGAGATTATCTATGTATACAATTAGCCATTTAATATGATGATTAACCTCGATCTGTCTATATTCCAAATCAGAACAATCCTGAAACGTTTCTTTTATAATCTTTTCGTTTTGTTCAATATCCGAAGTAAACTCTTTCTTATGGTCTTCCTCCAGTTTATTGCTTTTCAATTTAATGTTTCTCTCGTATTCATTGAAATTACCACTTCCAAATCTTCTCATCAGGACAACTCCGTTTGATTAAAGTGAATGAAATTATTATTCCATATGGATAAAAATCTATTCCACAAAGTTATATTATGGTTGAAAATTCAGTCATAAATGTGAACTGGTTTTAGCTCTATCGTAGTCGATTAGCTAGAACAAAACAGGAGTGAAAAGCATAAATACGCTTCTCCCTCCTGTTTTGTCGTCCGTCATTATTCACTATCTAGTGCACTTCCCCGCGTGCAGCGCGTGCGATGCTTTCTGCGAATAGTGGAGCTTCTCTTCTATTGTGATCTTCCGATATTTTTTGACGAGATGCGGACGCCTGCTCAAACGTAAGTCCTTGATCCTCGAAAATACGCAATAAATGCTCCGACGGATGGGTTACAACGAAATTTGTAAACTCAGTCTGCTCGGCGTTGACGGGTTTTACGCTAAGCTCCCAAATTACTTGCATTTGGGTTCGTTGTTCGTTCGAAATAAAAATATCGGTCGTGGAGACCATCCGGCATTTATGTTTTTCGACGACCTCCCCTACATAATGCTGAATGGAGAGACTGGTGCCGATTTTCTCCACGTTTATTGACATAGGACGTCCGTCTTCAGTCGTGGTTGTTCCCACCGCTATATGGTCGGGAGGACAGCACCGTTGATATTCAGCTTCAGAAAGCGAAAACAACCATTTTCCGATATCGACTTTTTCCACCGGAACGTCGATGATGTGACTAAAGCTTGAGTTTGCGAGAGTAAGATCTTCGCGAATTTTGGACATAAGTAAGCCTCCTCTTTATAGTCATGCTGTCGCTTATATATTTATGGAATACATTTACTTCGCCAAATCGTTTACAGCTGAGAAAGAAGTTCTTCCGTTGTTACAATTGCATGAGCAAACGTAGGCCCATTAACTTCATGCGCCGAGTACATAGCCTCTTTACTATAAGCAGCAGTAGCATCTTTAACGAGAGTAACATGGTAGCCCAGCTCCGAGCCAAAGCGCGCGGTCGCTTCGATGCAGGTGTTAGCTAACAAGCCGATAATAATAATCTTTTGTAAGCCATGCATTTTCAGCTGATGATCTAAGTCCGTGTTCGCAAATCCGCTGCTAGCCCAATGCTCTTTAATAATCACGTCGCCCTGCTGAGGTTGAAAATCGGGATGAAATTCCCCGCCCCAAGAATCCTTTGCAAATATTTGTGATTGTTGAGCTCTGATCTGATTGGGATTTGGATACAGCCAAGTATCAAAGTCATTGGATTCAGATCGGTGATGAGGAACATAAAAAACACGAATACCGGCTTTTCGCACCCTATCAACGATTTCTTTCAGATGTTCGAGCAGATTTACGGATTCTGATATTTCCTTATGACGAGGGTAAGCTTTACCCTCCGCAGATAAGAAATCATTATAGGGGTCAACCAATAATAAGCCCGTAATTCCTTTATCATAGGTTTTTGTCATTAGGCGATATTCCTCACTTTCCTATTGGAAGTAAATTTCGGTATAGGTTTCGTCATTTGACCATACTTTATGCGAAATATTAAACCGGAGCGCAAATTTGTCTTCGATAAATTTTATATTTAGAACATAAGTAAAAGACACCCCTCAGGGTGCCTTTGCAGGTATTTATTCTACTTTGTTCAAGTACGACTTGCCCCATTATTAGGTAAGGAAGCAACCCGGTGATTCGAAAGTACGTACCAAATTAGCATCAATAACGAACAGATACTAACTGCAATCAAAGCGGCATACACAATCTCATAAGCATGAACAAGTGAATGCTTATGTTGAATATCGAGCAATATGCCGCAAACCGCTACGGAAAACGAACCGCCGAAAAACTGAATGAGCTGCATGAAGCCCATGCCGGAACCAATCAAGTTGGATGGTAAAATACGAGTTGTTTCATTGTTTAGTGATGCTAATGATGCTGAAGCCGCAGGCGAGAAAAATAAGTACCCAACTAAGACTACGGCCGGCGATATGCCGATAATCGCCCGAAAAAACAATCAAAACCAATGCTAAAATAACTTGTCCTAGAATGAGGACGCGCATGTTGCCGTACCGGTCAATCCAGCGCCCGACAAAGCGCGTTAGGAAGGCAGATAGGACAGCACCAGGCGCAATTGTAAGGCCGATGATCAGCGGTGAATCGCTGAATAGATTAGCAAGGACCAGCGGCATGATAAACAAATTCCCGAGATTCAGCACCAGTATACTGAAGCCGACAAAAAGCAGTTTTCGATACTTCGGTTCTGCGAAAAGTTTCGGGTTAATAAAAGACTCATTTTTTCGCTTTAGATGCCAGATGTGAGCGGCGATCGATAGGATTCCGACTGCCAGCCAGAAATATGATCGCTGTGTGACGGCAGTCAGAATGGCTACAGCATTGACAACGGTCAGGATGGCTCCGAGCAAATCAAACCGGAATGGCTTTGGCTGCTCTTTGGGGAGCAGGCGCAGTAACACGGGGAACAGCAGAAGCACAAGGCTCGTAACACCAAACAACCCCTCCCAGCCGATATATTCAGTAATTAGCCCTCCGACAATCGGTCCCAGACCAAATGCCATGGCGGATCCAGCCGATATCATAGCGATTGCTCGGCCGCGTCTTTCATAAGGAATATATCGACTGGCTATAACAAGACCAAGCCCCGCTGTTACACCTGCTCCGGCAGACTGCGCAATTCGAGCAAACAACAGCGCTTCAAAATTAGAAGCAAAAATGCCGAACACAGATGCGAGACCCAATATTATCAGACCAATTGCCAACAGTCTTCGAATCGGCAGTACATCGGAAAGCCTGCTGTAAATCATCGTTGACAAGGCATAACCAATTGAATAACTTGAAATAATCCATGAACCAAGGGACGCCGAAACGCCAATATCCCCAATAATGCTCGGGATCGAAACATTAAACATCGTCGTGTTCATTATCACGATGAACAGTCCGAAGGTCCATACCGGCATTACAATTTTGTCATTCATGTTGATACCGTCCTATCTATGATTTCATGCGCCGTTAAATCATGTTGTTTTCCCATGACCCTCGAATCTCCACATTTGTTGACTTCGCTGCCCGCTCCAATTCTTCAATTTCATTATTCGTTAACCTTACCTCAATGGCAGAAACGGCGCTGGCGATATGCGATGGTTTCGTCACGCCTATAATTGGTACTGTTCCTTTGGCGATTGCCCAAGCAATGGCGATTTCAGCAGGATTAACTTGATGCCGGCTGCCGATTTCTCTCAACAGCTCTAACAAAGCTTCAATTTTGACGAATACCTCTTTATGGAAGGCGTCTCCTCTCCGAGTTCCCTCCTTAAAAAGATTCTGAGCATTGTACTTACCAGTTAATGCCCCTTGCTCCAACACCATATAAGAAAAGAAGATCAAGTCATTGGCATTGCAATACTCGATTATTCCAGCTTCTTCTGAGGCACGATAAAGCAGGCTGTAATGGTTTTGAACTGCTGACAGCTGAAGCCCCTCTTGAGCCAATATATCCGCAGCAAGCTTAATTTCGTCCAAATTATGATTAGACACGCCTGCATGCTTAATTTTTCCGCTTTTCATTAACGGAATCAATTGTCGGGTCCAGCGTTGAACATCTTTCGGATTATGAATCCAATAAATATCTGCAAGATCCGTACCAAGCCGCTGCAAGCTTTCACCGATGCTTTCTTCAAGAGCATGGTCTGACTGCTCAATGCGAGGCGTGAACTTCGTTGAGATCAGGACATCATCTCTTCCTTGAATAAACGTTGCGAGAATGGCTTCCGAAGCACCCATGCCATACACTGCAGCCGTGTCCCAAAGATTCAATCCGGCGTCCATTGCCGCATCGAATATAGGCTTTAAATCATCGGACATCAGAGCATTTCCAAAAACCGCGTCACCTCCGTTAGCCCCGGTTCCCCAAGACCAGGTACCAAGAGCAATAGCAGGAATATTGGTATTTTTTAGCCGGACGGTTTTCATGATACATCTCTCCTTTAATTTGTTTATAGAGCCGCAAGAAGTTCTTCTGTTGTTAAAATAGCATGTGCAAATGTAGGACCATTAATTTCATGCGCTGCATGCATCGCCTCTTTACTGAAAGCAGCTGTTGCATCTTTAACAAGGGTGACATGATAACCAAGTTCCATGCCGAAGCGTGCAGTCGCTTCAATGCATGTATTGGCTAACATGCCAACTACAATAATCTTTTGTACACCGTGCATTTTAAGCTGATGATCCAAGTCCGTGTTCGCGAAGCCGCTGCTGCCCCAATGCTCCTTAATAATCACATCGTTCTTCTGAGGTTGGAAATCTGGATGAAATTCTCCGCCCCATGAACCTTTAGCAAATACTTGTCTTTGTTTCGTAAGAAGCTGATACGGAGTAGGGTGCAGCCAATTTTGAAAATCATCAGGTTCAGATCTATGGTGAGGAACAAAAAAGACTTGAATGCCAGCTTGTCGAACAGCATTAACGATCTCTTTCAAATGCTCCAGCAAATTTACGGAATCTGCTACTTCTTTAGCACGCAAGAAGCTTTTGCCTTCCGGTGCTAAAAAATCATTATAAGGGTCAACTAAAAGCAGCCCTGTTGTTGTTGGCTCGTATATCTTCGTCATGGAAATGCAGTCCCTTCCGGTTAAAAAATTAGAAAACATCATCATTTTAATAAAGACATATTCATTTCTATAATTTGACTTAATTTTTCCCTGTCACTAATCGTTTTAACCATAACGCGAAGTCCGATCAGTGCATTGTTATAATATTGAGCAAGCTGTTCCGCATTTAACGTCTTGGAAAGCTCCCCCGAATGTTGGCCTTCGATGATAAGGTCATGTATTAATTGTTCTGTAAAGTCCCAGAACTGAAGAACACAATCTCTTGCCTCTGAATCATGATTGGCCAGTTCAACCGCAGTATTCACAATAAAGCATCCCACAGGAGACTCTTCCCCCTGATGAATTGCCCTTTCAAACAGCATTTGAATTGCTTCTCTCGCAGAAAGGCCCGCTAGACGGACTTTATACGATTGCTCAAGCGATTCACTATATCTTTTCAATGCTTCGATATACAACGAATTTTTATCGCTAAAAGTATCATACAAGCTCCCTTTATGAATCCCCATGTGTGATACTAATTCTTTCATGGAAGTTTTCTCATACCCTTGCTCCCAAAATAACAGCATGCCTTTATGCAAAACTGTATCACGATCAAACTCCTTTGTTCTGACCATCTATACTCCTCCTTTCACATAAATCTTGAATAAAGAACGATCGGTCAACAAAAATAAATTTACCACTATAAGAACGATCGGTCAAGAATAATTTTGAACAATCGTTCTTAAATGATTGCCATCCCTATCAATTAATAGCTTTTGCGTTGGTTTAGCTGATTTATCTGAATCCTGCTTCTAAAAATGCAAAAAGCCCAAGCCAATATGCTTGAGCTTTGACCTCAAAATTCCATTGTGCAGATTAATCGTGCACTAGTCCACTACGTTTGTAATAACTTCGATATTACCACGGGTCGCCCTGGAATACGGGCAAACATTATGAGCTTCCTCGACGATTTGTTTCGCGACGCTCATTTCTACACCCTTAATAGAGATGTCCATGTATACGGACAAAACAAAGCCATCGTCTGCATCCTTTCCAAGCGTAACATGCGATGTTATTTTTATGCCTTCCGATTTCAGTCTTTGTTTCCTCATGACAACACCCATCGCACCTTCAAAGCATGCGGCAAATCCCGCTGCAAACAACTGCTCCGGATTGCTTCCGTGTCCGCCAGGTCCTCCTAATTCTTTTGGAACCTTTAAGCTCATATCAAGGACACCATCACTGGATACGATCTTGCCTTCCCTTCCGCCTTCTACTGTTACCGTAGCTGTGTACAATTTCTTTTCCATTACATCCATTTTCGCAGTTCTCCTTTTTACGGCCATTAACGAAGTTTCTGTACCAACCTTTCTGAGCTTCTGAAGGTCATAGAATAATATGCCTTTAGCATGATGTTTCTATGCGGTTGTCGAATACTCCCGATCATCCGAAAAGAGTGCAACATTATTAAACAATGTTCGTTTAAGAGAGCGAAGCTTCAAATCCTACAACGAGGTGACAGACATGAAAAACAAATTTAAAATGCTCGCAGTAACCGCCACTGCAATTCTTTCCCTTACCATAGCCGGACATAGCTTTGCCGCAGCTGGACAAGGATTTCAAGAAGCGAATAATGCCAAGATTCAAATCTCCGTCTCTTCGCTGCAAAAGAAAGGCATCATTAAAGGGGATCAAACGGGGCGCGTAGAGATTAATGCTACTCTTCCCGCTGCGCAAGGTGTGCAGTTGTTAGTCAATGCGTTTGGATTCAATCTAGATACGATTCGTTTCTTTAAAGAACCGCATGCTACAGACTACTTCAAGAAAGCGGATGATAAAGCTTGGTATGCTCAAGCTCTGATTATTGCAGCGGCTAACGATCTTGGTTTGCCGAATGATCTGGATCCAAAAAAGGTCTGGACTAAGGAAGAATTCACGCATTACCTGATGATCGCGTTGGAGAAGAAAATCGAACTGCCAGCAATTAATGAGGATTCCAGCAATAGAGAGCAGTTAAGCTGGGATGTGAAGCGTGCGCTTATCCTTGGCATAGCCACTCTCGATACAGACTACAATTTCAATCCAAAGAAAGAAATTACAAGCGGTGAAGCCGCAGAAATGGTCTACAATGCTTTGAAATATTTAGAGACACAACAAGCGCCGAATCAGCAGTCCTAAATTTAATAGAAACCCAGTACCGTCACGGTACTGGGTTTCATTTTGCATTATTGATCGATTTCAGGGGTATTTGAAAATATCTGATTTCGGATTTTACCGCCTTTAATTACTAGTCTTATTTTTGCTATCCTATCAAATCCAGTTTATCCGTAACCATTCTTACGAAGTCACTCAATGTGAAATGCTGCGCTATCTTATGTATTCCCGGGGAAGCACAGACTGCCAGCATATGCTCCTCATCCAATTGACTGTACCATAGTCGGCTATTTTGCCACTCCTGTTGGTACTGTACTCGACCTTGGGCAACATCGATCGTGAACTGGTCGAGCGGCAACGATAACCCTCGACCATCTGCTTTGATAAAGCTTTCTTTCATCGTCCATAACGCATAAAAGTATTGCTGCCGGCTTATCTCCGGTTCTCGAAGCAACGCTTCATACTCATCCTTGGAAAAAAAACGTTTAGCAATTTCAAATGAAATTGGCTTCATCTCTTCAACATCGATGCCAACCGGGGTATAATCGACTGCGCATACAACCCACTGTCCAGAATGCGATAGATTAAAGTAAATCTCCCTCTCATCTCTTTCCCTTTCCAGCATCGGCTTACCAAAACGATTCTGAATAAACTTCAACTCACTATTTCCCCGGCCCGTATTTTCACACAATGCATACCTGGCCAATAATTCCCCAAACAATGATCGCTGAGCATCCTTCGCAAAATGAAAGCGCGCGACCCGCTCCCGTCTTCCTTCAGAAACGTAAGGCAGCCATTCTTCCCGTTCTATAGATGCCATTTCTCGATCCATCTTAAGATAATAAAGATGAAGCATGTCACACTTCCTTAACCTGGTCTAGAGCACGTTTACAAACTTAAGTTAATTACACCATAATGTAGGCTAATTTTCCATACCTCGCTAATAGCCATTATAAGAAATTATCAACATGCAAATCTGCCCCCTAAACCTTATTTATGAAAACAGCCTATAGCTAGTAAAATACTGCGCTACAGGCCGGCTTCACACTTTGAATGTTAGTGCAGCATTATACGACGCACATAAACATTCAGCATGCTATATAAATTCATTCTTTAACAATAGATCTCAATTACACTTGCTATACCCGCAATTGCTGCATTGCCTGCAGCCCTCAATATTAATCAACGCGGCTGAGCCGCATGAAGGACAGAGATCAAGCGAGCTGATCTCACCATGTTTATGCTGATGCTTATCAGCATTCTCGTCCCCACTTGCACTCAACTTCGACACACCCGCACTCACCGTGGGAGCCGAAGCCGCCTGCTCCTCAACACTCTCCAAATGCGTCTCCAACGCTTTGGCAACCGCATCTGCAATCGACTCCACGCGATTCACACCAAAGCCAATCGCGCCGGAGCCGCCAATCCCTTTCAAGTGCTTGATCAGCAGCTTCACTTTATTGCCATGATCGCCGTAACGGAGAAACAGCGAGCATACTCTGCCCAGCGCTTCCGCCATCGCGAACACATCAGAGCCTGCTTTGCCGACGTTCAGGAAGATTTCAGCCGGCGTTCCGTTGAGATCGTTAATCGTAATGTAGGCCATACCGAACGGTGTGTTGATTTTATACGTGGCACCGCGCAGCATTTGCGGCCGGCGTTTGTAAGCTTGATCGACTACACCTGTTCTAGCAGGCTCCTCTTTTACATCCACCGCTCCAACTGCACTTCCCGTAGTTAACCTTTCTCCAACGGCCTCATCCGCAGTTCCCGCTTCGACCGTTCCATCTTCAGCCGCCGCGTCCGTTTTCCCGGCTTCTGCCACTGCTGATTCTTCCGCCTTTTTCTCTTCACCTGGTGTCGACAACACCTGTACATCCCGGCTCCCGTCGCGATAGATCGTTACGCCTTTGCAGCCGAGCTCGAAGGCCATTTCGTACAATTCCTTCGTCTCCTCCACGGTGAAATCATTAGGACAATTGGCAGTTTTGGAGATTGAGCTGTCAACCCAGCGCTGAATAGCCGCCTGAACACGAATGTGATCCTTAGCAGACAGGCTCATCGCCGTTACGAAATAATCCGGCAAATCTTCGCCGGGATGAGCATCCTTCCATTGCTGCGCGATTGGAACAAGCTGCTTGTCGTATCCAAGCCGGCTTTGGCGGTAATATTCGAACGCAAAGTAAGGCTCGATGCCGGTAGAGGTGCCGACCATCGTTCCCGTACTGCCCGTTGGCGCTTGTGTAATGACCGTTACATTGCGAATGCCTTGGAGCCGCACCGTTTCGCCAACCTCCGGAAAAGCCTCAATTATATTGCGCATAAACCCGCTTTGCACAAATAGATCATGCTCGAAAGCTTCGAAAGAGCCTTTTTCCGCAGCGATCTCACTGGATGCCAGATAGGACTCCCGTGCAATAAAGCTGTATAGCTCATCGAGAAAAACGAGTGATTCCGGGCTGCCGTAACGGATGCCCAGCTTGATCATCAGCTCTGCAAGCCCCATCGTTCCGAGCCCGATCCGGCGCTCCCGTTTTTGATTATCCTCATTTTCCTGAAAGTGATACGGCGTCGTATCGATCACATTATCTAGAAACCGTACCGACCATCGGGTTACTTTGGCAAGCTCCTGCCAATCAACGGCGTGATTCGCCTCATCGTAAAATCTCGACAGATTTATCGCAGACAAATTGCATACGCCCCAGCCCGGCAGACCCTGCTCCCCGCATGGATTCGTGCTGATGATGGGATTGAAATACCAGCTGTTGGACATCTGGTTGTAGTATTCCATGAAGACGACGCCCGGCTCAGCGGACTTCCAGGCCGATTCAATAATGAGATGCCAAATATCGCGGGCGCGGACGGTTTTGTACGGAATCACTTTTTTGCCCAGCTTCCGCCATGCCTCCAGATCGCCTTCCCACAGCTCATTGTACTCGGGATCCTTCGTATCGGGGAAAACAAGCTCCCAGTCGGAATCCTCCTTGACTGCCTTCATAAAACCGTTGCTGACACACACGGACAGATTCGCATTCGTCACTTGCCCCATCGTCTGCTTCACCGTGATAAAGTCGATAATATCGGGATGCCAATCATTAATCATCAGCATGAGAGCGCCCCTCCGGCTCCCGCCCTGCTCGATCAGCCCCGTCGTATAGCTGAACAGCCCTCCCCAAGAGACGGAGCCGCTCGACGTGCCATTCACTCCTGCCACGATAGCTCGGCGCGGACGCAGCGAGGAAAGATTAATGCCAACACCGCCGCCTCTAGCCATAATCTCGGTCATTTCGGTTAAGGTCTTCATAATGCCGCCCCGGCTGTCCTTCGGTGATGGAATGACGTAACAATTGAACAGCGTCAGCTCATCGCTCGCCCCTGCTCCTGCAGCTATCCGCCCGCCGGGAACGAGCTTCCAGTCATCTAAAATATAGCGGAAACGCTCCGTCCACAGACTTCGCGCCGCTTCATCCCCTTCTGCTCCAGCCATAGCCGCAGCCAGCCGATCCCACATCTCGCCTGGCGTATGCTCGATCGTCAGCGTCAGCTTGTCGACGGTAGTCTCTACCGTATCCCCGCTCCGCATCTTAACCTGAACGACATCTCCATCTCGCGAGATGATCTCCCCGACTTCTTTTGCCGGAAATTTCGGATCGTCCTTCGTTAGCGCGAGTACGACATCACCCACTTTAGCCTTGCTCGTATCTGCATTTTTCCTAGCGTACCGGTCCAAAAATATTTTTTCACTCAAGCCTTCCAGCCGATTGCTCCCCGCTTCACCCATTTCAGCAGCCTCCCCAGATTATGAATTGGCTTTCTATGCACGGTCTCACAACAGAATAACAACATATTGTGTTTTATAACCATTATAACATACTACATATTGATTTTCACTGATCTACAATTAAATAGGCTTACAGCATCTACAGTCTTAATCACACGCAGGCGTCCGCTATTTCCTCGGTCTTATTCTACTCCTCTTTCTTATGAATATCCGACAATAGGGTCATACTATAGGCAACTATCTCTTTTTTCCCGGAAGGAGCCTGCAAACTTGTCCTCTACCATTAACCCTAACGCCGATCTTACTGGTGCGGCTGCCGCTTCGAACATGATCGCTACCCGCAAGCTGCATCCATTGGTCGACCTGAAGCTGGACCGTTCCTGGTTCGAGGAGCTTCAAAGCCGGATGGCCAAAAACGGCCCTTGGGACGACTGGACGTTGTATCAGCTGTCAATGGAAGCTGAGCAAGCGAAAAAAATCGACAGCTTCGAGCATATGCAGTGCCTTCGGACGCTTCCCGGCCTTGAGCCTATGCCGCATCAAATTAGTACGGCCCGCAAGGTGCTCCATGAAATGGGCGGCCGGGCCATTCTCGCCGACGAGGTGGGACTTGGCAAAACGATCGAAGCCGGCCTGATCCTGAAAGAATATATGGTTCGCGGTCTCGTTCGCCGCGCGCTTATTCTCGTGCCTGCCTCCCTGGTCTTGCAATGGGTAAGAGAGCTGAATCAGAAGTTCGGCATATCGGCCGTCGCGCAAAAGAAAGAGCATACTTGGCACTACGATGTCGTAGTCGCCTCTATCGATACCGCGAAGCGCGACCCGCACCGCGAGCTTGTGCTGGGCACTGACTACGACCTCATCATTATCGATGAAGCGCATAAGCTAAAAACAAAAAAACGACCAACTATCAATTTGTCGTCCAGCTGCGCAAAAAATATTGCCTGCTGCTAACCGCTACACCAATCCAGAACGACCTCGACGAGCTGTTCAATCTCATTACGCTGCTGAAACCGGGGCAGCTCGGCGGGCAGAGTGAGTTTGCCGCCAACTTCGTCGTCGATAAACGGCTGCCGAAAAACGAAGATCAGCTGCAGGACGCGTTGTCCAGCATTATGATCCGCAACCGCCGTGGCGACGGCGGCATTTCGTTCACGAAACGCATCGTCCGCAACATTCCACTCGTGCTGTCAGCAGAAGAACAAGCTCTATATAACGCCGTGACCGGTTTTGTCCGGGAACGCTACGACGAGAGCGGCGGCGATCTGACCAGCATGCTCTCTCTTGTCACCCTTCAACGTGAAGTATGCAGCAGCCGGGATGCCGTATTTGTAACGCTCGTCAATTTATTCAAGAAGACGGCCGAGGATTCACCAATGCGCCCGAAGATTTGGGAGCTGGTAGAGTTTATCCGCAAGATCGAATCCAATACGAAAGCGCAAAAAACGCTGGAGCTCGTTCAGCAAATGAATGAGAAAGTTATTATTTTCACCGAATATAGAGCAACGCAAGAATATTTGCTGCAGTTTTTCCGCAACAACAATATGGTTGCCGTTCCTTACCGGGGCGGGATGAATCGCGGCAAGAAGGACTGGATGATGGACCTGTTCCGCGGGCGCGCACAGGTGCTAATCGCGACGGAAGCCGGGGGCGAGGGCATTAACCTGCAGTTCTGCCACCATATGATCAACTTCGATCTGCCGTGGAATCCGATGCGGGTGGAGCAGCGGATCGGGCGCGTTCACCGTCTCGGACAGACCGAGGATGTCCATATCTACAATCTATGCACAGTCGGCACCATTGAGGAGCATATCGTCAACTTGCTTCATGAGAAAATCAATCTGTTTGAGCTTGTCATTGGCGAGCTGGATCATATATTGGAACGGTTTGAGAAAGGAGAAGGCTCGCTGGAACAGCAGCTCGCCCGGGTGCTGCTCCAGTCCGGCGGCAGCAATGCCGATCTCAGCAAGCAGATCAATGAGCTCGGCAGCTCTATTGTGAAGCTGCGCAATGAAACGGCCGATCCGGCTGCAATTCTGACGCAAATGACAGGATTAGGCCAGAAGGTGGAGGTGGAGATTCGTCCATGAATGAGAAGCAAGTGCATAAATTCGTCCACCGGTACTTGGAAGCGACAGACTGCTCCATATTGGAAAAGTCTCCAGCGCACTTTACCGTTAAGCTGTCTCCGGCCGCAGACCGGGAACTGACCAATCGCCCCTATTACTGGGGCTTCGTTGACCGCACCGGAACTCCGCCCGAGACGATGACCTTTCTATTCGTCACCGATAAGCATAAATATGAAGCACTCACTGCAGCCCCCTCGGCTTCAGCGCCTGCATTAACGCCGCAGGAAGCGGCGGCCAATGCTGCATTGAGCCGGTCGATGGGGTTTGTACCAGGCAACTTGACGAACGGCACCCGAACGCCTCGGGAGGATCTGTATTTCGGTTCCCGCAGGCTGGAGCAATTGTTCACCGCGGCCAAAAGCTATGGCAGCTACGTCAATTTGTTTCAGGAGCCGGAGAAAAAGGCGAGCACTCCTTTCTCATCAACCCCCTATACCGCTTGGCTTGGAGTGAATATGCGCGTCGAGTTTGCTAGCGACATGAAACGCGAGGAAATTCACAGCTATGGGGTATCTCTTGCGACAGGAAGCATCGTCGAACAGTTCCATGACCAGTTGCAGACGCTGCGCTTAACGCCAAGATTGCCGGCAAATGTCCATGTGGCGAAAAACGGTTTGTCGCTGACGAAGGCACTATCGGTGGTGGAGCAGGCACTGGAGCGTAAGCTGAAAAATTACGATTACAGCTGGGCGGCGGCAGCAACAGAGAGGCTTCAGGAAGAGCTCGATCGGATTGACGGTTATTATGAGCCCTTGATCAAGCACGCTACAGATGAAACAAAGCCTGCTATCCAAGAGCAATATAACCAAAGAAGACAAGAAACGAAGTGGCAATTCGAGCCGAGGGTGACGGCATCCGCCATAAATTGCGGCATCTTCCATCTGGAAGGCATCGATTAGCGGAATCAGACGGAATCCGCATCCATCCGTCAAAAATAGAACGTGACGAATCGCCGCAAGGGCGACAATAACCAACAGCCTTCCCAGGCTTGTCCGCATACAATAGGAAAGCAGATTCTATTAAATAAAGCAGGCTGCATATGCAGTCTGCTTTAATGAAGAGGTGAGTATAGATGCGCAAGCACAATTGGCTGAAAAAAATAATTACTTCTGCCTTAGCGATCGGGCTGCTTTTATCTCCCGTCACCGTACGTACTGTTCATGGAATAGCGGAGCCAGCCGAGCAAAGCAGCACCTTCGAAATATCTTTCCTGCTGTCAGGCTGGATAACCGAAATGGCCAAGCAGCCGGATTTCCGCTCATGGAAGCAAGCCAAATTCGAATTAATGCCTTTAGGTCCGGGAACACATAACTGGCTGGCCCTTATTAAAGGAACGAACGGCAAAACAGCCGGCTATGTCGTCGTGCAAGCTGTCGAGCAAGGCGGCTATACAATAGGCGAGTACGGCTTGGGACAATACTTATATAATGAACAAACGCTGCAGCAATCTTTGCGGCAGCTCTCCCTTATCCATCCTTCTGCAAATCAGCAGCTATATGTGCATCCCTTGCTTGCCGTCTGGAAAACAAGCGATGATAAACGAACCATCTACAGCGACGCGATGAGCGGCGAAGGACTTCCACTTGATGCGCGCAAATGGGAAACCGCAAGCACGAAGGAAGCAAAGCTTGCCGCAGCTCTTCCCGTCATCGATTTAACGCAGAAAGAAGTCAATTTGCGGACAGTCGTGTCCAATCCCTCGTTCGATCCATACAGTAAATTGCCTTGGCTCACTGATGCCGCACCGCTTCAAGCGAGCAATAAAGATGTGTCGAAGCTTCTTTATGCCATTAAAGCGAAAAACAAGTACAATACGTTGCTGAACGTTATGGCGGCGATATGCTGTATGCCTGGTCCGTTACCGGTTACCATGATTGGAATAACGGCATCGTCTATGCCGCACTCGAGACGGACGAGCTGGGCGAAAGCCGCCGATATATTCCAGTTCAGCTGCTTGCTGAACTTGGACGCTTTTACCGCTGACGCTCTGCTCGTCCTCTCCACCATAATAATACGCTCATTGCACCAACGCCAAACCAACGCGTCATCCAGTGCTCCCTTTGCGCTCTGGCTGACGCTTTTGTCTGTTTGCGCTCGGCACGGGGCGTCTCCATATAGTGCACAACCTGTTCCGTTACGTATTTGATCAAATCATTGCCGCTTGCCATACCTATCACCTCATTTATTTGTTAATACAAGTTTGCCCGCTGCCCTTCGTTAATAAACGTGTATGAGTTTTCCTCCAATAAGCCACGATAAGGATGTTGCATTTGGTCCCAGAGTAACGGAGGAGGAACGATTTTGTTGAAAATGCTGCAGCTTGCCGCTGCCTTACTTATGCTGCTTCCCATCAATTTTGCAGATGCAGCTCCGGATCCCGACGCTGCCGATGAACCGCAATCCGAGAATGACAGCGGCTGGACGATGCCCTCCGCTAACGTGTTAATTGATGCAGGACACGGCGGCATCGACGGCGGGGCTTCTGCAGATTCGGTGCTTGAAAAGGATATTAATCTGGCTGTCGCTCAAAAGCTGTATTTGCTGCTGAACAGCCAAGGCATTTCCGCTGTATTGAATCGAACTGGTGATTACGCCCTCAGCGATGATAACCGCTGGCATATCACCCGCTCCAGGCATCGCCGTGACCTGTCTCAACGCAGGCAGCTGACAGAGGAAATTGATACGCAGCTGCTTGTCAGCCTGCATGTCAATGCAACGAAAAACCGTTCCAAGAGCGGACCGATAGTTCTCCATCAGGAAAGCGGAGAGAGCGCTTTGCTTGCTTTTTGCATCCAGGATGCGCTTAACCGCCAGCAAGAGACGACCTTCTATCCGCGTGAAGGCAAGCCTTTCTATCTGCTCCGCCGGGTGGACCAGCCAGCCGTCATTGTCGAGATGGGCTTCATAAGCAATGACGGGGATCGGGCGATGCTAACCGACCCTCGCCAGCAGCTTCAAATTGCGAATGCTATAGCATCAGGAATTCGGCAATATAAATGGATCACCCGGTGAGGGAGACAGCATGTCGGCAGCTTTTACGAACTGAATATGCTCATTGGATTGCATAACGGGTATGGACTGCCGCAGCACTGCGGCGGTCTTTTTGCCTGGAACGCCCACATGGCCGATAACGACACAATTATCATGCTGCTCCAAAAATTTGCGGACAATCCCAATCTGCTTAGAAATGTGCGCTTCCGTATAAACGTCGTCAAGGAAAACATCATTGGATACGAGCGGAACGCTCAGCTCTTGTGTTACCTTCGGCACAACGGTCTTAAACGTAGTCCGGCTGTCTAGAAAAAACAGTCCCCGCTCCTTGCATACCTGAAGCACAACACGCATAACCCGTTCGTCCGCCGTCACTTTGGATCCCATATGATTGTTCATGCCGATCGCATGCGGCACTTCGTTAATGGCGTCCTCCACCCGCTTGCGTATTTCCTCATCGCTCATATCTGTCGTAATTGCGCCTGGTCCTAGCCAGGATTTCAACCCTTTATTGGGCTCCATCGGCATATGGACAATCACATCATGCCCAAGCCGGTGCGCTTCCTCGGCATCCTGCTTTGTCGTTGGCATAAACGGCATGACCGCCACTGTGAACTTAATCGGCAGATTAAGCATCTCTTCCGTACCGTTCATATTATTGCCGAAGTCATCGATGACGATGGCTACTTGCCGGACTTGTCCTTCGGATTGCACCGGCTGATCCGGTGCAGCTTCTGCCCCTTCCGCTCCCGCCAATCCTATACGGCTCCCTGCTGATAAGCTTAAAGCGATGGCTCCAGCTGCAAGCAGCAAGCAAGCGTTTTTTTATTTTCGCATTCAAATTCCAAACCCCCTTATCTTGTTTACGCTTCTTTCATTGTTTGTCCATTCGTGGGAAAATATGCTGAATATTTGAACTTTGGCGAATAGCTTGACTTCGCTTTAGGACGCATGCTACCATTAGGAACGTAATCCCAATGACATGCGGTCATGGCGGAATTGGCAGACGCGCTAGATTCAGGTTCTAGTGGTGTAACAACCGTGGAGGTTCGAGTCCTCTTGACCGCACCATACCTTATAACTAACAGGCTCGTGAAATCGCTCTTGCAGCGATTCGCGGGCCTTTTTTTGTTGTTCTAATAAGCCGTAATACATTTGTAATACTTTGCTTAGAGAATCGTAAGCAGTTTGGCTTACGATTCTTTTGCAGCACAAATTTATATGGAGTGTGATCATGATGATGATGATGATGATGTAAGGAGCATTCAGCCGAGATGATCAGCCCTTTTATGGTATGATCGATTTTATAGATCTTTATTGAACGTTAGGGGTTGGGCGGATTGAATGAGCGCATACTGGTCGCTGATGACGATATGAATATTACGGATGTATGCCGCAGATATCTGGAACGGGAAGGCTATTTCGTCATGACCGCCAGAGACGGCTTAGAAGCACTGGAGCTATGGTCGAGCCATCGGCCGGATCTTATCGTGCTCGATCTCATGATGCCCCGCAAAGACGGCTGGCAAGTGTGTACGGAAATCCGTCAAACCGAGGATATACCGATCATCATGCTGACCGCACGCGGAGAAGAGCAGGATCGGCTGATGGGGCTGACATTAGGCGCAGATGATTATTTGACGAAGCCTTTCAGTCCAAGGGAGCTTGTTCTTCGCGTAAGGAATATATTGCGCAGGGTTCGGTATATACAGCCTGCCCCCAGCGCTGCTTCCGAACATATGATTAAATACGAAGATATAACGATTCACGTGGGCAAACGCAAAGTTGAAGTATGCGGGCAGACGATTGACTTGACGGTTACAGAGTTCGAGATGCTGTACTTATTGGCGAGCCATCCCGATCAAGTCTTTTCTCGGAATCAAATTCTGAGCAAGCTGTGGGATTTCAGCTATGAGGGAGATACGACCACAGTGACCGTGCATATTCGCAGATTGAGAGAAAAAATCGAGCCGAATCCTTCAGAACCTAAATATATCAAAACGGTCTGGGGCATTGGTTATAAGTTTGCGGGTGAAGCCAAACCATGAAATTAAGAACCAATTTATTGCTGGCCAACCTTACTGGCATTGGCGTTTTATTAATCATTTTGTTTGTCAGCTACTCCAAAATGCTGCTTACGATCGAACAGCTATACTGGCTGACTAGCGTTACGGCTGGCACAGGCCTCCTCTCTTTCATTCTGCAGCATTTGCTGACACGGCCTTTGGAGAAGTCGATTGCGCGAATCACCCAGCAGACCAAAAAAATAGCCGAAGGCGATTTCCATACAGAAGTCCCGTCAATTGGGCCGCTGGAATATAAGATCTTGGCACAACAATTCAACGAGATGAGTCAAAAGTTAAAGGAAAGCTTTGATAATCTGTACAGCTCCGAAGCTGCGCGGCGGGAATTAATTGCGAATGTCTCCCATGATTTGCGGACGCCCCTGGCATCCATTCAATCATTCGTCGAAGCGCTGGAAGACGACGTGATTAACGATAAGGAAACCTTCCAGCGTTATTTGCATACCATTCGGCTGGAAACGAGACGGCTGGGCGGCCTCATTCAGGACTTGTTCGAGCTCTCCAGTATGGAAGCCCAGGGGGAAATATTCGACCCGCAGCCTTATCATACGGATGAATTGCTGATCAGCACCTTGGAAAGCTTTTCTCTGCATTTGAAGGAAAAGCAGCTTAAGATTGAGATCGAAATGCCGGATAGACTGCCTGCCGCCAATATGGTGCCCGCTCAAATCAAGCGGGTTCTGTCCAATCTGCTGCAAAATGCCATTCAATATTCCCCTATCGGGGGAAAAATCATTTTATCAGCCGCCGAACAGGACGATTCCTTCTTGAGGATCTCCGTTATAGATGAAGGCGAAGGAATAGATGAAGCGGAGCTTTCCCGCATCTTTGAACGGTTTTACCGGGTGGATAAATCTCGAAGTAAAAGCAGCGGAGGCGCTGGGCTTGGACTGGCAATCGCTAAATCGATCGTCCAGCTCCATGGCGGCGAAATTGGCGTGCGCAGTACCACAGGATCGGGAAGCTGTTTCTGGTTTACGCTGCCGGTCTTTACCAGTCGCAAGTCCTCCTCTGATCAGCTCCACTCTTCATCCGTGAATACCAAGCTATAAGATCAGGTGGTGATTGAATTGGCAGGCGAGCAATTATTTCTCTTCGGCGTATTTGCCGCAGGGCTGTTATCGTTTTTTGCGCCATGTATTTTGCCGTTACTTCCCGTATATGTTGCCTACCTGTCGGGAACTGGTGCGAGCAGTGCAAATCCAGGGACAGCTGATTCCCGTTCTTTCCGGCTTCGGCCAGCACTAATTATACGGACATTGTTGTTTGTTCTTGGGTTGTCTACAGTTTTCATCTTCCTCGGTTTTGGCTTCGGAACGATCGGTACCGTAATCACGAACTCACGTTTCATTGCTGTCTGCGGAGCCATTGTCATCCTGTTCGGTATATACCAGACGGGGTGGATTAAGCTTTCTTGGCTAGAACGGGAAAAGAAGATTTCCAGCGACCGCATCAACAGTAAAGGCTATATAGGCGCTTTTCTGCTAGGGCTGACCTTCAGCTTTGGATGGACACCGTGCATCGGTCCGGTGCTGGCCGCTATTCTCAGTATCGCAGCCGGCGAAGGCTCACCAGCTTATGGAGGTTTTCTGATGCTGATCTACACGCTGGGGCTGGCGATTCCTTTTCTGCTGATGTCTATATTTTCAGATTTTATTCTCACAAGGATCAGACGGTTGTATAAATTTATGGGGATGATTAAGGTTGTATCCGGCTTCATTCTCATTCTGATGGGGATTTTGCTCATGACCGATCAGCTCAATACGATCGTCGTATGGTTTCAGTAAACGACTGGGGGTATGAAGCATGAAGTTCTCAAAGCAATGGATCAAGTTTATGCTGCTGGCTGGTGTTCTTCTAACCGTTCTATCCGCCTGCGGCGCCAAGGAAACCGTGCAAAGTTCCGCTGCAAGCACTGTGAAAAACAATGAAGTGATGAATAAGGGAACGGCTGCTCCCTCCTTCTCCTTAAGCGATTTGAACGGCAATGAAATCCAGCTTGCAGATTTCAAGGGCCAGAAGGTTTACGTGAAATACTGGGCTTCCTGGTGCTCAATCTGTCTGGCAGGACTAGAGGATTTGAATACGCTAGCCGGTCAAGATCATGATTTCCGCGTGATTACAATCGTTACGCCAAATTATAAAGGTGAGAAATCCGCGAAGGATTTTACAGAATGGTTCACTAAGCAGCCTTATTCCAATATCACAGTGTTGTTTGACGAGAACGGAGTATGGGCGAAGCAATTTGGTTTAAGAGGTTATCCGAGCTCCTATTATATCGGCTCAGACGGCATTCTGGCCAAATCATCTCCTGGTCACGCCTCTAATGAGTTGATTATGGAGTCATTCAAGGAAATAAGGTGAGGAGGATGCTTATGAGAAACGTTACGTTAGGCGTACTTCTGGCTGCTATAATTTTGGTGCTGTCCGCTTGCGGGTCCATCAGTGCCGAGCAAGCCCGGCAGAATGCCAAGGCGGCGGCAGCGACGGTCCGGCCCGACATACCCGAATCCGAGCTGCGCGACTTATACTTGGCTGGCGGCTGCTTCTGGGGTGTGGAGGCCTATATGTCCCGCATTAACGGCGTTTATGACGTAACCTCAGGTTACGCGAACGGCGAGGGCGAGAACCCGACGTATCAAGATGTAATCCGGGGAGATCGCGGTTTTGCTGAAACTGTTCATGTCAAATACGATCCGAAGCAAGTTACCCTGCAGAAGCTGCTTGCCGATTACTTCCGGGTAATCGACCCTACCAGCAAGAATAAGCAAGGGAATGACCAAGGTGTTCAGTACCGGACAGGGATATACTATACCCATGCCGAGGATGCAGAAATCATTCAACAAGCTGTAACTGGGGAGCAAGAAAAGTACAGCAAGCCGATTGTTACTGAAGTATTGCCTTTGCAGAACTATTACTTGGCCGAGGAGTACCATCAAGATTATTTGGAGAAAAATCCGAACGGATATTGCCACATCGATCTAAGCATTCTTGATGATCAGGAAATTGTGATCGATCCCTCGCTGTATCCGAAACCTAGTGATGAAGAATTGAAGCAGAAGTTAACGAAAGACCAATATGCGGTCGCTGTTAACAATGATACGGAGCACGCTTTCTCCAACGAGTACTGGGATAATGAGGAACCCGGTATTTATGTTGATATCGCCACCGGAGAGCCTCTATTCTCCAGTCGCGATAAATATGATTCCGGTTGCGGTTGGCCGAGCTTCACGAAGCCAATCATACCGGAGGTCGTTACCTACAAAGACGATACAAGCTTCGGGATGGTTCGAACCGAAGTGCGGAGCCGGGCGGGCGACATTCATCTCGGCCATGTGTTCGACGACGGTCCCCAAGATCGCGGAGGAAAACGCTATTGCATCAATAGTGCGTCAATTTTATTCATTCCGGTTGCGCAGATGGATAAGGAGCACTACGGTTACTTGATGTCTGCGGTGGAATAAATGAAACTGGCTGGCAGCATGTATTACAACTAACAGGTCCGTGAACTCGCTCTTGCAGCGATTCACGGACCTGTTTTATTACGATAAGGCACAAAACCTGGTCGATCGCCTGCCGGTATATCAACCTTGCAGCCTCTTTATAGCGTGTGTTGGTTGTGTCCCACCATTTACTTCATCTCCGATAACCAGCGGGAAATGCTGCGGAGTTCTTCTTCCGAGATGCGTTTCTCAAACTTCGGCATCCCCTTGCGTCCATTTGCTACAATATCAAAGATTTCTTCCTCCGTTAATCGGCTGCCGACATTCTGAAGACTTGGGCCTGCCCTGCCTTGGAGGTCAACACCGTGACAGGATATACATTTTTTCTTGTAGATCAATTGCTCGGCATTATCGGTATTGCTCTGTTCTTCCTTGCTGCTGGTTTTCGTCTCATTAGCATCGCTTGCGATTGGCGCTCCACAAGCCGACAAAAGCAGTAGTACAGCTGCGAAAAGACATGTTACGAAGACACTTTTCAATCTGATCACCCTTTGATCCCCTTTCCCTTTCCCTTTCCCTTCCAGTTCAACAGCAATCATAACAAAAGAACCGCAAATTCAAATGACCCGTTATAGCTATGCAGGGGCCAGAATTTTGAGCGTTTGATGACAAAGCTTAGCTCGCGATACCTCGGAATAATAATGCCCCGGCTCGCTGCGCGGTTTGGTTCCATGGTTACTGACATGCCGGTTCTGGAGCTGGTCAATATAAGCAAAACGTTCGGCACGAAGACGGTCGTCCACAGCACTAATTTCTCTATTCAAAAGGGCGAGGTCGTTTCTATTATCGGGCCCAGCGGAGCCGGAAAAAGCTCTCTCCTGCGCATGATTAATTTGCTGGAGGTTCCTTCTTCCGGTGAAATTCTCATCGACAGCCAGCCTGTAGCATATAAGCTCAATCGGGCCAGTCACCTTACCTTTTTATCCAAGTTTAAGCTCAGCAAGGTAAGAAGCAAAGTCGGGATGGTTTTCCAGCATTTCAATCTGTGGGAGCATAAAACCGTACTCGACAATATTATCGAAGGACCCGTTAACGTCAACAAAAAATCAAAACGGGAAGCGATCCGGCATGCAGAGGAGCTGCTTGCACGCGTTGGCCTGCTGGAGAAGAAAAATGACTATCCCGGTATGTTGTCCGGCGGACAGCAGCAGCGGGTCGCAATTACCCGGGCACTGGCAATGGAGCCAAGTGTACTGCTCTTTGATGAACCGACTTCATCTTTAGACCCTGAGCTGGTAGGCGAAGTCCTGCAAATGATGACTCAGCTTGCTGAAGAAGGAATGACTATGATTGTCGTAACACATGAAATGCGTTTTGCCCGTCAGGTGTCTGACCGGGTGCTGTATATGGAAGAAGGCCGCATCGTCGCGGAAGGAACATCGGAGGAAATTTTCGAATCGAAGGATAACGCCAGACTAGCCCGTTTTTTCAGCAGTCTGCACGGTTAACAGGGGACAGCTTGCGGGCGGGATGGCGGTATACCAAAGTTCAACCGTCCGCCCCGCCCTCTTCCGAGCAACAAGCAGTCTTAAGCTAATATTCAATCCATTATGACTCGTTGCGAGGATGTATTCTGGTAGTAACGTGCAAGCTCTATGATCATCGCGCCCATTCGTTCGTTCTCAGGCGCTACAATCCGCTCAATCCCTTCCTCTTTCAAGGCTTCCGCCGTTACCCGGCCGACCGCGACTGCAATAACCCCATGATGAAAGCTTTCCTTGATCTCGGAGTAGAGATTGTTAGTTTTCGCAAATTGAAAAAAATAACGCACCTGCACAGCCGTTGTAAAACAAACGGCATCTACAATACCTTCAACTATCTCTTGGCTAAGCTGATGCGATACATTATGATCGGGAGCTACGTGGCGGTATGGCAAAATAGTCTGCACATCAGCGCCTTGTCTTTCAAAGAAAGCAACTAATTCCGGCATCAGTTCGCCATGAAGCTGAATCGCAATGTGTTGGCCTGAAAACGACTGCCCTTGCAGCGCTCGAATTAATCCTTGCGTCGTTCCGTCTTCGTCCACAACGAGTGTCTGAATGCCTTGCTGCTTCAGCAAGCTAAACGTTTTATAGCCTCTGGCGCCAACTTTGGCATGCCGCAGCATATCCAGCATCCGATCTCGAACCCCAATTTTCTCAGCCTGCTCCAGCAGAGCGCTGAATCCTGTTCCTGTCGTGAAGATTGCCCAATCCGTGCCTTTGTCGACCAATTGAAGCAGTTCCTGTTCCACTTCCAGCTCTTTTAGCACCAGCAAGCCCTGCTGCGGACGAACAAAAGCTTCGCCGCCCTGCCGCTCTATAATTTCGCTAAGCTCCTGCAATTTACGGGAGCCTGCGATGACAACCCGTTTGCCTTCCAGACCTCTAGCCACAATGTTTCCCCCAACCGGCTCCAGATTTTTTCCCGCTATACGTATCTGACATGTTCCGGACTCCCTCGCGAATTCCGACTTAATCACTATAATAACAAAAACGGCAGGAAAACGAACCCTCAAAAATCAGTGAATTTCTAGTTTAACAAAAAATCCGCTGATCTCCTCGTTATTGATGAAAATCCAGCCCTGAAGCAACCGACTTGACTTCGCCTGCTCGGATGACAAAATCGCCAAAATGCTCGCCTGATAAACGCTCTTTGGCATAGCGGTTAAGCAATGGCTTCAAATGCTCCAAGATCGCTTCTTCATTTAAATTTTCCGCATATAGTCTGCTCATTCTTTGCCCGATGAAATCGGCACCGAGATATAAATTGTATCTTCCCGGCGATTTGCCAATCAAGGCAATCTCTCCGAGCACCGGTCTCGCGCAGCCATTCGGGCACCCCGTTATCCGGATAACGATTTCATCGTTCCGAAGCCCCGCTTCATCTAATAAGTATTCGATCTTATCGAGCAGCGAAGGCAAGTAGCGTTCCGCTTCAGCCATAGCCAAACCGCATGTAGGAAATGACACGCAAGACATCGCATTTCGGCGGAGTGCAGATTGCTGCTTCCCGTCACTTAATCCGTACTGCTCCACTAGAGCAGCAATTTTACTTTTGTCCCGGCTGGATACATCGGCAATAATTAAATTCTGATTCGCTGTTAATCGGAAATCTCCCTTATGAATACGGGCAATCTCCCGCAAGCCGCTCATCAGCTTATAACCCGGATCATCTTTAATCCGTCCGCTCATAATAAACAGCGTCAAGTGCCACATTCCGTTGCTTCCTTTAACCCAGCCGTATCGGTCTCCATGATGCTCGAAGTGATAGGGACGCGACTCTTCCAGAGTCCAGCCCATTCGTTCATGCAATGTGGAGACAAACCAGTCTAAGCCGTAACGATCAATTGTATATTTGAATCTTGCATTTTTACGAACGGAACGATTCCCGTAATCACGCTGGATCAGTACCGTTTTCTCAGCAACATCAATTACCTGCTCCGGCTTACAGAAACCGATGACCTTTGCCAATTGGGGATAGGTTTCCTTATCACCGTGCGTCATACCCATCCCACCGCCTACCGCCACATTAAACCCCTTTAGCTCTCCATCTTGTACAATGGCGATAAACCCCAGATCCTGCGAGAAAACATCAATATCGTTCGAAGGGGGAACGGCTACGCCAATTTTGAATTTACGCGGCAAATAAGCAGGGCCATAAATAGGCTCTACCAGCTTTCCTTGCAGGCTGTCCGTTACTTTCTTATCATCGATCCATATTTCGTGATAGGCAGGCGTGCGCGGCAGCAAATGCTCGCTAAGCGCCCGGGCCCAGCCATATACCTCCATGTGGATATCGGACTGATTCGGATTCGGGTTGCACATGACATTACGGACCACGTCGCCGCAGGCTGCCTTGGTCGTCATCAGCATATCATTGACGGTTTTTATTGTTTGCTGCAAATTCCATTTCACAATACCGTGAAGCTGGAAAGATTGCCGCGTCGTTAATCTAATCGTTTGATTGCCATACAATTGCGCAAGGTTGTCCAGCGCCAAATATTGCTGAGGGGAAGCGACTCCGCCAGGAGCCAGTACGCGGAGCATAAACTGATAGGAGGGCTCCAGCTTTTTCTTCTGGCGTTCATTGCGCTCGTCCCGGTCATCCTGCATGTAGCTGCCATGAAATTTCAACAGCCGATTATCCTGCTCCGAGATTGATCCCGTAATCCGGTCCCGCAGACCGTCATAAATCGTACCGCGTAAATATTCGCTTTCCCGCTTCATGTGCTCTACTTCACTTGGCGGTCCTGCCGGCGGTTTGACGGCGGGCGGCAAATCAGGCACCTTCAAAGTTGCTCCGTACATCGATCGTACTTCATCCGCTTGCTTATTATCCATACTTAGCGCCACCTTTCACCCAATTGTTCCAGCTTGCTTACTATTATAAAAGTAAATAAATAAAGAAAAACCATCCAAACCGACAGAAATACTCGCCATCCATTCTTCTCCCATGGTCTGACCACGAAAATGAACGAAGAACAGCCCGCCTCTTCATTTAGAAGAAACGGGCTATTCCCCATGCTTTATAAATCAGTTAGTAAGCTGTTGACTTAAAACCCATAGACGTTCGGCCGACTTAGGGTCCACTGCATAAGCCATAACCCCGTCCATGCGTGCTGCCGACCGCATGCTGGAACCCTCTCCAGCCTCGTCCATAAGAGTTGCTACCTCACAGTTTTCGCAATAGACGCCTCCCAGCCCGCTCAGCATAGGAGTTGTCGCGCACCAGACGATTGTCGCCGCTCCCTGCTCAAGCGTCTTCAATTGTCTTTCCGGATCAAGAATCGGCGTTCCATCCTCGTTAAGGATACCTCCAGCAACTAATTCCTCACGGGTAAGATGTTTCTCAAGCCCTGTGCCTACAATACTTCCAGGATGGAGCGAGAAAGCGCGGATACCTTCTCCCCTGCCGCGCCGATCCAATTCGAGCGCAAACAAAATATTAGCAGTCTTGGATTGGCCATACGCTGCCCATCGGTCATATGCACGATGTTCAAAGTTAGGATCATCGAATACGACCGGCGAATAGCGATGCCCCTTGGATGACACCGATACGACACGGGCACCGCGGGCTTGACAGAGCGCGGGCCAAAGCTTCGTCGTAAGTTGAAAATGCCCCAAATGATTGGTGGCAAACTGTGATTCATAGCCCCGAGCGTCGCGGGAAAGCGGGCTAGCCATAATGCCCGCACTATTCACGAGCATGTGAAGCGGACGCCCAGAGGCCAAGAACATATCGCCGAATGCATCGATTGATGCCGGATCAAGCAAGTTCATCGGCGCAATTTCGACCCTGGCTAGACCCTCCAGAGCAGAAGCCGCCCTCTCCGGATCGCGGGTCGGCACAATAACCGTTGCTCCCGCTCCATGCAGCGTGCGTACCGTTTCCAAGCCAAGACCCGAATAACCTCCCGTTACAATTGCAACTTTGCCGTTAAGGTCAATGCCGGCTATGACCTCGGTTGTCGTCGAAGAGGCTCCAAAGCCCGAGCCGATTGGTTTTTGATTCGTTAACATAACATACCCTCCTTAAAATGATTTGACCCGTTGTCTCCTCTATTTTTGAACGGCTACGTCCCCATCCGTCCTTATATCGCCATCCATGCTTGCTTCATTATCATACAGATGAACAAGAAGCGCTTGACCATTTCTGCTTAAAACTTGCCTAAATCTGCAATCAATACCTGTTCTCGTTATATTGAGACATGGTAAGCTAACGATTATAATTTTATTATGACGATGTTCAGCAATAGGGAGGATAATGATGTTCACAAATGATGAAACTGCCGATGGCACTGCTGAAGAGAACACTTCGCTTCATATAGATAATAAAGATATATTGGAACAAATCATCACTATGACAAAGAGAATCGCAACCGTGGACGGAAGGCATCAGACTGCCATTTCGTTTCTTACGCTTGCCAGAAGCTCACAACAGACGCCGCCTATTCCAGTAGTTCTAAAGCCAGCATTTTGCCTTATTTTGCAGGGTACCAAAAAAATTCATGCTGGCTCGCATATCATTTATGCTCGGCCAGGCGACTTTCTAACTTCCTTAATAGATTTTCCTGCATCCGCCGAAGTGAATGGCGCAGTTGAACCTTATATCGGATTAAGGGTTGATTTCACGCCAGAGGAAATCGCTTCCGTCATTACGGAAGCCAATATTAAAGTAAACGTTCAGCATAATAAATTGAATGTCGGCGCTTTTATCGGAAAATCCGATGCAGAGCTATTAGGTCTGTTCATCCGCTTGCTTAAGCTCATCGATAAGCCTAGGGAGGAAATTCTGTTTCTGTCCAAGCTGATCAAACGCGAAATGATCTATAAGCTGCTTGCAGGGAATTATGGTCATTTGTTTTTCCAGCAAGTATTTTTCGATCAGCAAGCTGAAGGGGTCGGCCGCGCTATCGCTTGGATTAAAGAAAACTACTCGCGCTCTTTTACCGCACAAGAGCTTGCGCAAGCAAACAATATGAGCGTCTCGGGATTACAGCATAAATTTAAAGCCGTTACGACAATGGGGCCGTTGCAATATCAGAAGCAGCTCCGGCTGCAAGAGGCTCGCCGTCTCATGCTGAGCGGCGCGATGGATGCTACGAATGCCGCATTGGAAGTCGGTTATGAAAGCACTTCGCAATTCAACCGGGAATACCGGCGTCTCTTTGGCCTGCCGCCTCTGCAGGATATCAAATCACTTCAAAAAAGCTCAGCGGCGGATGTATTGAAGAGCGTGCTGCTCACTCCTTCTCTCTAAAGGCAATCCAATTATCGAGAAAAAAACGAGACGAGGACCGTCCTGTCGGACAAATCCTCGTCTCATCTACTGGTATACCTCTACATTTTATTCGCCAGATCCGTCGTAACCTGCTCCAAAGTTAAAGCAGCAAGCTTATTCTCCAGCGCCAGCTGTGCTTGCGAGAATACATTTTCCAGCGACGACTGGATGTTCCTCCCTACGGAGCAATCGGGATTTGGCTTGTCATGGATTGCGAACAGCTCTTCTTGCCCTCCGCTCTGCACCGCACGATAAACGTCCAACAGTGTAATTTGATCTGCCGGCCGGGAAAGCGAAGCACCTGCAACGCCCGGGCTCGTCAGCACGAGTCCCGCTTTGCTCAGCATCCCCGTTATACGCCGGATGACGACGGCATTGGTATTCACACTGCCTGCAATATATTCCGAAGTTAAGCGCGTATCCTTCATAAGCTCCAGTAACGATAGTATATGGACAGCAACGGCAAACCGGTTATTGTTCATCCCGCACGCCTCCTTGCTTGTAAGTCGCAGCTATTCATGTGACGATTATAGTTACAACTGTTTTCATTGTCAATGCAGGAAGACTGCCTTCCATCCTGCTGCCTGCTCGGCGATGCATCTCATTCCAACAGTATGATTGAATGCATTTTGACTTTTTTCTTGACTTCGCCCTGCCAAAAATGATATTATACCTTTTGTTGACACAACATATGCGGTCGTGGCGGAATTGGCAGACGCGCTAGATTCAGGTTCTAGTGGTGTAACAGCCGTGGAGGTTCGAGTCCTCTCGACCGCACCAAATCATCAATGACAGGTATCTATCTGCTTTATAGCAGACGGATACCTTTTTTTGTTACAGTAAAAAAAGCCGAATGCAAAGTTCAATGAACACTGAGCTTGCTTCGGCCTATTATCTTATATTCATTTTCTTAAAATAGTAATCATTAGTTCATCCAAGTCATCAGCTTGCGTAATTGCGTCCCTACGGTTTCCAAAGAATGCTGGGCTTCATTACGGCGTATCGCAGTTAATGTAGCTTGCCCGGATTGGTTTTCTAACATAAATTCCTTAGCAAACCTCCCTTGCTGAATGTCAGCTAAAACTTCCCGCATAGCTCTTTTTGTGCGATCTGTTACAATTTTTGGCCCCGTAATATAATCGCCATATTCAGCCGTATTACTGACCGAATCCCTCATAGTGGCAAGGCCGCCTTCGTACATAAGGTCCACTATCAATTTCAATTCATGCATACATTCAAAGTAAGCCATTTCTGGAGAATAACCCGCTTCTGTTAACGTTTCGAAGCCCGCCTTGACAAGTGCGCTTACCCCGCCGCAAATGACTGCTTGTTCACCAAACAGATCTGTTTCCGTCTCTTCTCGAAATGATGTTTCAAGCACACCCGCGCGAGTACAGCCGATGCCCTTTCCGTAAGCTAATCCGATCGCAAACGCATTCCCTGACGCATTTTGATGAACGGCAATGAGACCCGGCACTCCAAAGCCATCCGTGTACAATCGTCTAACCATATGCCCTGGGGATTTAGGGGCAATTAATAATACATCGCTGTCAACCGGTGCTTTTATTTGTCCAAAATGAATACTAAAACCATGTGAAAACATGAGAGCAGCGCCTGATTTTAAGTTCGGTTTTATTTCAGCTTCATAGACAGTCGATTGCAGTTCATCCGGCAGCAAAATTTGTACAACATCTGCACGGCTTACAGCATCCGATACAGAGAAAACTTCAAATCCGTCTTTGACTGCTGCATCAAATGATTTGCCCTTTCTCTGACCAATAATGACATAGAGACCACTGTCACGCAGGTTTTGCGCTTGGGCATGGCCCTGGCTTCCATAGCCCAGTACAGCAATTGTTTTGCCCTGAAGAATGTTCATATTGATTTCTGTATCTTTTTCATGATAAATATTAGTGCTCATTAACGTAATCCTCCTTGAGTTTTTCTTCGGTTATATTACTTGACGGCAATAGCCATGTACGATTATTGCGACGTTCTACATCTAGCGGAGCGTCAAAAAAATCAGATAACAGCTCCGTATTCAGGAGATCCAGTGTATCTCCGGCTCTGAATATTTTACCTTCTTTAATTAGCAAGGTTTTTTTGAATACTGGCATAATTTCCTCGACATGATGGGTTACAAACAACAGGGTAGGTGCATCTGGTTGCTTTGTTATGTTATCAACCATATTCAGCAGCAGCTCACGGGCAAATACATCAAGTCCCGTACAAGGCTCATCCAAAATAAGCAATTTGGGGGACGCCATCAAGGCTCTAGCGATAAGAACACGTTGACGCTCTCCTTGCGAGAATGTGTCATATCTCCGATTCGTTAACTTCTCACAACCAAGCAGCTGGAGTAAAGAATAGGCCTTCGTCAAGTCTTCCTGCAAAAAATCATCGTACAGCCCGATGGTTGCAAACTTACCGCTTAACACGATGTTCAAAGCTGTCTCACTTCCATACAAACGTTGTTGAAGAGAAGAACTAACCCAGCCTATCGACTTGCGAAGCTCTCTTAGATCAAATTCTCCGAATGTATGACCCAGTACCGATAATTGACCCCTGGTAGGCCAAATGTAGCCGTTAATCATATTGAGCAAAGTCGTTTTCCCAGACCCGTTCAACCCGACAATACACCAATGCTCTCCTGATTCAACTTGCCAGCTTACATCATGCAAAATTGTGGAGTCATCTCGAATCCAAGTCACATTTCTAACATCAATAATCTTCAATGGTAATTCTCCTTTCTGTACTTTTTTTGTTTCCAATAACTAAACTCAGTACAACGACAAACAAACCAATTATAGATAATCCAATAAAGGAGATTGGATAACTACCCGTAATATTATGAATCCAACCTGTAAAAATTGGACCAATCCCAGATAAGATATAGCCGCCGAACTGCACCATGGAAGTCCAAGAACTTGCATCTTCCGCATTGTCTGTTTCATCGAGCGGGAGAAGCAAAGCCAGGTAAAATAACCCGCCGGAACTAAATCCTAATAATACAGCCGCAATCCAAGGCACATTCATTCCATTCATAAAGCTAAGCATTAGTAGCCCTGACAAAAGGATAATCGAATTAAAGAGCATCCAAAAAAGACGATTTGGGAATTTAGCTGCAAACAAGGGAAGGATTATAGAAGCTCCCATTTGTACGAGTGTGAAGACAGTGACCACGGTGCCGGCAAGCGCCTCAGAAAAATGATTCAGCCGCGAAATTGGAGCTATCCATACCGTGATGGAATAGTTCAGACAACCTTGTAGACCAAAGAAAATCATCACCAGCAATGCTCGTTTGTTCCGCCATGGAAACGGCTTTCTATTTGGTTTGGAAGTCAGTTTGCTCTGAATTCCACCTTTTGTTGCAAAGATCCACAACATGATAGAGATGAGCGCCAATATCAGCCAGAAAGCAAGAGCTGCAGGCCATCCGATATGAAGCTGATTTTTTAAAGGAATCGTGAGTCCTGCACCTAAAGAAGCCCCTAGTCCAATACCCGCTGAGTAAATTCCAATCATCAAATGAGCATGACTGGGAAAATGCTGTTTAATATATCCAGATAACGATGGTCCGATGATTGCCAGTCCAATACCAATCAAACCAGCAGTCATTAGAAATAGTGCTGTATTTTCAGCAAAAAATCGCAGGCCTGTAGCTGCACCTATGAGTACTAAACAGTAAGTCACTGTTCGCTCCAGTCCGAATCGTTGAATGAACCTGGTAGTTAAAGGAGCAAATATGCCCATGCAAATAACAGGAATTGCTGTTAAAAGGCTAACTGTCGTACTGCTTAGCGAGAGATCGCTCTGAATCGTTTCGAGCAGAGCAGCAATCGAAGTTATGGCAGGTCTCAGATTCATAGACACAAACAGTATTGCGATAATCATGAAGCCAACATGTTTCTTTTTCATTAAAGCACCTACTTATTTCAAAATTTTATATCGTACTGATTAGATAGCCCGAAATGATAACAAAATACTAATACATCAGACGTCTGATGTCAAATCAATTATCGAGAGAAATATTCAAGAAGATGTATCGCCCTTTTCATAATTCCCCGTCTAAATGCGGCTGTTTGATAAAAAAATACATATGATGTATTATGTATTTTGTACGGAAAGATATAGACACATAAATATCAACTAACTGATTAACATGATGTCTTAGGAGGATCTTAATGAGTAATAACGAGGGGTTCAAAGCTGTTCCTAAACGCAAGCTTGTTGATGAAATACTGGAACAACTACAAAATAGCATCTTCTCCGGACAGTTCAAGCCAGGGGATAAATTACCGACAGAGATCGAGCTTATGGAACAGTTTTCAGTTGGCCGTTCTACGGTCAGGGAAGCCGTAAAAATTCTAGTTCATGCAGGTGTCCTTCAAGTTAGACATGGTGATGGAACATATATTAAGTCTGTTGAACTACCCGAAAGCTACTTGAAAACGGCAAAAAAATATAGGGAGCAGCATATTTACGAGGTTAGAAAAATGCTGGACTTGCAAATTTGTGAAATAGCCGTTGCTAATCGAACAGAAAAAGATCTGGAAAATATGCAAGCATATCTGGATCAACGCAAAAAAGCGCTTGATTCCGGTAATTATGCAGATTACGTTGAAGCAGATCTTCATTTTCATTTTGCGATTGCCCAATCCACTCAGAATGAGCTTCTAGTTGATTTATACCGTGATTTTTGCACGATACTCAAAGAGTACTTGAGTCATTTAATCGTCCAGGATGTCCGTCAATATGATGACAGCACTCCCATACATGAGCAATTGCTTCAAGCGATTAAAGATAGAAATACGGAAAGAGCGAAGCTGCTCATCTTAGAGAACTTAAAGGAAAGTTCAAGAAAAACCAACTGATATGAATATCCATTATGGGATTTCCCCCACTCAATGCCCTTACTATAAAAGAAAGCCAACGCTATGAGACCATAACGTTGGCTTTCTTGTCTGTACACTTATTCATTCAAATAAGTCTTCACCCGGTTTTGAATCAGTTTGCTCACTTCTTCAACCGACTTCTGTCCCATAAGATAAGGTGAAAATTCTTCAAAGACGATATTAAGCACTTTCTGATCGCTGAATTGTTTCTCTCCTCCATCTCCCTCCAATAAGGTTTTTAACGATTGAATTTGTTTCTTCACCGTCTCGGAATCGGGTATGGTAAAATTCACTTCCAGCTTGCCTTGCTCAAGCTCTTGCTCCGTATCAGCGAACTTCTCGTCAATCGCAGCTTTGTTCAAGGGTAAGCCCATCAAATCTGGTGAAGACTGCATTTCTTCAGAAAGCAGAAATTTAAGGAACTCCCATGCCTCCGGCTTGACCTTCGATTTGCTATTTAAGCCAAAGGTAGTGAAAGAGCCCATCTTCCAGCCTGAAGATTTACCGTTCATTGTCGGCTTCTGATAATACTGAAGCTTCGGATCCAGAACAGACAATAACGCATTTTTGGGGCTGCTCATACTTTTCATCGCAAACAATACTTTGTCTGTATCCGTATAGATTCCTTCGATTATTTTCTCGCTAAACATCGTTTTTATTTGCGTCAATGCATCTCTGAACGCATCGGAATCGAAATTCGGCTCTCCTTTATTCAGGAACTCGGAGCCATTTTCAGAAATATAATCGGCAATGATTTGACTAGGATTGACGAATGCCATATAGTCGGAGCCATTCTGTTCTTTCAATTTCTTAACGATGTCAGCAAATTGACTCCAGGTCCAATTGTTGTCATTCATACTAATGTTGGCTTTCTTCAGCAGCTCCGTGTTGCCCTGAATCGCATCTATCGAAAAAGAAAGCGGCATCGCATAAAGACCGTCACCCACTTGAGAGGATTTCAAAACGTTCTCGTAATACTTCCCTTTATCAAAAGATGAATCTTTCTCCATTAGCTCATACAGATTGACTAGTACATTCTTCTCCACAAATTTATCTTCAGGCAAAATTCCCATTGTCATCAAATCCGCTCCTTTACCTGAAAGAGCTTGTGTCGTTAAGGTTTGAATATATTTCTCGATATCGGCCAGCGATACGGCTACTCTTGGCCCTCCATCAGGATTAGCCATATGGGATTTAATTTCAATCCGAACATCATCATGAAGCGCTTCAAATGCCAGGGCTGCTTTCTCCAGGAAGGGGTCAGCACTCATCACCGCCACAACAACGGTCTTCTTCTCACCTGGCGACGGGGCGCCGGAGTTCACTGAAGCATCCGTATTGCTGCAAGCCGTTAACATTAATAATGCGGCCAGTACAAGCAAGGTCCATTTCTTATTCATTGCGATCATCCTTTTCAACGTATTCGAATTCGATTGCTTACAGGTCCTAACTATACAGACAAGCATCAAATAAGATTTGGAGGAGTTATAGAAAAAGTATGGAAAAAGTGTGGGATTGCACCGCAGCGGAGAGGCATTTGTTACAATGGATGATAAAGATCTGGTCCGGAGGCTGCACACATGAATGCATATAAAATTGCGATCGTGGACGACGATGCAAAAATACGGGAAATTGTGTCCGCTTATTTGAATAAAGAAGGGTATGAGACCTTCTCATTATCGACTGCTGAAGAAGCACTGGCTTTGTGGAAAAAAGACTCTCCCGATCTGTGGGTGCTCGATATTAATCTTCCGAAGATGAACGGCTACGACTTCTGCCGGCAAATCCGCAAGGAGACTGAGGTCCCGATTATTATGATCTCTGCGCGGGATGAAGAAGTTGACCGCATACTTGGCATAGAGCTGGGGAGTGATGATTATTTAACGAAGCCCTTCAGTCCCCGGGAATTGGTTGCGCGGGTCAACCGGCTTTTCTACCGGCTCCGTACCATGCATCCGCAACCAGTTGATCACAACCTCGTCCCTGCCCAGAGAATGCAGCTGGAGCTTCTTGATCTAAAGCTGGTTGTGGAAGAAAGACAGGTTTTCTGGCGCGGCAAAGAACTAAGTATGACCTTCAAAGAATTTACACTGCTTCGGACCTTGCTTGAACAACCGAATCGTGCCTTCTCTCGTGACGAGCTGTTGACGCTGGTCTGGGGTGCTGACTATTTCGGCAGTGACCGGGCAATTGACGATCTGGTAAAGCGGCTGCGCAGAAAGATTAATGAGCTCCCTATTGAGACAGTCTGGGGGCATGGCTATCGATTGCGGGTTCAAGGAGATGAAGAATAAGTATGAGATTGATTTATAGGCTGAATCTATCATTCGGAATTTTGCTGTTTGCTGTTCTAGCCATTACGGCTGTCCTTGTCTATCCGCTATTGTCTAATACGCTAATTCACAGCCAAAGAAAAGAAATGCAAGTAACAGGCAGACATTATTTGAATGCGCTTCAAGCTGTGCCAGGTCAAGCTGTCAGCACTGGGCAAATTGAGGCGTTATGGCTGCAGTCCTTTCATCATCTCTTTTACAGCCAATTAACTGCTGCGAAGACTATGGAATGGAAACATTTCTTAACTCCGCTTGATGTAAACGGCAACGGATTTTTACAGCAGCCTGATGGAATATATATCGCGGAATCCATATCGGATAATGTAGACCGGACTAGCCCCTATTCCACTACCATTATGATGACCACGCCACTCAGTACAATCAAATCGATGCAGTGGGCTTTGTTTAGCCGTATGCTACTGATTTTATCAGCAGGAGGCATTCTCGCTTTTATACTCAGCATTTTCATTACCAGAAAGCTTGTAACACCGCTGACTGACCTAAGAAGAGAATTAAAAAAAGTAGAGACACGCCGTTTTTCCGAGGTTGAGCTGGTCAAATCCAGCGGAGAGGTAGGCGAAGTGGCACAAAGTGTGTATCAACTGGCAAGCGAGCTTGAAAAATACCATCATGCGCAAAGACAGTTTTTTCAAAACGCTTCCCATGAATTGAAAACACCGCTGATGTCGATACAAGGTTATGCGGAGGGAATTCGGGATGGTATATTCACTGGCGAGCATGCGGATAAAGGCTTGGAAACGATTGCTGATGAATGTGAAAGATTGAAAAAAATTGTGACAGAGATGATTCTGCTCGCCAAACTGGAAAGTGAAGAGGGAATTTTCGAGGATTTTGATATTCCCGTACAAAAACTGATTGCCCAGACTGTGGAACGGATGAATCCGCTGCTACTGGACAAGGGTATTCAAATCCAAGTGTCCAGTATTCCGGATTGGGGACAACAGCCTCATATTAAAGTTGATCCGGAGAAATTGCTTCAGGCTTTGCTGAATATTGTCGGAAATGCTTCGCGTTATGCCAAAGAAACGATACGCATCAATGTGTCTGAAAATGATAATCGGGTCGCTATTGAAATCTGTGACGATGGCGAAGGTATTTCGGAAGCAATCCTCCCTCGCCTTTTCCAGCGATTCGTTAAAGGACAAGATGGACAAACCGGATTAGGGTTAGCCATTTCCCGGGCAATTGTCGAACGATGTCACGGTCAAATATCGGCTCATAACCGGAAAAATGGAGGGGCAGCCTTTGTATTAAGCTTCCCTGCCTCTCAAGTTAGCTGAGCCGCCTGCCTGCAAGAGATGAAGCCGCTGTGAACACCATCCTTCCATTGCTTCCTAAGCCTGTTTCTATTACAATTCAATGAAACTACTGATATTAATCGCTCTAGATAAGGAATGATGTAATGACTTTACTACTCCCGCAATCTGCTAAGGGTACCGGCGATAATCTCATCTTCCGTTTTATCAACATCGAACAATTGGGCTCACGCATGGAGGAAGCTCCCAGCTCCGCTTTCGCGGAATGCTATATTTTGCTGCTGGTTACTAAAGGCAGCTGTCTATTCTTTATAGACAAACAACTTTATACGCTAGAGCGAGATAGAGGCCTGCTTATTTCCCCTGGCATGCTTTTTGAATATGAACGGAACGGATCCGAGCTTCCTGAAGGCTACTATATTCAATTCGAAGCGTTATCCGAGCATGCACGCAATGAGGAAAACCGTATTTTCCAGCTGTCTGCCGATGTGTTTAACTGCGGCGTTGATCTTCCCAAGCCCTATTTTCCAGAGCTTCACCGTTTGGCCGTACTGCTATGGGATAGTCACACAAGTGCTAAGGAATTGCGCAGGCATAGTGATAGGATATCGTTTTATAAGCTGGTATATCTGCTTATGGACATCAATGAACCCGGGCAAGAGCAAGAAACAGATGCCCGTTATGCCATTCTGCGCACTATTCAAGAGATGGAGCGCCGCTACGCGGAGCCGCTAACCCGCGATGAATTAGCAGCAATCGCCTGCATGAGCCCTTGGCATTATTCGCATGTCTTCAAGACTATCACCGGACTTAGCCCGCACAGCTATTTGTCCAAAATCCGCATCCTTCAATCCAAAGCTTTGCTGCGCAACGGTATGAAAATAAGTGAGGCGGCCCGCCGGGTGGGATACGGCGACGATTCCCATTTTAGGCGAAAATTCAGAGAAGAGGTTGGCATGCCCCCCTCCATATTCGCTGCCAGCAAGCATGAGAGAATTGCAACCGTCAGTTATCATTACGCTGCTCACCTCATGGCACTTGATATCATTCCCTATGCTGCGCCTGTTGACCGTCAGAGAGAATACCACCGGAGCCGTTATCATGATTTAATTTCTGTACATTTGCTGCGGCGTAAAATCATGCCGGCCGACTTTTGGAGGCATAACATGCAAAGTCTGGCGGAGGCAAAGCCTGAAATGATACTGTGCGACGATATTATTCCGCCAGAAATTGACGAGCAGCTCCGCAAAATCGCACCTACCTTTGTTGTTCCATGGATGGGTAAGCCATGGCGGGATCAGTTCAGGCAGATTGCATCTATTGTCGGACAACAAAAGGCTGCTGAACGCTGGATCGACCATTATGAGAACAAAGCTAATGAAGCAAAAACGATCATTCAGCGCAGCATTGGTAACGAAACCGTTACGCTTCTGCACATGATGCTTGGTAAATTGATTATTTACGGCAGACGCAACGGCGGTGCTGTTCTATACGATGATCTTGGTCTTCGGCCTCCCTTCGATACGGTTGACATTCCGGTATTCCGCACGCTTTCTGCACTGGATGTTTCTCTTCTTCACGATACTGCCCATTTACTGTTGGTCGTCGATAAGGATGAGGAATCGCAGCAGGCTTGGGAACAACTGCAACAGGACACCGAGTGGACGACAATTCGAGCAGTTCAAAACGGACAGGTCTATCTTATAGAGGAAACGCCTTGGCTGGAGTATTCGCCTTATGCTCATGAGCTTGTTATTGAACAGGCTCAGCAGCTGCTGGGAACTAAATAGAGAAGACTAATCGCACAATTCGCCTGCTTAACGCCACACAATTCTCTCTATCAATCGCAATACCAAGGTGATAAAATAACTTTTGTTGATAATGAAAATCAAAATCACCTAGGAGGCACTATGCGTTACCAATTCCGAAAAAGCTCAGCTTATATTTTAGCAGCACTTTCACTCATTTTACTTATAAGCGGTTGCGGCTCGAAGGCTAACAATAACAGCCTAACTCCTTCCGCATCGCCTGATACCGGGACAGAGAGCGTGTCAGAGCCGAAAGAATTCAAGCATTCATTGGGTTCTATTCAACTGACTTCTACTCCCCAAAGGATCGTCGCCCCTTACCTTGAAGATACGCTTCTGACCCTTGGGATCAAGCCTGCTGCAAAATGGTCCTACGGCGAGCTAGTGCAGGATTACTTAGAGCAGGATCTCAAAGATGTGCCCAAGCTTGATTTTTCGAGCGGAGGGCTAAACAAGGAAGCGCTGCTTGCAACGAACCCTGACCTCGTTGTGCTGTATACGACGAATATGGCGGACGAAGAAGCGTATAAGCAGTTTTCCGCCATTGCTCCGACCTATGTTTTTGAAGATGCGACAGTTGACTGGAAAAACACGCTTGAGGTCATCGGTGAGATGACAGGCACTTCCGCTAAAGCGAAGCAGGCGATTCTCGATTACGACAACAAAGTTGTGCAGGCAAAAGAGCAGTTGAAGCCCTATGTGGAAAATAAAACGTTTGCCGTCATTCGTGTAAAGCCGAAAGAAGTCCAACTGATGGACGGCTCCTATTACAGCGGACTCGTGCTTTATTCCGATCTAGGGTTAACTCCGCATAAGCTGGTTAAGGAATTATCCTGGAGTCGCGCTCAGCCGCTCTCACTGGAAATACTGCCTCAATTGGATGCCGACTATATCTTTGTACTTGTGCAGGGAGAGGATTCAAGAGCGCTATTGACGGATTATGAGAACAGCGCCTTGTGGCGGAATTTGCCTGCCGTCAAAAACGGCCACGTCTTCGAAATGCCAAGCAACTACTGGATGGCTAGCGGAGCCATTGCCAATACGAAAAAAATCGATGACGTCTTGAATGCCCTCGTGAAGTAAATAATGCCCGGAAAGATGGTCATACCATTTCTCCGGGCATTATTTTTGTCCGATCATTATTATTCATAAGCCCATGAAAGTCCTCCGTCTTTACTCGTCAATTCGATCGTTCCAGCTGTTTCTCCGGCCTTGCTTAGCAATATCAGAAATTTCCATTCCTGGCCATTAAAAACAGGATTAAGCGGTGTCTGCTCAAATTGGGTAAAATGCTCCGGCAAATCGATATCCAGTTTTCCCCACGTTTGCCCCCGATTCTTCGTCCCGAAGATGACAGGTCCTTTGTCTTCATCGGATCCAAAGCCTAGGAAGCCAATGTCCTTGTTATAGAATCCGGCTCCCGAAATTTGCTCCGCATATTTCTCATTGACATTGCCAATCTCTTGCCATGTCTGACCGCCATCGGATGTCTGATATATATAATTCATCGATTTCCCTACACCGAATGGGTCCCCTAAGATGATCCAGCCCTCTTTTTCCGACGTAAAGCCGATAAGCTTCGTATCATACCCCTTAGCGCCTTCAATCTTATATTCATTCCACGTCTCTCCCATGTCCTCGCTAATCAATACATGCAGCGGTGACGATATCCCATCGGCAAATCCATATACGATTGCGGTTTTTTCCTCTGATAAGTAGAAACCTGTCTCCATAAAGCCCATTCCGGGTACTAATTCCGTCGCATCCAATTGTAACGGCGCTTTTGCAGTAACAGTTCCCTTCCTATAATTGAAGTTAATATTGCCTGTCCGATCCATTGAATAGGAATTGTCTGCAATAGGGACGACATACTTAGCGTCATTAGGTTTGGGAGTAGAGACTGATGTAGAGACGGAGCCAGGCCTAAAGGAATAGCCTCCGGTTATGCTGGTGCAAGAGGTTAATAGTCCAGCAGCTATAATGAGTAGAAGGACAGTTGTAAAAGGAAAAGCACTCTTTCGTTTGTTATTCAGGTTCAATATCTGGCTAAATCTATGCTGCACTATAGGTTTCCTCCACAACAACAAATAGTTATTAGAATATTTATTTTCCATATATTCTCTTTTTTCCAAGATAATCTTCTGACGAAGCTCACAAGGTAAATGTTGCTGGATGATGAAATATTTCCTATTCAGGATTTTAAGGATTAAATGGCGTAACGAAAAAGCATCTCCCGCCAGAGTAATTGGCAAAAGGCTGCCTCTTTACCCTAAAAGGAGATGCTCTATTATTTCAATCAGGTTGAGAACCTGTCATTCTGTTTTTCAAGCCGTCCGATTACTCGTACGTATCAAACAAGCTGCGTACTGTAAGCTGTTCCCGGAATGCATCCAGGCTCAAAGCTTCAGACAAGCTGTCTTTCTTAACCGTTACAGTCTTCGGACGGGACGCCGACAAATCGAAAATATTGTCGTCGAACAAAGCATCGGCAGTTTTGAAGTCCAGCTCTACGAATTTAGCGTAAGCTTGGCTTTCCAGCTCGATAACGAACCGGTCCTCGGCTTCGCTGACCTGTACGCTGATTTGCGGATTCAAGTAATCAAAGTGCTTCGACTTCACAAATTGAACCGTTCCGCCGCTCACTGACTGCCCGTTCACGATGAAGTCAAACTCCAAGTAGCTTTGTCTTTGCTTCTGCTTGGAATCCAGAACGGAAGCGAAATCCAGTCCGACGATTTCTTTCGTTGCCAGAGCGTCAACCGCTGCCCCTTGCTCACCGCTTTGAATCACCTCAGAACGATGATTCATCAGGCGCCAAGTCAGCTTGCCTTCGACTGGCTCCAGCGTTTCGTTGCTCACATGCAGCGCAACAGAAGTACCCTCTTCGCAAGCCGATGCCAATACCGGAGCGAAATATCTTTTCGTCGAATAATGAGCCGCTTTCCATCTGCCGAAGTAATCCAGGCTTGACCATGATGCAACCGGCCAGATGTCGTTCAACTGCCAGTAGATTGCCCCCATACATCTGCCGCGGTTTCTTCTCCAGTGCTCAACCGCATTACGCATTCCTTCTGCCTGAATGAGCTGAGAAACGTAGAGAAGCGTATCGAAGTTTTTCGGTAATTTGAAATATTCGCTGATGTAGTAGAGAATCTTCTCGTTGCCCGTACCGTTCTTCTGATGCGATTCCATCACATAAGAGAAGATATTGCGGTCCTCCGGCAGCGTGAAGCTCTCTACTGTTTTCAGAGACGGGAATGACTGCAGACCGAACTCCGACATAAAGCGCGGATACAGGGTTCTGAACTCAGTAATCGGCTTGCGTCCATGCCATACATCCCAATAGTGCATATCCCCGATGTTCTCATTGTTCGGATCATCGAAGTTGCCAGTAGATGAAGGCGAAGAACGCCAGTAGAACGTATTCGGATCAAGCGACTCATTCAGCTCCGGCAAATATTGCTCGAACTGCTTGAGATAATCCTGCTGCAGCTTCTCGCCGTAACGCTCTCCCCAGCCCCAGTATGCCCAGGCATACTCCAGCTCGTTGTTCCCGCTCCACAAGCCAAGGGATGCGTGATGACGGATACGCTTCACGTTGTCGATCGTTTCGAGACGAATGCTTTCTTTAAATTGCTCGTTAAAATCATAATTACCGCAAGCGTACATATGGTCCTGCCAGACGATCAAGCCGTATTGGTCACACAGGTCATAGAAATAATCGTCGCAATAATAGCCGCCGCCCCATACGCGGATACAGTTGTAATTGGCTTCTACACAGCTCTTAATGAGCTTCTCCGTTCTCTCATAGCTGATCCGGCCAAAGACGTTATCCTCCGGAATATAGTTCGCGCCCATAGCAAAAATACGCTTGCCATTCGCTTCGAACTCAAAGGACTCCCCCCAAGTGTCTTTCTCTTGTTTGATAGTCAACGTTCTCAGTCCGATAGTCAGCGACTTGTCGTCAATCGCCTTGCCGCCACCATCCAGAAGCTCAACCTTCAAGGAATAAAGCGGCTGGCTGCCGTAGTTATGCGGCCACCAAATTTGCGGATCTGCAACTTCTAGCTGAAGCAAAGCATCCGTACCAGTTGCAGCGGAAACCGTATGTTCATAGGTTTTGCCGTCTGGCGATTCCAGAACCGCACGCAGGCTGAGCGCGGAATCATTCCACTTCTGGAGGTCGACCTTAATATCGATATTTACCTTGTTGTCAGAATGCTGCTGCGTGACATATACGTCGTCAATTCTGCCCGTATCGAAGCCGACGATGGAGATACTGCGCCAAATGCCCGCGTCGGGAATTTGCGGACCCCAATCCCAGCCAAACATACTGTGCGCCTTCCGAATATGAGAGATGCCAGGTACGGCGTCGGCGCAGCTGGACAAATGCTGTTCCTTCTCTTTTTCCAGTGCGTATAGCGTAGCCGATTGAATGACAATGTGAATCTGATTATCACCGGCAACAAGAACGTTCTTAACATCCACTTCGTATGTTCTGTGCATGTTATCCGCTTTCAAAACAGAGCTGCCGTTAATGAAAACCTCGCATAACGTATCGAGACCTTCGCAGCGCAGCAGAACAACGTCATGATTAAGCGTATCCTGCTCTACCGTAAATTCACGTTTGTATTCATAGTCGAATTTCGACAGTTCCAGTGCATCGTATTCATTATCCCGGAAAAACGGATCCTCCATTTTGCCCGCTTGGAGCAAATCGTTAAATACGGAGCCCGGTACGGTTCCGTTAATCCATTCCGCTTCGTCCGTTCTCTTCATGTTCCATACGCCGTTAAGGGTTAGCAATTGCATCTGTATTCCACCTGCTTCGTCAGTAATTTATTGTGCTATATGATTATCAATAAGGATGAGGCGATAAGGTATGTCTATCCGCCAACAGCATGATAGTAACACTTGATTACGCCCTCAGTCTTGTATTGTTTGAGCTTTTTTTGTGCTATATTAACATCATATAGACAACCCTTATTTCAACTATGAGGTGAGTATAAGATGCAAGTTGCCGTATTGAAAGCTGCAGCGCTGATCGACCCTGAGGTTCAGGCGAATTTTCATATCGAATATTCCATTAAGCACACGACACCGCTGCATCGCCACGATTATTACGAAGTTTTTATTATAACGGCCGGCAAATGCATCCATCATATTAACGGTGAAGCGCACTATATGGAAAAAGGGACGATGGTTTTCATCCGCCCTGACGATACGCACTGGTATGACTTTTACGATGATTCCGATTGTCAGTTTATTAATGTCAATTTCTATAAAGAAGTGATCGAGGATGCTTTCAAATATTTGGCTAATCCCGTTGTCGCTCAAAAGCTGAAAAGCGTGGCAATGCCACCATCTATCGTACTGCCTCCATCCGATGTCGAGACGCTCGTCCGGAAAGGAGAGCTTATTCACCTCTATACGACGCTTGAGAAGAAGAAGGCCAGAATTTTGGCGCGAAGCTTTCTGACAGATGCACTGACTTATTACTTCTTTAACGACCAGAACGAGAATGAGAAAATAATGCCGCAATGGCTGGATGCTCTGCTGCTGGAGCTGCAAAAGAAAGAAAACTTCACAGGCGGCCTGGAGCGGCTCTACACCTTATCCGACCGCAGCGTGGGCCATATGAACCGCGTATTCAAGCAATATCTTCATACGACGCCGACAGCTCACATTAACCAGCTTCGATTGGGCTACGCCAAAAACCTGCTGCTGACGACGCCGCTATCCATTCTGGAAATTTCGTATGAAGCCGGTTTTGACAATCTCAGTCACTTCTATCATTTGTTCAAAAAAAATTACGGTGCCTCTCCCGGGAAAATCCGGCGCCGTTAAATGGAAAAGAGACAGGCCGATCCGGATTACCAGATGGCCTGCCTCTGCTGTACTGCCGCAATTATTTCAATGATTACAAAGTAAGCAAATATTCCTCAAACCGGTCCAGCGTTTGGGCAATGCCCGGCTCCATTCCCATTTCAAGCACCTTGTTCAACTGGTCCTCCGATTCATATTTTGCGCGGCTAACCATTCTCGTCCGATTGCCTTCCAGCGGCTCAAACGATAGAGCAACAATTGAAGATGGCATGCCTTCTGTCTCATTGCCCTCCGCATCGGAGAAGAAATCCTGATAAGTAAAGGATTCAGGCGCGTCGATTTCCTTGTAAACGCCTTTCCCCCAAGATTCAAAGCCAAAGAAATCGCCTTGGTTCTCGTCCACGCATTTCATACAATAATGCCAGACGCCGCCTGGGCGGAAATCGACCGTACAATAGGACAATTCCCAGCCGCGAGGCCCCCACCAATGCTTCAAGTGCTCCGCTTGTGTGTAAGCATCATACACAAGCTCACGCGGCGCATCAAACTCCCGCTCCATAAATAATACTGAACCTTCCGGCCTTAATGTCAATTTGTTCGTCATCTGACATTCCTCCTGTTAATCATTTAGTTTTTCCGTCCCTTGAGCTGATCCAAATAATGCTCCAGCTTGCCGAACCGTTCATCCCAGATCCGAAGATAATCGGCGAGCCAGGCGTCTATTTCCTGAAGCGGTTCCAGCCGCAGCTTGTAACGACGCCTGTTAGCTTCCGCCTGCACTTCAACAAGTCCCGCATCCAGCAAAATGCGCAAATGCTTGGAAACTTGAGGCTGACGGATTTGCAGCCGCTCGGCGATCTCCCCTACGGTTAAGGAGCCTTCCAGCAAAAGCTCGACAATATGCAGCCGGTTTGGATCGGATAATGCGCTGAAAGTTGTAATTTCCATCCTGACATTGCCCCTTATGGAATGATATTCACCGAGGCTGTATCGTCAAACGGACCAGCTCACGTATCCTTGATTGAAATATACCACTTTAGGAATATTCCTGTCAAGGAATATTCAAAAGATTGTTGTTGCTATTGTCTCCTATCACATTGGGATTCCAGCTAGTTGCTGCTGCGCCTGCCATTTCCGCCCTATTGGTTGACTCTCTGCTAAAAATAAGATACATTTAAATTGTTAAAAGCTTTTAACTACTTTAATTAGAAGCATATGTGAAATGATTAAACCGTATCGTTATGAGGTGATGGTGATGGACAAGCAGGAGCAGCTGTCCCTTTTGTTTGCCCGTCAGATGATGACTATCGTCGCGAGTTATGCCAAGCTTCCGGACTTTGACTTAACCTCGTCGCAATATTTTATCCTGCAGGCATTATTTCATGAGAAGCAGCTTACCAGCTCTTATTTTTCCAAAGTACTGGATATTACACTCCCGGCCGTATCGAATTTAAGCAACAAGCTCGTTCGAAAAGGTTTGGTTGAGCGTGTCGTCTCCGAAACGGATCGGCGGCAAGTTTATTTGCAGCTTACGGATCACGGCCGTCATATCCATGAGCGAATGCTGGAAAAGTATCAGACGCTTACGGACGGGCTATGGTCTGACTTATCAGAAAACGAGAAGGATTTGCTCATTGCCTCATATGAGCGCGTTAACGAATTGCTCCAGTTGAAGAATAGCAGCATCTAATCTCAAGAACAGGGAGGCAATCAACGATGGGAAGACTTCTTAATAAAGTAGCGATTATTACAGGTGCAGCCGGAGGCATGGGGAAAGCGGACGCTTTGCTGTTCGCCAAAGAAGGCGCTAATGTAGTTGTGACCGACTTGCAGGAAGATAAAATTAATGAGGTCGTTCGTGAGATTGAAGCTGGCGGCGGCGAAGCACTGGGCTTCAAGCATAACGTCGCTTCTGAGGACGACTGGATTCGCATCGTAGAGGAAACCGTTGCAAAATTCGGCAAAGTCGACATCCTCGTCAACAACGCCGGCATATCTAACGCTACTCCATTTATGGACTTGACCGTTGAAGCCTGGGAGAAAACGATGTCGATTAACGTGACTAGTATTTTTCTGGGGCAAAAATATGTCATCCCGCATATGATCGAAGCCGGCGGGGGCTCGATTATTAATATATCGTCGATTGCCGGACTGACCGGCGGCAGCGGCACAGGTCCATACACAGCTAGTAAAGGCGCTGTACGGATGCTGACGAAAGCAACAGCGGTCGATTACGCCAAACATAACATTCGCGCCAACTCCATTCATCCGGGCTACATTGAAACGCCGATGACCGTCGACCTGATGAAGGATGAGAATATGCGCCAATGGTTCCTGTCGCAAACACCGCTGCCACGGCTCGGCAAACCGGAGGATATCGCGCAAGGCGTCCTCTTCCTCGCATCCGATGAATCCTCGTATATTACAGGCATCGAGCTGCCGATTGACGGCGGCTATTACGCGAAGTAAGGAATATTGGAAGCAACGGGTACCGCTGCTTCCTGGAAATATAGGCTGTCACCTGAGCGCTTATTGGGTGGCAGCCTTTTTTTCGCGTTGTGACTGCCGCGATGTAATGTTGCTCCACGCGATGAGAATTGTGTGCAGGTTGGCGGCTCAACGGAACGGCTTCGCTTATCGTTGGAAACAACACGAAGATTTACCACAGACGCGCAACCAGAACCGCATACCGCGATGGCACCGCGCGCCAGGAAGCGCGCGGCCGATTAACCATATAACCATATATAGCGAAACCACCTCACTTATCGTCCGCTGCAGTTTGACCGCTTAACGCGAAGGAGGTTCGCTAGTTAGTACTGGGCAACTTACTGTCCTCGGCTGCAGTCCCGCCAATTAACGAAGCAGCTTCGCTATGTAGTACTAGGCAAGAATTATACAGTGCCTCCATATAGAGTATCCCCACAATGTTAATCGGTATCGAAATGTCGCCATAATAAAGAACAAATTAAAGAACAACACGCAGAACAACATAGTGAACAAAATAATGAACAAATTAAAGAACAAAATAAAAAACAATAATGAAAAACAATAATGAAAAACAAAAAAAGGGCCGACCCTTCGGCTGAAAAGCCGTAAGGTCAACCCTCCGCCGACAAACGGCGTTCAATTCATTAGTCAAACAGGTCGCCGAAGACGTCCAGCACTGACTTTTTCTTCTTATGCGGATAACCGTGCTTGCCATCCTTGTAGGAGCCGTACTGGCCGTTGTTGCCATTGCCATATCCTTGGTTCTGCTGGTACGGAGGCGGCTGTTGACCGTAAGGCTGCTGCGGAGGCTGAGACTGCGGCTGATTGTACTGGTTGTTATACCGGTCATCCCGCCCGTATTCTTCCCTCAGTTCCTTCACGCCTTGGACAAGCTTGTCCAGCTCCCCCCGATCTAGCCATACCCCTTTGCAATCCGGACATACGTCAATCAGAACGCCGTCCTTCTCCACTTCCCTCATACGAACATCTTCGCAAATCGGACACTTCATAATATCCGCTCCCTTCACCGCGTTTAAAGAGCCGTCCCTCTTTCGCTCGCGGCTGGTTCGAAGCGATAGCCGCGGCTAAGCTTTAATACGCGCCGATTCGCTTTTCGTAACACAACGGTTGAATCATCCCATGCTACAACGATGCCAACTACATCATTAGCCTCTATTTCATCCCGCACAGCTCTAACCATTTCGCCGCTAATCCGAAACTGATCCAATTGTTCTTCGCTAATCACAGCAACTCGCCTCCCTGTCCTAGTTTTGAAAAAAACCTCAACGGACTAAAGCGCCCATTGAGGTTTGGTCTATCCAATTATGTTATGAAGCCTCAGCTTAACCAACATGCTCCTTGGAGTCATTCGTCTCCGTCTCGTACCATTCGTCCAGCACTTTAGAGGACATAACGCGCTTCGCAATATAATCCGCTTGACGTTCTGTAAACTGATCGCGCCATTCCATCTCCAGTTCCTCGCTCAGCTTCACGATCGTCAAAAGCTCCGACCAGGCTACATAACGTTTATACCAGAAAAATTGCGGATGCTCAATCATATAAGGGTACAGATCATCAAATTCAGTATGTTTGCAATCGAGCGCGCGTTCAAAATGAACTTTCGCATCGTTCAACTTGGCGTTCATAAATTCTGCAGATAAGTTTCCCATTGCTTATGCCTCCTCTCAGTCACTTACGAACTATTATATGCTAAAACTCCTTGTCGGAAAAGAGCATATATACTGGAACATGCTATTCAAACGTAATTTTGCCGTCAGCCAGCGATGCGATTTTCACAAGCGGCTCCACCCGGACCCCTTGTTCCCGCAGCGTTCTGCCGCCAGCCTGGAACGTTTTCTCGACCACAATGCCTAGTCCGACCAAATGGGCGCCTGAACGCTCGATAATTTTCACCAAACCGCGAGCCGCGTCTCCATTTGCAATTATATCGTCAATAAACAACACTTTATCATCCGCTGTCAGATACTGCTTGGACACCATGATATCAGTGACCATTCCCTTCGTAAAAGAAGGTACACGCTCGCAATAAGCCTCCGGATCGGCAATGAGCGTTTTTTTGCGTCGTGCGAACACGAGCGGAACGCCCAGCACATATGCGGCTGCGAATGCAGAAGGAATACCTGAGGATTCGATTGTCAACACTTTCGTAATTTGCTCGCCCGCGAACCGTTTGGCAAATTCGTGGCCCATCTCCATCGTCAAAGCCGGATCGACTTGGTGGTTGATCAAAGAATCGAGTCTTAGTACATCATTCGAAAGTACCTGACCTTGTTGTAAAATTCGCTCTTTTAAAATATCCATCGTATTCATTCCTTCCACCAAAATCCCTTTTCGTTAACGTACCATAGGAACGGCCGAAAGCGCAACCTGCGAATGATGCAAAAGCCGACATTGGCGCATCCTTTCACACGAAAGCCGCTTAAAGTTTTTTAACAGAAGCAATAAAAATCAGAAACTTTTTCCAGTTTCAACCGTCTAGAATAGTACAATGTTTTTGCACGTTCGCAAATAGATGAATTCAGATATTACGGGTTCAACCCGCATTACCGATATAAGGAACAAGGACAGCCGAACCGACGTACATAATTGAACAGGAATTCAATTCCTGTAAAGGGAGAGTTGGAGCAATGAACAGACGCAAACGCGGATCGAAACTACATAACAGTGCGAAATTGGCTGCCGTGCTTACGCTGGCAATTGTGGCTGCCGGCTGCCAGAGCAATTATAACGGAGAGAAGCCGGACCTGACCGGAGATGCAAATGCCGTGAACGGCAAATCCTATATGCAAGGCGATACGCCACAGAAGAATTATTTGAAAAACAACCTCGTCAGCGGCGAGCCGACGGGTGAAACGGCCGATCCCGGACCAGGCGGCGGTACGAGCGCAGAATCCAATGTTAAGTCGGACAATTCCGGCAGTAAAAGCTCCGCCAGCAGCGAGCCGCAGTGGAACGCCGCTAAACCTTTAATTATGGGTCTAGCCATTGGTGACGCCCGCTCCAAGCTGCTGAAACGATTTGGCGAGGCTGGCGATACGTATACGCTTGAAGATGGCGACGAATCGATCGAAGTCCATGAATACAAGGGCTTTTCCGTCGGCATTAACGGTAAAAACATCATTCAATACGTTGAAGTCTATGATGCAAGCATTTCCACCGGCATAAGCGGCATTCGCGTCGGCGATAAAACAGAGACGGCTGTAAAGGCGCTAGGCAAGCCAAACACTCAAAATAGTTTTATTCTGACTTATGAAGGTAAAAGCACGCTGTTAAAGCTCGATCTTGATCCCGATCATAGCAAAATCGTATCGATTAAGCTATTAGCAGTCGTATAACCAAACCGGATAATCTTCTGTCATACAACAGCAACTAATAGTAAGGGCGCTACTCCGTTTATTTGAACGGGAAGCGCCCTTTTTATATTTTTACAGCGGAACTAAGAGTCTAGTACCAAAAAACCGAACAAGCTGTCATGCTCGTCCTCTCTCCATCATACCTATTGATATATAGAAGGTTTATCGAACGGAGGACGCCATAATGCTGAAACGTACCGGAAAGGTGCTTCAGATCGCATCCACCTATATGGGGACGATCGTAGGCGCCGGTTTTGCGACCGGACAGGAAATTTTGCAGTTTTTCACCCGCTTCGGCTATTGGGGCACCTTAACGATAGCAATCGCGACAGCGATGTTCATCTGGCTTGGCACCAAAATGATGCTAATTTCCAGCGATATTCAGGCCAAATCGTACGAAGACTTGAACAAAGCACTGTTTGGAGAAAAATACGGCCGGTGGATCAGCCATTTCATGCTGGTTGTGCTGCTCGGCGTAACTGCAGTGATGCTCGCAGGCGCCGGGACGATCTTTTATGAAAACTGGAATATATCGTACCAGGCGGGCTTGCTTATAACGATTGCCGCTTGTTATTTTTTGCTGCGCAAAGGGATGAAGGCGATACTGACCGTAAACGCCATCGTTGTTCCGCTGATGCTGCTGTTTACCGTTGTCGTCATTGTAGATACCTTCCATACTCCCGGTGCCGGCCGGTTCATATCGCTCTCTAGCGATCATAGCGTCTGGGCCGCCTGGGCATCGCCATTTCTGTATACAGCCTTTAATCTGTCGATGTCACAAGCGGTGCTCGTACCGCTTGGAGCAGAAATTCGCGACCGGAAAACGATCATACTCGGTTCTTGGGTCGGAAGCCTCGGTATCGGCTTCATGCTATTGGCCGGCCATATCGCGCTATCGGTCCATATGCCGGGCATTCAGCAATATGCCATTCCGATGGGCGGCATTGCCAAGCAGCTTGGCCAGACGGTTCAGTTCATTTATGTATTTTTAATTTTTGCGGAAATTTTCACAACGCTCATCGCTGACATTTACGGCTTGACCCTGCAGCTTCAGGAGCGGCTGAAATGGTCGCGTTCCATACTTACAATCCTTGTACTGCTCTGCTGCTTTGTCGCCAGCCAGATCGGCTTTGGACCGCTGCTCTCGACCCTTTATCCGATCTTCGGCCTAGTCAGCTTAGGATGGCTGTATTTGATTATTCGCAAACGAATGACACAAATAAAAACGTGACGGTCTACCTCTCCAACTGGATCAGCGCAGCTTGCGGCATTAATCCGGTGAGCAGATCGCGAATGTGATCATGGCAACTAAACAGCAGTATTTGCCGCGATTCTGTAAGCCGCTTCATAAGCCCGGCAGCCGCTATGAGCCGCGGCCGGTCGAAATTAACGAACAAATCGTCTAGCAGCATAGGCAGCCGCTGGCGGTGCGCTGCTTCCTCAGCTAGAGCCAGGCGCATCGCCAAATACACCTGCTCTGCGGTTCCCCTGCTCAGCCTGTCGGTTGGAACAAAGCGCTTATCTACCGTTTCCAGCCGAATCGCCGGATCGCCAGGTGTCGTCATGACCCGGACATAACGGCCCTCTGTTAACTCCCGTATATATTCACTTGCGAGCCGCAGCACTTCCGGTTGCCTTTCCTCCTCATAAATCCGCTTCGTCGCGCGAATGAGCGAGGCGCTGACAGCCAGTACCGCGTAGCGATCGCCGTCCTGCTCCAGCTGCGCAATCGTCATTTCCTTATCGGCGAGCAGCCTGCGCCCTTCATCCTCCTGAAGCAGCTGCTCCAGCTGCTGCCGCATTCTTCCCCTTGCATCCAGCTTTTCCGTCTTCATTCGTTCACCGTTCTCATGGCTTCCCACCGCTTCGGCATGAAGCTGTCTGAGTTCTACCTCATCATGGGACTCCAGCAGCAATTCCAGTTCAGCGAACCGCTGCTCAGACAAGCCTGCCGTGAGCTCAATCGTCAACCGGTTCAATTGGGTGTCGATTGACGCAAGGCGCGGACGATGAGAAAGCGCTGCAGCGAATTCCGCAGCCGACTCCATGCGTGCCTGCCGGACGAGCTCCGCCATCTCTGCATTGGCACTGTCAATTCGTACGCTAGCGTCGCGGATCGCAAGGTTCAGCTCCGCAAGCCGCTCACCAAGGCGCGCTGCCTCTTGCCGTGCCGCTTCCTGCCGGCGCAGCTCGGCTTGCAGCAGCCGCAGCGAAAGCGGCGGACTTGCCCTCGCCGCCTCAGGCAGCGAAGCGCATAGCTCCGCAGCTTGCGCCTCGAATGCGGCAAGCTGCCGCCCTGCCGCGGCATATTTCGCGGCGCGGCGTTCGCGCTGCGCCAGCCGCTGCAGCGCCTGCTCGACAAGCTCGAATACTTCGAGCGCCGCGTCAGGCGACATCGCTTGCGGCAGCGCAAGTGCCTCCAGCCAGCCGCGCCAAGCGCTGGCGGCTGTATCGCGTTGCCGCGCCGCTTCTTCTGCGGCGGCGCGGCGCTCTTCCGCTGCGGCACGCAGCCGCTGGAGCCGGTTCCCCAGCTCCAGCAGGCTTTGCTGCAGCTGCTCGCGGCGCGTAGCGCTTCGCGCCGCGCGGTCACGGCAGTGCGCAGC
>NZ_CBVJ010000011.1 GCF_000513275.1 Paenibacillus gorillae | reverse complement strand
AGTCATTCCATGCGGCAAGCAGCGCTTCGCTTGTCTGCGGAGCGAATAGGTAGCCGCTCACTCCGCCAGCCTGCCCTTCTGGCTCTGCCCCGGCGAGCATCACCTCCGCCTCAGCAAGCGAATGAGCCGCGTCCCGCTCCGTCTCTAACGCATGTCCAAGATCGGCTTGCAGACGCTCCTGATGGCGCGCGCGTTCCATATCCCGCTGCTTTACGCCGCGTACATGCTCACGATCCGCGACGGTCAGCTTCAATGCGCGAAGCTCCTCCTCAGTCCAGTCCGGCGCGATGCGGGCGATCAGCCGCCCGATTGCCTCCTCGTCGCCGCGCAGCTCAGACGCAAGCTCAATGCGCTCTTCCTTCAGCAGCGTCATTTTCTCGCTCTCAAGCATTAGCGCATCGGCTTCATCCATACGGGCGAGCAGCGACTCGTCAACTTGCAAATCATCCCGCTGATGCTCAATAAGCTCAAGCTCCCGTCCGTATCGTTCAAGCTCAGCCTGGCGTCCGGAACGCTCCCGTTCCAGCTCCAGCCAGCGATGCTCCGCTTCGCCCGTTATCCGCTCCGCTGCGGCCACACCTTCCCGCTCCACCGTCAGCTCCAGCCGCTCCAGCCATTGCGGGCGGACAGCATTTGCTTTCGCCAGCAGCCGTACATGCTCCAACTGACCGGGCAGCCTTTCATCCAGGCCTGCTAATTGTTCATCCAGCTGCTCCAGCTGACGCTTCAACGCATTATAGCCGGAGATAGCGTCAGCTTGCTTGCGAAGCTCGGCTTCCGTTCTCTCCAGCGATTTCAACTGCCGGTTCATCTGCTGATTGGATCCACGCGGCTTAAACAACGACTCCATCTCCTGCTGCAGCCGTTTCTCGGCTTGTCCAACCGCTTTGCCGCTTTCCCAGCCGGCATCATAAAGATAGCGGCCGAGCTCGTCTCCGGCGAGCGCCCCGACCTGCTGCAGCTCCGTCAGCGTAATCGCATACAACTGACGGTACGTCGATTCGCTCGTTCCGTTCAAGAATCGGCGTTCCCACTCCTCCTGCGTCATCCATCGTTCCTCGCCGGAGCCCGCTGCCCCGTCCGCTGTCTGCAGCGCCGTCACCTTCGGCTTACCCCCGATTAACAGAGGCATACCGTTCTACGATATAGACGTCTCCGCTCTCATCAGCGAACATTAGCCGGCCGCCATGATTTCCGCCGTTAACCGGCTCCTGACGGTCGGCAGACGGTCCGTTGCGTCTAGCAAACCCGTACAGCATCGTCCGGATAAAGCCCATCAGCGTACTCTTGCCGGCTTCATTCAGACCGTATATAATCGCTGACTTGCCGTCCAGCCGGCATTGCAGTCCTTGCAGCTGGCCAAATCCGTCAATTTGCGCCTCCAGCAGCTTCATCCGTCCTTCCTCCCTTCACCGTCCATCAGTCCCAGCGTCAGCTCCCTCGCCTGCTCCAGCCAGCGAGCCGGCAGCTCCTCCAGACTTCCGCGAAGCAATCGGCTAAGCTTTGCATGAGCGGCTAACGGCTCTATCGCCTCCCGGGCGAACGTCCGCCATTCCCCCTTGTCGGCAAGCAAAGCAGCCGTTACGCGACTTAATTCTCCGGCAAAGCTATCTTCGTCCGCTAATCCTTCTAATTGAAGCTCCGACGAGGTGTTCGCCTCCAGCGCATAGATCCAGCTCCAGACCTCATGAACAGACTCCGTTCTCGTCTCCTGCAGCTGCTCCAGCAGCGTTCGACGCACGAGCGCATCTGTCAGCTTCGCATGAAGCGGCCCCCGGCCGGTAAGCTTCAGCCGAAGCATAACGGAGCGTCCTTCTCCCGATAAAGCAAGCCGGTCCGCCAGCTCATCAAGCTTGCCCAACAGCTCTTGTTCGGACACTATGCCCGCAATCGGCAGCTCCGCCTCCAGCCAGCGCAACTCGTCAAGCGGCGTAAAAGTGAGCGTTACCGCACGCGACGCGGATACATCCACGATATAGCAGCCTCTCTCACCGGCCTCACGCGGATTTCTTCCCTGAATGTTGCCGGGATAAACGACATGCGGATATTGATGCAGTACCTGTCTCGTATGGATATGGCCAAGCGCCCAATAATCGAAGCCCTTGCCGCCGACTAGCTCGTCCAAGCTGCAAGGCGCATACGGATCATGTGACGCATCGCCATTCACGTTGCCGTGCAGCATCGCAATATGGAACGGTGCTCCGGGCTCTGTTTCATATGCGGCAGCCAAGTTGTCCGTAACATGGCGGGTACCGTAAGACATCCCGTATACAAAAGCAGCCAGCTCACCGCTTCTGCAGTAAGCCGGCCTGTACTCCATACGGTCAGCGCCAAAAACGGTGACGGAAGCCGGAAGCTGAAGCTCCGCTCTAGAACCGTTTATCGGGTCGTGATTGCCATGTATGACGAATACGGCAATACCGTGCTCCTGCAGCCGTTCCCATTCCTTGACTAGAAGCAATTGAGCCTTCAGCGACCGGTCTGCGCTGTCATAGAGATCGCCGGACAGCACGATGAAATCAACCTGTTCGCGGACAGCCGTCTCCGTCAGCGCACGCAGCGCTCCGAAGGTCGAGGCCATCAATTGCGCCCTCAAAGCCTCCGGTGCCTTGCTCATGCCGCGAAAAGGGCTATCCAGATGCAGATCGGCAGCGTGAATAAATCGAAAAGGCGCGGACAACCGCTACACCTCCGTTTTATAGGACAAATATACTTTTTTCAATTGGGAAATAACGCGTTGCAAGGAATAGACTTTCTTCGCTTTATCCCAGCCTGATCTCGCGATATTGTAGCGGTATATCGGATCGGACACGAGCTTCTCCAGCGCTTCGGCCAATGCAATCGGGTCCTCGGGCGGTACCAGAAGGCCATTCACGCCATCATCGATCTGTTCAGCAATACCGCCTACATTCGTACCGACAAGCGCGAGCCAGCATAGGGCTGCTTCCGCAAACACAGAGCCAAACGCCTCTGCACGTGATGGAAGCACGAATATATCGAAGAAGGGCATAAATTCCTCGGGATGAAGCATGTAGCCGTAAAAAATAATATCGTCGTACAAATCAAGCTCCACCGCAAGCTGCTCCAGCTCCTCGCGGATCGGACCGTCGCCAATAATATGAAGAACGAACGGATGGCCGTTCCGCTTCAGCTCCGCACATGCGCGCAGCAGCACATCCAGCCCTTTGGCCGGAACGAGGCGGCAGACCGTAATTAATTGCGGCACCGCGTTCTCGTGAGCAATCGGTTTAAACCTTTTTTCATCAAATCCGTTCGGAATGACTTTAATTACGCTCGGATCTTTAATGTAGGGAGAAATATAAGTACGGAATGATTCCGATACCGTCAACAGCCGGTCCAGCTTCACTTCCAGCTCGCCATATAGCTTCGTTAGAAACAGATGCTCCGGTCCGTTCTCAGCAATTTTACCGTTCAGGATCAGCTCCCGCTCATAGCTGGAGTGAATCGTCATCATAACCGGCGTGTCCGGGTACAACTGCTTCATAACAAGCGCTGCAATGGGGTGATGCGCATGAATAATATCGTAAGACCCTTTGTTTCTGAGGCGGGTCCACCAAATATAATCCCGAAACGTTTGCAAATATTTATCGACGATCGGATTGCCTGCAAATTCCGTTATATCAAACGTTTCGAAGACAATGTCCTCCTGTCCTTTCCCTCTAACCCGCTTGGGCAGCGAGAACAGTTCCATTTGCCAGCCTAGCTTCGTAAAACGGTCTTGAATATAAGGGACCATGGAGGACACCCCGCCTGGTTGTTCCGGCGGGAAAAATAATGCCTGAAGTATATTCAATTGTCCTTCCTCCTCGTAACCTATTTGCATTTCGACACTTTTCGCCTGCCGTAAAACATGATAGTATAGAACATATGTTTCTGCAAGCAGGCTAACATCCTATTAAAAATGCGGTGATACATAACTATGTCAATTATTCATTGGTTAGCAGGCCCTGACGGCCAGCTGATTTCTTCCGCCTGCGTCATCGTGATTTTAATGCTGATGCTGTTTATGTCCTTGCGGCTGTATGCCAGCTATCGGAACAAGCGCGTCTACCGCTTGCTGACCTCGGCTTTGCCTTTATTTATGGTTCAGCAGCTGCTGCTTGCCTGGATTTCCTATCCTGAACAAGCTGCTCCGCCATGGCTTCAAGTAACGGCATCCATAATGCAGATCGTTTCTTTTATTATTATAAACTTTGTATTCATGAAATTATATACTCATCGAAGCGCCCGGTTAAAAAGTACCCCGTTCATTATCATGATCGGCTTGACCTTTGTTATTGCAGGAGCGCATTACGCTTTATTCCCATCATCAGTGGAGGCTGCTGCCGCAGGCGAGCAGGTCCGTTTTCTGGCGCTGGACTTCTATTCCCTGATCGTCACCTTCCTCATCCTGCTTGACACGAAGGGTACGGAGATGAATACGAGGTATTCTGCAAGCCTCATTACTTATTTCATTATTGAACTGTCCCGCATCGCTGACGGCTACGTCTTCCATGGTTCGGTCGACTGGTTGCTGCTGCTAAGCCATCTGCTGCCGATTGTCTATTTCATGCAGCTATTTCTGCTGTTGTTTCAGTGGGTTATCGAAAGGCTGATGTTAACGTATCAGTCTTCCATAACGGATGGCTTGACCGGCCTGTACAACCGCAGGCATTTCAATTTGAAGGCGGAACAGCTGCTCAATAGATTCAAGGGTACCGCCGTTACTTTTTTGCGACATCGACAACTTCAAGAAACTCAATGACACGCAGGGCCATCATAAAGCTGACGGCGTGCTCAAGCAAGTATCCGAGATTATAAAAGAAGAGTCAGCCGGCATCGGCACAGCAGGCCGCTACGGCGGTGAAGAGCTGCTCGCTTGCATCGGCACCGATAAGGTAAAGCCTGATCGGGTTGCAGAATCAATCCGTAAGCGGGTGGAGCAGGAGACGATCGTAACGATTAGTGTCGGGGTCAGCACCTCAAAGGATGCCGATTCCGTACAGGATCTGGTGAAGCTGGCGGATGAAGCGATGTATCACTCCAAGACGACCGGTAAAAACAAAGTCACCCTGTTTCAATCGATGCCCGCTGCGAAGAAAAAATCGCTTAGCTGACAGACAAAAGAGCTGTTCTCCTGCGAGCCCATAGGGCCACGCTGAGAACAGCTCTTTTACTGCTAGCTCATTCCATTAAGGCGCAGACGTAATAACAAACTCTTCCCACTGGGACACTGTATCACGATTTGCGTATAGAACGGAGCCCAGATTTTGGTCAGCGCTTACATATTTGTTGTTCGCTACCGCTTGCAGCGCTACTTTGCCGTTGCCCCGGTCTATTCTGCGGAATTTCTCCCAAGCCTGGATCGAGGTTGCCCGCGCAACAAGCTGATTGTTCTCATCGATAACGGCTGTTACATATCGGTTATTGGCTGCAGACAGAAGCGAAATCGTGCCATCGGCATTGTTAATAACCGTGAACTTTTCCCAGCCTCCTACCGTCGCGCGGTTCGCAACGAGCGAACCGGCACCTGCATTCTCCGCGCTCACATAGCTGTTGTTGGCTAGCGCCTGAATGCTGGAGGTGCTCGTTACCGGCGCGGGAGCTTGCGTGGAATATTTCTTAATAACGTTGATCAGTCCGGTATTCGGCTGGAAATAGGAAGTTTGGAACCTATTCCACTTGGCGACGATCGTCGCAGCGCTATCGTTATAGATGTCAGGAATCGGGTTGTTATTGTTGTTGTAGTAGCCCCAATTGCCGCCGCCTCTTACTTTATAGGACCAGTTGGACCACGAAGCGTTCAGCGCGTTCAAGCCGCCAAGCCATTTCTCCCATAGATCAAGCTGCCCGTACGAGAATTCACCCGCATAGACAGGAACATTCCAGGCTGTCTGATATTGGGCCATCTTCGACAGCCAGTTATCCATCATCGCATTGGTGACGCTCCAGTTGTCGTATTGGTCAAAGTTGTAATTATGAGTCTCGTAGACGACGTTCGTCCAGCCGTAGGTGGACGGCGGCAGCGCCTGCTCCCAGTCGAAGAATGCGGCGATCATAATAATATGATTAGGATCCTTGGCCCGTACAGCTTTGTAAAGACGGTCATAATAATCAAATTTCTTCTTAATTTGTGCAGCATTCTCCGCTGCGCCATTCGATACGAGCGGCTCGTTCAGCAAATCGTAAGCGGCAATCGTCGGATTTCCGTTGTAATAGGTGGCGATGCGCTCCCAAATTTGCACGGTGCGGTCCTGATAGGTTGTATTCGTCCACAGCTGGTTGGAGTTCGAGATGCCGCAGGAATGCCACGGACACGCTCCCCCTTGCACACCGTGGAAATCGATAATGACATAAATATTGCGCTGTGCGCTTTCGGCGACGAGCCAGTTCAGCTCTCGGAAGGAGACCGAATCCGGCTTCATCGTGCCGTCCGGGTTCATGAAATCCTCCCAGTAGATTGGCACCCGTACCGAGTTCAGCCCCATGCTCTTAATGTTATCCAGGTCACTCGCCTGAATCCAAATATCCTGGTAGCTGTTCTGCAGATTATGGTTGCCGTCTGTACCGAAACGGTTCCACAGCGTTTGCGTCAGCGTATACTGATCCGGTGTATTCATCGGCGACATCCATTCTTCCTGCAGCAGCCAGCCGCCGAGGTTCGGGCCGCGCAAATTAACGATTGCCCCGGTGCCGGAATTGTTGCGAATGACTTTGCCGCTCGTTTTCAAGAAATCGGAAGGCCCAAACGCCGCTTCAACGGTAGCCGGTTTCGGGGTTATTACGATTAAACTGAGCAGCACAACAAAAGACATCGTAAGCAGGAGCATTCTTTTCATTATCATCCAACCTCCCATTTTTTATATTGCATTGGAGTTTCGTCTGACTGACTTCAGGCTTTGCCGTTCCGTACGCAAATAAAGCGATTGAAGCGAAAGGCGTAATCTGGAGTAAGCAACTTCACTTCCGTGTGCCGGGAGCAGACTCCCGCTATTCGTTCGCAGCACCTCCGTTTCAATGTAATCGGTTTCATAATTTAACATCCTTGACCTCTTGCTATGAGAAGCTCCATATATTGAATAAGAGCTTATCACCGGAATGAAAATGTCTGTAAACGAAGCCTTATGTAGAAATCTATCAGCTAAACTGTAATCGAATCGAAAATGAAATCGAATTCATTTATTATTATACCAAAAATGGAAAAAAACGCAATCCGGCATTTTGCCGCCGGATTACCTTCTTTTCTTCACGCCTGCCGCCTTCTGTTTAGCGCTCATTGTACCGGTCCAACGCCGCTTTTTGAATCGCGACCGCATGCTCAATGCCCAGTTCCTTCAGCTGCGCTGTATAGCCGTCGAAGGCATCAAGCGGCTCGATGCCCAAAATAATTTTCAGCGACATCTCGTCTACCAGCGTTGTAACATCCTGCATGATGGCCGAGAATTCTGCACTCTCTTTCTCGCTCCTCTGCACAGGCGGAAAATTATGCTTATCCGCATCGGTATTCGCCCACAGCGCAATAGCCTGCTTCTGCTCCGGCAGCGAGTAATATTGCTCGATATACCGTTTATCCTGAACGAATGGGCCGAAATAGCTGGCTCTCGTATACATGGCTAACGCTTGAGAAGGGGCCAGCTTGTCGGGATTCGCCAGGATGAGGTCGGTATAGGCCGGATAACCATCGACCATCTTATAGCTCGTTCCTTCCATGCCGAAGTTGAACAGCATATGGCCTTCTTCCCCATAGCCGTAATCCAGCAGCCGTACCGCTTCCTCCACGTGCTCACTCTTTGCCGAAATCGCCACGCCGCCGTTGCTCGTATACGTATGGACGCGCTGACCAAACTTCGGCTTCTCACCCTTATGCAGCACCGGATACGGAGCCGGCACGAATCTCGCATTCGGGTCCTTGGCCTGCATAATCGGCTGCCAGGTGCCAATGCCCGCACCAGCGTTCCAGATGCTGGCTCCCGATCTGCCCGACAACATACTGGCGTCCAGCGTCTTCGTATCCACTGTCGCCATATTGATATCGATCAGCCTCTCCGCATACCAAGTGCGGAACAAGGCAAGAAACTGCTTATAGCCCGGCTCGACAGGACCGTATTTCACCTCGCCCCCGTCGACATAGAATCCTTTCTTAATGCCATAAGCGCCGATGAAGCTGCCGCTTTCAATGCCAAACAGCACATTCGGAACGCCAAGAAACGTTAACGGTGCGATGATACCCTTTTTCTCTTTAAACGCTTTCAAAACTTCATGCCATTCGTCTATCGTCACCGGAACCTCCAAACCAAGCTCGTCGAGCCAGTCCTTACGGATAATAGGCCCCTGATAGGTGCGAAGTGTATCGTCGTTTTGAATGAACGGAAACACATAATAGCTGCCGTCATCCGTCTTAATTTGCTTATCGATTTCGGGATGCGCTTTCAAATACGCTTTCAGATTAGGCGCATAACGGTCAATGACATCATTGAGCCGCAGTAAATAACCGTCAGAAATCGCTTTAGCCGGGCCGCCGGGAAAATTGGTCCATTCATATTCAATCATATCCGGCAGCTCGCCGGAAGCGAGCAGCACGTTGATGACCTCTTGCGCCTGATTCGCCGGCGGCTGAATAAATTCGAGCTGCACACCTGTCCGCCTTTGCCACTCCTTGAAGAACGGCACGTCCTGGAAGGTTGGCTTCACGCTCGCCGCATTGCCGTTAAGCTCGGCCCAGTAAGTGAGCTTATACCCGTTCTCTTCTGTTGGCTCTGCCGGACGGGAAGATCCGCTCTGGCCGCAAGCGCTGGCAAGGAGAACGATTGCCAGTAGAGCCGGCAGAAGCATAGCTAGTTTTCGCCTAATCCTCTTCATCATCAATGCCCCCAGCATTCAGATCATTTCTTTGTATTTACCTGGCGTGATGCCCTCGAATTTTTTGAATACACGAATGAAGGTAGCGGCTTCATTATAGCCAACCTGCTTGGCAATGTCAGAAATCGAGCTCTGCTTGCAGCGGATCAGCTCTTTCGCCTTTTCAATCCGGAACTTATGGATATAATCAAGCAGCCCCTCACCGATCTGACTCTTGAACAGCTTCGATAAATAGCTGCCTTTCAGATCGAACCGCTCGCCGATTAGGTTAACGTTCAGATTCGGATCGCAGTACTCCTCCTCAATATAACGGACAACATCCTGCGCAAGACCGCGAAGCGACTCCGCCCGCTCTTGCGTCATATGGCTCTCGTTGCGTGCCGCCGCAAAGATGCAAACCTCTCTAAGCAGCTGTTGAAGCTCATTTTGCATCTCCTGAATCGTATCGCAAGCCAATATTTTTTCCATCCAGAGCGGATTGTCGCCAAGCAGGCTGCTTTCACCATCTCCTAGCTCATTAATCGCTTTCGCCATCGTTCCGACGAGATTGAAGATCAGCGTCTTCGCCAGCGTCAGCGACATAATCGGCTGAGCGAAATTGCGCTGCATAATGTCATTCATGTAATAGGAGGCTTGGGCGAAATCACCGGCCTTGATGAAATTGATCATTTGCTGCTCCACCTGCAGCGGATAGTAATAACCGGATTGTACCGCCTCGCCGCCATCAATCCGAATATCATCGTAATGGATGATGCCCTTTTTGCCCAGTACCATTTTATACTCCATCGCATCAACAGCCTCCTGATAGGCCTCCGCAATGCCCGGCAGCGAAGCGTGAGTACCGCTGACAGAGACGGTCAAGTCCATTTGGAAACGCATCAGGAAACGCTGCGCCTCTGAAGCAATCTGCTGTAAATCATCCTTGCGGCCCTCTGCATCCGCTTCCGATAAATTGACGATGCAGGCCATCATCTCGTCGATTTCGGCTACGTAGCCATAATGGCCCTGCTGCCCGGACAGCTCCTCCACGACATTCGTAATGATGAAATGGAGCAGCTTCTGCTTTGCGCCCCCGTCAAGCCCCGGCAGCTCCGAGGAAATGCTCTCACCGTTCTCCACCGCAAACAAAATGACAGCGAACTGATCGGATTGCAGCTCGATCCCGAATGATTTGAACGCTTCCTCATATGGCACCAGTGTATCGACTCTGCCCTTCAAAAGACGGTTAAACATATTGGAGCGCAGCACATGCTGATGAATTTTCAGCTCCGTCGCGATTTGCTCCTTCTCGCTTCGGGCTCTCGTAATTGCACGTTCAATAAAGCTAAGCTCATTCCACTCCACCCGCTCCTCCTGCACGCTTCGGTCCATGAGCGATTGCACGATCTGCTTAATGGGCGAGTAATTACGCCGCATGAAAAACCACGTCAGCACCACAGCGCCGAGAAGACTTATAACGATGCTGATATAAGTGAATTTGCGGACATACTCCGCTTTCTGCCAATAGATATTGCTAGGTATGACGAGCATATATTTCAAATCAGATACAGCCGATGACATATAAAACAATTCCAGATCGCCGTCGGTTTCAGAGGCCGAAGCCTGACTTATCCCGTTCAAATGATTTTGCAGCAGACGGGCGATATCCTCCGTAACCGGCTTATTGGACAATAGCACCTCGTTGTCCGCATTCAGGACAAGCACTTGACCGCCACTAAACCCCGATATACTCTCAATAGCCGCGCTGAAACGAACGGTATCCGCCATTACGACTACAGTGCCTGTCTCCTGTCCGCTTAAGTCTTTGGGCAGATGCGTAATATACGCGATAGACTGCTTCGTCCCCGGGGCATCCCCTCTTGGCAGCAGCGTAAACCGGTTGCTCGCCGACTTGCGGATCGTATCCAGCCATTCCTCGTAAGTCATGGCCCCCGTCTGGTGAATCGTCTGAAAAGCGGTCGGCAAATCTCTGACGTTGCCCGGACGCAGAATAGAAGCTCCTTGCTCCCAAGCAACGTAAAACTCGTCAATCGACGCATAGGACGTTTTGTACGTCCGGAAATCCTTCACCAATTGATATGCTCCGAATTGGGCCTCGCTAGCCTTGCCTGTAGAATTGATCAAAGCTTGCAGCTTAGAGTTCCATGTCAGCTCCATGTTGAGCCGTTTCATAAGATCGATCTGATTGTCGATCGTGTACCGCACCTGCTTCAGCAATGAATCGTTGGCACGATGAATTTCGCTTTTGAGCGCGATGCTGGATTGCGAATAAATGATCAGGCTGATCATAATCGGCACGAACAACACCGCCGAATAGGAAATGAGCCATGTAAACACGATGCTTTTCCGTTTGTTCCATAATGAAGTCAGATTCAAATCGATCTCCTCGTTTACATAAAATCATCCCGGTTGGACTGGCTTGCAGAATCCTATTATAGCGCTATCATTTCATAAAATGGAATGGTCAAAAGTTTCAATCGGATTGACAATAATATCGTTATATACCGTAGAAACCGCATAAGAGCGGCAAAAACAGCCCGAACGGCATATCCCGCTCAGGCTGTTATCAAATGAATTAATATTGCTGCAATTAGAAAATGCGATGCTTCCAGCCGTTCAGCTTGGCAATCGCCTCGACGAAAAAGTAATCGCCGTAAATGAGCGAGACGTCGATGTTTTGCCCCGCCGGCTTATGTCCCGTGCCGTGAAGCAGCATCGCCTCATGGCTGTCATCTTCCCATGTCGCATAATGATCATGCAGCGATTGAAGGATACGCTCTGCCGCCTGCCTGTAGACTCTGCCTTCCTTCTCCGGCAGCAGCTCAGCCAGCTCCAGCATACCAGAAGCAGCGATGGCTCCTGCCGACGTGTCGCGCGGCTCATTGTCCAGCTGCACATCGGCGCGGAAATCCCAATGCGGCACGTTGTCCTCCGGCAAATTCGCTACAAAATAATGAGCGACACGCTGCGCTGCCCGCAGATAAGCGCGATCCGCTGTATAGCGGAACGTATTCGCCATGCCGTACAGCGCCCAAGCCGCTCCCCGGCTCCAGCCGGAATCCGGCGCGGCGCCTTGGCCGCCCCGCGTCTCATCGTACAAGCCTGTATGAGGATCGAAGCAGACGATATGGTTGACCGAGCCGTCCTCGCGGATAAAATGGCGCAAGACAGTATCGGCATGCGCCTTGGCGATTTGCTCAAAGCGCGGATCTCCGCTTTGACGGGTCGCCCAGAAGAGCAGCGACAGATTCATCGCGGTATCAATAATCGACCACCCGTGCATATCGCTGTTCCAGGCCCGGATAAAGCGGCCGTTCAGGTTAAAGCGGCCGGCAAGAAAATTCGCCGCGAACAAAGCGCGGCGTTCCGCATCCGCATCCCCCGTCAGCTGATACTTGAATACCGCAGTCGGCAGGAAATGAAAGCCGACGTCATGGTCGAATGAATTTTTTTCGATCATCTGCCGCTCCAGACGCTCATCCCAGCTCCAGGCCGAGGTCTTGTACTTTTCCTCTCCCGTCATCTCATGGGCGATCCACAGAATGCCCGGCCAAAAGCCGCTCGTCCACCAATCGACGCGCTGATCGTCGTATTTGCCGTCCGCTCCCGCCACATGCGGCGACTTATCGCCGATGGTCTCATGCATGACGCTTAATTTTGCTTCTATACGCTTCCATATCGCTCCTGCATCCAAAGATTGATTAACTGCTTGCATCCGTAAAAGCCCCTCTCTGTTGATTGCTTCGATTAGCCGTTTAACCTTTTAACCTCTAGCCTTTCAGGGAACCTACCATTACACCTTTAACGAAAAACCGCTGTACAAACGGATAGACGCAAAGAATCGGAACGGTCGCAACCATTATCGTTGCGTATTTAATCGTTTCGCCAATCTGGTGCCGGTCTCCTGCACTGGCGCCTGCCGACATACTGTCCGTCGAGTTGGCAATCAGTATTTCACGCAGGACGAGCTGCAGCGGGAACAGCTCCCGGCTGCGGATAAAGACCGAAGCGTAGAACCAGCCGTTCCATTTGTCTACGGCATAATAGAGAATCATAACGGCGATAACCGGCATGGAAAGCGGAATAATGATACGGAACAAAATCGTGAAATGGTTAGCACCGTCGATTTTAGCCGATTCCTCCAAGCTGTCTGGAACGCCCATAAAGGCCGTACGCATAATGATCAGGTTAAACGTGCTGATCGAGAACGGCAGAATCGTCGACCAGAGGGAGTCCAGCAGACCGACTCCTTTCACGACGAGATAGAGCGGAATCAGACCGCCGCTGAAAAACATCGTAAATACGATAAAAATCATGAACGCATTGTTCCACAGTACATTTTTACGGGACAGAACGTATGCGCCAAGCGACGTCATGAACAAATTGACCGCGAGGCCAAACACGACGATAAACAGCGTATTGCGATAGCCGATCGCGATACCTGGATTTTCAAGCACGCTTTTATAAGCACCAAGATCGAACCCCAGCGGCTTCCACAGCACGCCTTTATGCCCCACCAATTGGCCTGCATCGCTGAACGAAGCGAACAAGACATACAGCAATGGATACAACGTCACAACTACGAGGAAAATGAGGACGGCATAGATCGCGGTATCAAACACTTTGTCTCCAATAGTTGACTCTCTTCTCATTTGCTTCACCTCACCATAGACTGCTTTTGTTAACTTTTCGGCTTACATAGTTGGCCGTGATCAGCAACACCAGGTTGATGACCGAGTTGAACAGGCCGACAGCCGAGCTGTAGCTCCAGCCAAATTCCAGAAGGCCTTTGCGGTATACGAACGACGAAATAACGTCGGCGGTTTCGTAAGTAACGGGATTGTACAGCAGAATGATTTTTTCAAAACCGACGTTCAGCAAATTGCCCATACGCAGGATCAGCATGATCGCAATCGTCGGCATAATGCCGGGCAGTGTAATGTGGAATATCTGCTTCAGCCTGCTTGCGCCGTCCATCCGGGCGGCCTCATACTGCTCCAGGTCAATACTCATTAATGCGGCAATGTAGATGATCGATTCCCAGCCGATACGTTGCCAAATTTCCGATAAAATATAGATCGGCCGGAAGAGTTCCGGCTTTTGCAGCATGGCTTGACCGTCATAGCCGAAAAGCATGAACAACCGGTTAATAACGCCATCCGCATTGGTGAAATCCGTAATGATGCCGCAAATGACGACAAGTGAAATAAAATACGGCATATAAGTGATCGTTTGCGCTACGCGCTTAAACGACTTGCTGCGAACCTCGTTAATCAGCAAAGCTAGAATAATCGGAGCCGGAAACTCGAATACCAGTGAATAGAAGCTGATAATGAGCGTGTTTTTCAATATCCGGACAAAATAGTAGCTGTTGAAAAAATCGTAGAAATGCTTAAGTCCCACCCAATCGCTGCCGAGTATCCCCTTCATCGGCGTATATTCCTTAAATGCAATCAGCGCTCCGTACATGGGCGCATAATGGAAGACGATGTAATAGGCAACGACCGGAATCATCATCAAATACAAGTATTTATTCATCATAAGGTCGCGAATGAAACGGCTTTTGCTTTTCCCCGTTTTTCCGGTCTTTCCGCTTTTCAGCGCCTGCGCGTTTGCCATGAAGCTGCTCACCTCCACCCAAATTGGAGGAGAGAAGGCGAAGCCCTCTCCCCGCTTTGTTTATCTGTTGTTATAGCGTTCCAGCGCTGCCTTTTGAATCTCGATGGCACGATCCAGCTTCAGCTGCTTCATCTTCGCAATGTAGCTATCGTAAGCATCGAGCGGCTCCGTGCCGAGAATGATTTTGAGCGACATTTCATCCACTAGCGTATTGATGTCATTCATAATCGTTGCGTATTCCGAGCTTTCCTCCGGCGTTGGCGTAATTGGCGGCAAATTGTATTTCGCTGCATCCGTTTTACCCCAAGTTACAACAGCGTCACGCTGCGTTTGCAGGGCGAAAAATTGCTCGGCATAACGTTTGTCCTGAATGAACGGACCGTTGTAGCTGCCGCGGGCATACATCGAGATCGCTTGCGCCGGAGCCAATTTGTCCGGGTTTTTCATCAACAGATCGGTATAAGTCGGGTAGCCATCCACCATGTTGTAGCTTTCGCCTTCCGTACCGAAGTTGAAGAACAGGCGGCCTTCTTCGCTGTAACCATAGTCCAGCATTTTGACAGCAAGGATTGGATCTTTGGCCGATGCGCTGATCGCGACCGTGCCTTCAGAAGCATAAGCCTGATGCTTTTGACCAAACTTCGGCGTTTCGCCTTTGTTCAGTACCGGATAAGGTGCGCCTACCAGAACGGCTTTCGGATCGTTAGCCTCTACAAGCGGCTGCCATTTGCCGATTCCGCCGCCAGCATTGCCGACAGATGCGCCTGTCGCGCCGGATGCGATATTGCCGTCGACTGCTTTCGTATCAGCCGTTGCAATGTTTTTGTCGATCAGTCCTTTCGCATACCAGTCGCGGAACAAGCCCAAATATTGCTTGAAGCCCGCTTCAGCCGGTCCAAACTTCACTGCGCCGTCCTCCTGATAGAAGCCGCGGGTTACGCCAAATGCGCCAAGGAATGCGCCGTTGCCGGAATCGTTGAAATAACGCGGCTTGCTGTTCACGGTGAATGGAGCGGAAGCGCCTTTTTTCTCTTTGAAAGCCGTAAGCGTTGTCGTCCAATCTTCAATCGTTTCCGGAACAGGAAGACCTAGCTCATCGAGCCAGTCTTTGCGGATAATTGGTCCTTGGAACACGCGCAAGTACTCATCGCCCCGAACGAACGGGAAGGCATAGTAGCTGCCATTGTCGGTTTTGACCATTTTGTCGATCTCCGGGTTATCCTGCAAAAACTTTTTCAAGTTTGGCGCATATTGATCGATCAGATCATTCAATTTGAGAATGTAGCCATCGTTGATTGCTTTTTCAGGACCGCCTGGAAAGTCGCCCAGGAAGTTGAATTCAATCATATCCGGCAGGTCGCCGGAAGCGAGCAATACGTTGAGCGCTTCTTTGGTTTGTCCTGTAGGCGGCGCCGTAAACTCAAGCGCAACGCCCGTTTTCTTCTGCCATTGCTGGAAGAAAGGAATATCTTTGTGGCTAGCTTTTACGCCGATCAGGTTTCCGTTAATTTCGCCCCAGTATGTGAGCTTCTTCTCTGTTTCAATCGGGTACTTCGTTGGCTCGCCGGACGTTTCACTATTATTGGTGTTCTTGCCTGCACTGCTGCTTTCTTTGCCGCCGTTGGAGGAACAAGCGACTGCCAGCATTGCCAGCAGCATAATGACCAGTGTTGAAGCTAATAGACGTTTCATAGCTCTGCCCCTTTTCATTTTCAGATTCCAAATGTACGAGATGCATCTCCTCCACAGAATAGCAACCGCAGCGATACTCCCGATATGAGCAAAACGTAAAAAACGATTCCGATTTGTCTTCTCAGCGATGATCATTTCGCCAATTCAATGGGCAAAAACGAAAAAAAGCCCCTTAAAAGGGCTTTTTCGGGCTGCATGCTCCAGTTCCCAGCCCTGGGCTCGCTGCGCGTTTTGGTTCGTGCTGCTATTCTTGATTCCATTTCCGCATCGCTTTCCCGATGAAAAATGGATAGAATCTGCAAAAAATCAGCCCAAACTCAAAACGCTCCGCTTACCCAAATGCGAAATGACCTCGTTCCTCTCTAATTTGCTGTTAGAGAAGGTAAGTGGCATTCACGATCAGCAAGAACAAAAGCTGTATGCACGATCATTAGAAATTTTCACTCGCGTATTAACGATCCAGTTTCGCTCAGGTTTTTATGAGTCCTTTTATGAGTTGAGGTTTACTGCTGTAGGCGGTTGCAACTGAATCAAAATGCAATAGTACATTTTGTTTCTCGTTTTTCGAGCGATTTATCGCATCAAAATGTAAAAGTGCAGGTGGATTGGCCTAAAAAGCGTCTTTTGGGCGAATTTGAACGATTTCAAATGCACTTTTACATTTTGATCGCTGTTTGGGGCGTTTTGAGGCTCATCAAAATGCACTTTTGCATTTTGTTCCTCAATTAGAGAGGGCTAAGGGAGAGTAAAAGGTGAATTAGCTAGTCAATAGATGAGGTTTGCTGAAAAAAGGGGATGAAGCGGTAAAGCACGGTAAAACTCATACTCCAATGAGAAAAGAACTAGAGAGAACTACCTAAGAGGAAATTCAAATAAAAACAACCACAGGAGAGGTTCTAGCGAAGCCGCAAGTAAAATTGCAAGTTGAGAAGGCCGGTTTTAGACCTTTTCAACTTGCAATTTGCAATGTGCAACATGCAATGCGTAATGTGCAACATGCAATGTGCAATTAATATTAAACCGTCAATTCCCGCAAAAGTGCCGCCAGCTCCTCAACCGTCGCTGCTCTGTAGGCCGGCTCCGAAAGCCGCAGCTCCTCATCCTTGCCGTACCCGTAACCTACTGCAATTGTAGGGATACTGTTTTTGCGCGCGCCGATCACATCATGCTTCCGGTCGCCGATCATAATCGTGTCGGAAGGATCAATGCCCTGCGTCTCCAGCACATGCTGAATTACTTCCCCTTTATCGGTCCGCGTATTGTCCAAGTTGCTGCCGCCGACAAAATCGAAATAACGGCTAATCTCGAAATAATCAGCAATTTTCTCCGCAAAAAAAGTCGGTTTGGACGTCGCCATACACACAATAACGCCTCTCTCCTTCAGCCCGCCCAGCAGCTCATGCATGCCGGGATACAACTCATTCTCATACATACCCCGATCAGCGAAATATTCCCGGTAATACGCGATCCCCTGCTGCGATTGCTCCTCTGACAGTCCATACAGCTCTTGAAAGGTCTCCGTCAGCGGCGGGCCGATAAAAGGCTCCAGCAAATCTAGGTTGTCTACATGTATATCAAATTTCGATAAAGCGTACTGAACTCCGCTCGTAATGCCCAGCTTCGGGTCGGTCAAAGTTCCGTCCAGATCGAACAAAACGGTTTTTATTTTCCCCATGATTCAATAACTCTCCTTCATTAATCAAACTTCGGTGTGCGGCTCAACAATTCCATACAGCTCATCAAGCGATCGAATCTCGTACTTCGGCTTCACATCGGTGCCGTTGGGCTTGCCAGCCGGGTTGTACCAGCATGTATCGATGCCGATATTGAGACCGCCTTGCATATCGGAAGTTAACGAATCGCCTACGATAAGCATTTTACTGCGATCATGATGTCCAAGCTTTTCGAAGGCATAGTCAAAAATACCGGTATGCGGCTTCTGATAGCCGGCTTCCTCTGAAATGATGACCTGCTCAAAGCAATCCGCCAGCCCTGAACGAGCGATTCGAGACAGCTGAACATCCTTGTAGCCGTTCGTAATGATCGCCAGCCGAAAATGCTTCGCCAGGTTGCGAATGACCGCCTCTGCGCCATCAAATAGAAAATGGCCTTCTCCCAAAAAGCCCAGATAACGATCGCTAATCTCATCTGCGTTAATCGTCACGGCGGCATCGCCTTCAAACAATCGTCTAAACCGCTCAACCTTCAGCTCACTGGTCGTTACGTGTCCTTGCTCCAGCTCCTTCCATAGACCGCCGTTTATCTGCTTATATCTGAAGGTGTAGCTATCCGTTTCCTCAGCCCTAGCCTGAGACTCTTCAATGCCAATATGCCGGAAAACGCTGGAAAGTGCATGCTCCTCGGCCCTCGGGTAATCAAATAACGTATCGTCTGCATCGAATAAAATAATTTCATATCCCAAGACTTGCTGCCTCCTTCTGCCGTTATCTTCCTCGTGTGCGCTTGACGGAGACGCTTTGCTCCAATGCATACAGCTCGTCTTCTACGCTTTGCAAGCGTTCCGCGACGGTCTTGCGCGCATCGCTTATCGCCTGATTGTACACGTAGGGTCCAAGCTCAGCCAGCATATAATCAAGCAATTGCTCCGCCGCAATCGAGCCAATCGACTCGTCACGCTCCAGCTCGAAAAAGCTTTGCACACGCCCAACAAGCGCTTCCCTCTGTTCTCTTTCCAGCTTCAGCTTCATCATTATTGTCCAGTCCCTTCCGCTAATTGTCCTTGAAGTACCATAACAGCCTGTCCAGATAGCAGCACTCTGTCCCCGCTTAATTCCGTCCCTACATAGCCGCCTCTAGCGGAGGCCTGGTAGCCGGTCAACTGCTCCTTACGAAGCCGTCTGCTCCAGTACGGGGCTAGAGCACAATGCGCCGAGCCTGTAACCGGATCTTCATTTACCCCGAGTTTCGGAAAAAAAGCCCGTGAGACAAAATCGCAATGGCTTCCGCTATTCGCTTTTGCCGTAATAATGACGCCTCTTCCATCCAGGCTGCCAAGCAGCTGCCAGTCCGGCTTCAGCTCGCGAACGGTCCGTTCACTGTCGACTTCTACAACGTAGTCGAAGCGGTTTTTCCCGGTATAGCGAGGAATAAGACCTAAACCTTGAATGAGCGCTTCCGGCGCTTGCACTGGCACGGGCGGCTCTGCCGGGAAGTCCATCCTCATCCATCCCCCGCTGCCCTCCGACCCCTTAACGACGGTCAGCAAACCACTTTTTGTCTTAAAAGCTGCCTGTTCGGAAGGCTGCAGCCTTCCCGACTCCCATAATGCAAAAGCGGCGGCAAGTGTCGCATGACCGCATAACGCGACCTCTGCGGCCGGTGTAAACCAGCGCAGCTCATATCCATCAGTTGTTTGCGCAACAAACGCCGTCTCTGATAAATTCATTTCCGCCGCGACCTGCTGCATCCATTTCTCATCTGCGGGCTTCTCCAGCAAGCAAACCGCTGCCGGGTTGCCGCGAAACGCCGTATCGGAAAAGGCATCCACAATATAGATCGGAATCATTGTTTCACTCGTCTCCTTTGCGAATAAAAAAGAGGATGCCCATGGAACGGATCCTCGCTGGCCATACTTGTATATTGTTATTCTTTCCATTTATCCTGCAAAGGAATAAGAAGCTACACTTCTTCTAACTGAACTACATATCCTACCTAGTTTATCACGCGTTCTATACGTTGGCATAGTCTTTTTCTTGTAAAATGGGCCTCGAACGCCAGCGAATCAGCTTCGCAATTTAGCGTAATGGCTTGCGCTAATCCCGCATTCTCGTCAATAAACAAAGCCGTTAGTGAACCTAGCTCCGCTTCTCATGAACCTAGATTCACGAACAGCGAAATTAGGTTCGCTAATGCTGGACACCCGCTCCAAATCCCGCTCTGCAGCGAATCCAGCTTCGTTATACAGCGAGTCTGCTTCGCTAAATGATGAGAAGGAATGCTCAGCCGAATGCGCATTCCTCCCTCGATTTCGCTGTTCACCCCTCCCAGCAGAGCGACAAAAAAAGCAACCGGCCGCATACGCGCGCCGATTGCTATTATTCCAAATAGATTTAGAAGTTGAATACGAAGTCGTCATCCTTCAATTGCTCAACGTGAACGGTACGAACGTAGCCGTTGCCTTTTTTCGAGAAGAAGTCATGCTGCTTCGTATGTGTGCTGATGCCATTGAAGACGATCGGGTTGACCGGCTCCTCTGGGAAATGAGGCTCGAAGCCCAGATTCATCAGCGCTTTGTTGGCATTATAGCGGACATAGGCTTTCACTTCGTCCTGCAGGCCGATCGGGCTGTACAGGTCGTCTGTGTATACCGCTTCATTGTCATACAGCGTCTGCAAGAGCTCATAAAGCTCTTCCTTCAGCTGCGCCTGCTCTTCTGCACTGAACTCTTGATAAAGCTCTTGCGCAAGCGTGCCTACGTACAAGCCGTGGATGCTTTCGTCGCGAAGGATCAAGTCGATGATCTCGCCGCTGCTCGTCATTTTACCTTGTCCAGCCAAATAAAGCGGATAGAAGAAACCGCTGTAGAACAAGTAGCTTTCCAGGAATACGGAAGCTGCCATCGCTTTGTAGAGCTGCTGCTTCGTCTCAATGCCATGGTACCACGAAGAGATGAGGTTCGCTTTTTTCTGCAGCTGCTCGTTCGTTTCCACCCAGTTGAAAATCGCGTCAATCTCTTCCGAAGAAGCCAGCGTCGTGAAAATGCTGCTGTACGATTTCGCATGGATTTGCTCCATCATCGACATGAAAGCCAATACCGCTTTGCGCTGCAGACCTTCAACATGCTCCAAAATTTTCGGCATGCCGATGCCGCCTTGAATCGTATCGAGAAGCGTCAGTCCGCCCAGCACGTTCTTATAGACGGTACGCTCGGTTTCGCTCATATCCATCCAGTCCATTTTATCATCGGACAACGGAATTTCATCATCCGTCCAGAACTGCATGACGTTCTGTTGCCAGAAGGTTAATGTAAAATCATCGTCTGGACGGTTCCAGTTTACTGCTTTCATCGTCAAAATTGCTCCTTTGCAAGCATAAACGGCCTGCGCGGCCAAGACGGCGCGCAGCCCGTTTTGCATTGAATATATAAACGGAAATCGTTATGAGTGCCTTTGAATTATACGGCGCAGCTTGTGCATTCCTCAACGGAAAGACGCTTCGTTCTTGTATAATAGAGCGATTTGAGACCTTTTTGCGCAGCATAAATATAGAAGCGCGCCAATTCACGAGTCGTTACATTGCTATTCACGTGCAGAACCGTCGAAATACCTTGGTCAACGTGCTGCTGAATTTCCCAGATCAGGTCGATAAGCTTGAATTGATCAATGTTGTATGCCGATTTGTAATAGAAGTAATTCTCCTGCGACAGGAACGGCATTGGATAGTAAGTCGTCGAGTTCGCATACGTACGAGTCTCAATATGCTCGACAATTGGCATAACGCTCGACGTTGCATTTTGGATGTACGAAATGCTTTGCGTTGGCGCGATTGCCAGACGGTAAGCATGGTAAAGACCGTGCTTTTGCACTTTTTCTTTCAGCGCTGCCCAGTCTTCCGGCGATGGAATTTCCATGCCTTGGAACAGTTCTTTCACGCGGTCCAGTTTCGGACGGAAATCCGTCTCCACATAACGGTCGAAGTACGTGCCTTTTGCATATTCAGAACGGTCGAAATCTTTGAATGTCTGGCCGCGTTCCTTCGCGATTTCCATACTTTGTTCGATGGAATAGTAGTTCATCATCATGAAGAACGTGCTTGCGAAATCTTTCGCTTCATCGCTTTCGTAAGCGATTTTGTTTTTCGCCAGGTAGCCGTTCAGGTTCATCGCGCCAAGGCCGACGGAATGAAGCTCTTCATTCGCTTTGCGAACGCCCGGTGCGTTGTCAATTGCAGACAGGTCGCTGACCGTCGTCAACGCTTCGATGCCGACATGAACCGATTCCTTAATTTTTTTATGCTCCATCACGTTCACGATGTTAAGCGAAGCCAGGTTGCAGCTGATGTCGCGCTTAATCACATCGTCGAAGCCGTAATCGTTAATCGTCGAGGTTTCTTGCACTTGGAAAATTTCCGTACACAGGTTCGACATTTTGATGCCGCCGATATCCTTCAGCGCATGAACGCGGTTCGCGTTCGATTTATTCATAATGTATGGGTAACCCGATTCTAATTGAATCGAAGCAATCTTCGTCATCATGTCGCGCGCGTTCATGACCACTTTTTTCACAACGCGGTCGTTAGCGAGCAGTTCTTCGTACATTTCATCCATATCCATATCGTCCAGATGCTTGCCGTAGGCCATATGAACGGAATGTGGTCCAAATACATACAATGGCTTATTCTGTGCAGCCAGTTCATAGAATTTATTCGGAATAATCAGGCCGATGGACAGCGTTTTGATACGCGATTTCTCGTCGGCGTTAATTTTTTTACAATCCAGGAACTCAATGATATCCCAGCCGAAAATGTTGTAGTATCCGGCGCCGGAGCCTTTGCGCTGACCCATTTGGTCGGCGTAGGAGAACGCGTCCTCCATCAGTTTCAGTACCGGCATAACGCCTTTCGCTGCACCTTCGACACCTTTGATCGATTCGCCGCGGCCGCGCAGCTTCGACAGGTTGACGGCAACGCCGCCGCCGATTTTGGACAGCTGCATACAAGTGCCCAGCACATAGTTGATGGAGTTCAAGGAGTCATCCATCTCCAGCAGGAAGCAGGATACCATTTCACCGCGGCGGCTTTTGCCTGCGTTCAGGAACGTCGGCGTCGCCGGCTGCAGCCGCTGCTCGATCATCGCTTCCGCAATGCGAAGCGCTCTGTCCGCATCGCCTTCACCAAGGTGAAGGGCAACAATGGCTACGCGATCGGAGTATTTCTCCAGATATTGCGATTTGTTGTTGGACTTCATTGCGTAGTCTTTATAGAACTTCGAGATCGCCATATAGGATTCAAACTGGAAGCCGTTGTTTTCCGCTAGCGTAAATACCGCTTCCACTTGCTCATATGTATAATCCTCGAATACATTCTCGTAATAATCATTCTCTATTAAATAATCAAGCTTTTCGCGCAGCGAGCCAAACTTCATGCTCTTGCTGTCGACTTCCTCCATAAAAGCGGCTACCGCCTCTTTATCTTTATCCAATTGATAGAAGCCGTCCGCTCCCCGCTGCATGAGCTCGTTGTTCAGTTCGATATGTTTCAATGGTCCGCACCCTTTCGACAAAGTATTCCATATCTTGATTTGTTCCGGATAATTCAAATTTCGATACAACAGGCACGCCGAACATTTCCGAGATCGTATCCGCGCTCTTCGCGAACCCGTTTCCCCAATTTCGGTTGCCGCTGGCAGACACACCGCACAAATGGTCAGAATTTTGCTTAAGGAACGACATGACCCGCTCCGGCACTTGTCCAAATCCCGTTGTGTAGGTGATCAAAACGAATGGTTCATCCACTTCGCTTTGCTCCTCAATCGGCACAGCCCGCATATTCAGCTTGTTGATAAAACGCTTGACATTGCCTGTACGAGAATCATAGACAACCAGCATGTTTTTCTCTCTCTCCTTCGCTGAATTATAGCAATAGAAAAGCGCTTCTGACTGCAACAACCGTCAAATGCGCTAGTAGACATCTTGGTGTAGTATCGACTCATATACTCAATATCTAGTCGATGTTTTTGATTCTACATCAATATATAGGTCTAGTCAATGAAATTTATGGAGAAAATTTAATCATCTCTATTTCGGGCACTCGACTATTTTAACAGATGAGGATATGATGTGATAGTGACAGTTTATTGCTATTTTGGAGGGTGAAAATGAGCGAGCAATTATCGGCCAAACAGCTGCGCGAAGCGATCGAAAAGCTGTTTTTGGACGCAGGATATACGGTTCCCGGAATGCTTCCGGCCATCGATGCGCTGATCAAGGATAACGATCGGTTGAAGCAAGAATTGAAAAAGCTGCGGCTTGCAGCCGCACGCGGATCTTCACTCGGCGACGGGATGAACAGCCGCTTGAAAGATGCTCTCAGGGAATAGAACGAGGGGCCTTGCGAGATGCTGGAGAAGTGTGGAGACCGACTCATAGGAAGATGAACCGCCGTCCGCGCCAGACGACGGCATTAGCTCTATTTGCAAACTTCAGCTAAAATAATACAACCTACAGCATAGTATGACAGAAGGTATACGGAATGCTACAACAGATGCACAGAGGAGATGCTGCCCAATGATGGAACGAGGCCTCATCACCGTTATTACCGGCCCGATGTTTTCCGAGAAAACAGGTGAATTGATTCGCCGCTGCCAGAAGCTTCAGCAATTCGGGCGGATGAGCGTGGCGGTCTACAAGCCTGCGGAGGATACCCGCTTCAGCGAAACGGAAATCGTGAGCCGGATGGGTTACCGGCTGCCGGCTGCCAGCCTGCCGCGCCAGCTGACTCCGAGTGCGGCCGCCAAAGTTATAGAAGATACGACAGCGATCAATGTCGTCGCCTTTGACGAGGTGCAGTTTTTCGACGAGCCGATCACCGATTTGATCGGCACACTCGCAAGCGAAGGCAAGCATGTCATTGCCGCCGGACTTAACATGGATTACCGGGGTAAAGCGTTCGGAGCGATCGGCGAACTGCTCGCGGTTGCCGATGAGATTATCAAGCTGCACGCTTATTGCGCGGTATGCGGCAGCGGCGAAGCCGCTTTTACCCAACGTGTCGTAAACGGCAAACCGGCAGCTCTTGGACCTGTCTTTTTAATCGGCGACAAGGAGAGCTACGAGCCCCGCTGCAGGCGTTGCTTCGTTCCTCCGCACAAAGCTTCGCCGAGCAAACCCGTACCCTGAGAAGAGGCTTCCAAGCGCTTAGAAAACGGTCGTCAAATTCCTTCTCGTCATCAACAATTTTTTTGAATGAAGCCAAAAAAGGTGTCACACAAGCTATACTTGTGCGACACCTTTTTCACTTTATTCTAACGTTTCACAGCTGCAAAGAATAGCCGTTCGGAGCCCTCGCCAGCCGGCTTCAGCTCGAAATCAGCGTAGCGGTCCACGGTCTCGAAGCCAGCCCGCCGCAAAGCGGACTCGATCCAAGCCGGATCGTAGGCACGCTGCCTATGCAGCTCCTCAAACCGGCGGAACCGCTCTCCGCGCTCCTGCGCAAAGATCGTCAAATGATGCTCAATTTCGCAGCGTTCTTCATCCAGCTCAGAAGTCCAGATGTAGGCAATATCATCCTCATCCAGAATGAACGGCTGCTCGTCCGCATATCGGCGAAGGAGAGCCGGTGGATGCACATCGAACAGGAACAAGCCGCCGTCACCCTTCAATCCGTCGTAAGCGGCCCGGAAGGCCGCTTCAACGTCAGCTTCCTCGGTTAAGTAATTCATGCAATCGCAGAAGGACAACACACAATCTGCCGGCTCCAGAAGCCGCCAGTCGCGCATATCCTGCTGCAGCCATACGGCCGAGCCGCTGCGCGCGGGAAGCTCGTCCCATTTGCTGCGTGCAACGGCGAGCATATCGGCGGATAAATCAATTCCGTATACTCGCTTGCCTGACAGCGCGAGCGGCACCGCAATACTGCCTGTTCCGCAGCCGAGATCGACGACCGATTCCGGAACACCGTAGCGCTGCCAGCAGCTTTCGGCAAATTGCAGCCACTGCGCGTAAGGCATATCCACCATCAGCCGGTCATAGACCGAAGCAAACTGTCCGTACGAATCCATAGCACTATTCCTCCGAATGATCTGCGCTATGGCCAGTGTCCGTGCCCGTAGTGCTGTCCGTAGCCTGTGCCCCGGACTCATTCGCGCCCCCGGCTTCCGAAGATGCTTCTTCCGCCAAATACGTCCAGCTGCCCTTTTGTGTAATCGCGCCCTCCCGCATCAGCTTGCCAAGCGCCCGTTTGAACGCCGATTTGCTGATTTGGAACTTTTGCTTAATCGCATCTGCCGGCGATTCATCCGAATAAGGCATGCCGCCGCCAGGGCGTTCCTTCAAGTAAGCGAGGATACGGTCGGCATCCTCCAGCCGGCCTTCCTGCTTGAGCTTGGCCATCGACAGATTGACACGGCCATCCTCGCGAATGAACGTAACCCGGCCCGCTACCCGCTCGCCAAGGCGCAACGGTCTTGTCCGCTCCGAGCTCGGTATCATCCCGAATACGCCAAAGCCGACAACGCCTCCATCAATCAGTACAAAGGAGCCCATCTGCAGCGATTTCGTTACCCAGCCTTCTACCCACTGGTTGCGCCAAGCTTGCGGTGCCTCGAATACTAACGGACCAAGCTCATCTTCTCCCGCCAGCGTAGCCAGCAGCCTGCCTGCCTTGTCGTGGCCGAGAATAACATGCACCTCGTCGCCGGGAAGCGGCCGGTATTCAACTTTTTCTGACAGCTCGGAGAGCGGAAGCAGCAATTGACGGCCTAGTCCAATTTCCAGAAAGCAGCCCAGCCGCGGATGCACATCCGCCACCTTCAAACGGGCCATCTCTCCTAATGTCAGCAATGGGCGCTTCATCGTAGCGGAAATCCGGTCCTCGGTATCGAAGAACAAGAATACTTCCACTTCATCGCCCAGCTTCGGCTTTTTGCCGACGAGCTCCGTGTAGTGCATCAGCACCTCGTTCTCCCCATCGGTCAAAAAATAACCATAGGGCGACACTTCACGTGCCACCCTTAACGTTTGATACGTACCGGCAATCCAGCTCATGCGAACTCCACTACCTTCGCATCTGACCACAGACGCTCGATGTTATAGTATTCGCGCTCGTCGCGATGGAACACATGAACGATGACATCGCCAAGGTCGATCAGCACCCATCTTGCCGAGTCCATTCCTTCCATGCCGCGCACCTTAACCCCGCGCATATCCGCTTGTTTTTTAATTTCCGTTGCAATTGCTTGAACTTGCGTATCTGAATTACCGTGACAAATGACAAAATAGTCAGCCACTAGCGAAATTTCTTTCAAATTCAATGCGACAATGCGCATCGCTTTCTTGTCTTCTGCGGCCGTAACCGTCACTTGCAGCAATTCGTCTGAATGTACCGTCATTGCTCAACCTCCTGTTTTTTGCTGTTCGATTAAATCATTGCGGGCATCTACCGTTAGCGGGAATATCCGCTTGCCCTTGGCAACCAGAAACGAAATCGTACTATCAAATCCCGCGATCAACGCCTGCTCCAAGCTTTGCCCGCTTAACTCGCGAATAGACTCTACGCCCGGAAAATCCCGGCCCGGCTCCATATAGTCGGCAAGGCAGACGATCTTATCCAGCTTCGTCATGCCGATACGGCCCGACGTATGGTAGCGAATGGCATCCAGCACCCCAATATCGGTTACACCGTATTCCTGTTCGGCGACCCAAGCGCCAACCTCGGCATGCCACAATTCTTTATCATAAAGGAGCAGCATCCCATTAAGCTTCTGCTCGCGAATGATTTGTTCCATTTTTGCAATGGGCCAGTATTTCGCCACGTCATGCAATATAGCGGCAAGCTCTGCTTTGCCCGGATCTTCTCCATAACGCTCAGCCAGCAGAACGGCCGTCTTCATCACCCCTTCGGTATGAAGCCAGCGGCGTTCGGGCATTTGCGATTTGACGGATGCGATCATCTGCTCACGATTCATATAAAGCTCTCCCCTCGATACACTGCCGGACGGATTCCGGAACCCTGTAACGGATCGACTGGCCGAGCCGTACCCGGTTGCGGATATCGGTTGAAGAGATGCCGATTGCCGGCATAGCAATGATGCTCAGCTTGCTCCGGATATAAGCGGGCAGGCTGTCCGGCTCTGCCGGCGTCCCTTCCCGCTCCAGCCCAATGAAGGACACGAGCGAGACCAGTTCCTCCACACGATGCCATTGCGGCAAATCGTTGATCCGGTCGGAACCTATAATATAGGAGAAGGCATGCTCAGGATGCAGACGGGACAGCTCCAGCGCCGTATCCACTGAATAGCTCATTCCGCCTCTGCGAAGCTCCAGGTCAACAACACGGAATGCCGAATTGTCTTGTATCGCATCCGCTACCATCTGATAGCGGATATCGCTGTCGACACCCGGCTGCCGGTCTTTAAGCGGAGGCTTGAAAGACGGAATGAACCATATCTCGCCCAAACCGCATCGGTCAAGCGCCGTTTCCGCCGCTATGAGATGACCGATGTGAATGGGGTCAAAGGTGCCGCCCATGATACCAATTTTGCCCATGCTGATCTAGCTTCTCCTCTCCGTACATGTACCAGAAGCAATGCCTGCTCCTGTTAGCGTTTCGGTGACGGCAGCTCAATCTTCCGGTACTTCTCATCACTCGAACGTTTATACAGCACAATCGTTTTGCCGATGACCTGTACCAGCTCGGCTCCCGATGCTTCTGCAACCTCAGCGCCGATCTCCCGCGGATCGTCCATGCAATTGTTCAACACCGACAATTTAATAAGCTCGCGCACTTCGATTGCTTCTTCAATATGACGAACGAGCTGCTCGTTCGTACCGCCTTTGCCCACCTGAAAAATCGGCTGCAAATGATGCGCCAATGCGCGCAAATGACGTTTCTGTTTGCCTGTCAACATGATAGTTATGCTCCTTCTTTTTTCGCACTTTCTGCTTCTAACGATTAAATAAGCGAGGCCAGCACCGTTTCCCGCATTGCGGCAACCGGCGCGGTCTGTCCTGTCCAATATTCGAAGGCGTAAGCGCCCTGATAAATAAACATGCCCAGCCCGCCGTGAATACGGCAGCCTGCTTGCTCCGCTTCTTGAAGAAATTTCGTCTTGAGCGGATTGTAGATCAAGTCGCTTGCAACCGCGCCTTGCTTCAGCCAGCCAGCCTCCACCGGACTTGCATCTGTATGAGGGTGCATGCCGACAGAAGTCGTATTGATGACGATATCCGCATCTCGGCAAGCTTCCGGCAATCCGTCATACGTTACAGCCCGAAGCTCAGCCAAGCTGCCGAAGCTCCCCGCCAGCTCACGGGCACGATCCTCCGTACGATTTGCAATCGTTATGCTTACAGGCTTCTCTCCTGCCAAAGCGTAGACGATTCCACGCGATGCCCCGCCTGCTCCAATCACGACGATCCGCTTTCCGACAATAGCCGGTTCCGCTTCTTCCTTTAACGATCGGACATAGCCGATACCGTCCGTATTGTAGCCAGTCAGCTTGCCGTTGTCATTCACAATCGTATTAACCGCTCCGATCGCTTCCGCGCCGGGGTCGATGGCATCCATATGCTTCATAATATCCAGCTTGTGGGGAATCGTCACATTGACTCCCCTGATGCCCATTGCCCGTACACCTGCGATAAAATCAGCAAGCTTATCGGATGTAATATGATAGGCAGCGTACACGCCGTTAACACCCGTTTCCCGGAACGCCCGGTTCATCATGATCGGCGATTTGGAATGGCGGATCGGATCGCCGATGACGCCGTAAAGCACGGTATGGCTGTCAATTACATGGCCTGCCGTCTCCTTGCTGAGCGCCGATAGACTCATGTCCGCTCCCCCTCTTCTATTAGATAAGCGAATCTCTCATCATCACTTTAATGCCCTTAGGGGCATATAGATCGACGATAGCGCCTGTCGTTCCGTTCGCCTGAATCCAGCCGAGGCCAGCGATGAAAATATCTTTCTTTGCGCCACGCGGAACACGCAGTGAATGCCGAGTCCAAGCCGGCATTTCGTCAAGCTCTTCGCGGGAGGGTGCTCCCAGCAGCTCTCCGCGGTGCTCCTTGTAGAGCTCGTCTGCCCGCTCAAGCTTCGTCCGGTGGACATTCAGCGCATTCGACATATAGAGCGTAAACGATTGACGCTCTCCTTCGACGAAGTCGAAGCGAACGAGGCTGCTGATGAACAGCGTCTGCTTATCGTTCAATTGATACACAAGCGGCTTAATCGGCTTGTCAGGCAGCAGCGACTGCAAGAAGCTGCGCGGAACAATTTCTGTCATCCGGGAAGCGTAGACGATTCCTGGCGTATCGATAATATCCTTGTCGTCATCCAGCGGAATATGAACCGCATCCAGCGTCGTACCCGGGTAACGGGACGTCGTCAGCTCGCGTTCCAAGTCGCTGTAATCGCGAATGAGCCGGTTAATCAGCGTAGACTTGCCGACGTTGGTCGCACCTACGACATAGACGTCGCGCCCTTTGCGGTGACGCTCCAGCGCTTCGATGACATGATCAAAGCCGATGTTGCGCTTCGCGCTGCAAAGCACGATATCGACTGTACGCAAGCCCTCGGCTTTGGCCTGCTGCTGCACCCAGTTGCGAATCCGGTTCAAATTCATCGATTTCGGCAGCAAATCTACTTTATTGACAACGAGCAGCACCGGATTATTGCCGACAAAACGCTGCAGGCCGGAAATCAGGCTGCCTTCGAAATCATACAAATCGACGATATGGACAACCAGGCTGTCCGTCGTGCCGATGCTTCCAAGCAGGCGCAGGAAATCATCCTGATCCACTACAATAGAAGATGCTTCATTATAATTGCGTATACGGAAGCAGCGCTGGCAAATGACCGGCTCCCGCTTCAATGCAGACTCCGGCAAATAACCTGCCTCTTCCTGACTCTCTGACTGCAAGCTTACTCCGCAGCCAGCACATGACAGCACAATTCCGCTATCCAATTCCTTCATTACTTCGTCTCCCCCTCATACCATAACCCTTTCTTCCGCAATCTCGACAACGCGATGCGTTCGATCCGGCGGTTTACCCGGGTCATGATTCCTTCATCAGCAGGAGCAATTGGCGTTACAAGAATCGTATACAATCCCATCCGGTTGCCGCCCAGCACGTCTGTCAGCATCTGGTCGCCCAGTACAACCGTCTTCTCTGCGGGCAGCCCCAATACAGCGAGCGCCTTGCGGAAAGATTTATTCGCCGGCTTGCGGGCGGCATGAATATACGGAATGTCGAGCGGTTTGGCAAACCTCGACACTCTAGTCTCATTATTATTCGATACGATAACCACTTTAAAGCCCCGGTCGCGAACGCCGTCCAGCCATTTGACCAGTTCAGGCGTAGCGAGCGCTTCACGGGCTCCGACCAACGTGTTGTCCAGATCGGTAATAATACCGCGAACGCCTTTCGCGTACAACTCATCTAATTGAATATCATAAACCGTATTCACACGCATGTGCGGCAACAGCCTCTCGAACATAAGCGCTTGACCCCTTTGCATTCTCCTGCTATCTTACGAAACTATACCATAGAACACGAATTTGTTGCAAAAAAATACCGCCGCCGATAAACGCCGGCGGACGGCTTCTTTCCATTAATAGTCGATTATAGGCTTCCGCCTGTAATCAAGCAACTTTTTCCAAACGATCCAAACCTGTTTCTTCATTTATAATTGCTGCATGATCGACTTCACTTTGCCGACGAACCGGTCGGCATCCTCATTCGAGGATTTGACGGGACTATATTTAGCCCGCTCGAATCCGTCCAGCACCTCGCGCCAGTCGCTTTGCAGCGGCTTGCCGCCATCGGACCAGCGAAGGAGAGCCTCGCGGAGTGTCTCATGCTCCCCGCGCTCCAGTCCCTTTCTTCTGCATTTGCGCAGCAGCCTCTCCGTCTCCCATACGATCCGCTCATCCGAACTGAACGAGCGGAAACGGAAGCTTCGCCATACTTGCACGAACTGTTTCCTTCTGATCACAGCCCAGACGGCAACAAGAGCAACGAGCAGAGAAGCAGAAATCCACAAACCGGTCTTCATCAGCGAATTGTTGGCTTGGGCGGCTGTGATCGTATCCGGGCTGTCGCCAATGTCAGTCAGATCCGGCATCACAGGAGCTGCCTCTGCTGGCAGTGTGTAAGGAAACGAAAAGCCTGCCGTTGCTTCAAACGGAATCCAGCCATATCCGTCGAAATAAATTTCGACCCAGGAATGAGCATCTGAGTTCCGCACCGTATAGGTGCCCTCTCCATTCGGATTCCGATCAATCTCATCAGGAATTCCTCCTGACATGCCCGGCGGACCGTACTCCGATACCGGGAGCGCTCCGGGAGCAAAGCCTTTCACCCAGCGCGCAGGCAGCCCCAGCGAACGGGACATGACAGCCATCGCAGTGGAAAAATAGTCGCAATAGCCTTCCTTCAATTCGAACAGAAATTGATCAACAAAGTCTTTGCTGGAGCCGCCAAGCTTAGACATATCGGGCTTATTTGTATAAACGTAATTGTCACGCAGATAAGTTTCCAGCAGCTTGGCACGATCATAATCATTAGACGCGCCTTCGGTAATATCGAGTGCCAGCTGCTTCACACGCTGCGGAAGCTCGTTAGGCAGCTGCAAGTAACGCTCTGTTTGAGAAGACCGTTCTGCCTTCGTCTTACGCAGTCCTTCTGCATCCAGAACCGTTATATCCGATCTGACAGAATAAGCTGCGGGAAAATCTCTCATCGTCCAATTCGACCAGCTCAATTCATGATCATTGGCTGCCCAGACGAGTCCATTCGGAATTGATGATTCTGACTTGCCGACCCAGTGGACGGATGAAATCGGAGAAGCAGCGAACAGAACTGGATAGTGGTCTTTCCGAACCATGACGATTGTCTGTTCCACAGACAATGTTTCCGCTAATCTTCGATGATCGAGCAGCGGCAGCTCCATATCTCTGGCAATTGCGCCGATCAGCTGTTGCCTCTCATCATTGTCGTTATTCCAGCCTTTACCTGAATAAAAGCTTTTGGTCTCGCCACGCCAGTAAGCGCGCTGAGAAGTAGTGACCGTCATAACCGGCGAGTAGTCGTAATTAAAACCGCCGCCAAGCTTCGTATCGTCCCGGCCATAACCTGAGCTTGTATCGCCAGTGCTGATTTGCGCCGGTGTATTCAGGCCCTTGTCGCCAAGGAAGACGTTGACGCGCTCTCCCTTTGATTCCTTCCATATCGTATATGGATCCTGCAAAATAGGCGAAACCGTCGGCATGAGCACGCCTACTCCCATAAGCAGTGCAAGTACGATTGCAACCGGCAGCAGAAGCTGCAGCGGATATTCAAGCAGCTCCTGCCAACTGCGCGGATGGCTGCGCTCCAGCCGTCTTAAGTGGGCGGCAACGAGCCAGATCAATCCGAGAAATACGATCCAGGCTACTTTATCCCACAGCCAGATCGGCGTAAACGAATCGGCAATCGTCAGCGACAGTAAATTGACGGTCACGAAGCCGATCATTCTTGCTCTTGTTGTCACCCATTTGCTGAACAATAAATAGATGATGAATAGGACACAAACAAACCAAATGTACGGGTCAAGCTGTTTGGCGTAGAACCATAACTGATCCAGCCACTCATTCCATGACTCGGGCTTGCCATAAAGTTTGTCAAATTGGATATACGTTATTGTAGACAGCAGCAACAGAACAGCTTGGGTTATCACTTTTGTAATTCGCAATCGAAGCGGCATTATAATATCCACCGCCACTGCAAGCAGAAGCGCCGCATTCACGACCTGAAACGTCTCTTCCCACCAGTAACCCTCGAAGACAGCAATCGTATTGATTATCATCAGAGCAACAAACAAGCTGGAGAGCTTCGCATACCAGTCAGGAGCCCAGTAGCGGAAAATCCGCTTAATTAGCCGAAATAGCATTATCATGCACCACCGCCCCCTTCCAATACAACCGGCAGCTCTTGCAGCTGCTGCAGCGAGAATACGGGCCAGCCGCGGCTTCGCAGCAGCTGCTTCCAGCTCTCATCTTGACGCACCTGTCCCGCAGGTTTGCCAATTTGCAGCAAGCACGGCGTCAGCCCTTTACGGAACAGCCATTCCATTGCACGAATGGCTTCCTTACCGGTAACGCCAGAGATCAATACTGCAAATGATCCAGGCTCCAGCATGGAATCGGCTTTCAGAAGCGATTTGTACACCGTATGCGGCGCATCGGCCTCAACGAACGTCAGATGTTTGATTATTGCGCTGCGCTGCTCCAAACCTGACTTCGGCTGCATCATCATCAATTGCGAGCCAACCGACAGCAAGCCCATCGCCGTATCGCCCTTCAAACCGTTCTCCAGCAGCGAAGCGGCTGCGGATACGGCCAGCTCGAAGCGGTCTCCCGATGGAGCCGGGTAATCGCCCGCATACCGGTCAAGAATAATGATTGTACGGGGCAAAGATTCCCGTTCAAACGCCTTTGACTTCCACTCTCCGGTCTTTGCCGTCGCATTCCAGTGGACACGCGAGAGCCGGTCGCCATACAAATATTCTCGTACTCCGTTAATTTGCGTCGTTTCCTTCGACGAACGTGAAGCGATCGCATGCGAGTAAGGACCTCGAATCCCCCTCTGAATCCCATGCCACTGGCGCAACGGTACCGTCTGCGGCATAACGTTGAATACTGCTTCGGAGCCAAATCGGCCGGAATGCTCGAAGAGGCCAAATACGTCATGTGATAAGCATTGAGTAGAATGGAATCGGTATTCACCGCGCTGCAGCGGCGGAGTCAAATATACGACCTCGCCGCTGCGCTTCCAGTTCGGAACGAATGACGACTCAAAATCCAGACGTTGTCCATTATGCCGGTACAGCCGGTCTCGTACAAGAACATAAGGAATCGGATAAACGCCCGGAACCTTAACCGTCAATTGCACTTCAAGCGAGCTGCCCGCCGTCAAGGACTGCTCCGCATGAGCCTGAGCCCCCTGCTGCCTGTAGCTGCGGCTGCCATGTACCTTTGCAATTCCGCTCCATCTTCCAAGTAATAAATAAAGAAGCAATAAGTTCAAAATCATAAACAGCATAAAAGCCGTCTTGCCGCCTTGAAATAAGAAATAAAATAATGCTGTAGCATAAATAAGCGCAATAACGACCCAACGTCTTTTGTCCGTTATTTCCTTGGCCATCGCATCAGCGCTCCAGCCTTACCGGCACTTTCGTCTGATCCAGCACAACTGCGACAATATCCTCCGGCCGCAATCCGTTCATTCTTGCTTCCATATGAAGCAGCAGCCGATGAGAAAGCACGTAAGGGGCAAGCTTCTTAATATCGTCTGGCGTAACGAAGTTTCGCTGCTGCAAATACGCACTCGCCTTCGCCGCTCTCGCGAGCGCAATTGCAGCTCGTGGACTGGCACCAAGCTGAACGCTTGCATGCTCGCGAGTCGAACGGATAATCCGGATCAAGTAATTGCCAACTGCCTCGTCCATATGAACATGCTGTACTTGCTCCTGAATCCGGATAATATCTTCAATTTCACAGAGCTGGCTGCTGTTGTCGGAAGGATGACTTCCTTTATTCGACAAGATCATCGCCTGCTCATCCTCTTCACTTGGATAGCCTAGCGACAGCTTCATCATGAAACGGTCAAGCTGCGCTTCCGGGAGCGTATAGGTACCCTCGAATTCGATCGGGTTTTGCGTTGCAAGCAGTATGAACGGCTCAGGAAGGACATACGTATCGCCGTCTACGGTTACCCGCCCCTCCTCCATCGCCTCCAGCAGTGCCGATTGCGTCTTCGTTGTCGCCCGATTGATTTCATCAGCCAGCAATATATTGGTCATCACCGGACCCGGACGGAATATAAACTGTTCTTGCTTCGGATGATAGATCGATACGCCGGTTATATCAGTAGGCAGCAAATCCGGATTGCACTGTATACGCCGGAACTGTCCGCCAATCGATTTTGCCAATGCTTTCACAAGCTGGGTTTTTCCAGTGCCGGGCACATCCTCCAGCAACACATGTCCGCCGCTGATAACTGCGGTCATCAGTCGTTCGATTTCCTCTTGCTTTCCTAGAATACAACGATTAAGGCTGCTAACAATCGACGAACATAACTGCATATCAGCAAGACGAGTTTCCATTTAGCAACGACCTCCCGGAAAATTGTAAACATCTGCGGATCATTGGAGTAAATAGTTTAGGTTATTTAGTACTATTTTACAGCACTTCCTTGAGGTTGCACAAATGCTTGTTATGCCAAAAAAAATTGGAGAATCCCACAGTTGGGATTCTCCAATTTCAATAACAATCAGTCATTCAGCCCTTTGGCCTGACAACAAGCGCGGCCAGGAAGGAGAAAATAATCGCTGCCGATACGCCGGCGCTCGTCACTTTGAATATACCGGATATGACGCCAATCCAGCCTGATTTCTCAAGCTCTGTCAATGCACCGTGTACAAGCGCATTGCCGAAGCTTGTGATCGGCACTGTCGCACCAGCGCCAGCGAAGGCAACCAGCGGCTCATACCAGCCGATTCCGTCAATGATGGCGCCGATGACGACAAGCGTCGCCATCGTATGCGCCGGCGTCAGCTTGAACAAATCAAACATCAGCTGGCCGATTACACAAATCGCCCCACCGATTACGAAAGCCCATAAAAACTGCATGCTGTACTCATTCCTTTCCGCTGATAGCTACTGCATGGGCGATGCAGGGAATGCTTTCACCCTGTTGAAAAGACAACGGCGACAGCAGCGCTCCCGTCGCTACAACCAGTACCCGCTTCAGCTCGCCTTTTGCAATGCGCTTAAGCAAATGTCCATAGGTCACGACCGCAGAACAGCCGCAGCCGCTTCCTCCCGCCTGCACCTTCTGGCGCGATATGTCATACACCATTAATCCGCAATCATTAAATACCGTTTGATCCATTGGCACCCCGTCCCTCATGAGCAGCTCGGTCGCGATAGGATGTCCTACACTCGCAAGGTCGCCGGTTACGATCAGATCATAATCTTTGGGTGTCCGTCCGGTATCATTGAAATGCGACTGAATCGTATCGACCGCAGCGGGCGCCATGGCAGCTCCCATATTGAAAGGATCTTTAATGCCAAGATCGACGATTTTGCCAATTGTTGCGCATTCGACGACCGGACCGTCACCGGAGGCCGCAATAACAGCCGCCCCGGCCCCTGTCACCGTATATTGCGCAGTAGGCGGCTTCTGCGAGCCATATTCGGTCGGATAGCGAAATTGCTTCTCAGCCGTGCAGTTATGGCTGCAAGTGCCGGCAAGCGCATAATCCGCTGAGTTGGAATTGACCATCATCGAAGCGATGGCAAGCGTCTCCATCGAGGTTGAGCATGCGCCAAACACGCCGATATAAGGGACGCCTAGCGCTCTGGCCGCAAATGTGTTGCTAATGATCTGATTCATCAGATCACCGCCAACATAAAATTGCAGCTGATCCTTATCGATGCGCGCATTTTGAATTGCAAAATCGGTCGCCTGCTCCAAGAGCAGCCGCTCGGCTTTCTCCCAGCTTTTCTGCTGCATATCAAGCTCCGGGTGGACGAGATCGAAGTCCGCGGCAAGCGGGCCGTCACCCTCATCAGGACCGACTACAGTCGCCGCTCCGATAATGACCGGCCGATTCTCAAACCACCATGTCTGATTGCCCCGCAGCATGATCAGTGCCCCCCGTTAGTGCCGAGCAGCAAATGCGCAATCCCGACAAAAAAGGCGGCAACCGTACCAAACACAATTACAGAACCGGCAAGCTTGAACATATTCGCGCCAACGCCAAGCACTAAGCCTTCGCTGCGGTGCTCGAGAGCGGCCGAACACATGGAGTTGGCAAAGCCGGTAACGGGAACCGCAGTCCCAGCTCCCGCCCATTGCGCGATTTTATCATAAACGCCAAGGCTGGTTAAAATAACGGATATTAGAATAAGCACCGCTACGGTCGGATTGCTGGCATCCTCTTTGCTCATGCCCATGAGATGAATAAACATCTCCTGGATGCCTTGTCCGATAAAGCAAATTATTCCTCCGAACAAGAAGGCCTTCAAACAATTGGTGAAAATCGACCGCGAAGGCTCTCGCGTCTTGGCGAACGCCTGATATTCCTTGGGAGACATCGACATTTTGGGGCTATTTGCCGTTCTCTGCGCTGCTGTTCGATGACAATGAGTTCCCCTCCTGAGGCTGAAATGATCGCGCAACAAAGCCATTTTTTCCGATAAGGCTCGCACGATTTCTTACTCATTATTTGTAAGAACAGTTCCAGTTATGCGCATGTCATCAGGTTGTAAGCTCGGGTGCTGAAAAAAGAAAAAAGCCCAAGAGCCTGGCGGACACCGTCTCTTGAGCTTTGGATCACAACCTTATTCATAATCCGTATAACAGTAAAATGACAAGCAGCACGAATAGTACAAGCGGCAGCAGCGCGGAAGTCCGCCGCTGGCTTCTGTTGTATCCCATGAGCAATCCCCCCGAAAAGAAACAGCCTTCTGCCATTAGCTTATGCGCGGAGAGACCAATGCGGAGATTGTCCGCTGCCAGGCAATTCCGATTTTCCAAGCGGAACATGGATGATTCTTTCGCTATAGAGTGAAGTCGGTTCGCTGCATGCAATTGTTAGGTTGCTCTAGAAGCGTAGTTACACATTATGCTCCCACTGCTGCGAACCTTTCCTTGCTGTTGAGTAACATTGATTTGTTGGATTCATTTGTTACGGTATCGCGATATGCGGAGTTGAAGTGTTGGCGGTACCTCGATGGCTCGATGGCAGTGAGCGAAGCAGATTCGCTATTTTGCGAAGTCAGTTTCGCTATAGCGCCACTTTCCCAGTGCATTCCCTAGCGGAGCGAATCAAATTTCGCTTTCCGTGAACCTAGGTTCGCGAATAGCGAAATTTGATTCGCTGTATAGGAGCTGGCCTGGTCAGCAGCCTTCCACTGCGAACTTGGCTTCGCTATTTTGCGAAGCTGCTTCGTTGTTACTCTCTGGTCCGGCGGTTTGCGAATCTTTCTTCGCTATAGAGCGAAGTTGGTTCATTGCAATCGTTTATTAGGTTCCTCTAGGAGCTTAGTTACTTTATATACTCCCAAGGCTGCGAACCTTTCTTTGCTGTTGAGTAACATTGATTGTCGTGTTCTCTTGTTACGTTTGAGCTAAGTGCGCAGAATGCGTTTGTGGGACTCCACTTGCAGCGAGCGAAGCAGATTCGCTATTTTGCGAAGTCAGTTTCGCTACAGCGCCACTTTCCCAGTGCATTCCCTAGCGGAGCGAAGCAAATTTCGCTTTCCGAGAACCTAAGTTCGCGAATAGCGAAGATTGATTCGCTGTATAGGCGCGAGCCTAGTCAGCAGCCTTCCACTGCGAACTTGGCTTCGCTATTTTGCGAAGCTGCTTCGTTGTTACTCTCTGGTCCGGCGGTTTGCGAATCTTTCTTCGTTATAGAGCGAAGCTGGCTCGCTATCCCCAATTGCATGGCACAGGTGCGTACAGTGCGAAATCGCAAACGCCGTAGCAACAGCGCACAAACACAAAAAAACGGCCCGCTCGGAGAATATCATCCGAACGAGTCGTTATCACAAAGTTATTGCAGCGCCTCGCGCCACGAATGGCGCGGCTTCCAGCCGATCTTGTCCTCGGCGAGCCGGTTGCTGACCAATGCGGTCAGCTCGGATACCGGCTTGCGGATATCCTTCACCTGCGCATAGTGCCTGCTCAGCAGCAGCTCCGGCGATGCATCTGTCATCATATCGCTTGCCGTAATATTCAAGGCGATGGACTCTGCCGGTTTGTCGCTCTCAACCGCCAAACGGCAAGCTTCTGCGGCATCGCGTGCATCAATATAACTCCACAGAATGCGATGATGCCTTCCCGTATGCTCAAATCCGGAAATAACATGCTCGTATTCATCAGGCTCCAGAACATGCGAAAATCTCAGCGCATATACAGACATCCCTACCCTGCGGTAGAACATATCTCCAATCTGCTCATTTACTCCCTTGGATAAGCCGTAGCTTTCTTGGGCGAGCAGCGGATGGGTCTCATCCACAGGGAAAAAATCGGGCGCAAACGGCGTCTTCGCCCAGCAGAAGCCATAGGCCGATTCGCTTGAGCCGATGACCGCTTTATTAATGCCCAGCTTGGAAGCCGCTTCAAGCACATTGTATGTCGACATGACATTGTTGCTGAAAATACGCTCAGGCGAGAAGTTGATCGGATTAGGCACAGCTGCCAGATGCACAACGCTATCCGCGTCAGCAAGCAAGCCGTATACCTCTCCTAATGATCCCAGATCAGCCTGCATATAGCGGCTGTATCCTCTTCCTCCCGATGGCGGACGCATGTCGGTGCCGAATACGCGATAGCCGTGCTCGGCAAACTCCTTCACGACATAACGTCCCAGCTTGCCTTCCGCGCCTGTTATGACTACCGTCTTCATTTGCGCTCCACCCTTCTACGGCCGAACGAGTGTACCATCCGGTCTGCGGTCTAATTTGTACGGTCTGTGGTAGGTTTTGCCCAAAGCAGGCTCTGCCAGCAATAAAGCTTTCTCTTCATCGATATCGATGCCAAGCCCAGGCTTGCCAGAAAGCTTCAAGCAGCCGCCTTCAAAGACAGCCATGCCGGGAAAAACCTCCCGCTCCCGTTCATTGAAATGATTGCTTTCTTGCACACCAAAGTTCCAAATCGCCATATCCAAATGCGCGGCGGCCACCTGGTTGACGGGATCATTTTCCCCGCCCTCCTGCCAAGCCGTCCGAACACCAAACGCTTCGCATACGGCAGCGATTTTGCGGCAAGGGGTAATGCCTCCTGCCTTGGATACGCGCATCCGCACAAAATCGATCAAACGCTCCTTCACAAGCGGCAGCCATTCCTGCGGATGCACGAACAGCTCACCGACAGCTTGCGGCGTCGTGCTGACATTGCGAACTTGCCTGTACCATTCGGTATGCTCCACCTGGAGCAGATCCTCCAAGAAGAACAAATGGTAGGGATCAAGCCTTTTGGCCAGTGCAACTGCAGCCGCCGGATTCAAGTGCTCATGCACGTCATGGGTGAATTTCAATTCCATCCCATAGCGCACGCGGAGCTTCTCGAACATTTCGGGAATTGCCTTCACGTACAAATCCTCGTCAAAACGGTTCGCCGGAGGGAAGATTGAAGAGCCTCCTGCTACGAATCCACCGCCACCATAACCGCCGAGCTGGACGCGGATATGGGAGTAGCCCTGCTCCCGGTAACGCTCAACCTCTTCCTCTAGCTGCTCGTAGGTATTGCCGTTGGCATGCCCATATGCCCGGATTTCCGAACGGGCCGGTCCGCCAAGCAATTCGTAGACCGGCATTCCAGCCTGCTTACCCTTAATATCCCACAGTGCCATATCAATGCCGCTCATGGCCGTATGAAGCGTCGCGCCGTTGCGCCAATAGCCGCTCGTATACATCGTCTGCCAAATATCTTCGATTTGTCCCGCTTCCCGGCCAATGAGCAGCGGAGCCAGAAGCTCCTCGATCACTTGTTCCACAGCGGTAGGGTGATACATATCGCTGGCGGATCCGATCCCGTACAAGCCCGGTTGATCCGTCTCTACTTTTACAATAGTCCAAGTTCGGTCATGCCTCGTACGAATGCATTTAATGCCTGCTATCTTTGCCATTTGATTCTATATCCCCCTTCGCATGATGGATCGGAGGCCGCCGCAGCGGCCTATTATACGCGTTTCAATCCGATTGTAACGATCTCTGCAGGTCCAACCGCCAGGCTGCCTTCAGCTTGAACATCCGATGGACGCTCCAAAATATCGCTCTTATAGATGCCGTTCAACCCGGCTGACGATTCTACTGCTACCGATGTAGGCTCAGCGGAAACGTTGAACATCCGCAGCATAATATCACCAGAGTACTCGCTGACTTTAAGAGCCGTAACCGCCAAGCGCTCCCCGTTCCAATCGATCAGCTTGCCGCTTGCCGACAGTTGGCCTTCATGGACATCCGTTTGACGCGCTGTCCAAGGCACTTGGAATTGATAAGCGTCCACGTAAGCTTCGCCAGCAATAGCCGTTCCTTCATGAATGATCAGCTTAAGCTCAGCCGTCTGCTTGCCTTGGCATTGAGCTTCTGGTGTTGCGAATACGCCCCAGTCGCCAAGCTCGCGTACGCTTCTCAGCAGTGTAACAGCCAGCGTTCCGTCACCAGCCTCCAGCGCTTCATATTCATGCAGCCCTTTGTTGGCAACTGTAACACCATAACAACCGTCACTCATGCTTACAAAAGCTTGCTGATGCTGCGCATTGCTCGGATTGATCCATTCTGCTTCAGGCTTCAATGGACGCTCTGCCAGCTCATAGATGGAATCGACAGTTACGCCGAAAGCCTTGAGTCCGGTCGGGAACAGCATCCGAACACGGTGATCCAGTACGGTATTGTCAATCTCGCTGGCGATCCGAACGCTTCTGTCGCCTTTCTCAAGCGTAAGTACTGTTTGAATCGTAACTTCTCTCGTTTCTTGTACGCGCTGGGATTTACGCTCACGGAACGGTGTCATCGAATTGATCTCCAAGTCGAGCTTGTCATCGGCCGACACCGGCAGCTGCCAGCGATGCGTCAGCTTCACGCTGCCGCGCAGGCTGTTGTTTTCCACGATTTCCAGATCAGCTTGAAGCCCTTCTGTCGTCAGAGCTGTCTCACCAACAGGCTGCATGTACATATATTCGTTGCCGATATCGCCTGTATTTTCGTACAAGCCCAGCTTGCTGTAGCTTTGGCCGGACTGCTTGTCGAGTGCAGTGAAGCTGCCGTCCGAAGCGATAACGACCTTCAGGATTTCGTTTTCCAATACGCGGCCGCCGTCTGTTACGATTTCGGCGGAAGCTGCTTTCGATTGAACCGCATCAGCCGCTACGAGCGCATAAGTCTCATAACCTACCGGCGGCAAGTTGTTCGCTTCAATGGTCACTTCAACTTGGTAAGCCCAGTATGGCTGACGGAAACGGTCATCCGGAAGATCATAGCCGAATGCGAGACCTTTATTCACAATTACCGCTTCTACCGCGTTGCCGCTTGCGTCAACAACCGCCAGCTTCCCTGGATTGTATCCCGTCAGTCCTGCATATTGATCATGCGGCGCTCTTTTGCCATCGAAATAATGGCGGCATACATCCAAGACGAGCGTCACGACGCCGCTTCTGCGATGCCCCGTCGTGTTGAAGAGGACAAATGGCACGCTTTGGCCTTCCGTCCCATCGAAACGCGGAGCGCCTTGAAGCTTGCTGAAGCTCGAAGTATCGATCTGACCAGTCAGCCACTCTGCGCTGCGGTCCGCAACCGCTTCTGCCATCGTGACCGATTTCTCGAAACGGGTCATCATCTCGCGGTGAACCTCGTCTACACTGCAGCCGCAAATGCTGTCATGCGGATGGTTGCGCAGCAATGTTTTCCAAGCGTAAGTCAGTTCATGCTTCGGATACTCCATGCCTGCTGCATAAGCCATAACCGCAAGCGGCTCCGTTACTTTCTCCAGCTGAGTCTGCGTCTTATTGTTCGCCTGCTTGATGTATACCCGTGCCGAAGCTGTGTTGACCAGCGTATTCCAGCCGTCTGTAAATTGGCTTCTCAGCTCGCCGCGAATGACCGCAAGTCCTTCAGGCAGGCTTGCTTTCACCGCTTCGATATATTCCGGGAAGCTGGAGTGCTTGAACTCGACGTCAGGACGAACTTCACCCGATACGGCAAGCGCTTCAGTCAGATCAGCTTGCAGCGGCTGATGGTCACAGCCGTTCATGAACAGCAGCTCCGGTGTCGAAGCATAAGCTTCTACTCGCGGAAGACGTTCGTTCCAGTAAGCAAGTGCAGCTTCTGGATCGGCCGGAATTTCCATGCCGTTGTGATACCAGTTCGCGAATAAGATAGCGAGCACCTTGCTGCCGTCCGGTGATTCCCAGTACATCTCGGAATATTTGGACAAATACTGGTTATCTTCGCCGATCTCATTATTGAAACCGACAGCTTTCACGCCGCGCCCGTATACGGCTGTATCCATGCCCGCTTGGCGCAAAATTTGCGGCGCTTGCCCGATATTCCCGAATGAATCAGGGAAATAGCCGATTTCAGCGTATGGACCCAGCTTTTCAGAATCGATAATACCGATTTGCAAATTACGCACGTTCGCCTCGCTGCTGATCAAGAACTCATCTTGCAAAATATACCAAGGTCCAATGACCAGCTTGCCTTTCTCAATCAGCTCACGCACTTTTTCCGCACGATGCGGCATAATTTCCAAATAATCTTCCAGCGGTACCGTCTGTCCGTCTAGATGAAAGCTGCCGTAATTCGGATCTTTATCAATCGTCTCGATTAGAAGCTCCATAAGCTCTACAAGCTTGATCCGGTGTTTTTCAAAAGGCAAATACCACTCTCTATCCCAATGTGAGTGCGCGATAACGTGCGCTGTCTTTTTCATATCATGTACCGTCCTGTTTATAATAGATTTTGGATGAAGCTACATTTTCACCGATCCGGCAGTCATGCCTTGTACGTACATTTTTTGCAGGAATGGGAAGGCTACGAGTATTGGAAGAATTGTAATGATAGCGCCAGCCATCAGCTCGTTCCACTTCTTGAAGGAAGAGGAATCAAGATACATCAGCCCCATTGGGAGCGTAAACAAATCTTTGCTGTCAATGATGATCATCGGCCACAGGATGTTGTTCCAGCTGCCGATAAAATTCATAATCGCAATCGTACCGATCGCCGGAATCGCCAGCGGCAAATAAATGCGGAAGTAGATGCGGAAAGAATTGCAGCCGTCCAGCACCGCACTCTCGTACAGCTCATGTGAGATCGTACGGAAGTAGCTGGTGAACAAGAAGATGGCGAAAGGCGCCGCGCCATTGATCATCGGCAGAATCATCCCGACATAGCTGTTAGCCAGCCCAAGATTCGTCATATTGATATAGAGCGGAATAAGGATCGTTACGCCCGGCACGAGCAGCAGCGCAATAAACATATAGTAGATAAACTTTTTCCCTCTAAATCTATACTTCGCGAAGGCGTAGCCCATCATGCTGTAGATGAAAATAACGCCAGCAATAACGATAATACTTACAATGCCGCTATTCATAAAGAACCGGCCGAAATTCAGTTTGTTCCATACTTCGGCGAACGTGCCCCACTGAAATGCTCCAGAAGGAAACGGCGATTGTGGGTTGGCCAAAGCATCCTGCGACGTTTTGAGCGACGTTCCGAACATCCACAAGAATGGATAGAGGCAAGCGAAGCCGTATATGATGAGCAGAACGTGCTTGATTGATTTAATCATCCTCTTATCCTCCTATATGTCAGCCTTAAAGCCGCGAATACTGAAAATAGCAATGAGTCCCGTTACGAGAAACGACGTCCAGCCGATTGCGCTGGCGAGACCGTAATCGTTATCGATAAATGCCGTCCGATAAACGAGCGTTCCGATAACCTCGGTGCTGCCTGCCGGACCGCCCCCGGTCATAATAAATACATTCTCGAACGTCTGAAATGCGCCATTCACCATTTGAATGACCGCGATGAGCGTCATCGGCTTGAGCAGCGGCCATGTAATTTTCCGTATCATCGTCGCCTTGCTTGCGCCGTCAACGCTTGCGGCTTCGTATAGTGTCGGGTCTACAGCGGTAAGACCTGCATAATAAAGCAGGAGTGTGCCGGGAAGCCCTCCCCAGATGGAAGTGATAATGATCCCGATGAGCGATGTGGACGAGTTGCCCAGCATCCCTTCGGGCACGACTAGAAAATCTAGGCCCAGCGTGGCGAATAAGGAGTTAAGAACGCCTGTAGGCTCGAATAAGCCTTTCCATACATAGAAAACCGCGATGCCTGAAGCAATCATCGGCAGGAAATACAGCGTGCGGTAAAAGCCGGCCATCTTCGTGTTCTGCAAAACGAATGCGAGTACGAGGGCTACCGGAATGACAATAATGACTTGAAAGAAGGCCAGCTCGAAATTGTGCAGTAATGCGTAGTAGAAGTTACGTGATACGACCGGGCTGTCGCCCAACAGAAAATCCTTGAAATTAGACAAGCCTTCGAATCTTGCGTTCGAGAAGTCAATCCCCGACCAGTTGTAAAAACTGAGTATGACGGAGAAGCCTACCGAATAAACGCCTATCGCCAAAAATAGCAGAATGCCGGGAAGCAGAAACAGATATGGCACCCATTTTTTCTTTGCTGTTACCATAAGCGATCATCCTTTGTCCGTTTTTATTGCCTGACAGTGAAGTAAAGGGGTGCGCCAGCCCAAGCACCTGTTGTAAAGGTACGAGGGCTGGCACAGAATGAACCTTAATTAGTTGCCGCTTGCCGCTAGAGATTTCATGCGCTCGTCGAATTTCTTAGTTGCTTGTTCTACCGTCATCTTCTTCTCAATTACAGATTGCATGGATTGGAAGTACTCTTCCCATTCTTTGTGATTGCTTCTGTTGTCGATGTATGGTTGAACTTTGCTGTAAGGTCCTGGCTCAGTAGTAAACGATTCTTGCATTGCTTTCAACGCCGGGGATAGATCCTTGGAACGGTCGCCGATTTTCAGGGCGGATACTGTGAATGCACCGTTGGAAAATGCAATTGCTGCATCAGGGTCAGACGTAATGAACTTGATGAAATCCAAAGCTTCGTCTTTGTTCTTCGAATCTTTACTTACAGAAACCATTGTCAGCGTGAATGGATCCGTCGACCATTTATCAAGTTTGGAACCAGCAATTGGAGGGACGGAGAATGTGACGATATCGTCTGCATTCATGCCCATTGCCAGCAATGTCGACATTGTGAACGTACCGCCAAGATTAAATGCCGCTTTGCTGGAAGCGAAAGCTTGGTCTGCACCGTCGATGACCGTGGATAGAATACCTGGCATCATCAAGCCTTTCTCTGCAATCGAACCAAGAGCTTGAGCGACTTTAATGTTGTTAGGATCGCTCATTTGCGCTTTGCGCTCCAGCAGGTTAATGTAGCCTTCCGGTCCGTTCAACATAATTTGAAGAGCGGAGCCAGCCCAGTTCTCCCACAGATCAGGCAGTTTCGCGCCAAATACGAGGCCCGGCACTTTCGTTTCTTTTTGAACCGTTTCCATCATCGTTACGAACTCTTCAAACGTTTTTGGAGCTTCTGCTTTCAAGCCGGCCTGTTCGATGAGTTTCTTGTTGCCATAGAAGGTGAAGAAACCGCCGATATCTAGCGGAAGGCCGTAGAACTCGCCAACTTTCAAACCTTTTTGAACATTTGTTGCATTTTTGTTCGTCGCCCAGTTGTCTACTTGTTTCTGAGTGACGCGAATCGGGTCCATTGCTGGTCCAAAGTAGCTGTTTAACACATCGTCGCCTACATTAGGCGTCAGTTCCAGAAGCGAAGTTTCCAGGGAGTCACCGTTTGTCGCCCAGTAGTGGATGACGTCCGGCAGGTTTTTGGAGTTGGCTGCCGCTCGAACCTTCTGTCTATAAGTATCATCAGGAGTGAAAGTTTCGATTTCAACTTTGATGCCGGTTTTCTCTTCATACAATTTCGCTGCCGCCTCAAATCCGGGACCATAAGCTACTTTCCAAGTCCACATCTTCAGCGTCTTTTTAACACCGCCGTCACTGCCTCCGTTACCTGAACCGGATGAGCAAGCGCTTACAGCCAGGGCCGCGACTACTAACAAAATACCCATCGCATACATTCTTTTGTTCATCTCAAAATTCTCCCCTTTCAAATTGAGTGAAGTGTTATCAACCAGCAGCTTCATCTAGGTTGTATATTAAATATAAACAACATACATATCGATGTAAATGTCTTTTTTATATACAATTAAAAAATTTGTAATCGCTTTCATTGGCTTAATATAAGGAATTTAATGTTTCCCTTAATAACAGTGACTCCCTTTCTGTTTATTCGACAGCAAATACAACTTGTCACACTTGTATTGTTGTTATAATATTAGAACAACTAATAGGAATGAGGGAAATCAGGATGGCCAATAAACAAGTTCCGATGTACCGGGAAATCGAACAATATATTATGACGCAGATCAGATGCAACAAATGGCCGCCGCTCAGCCGCATTCCTTCCGAGAACGAGCTATCTGAGCAGTTTCAGGTCAGCCGAATTACGGTGAAGAACGCATTGTCCAATCTTGTCGACAATGGCATCGTATTTCGACAGCAAGGCAAAGGCACATTTGTGTCTGCCGACCATCATATTGCGCTAGACAATCTCTATAGTAAAATGGGCGGAGAAATCCGAAAGCGGACAATTGGCTTTCTGATGCCGAGACTGGATAACCATTTTACCGCAAACGTACTAAGCGGCATTGAGGATGAATTGTCCAAAGCTGATTATAGAATGCTCTTTTCCAAAACGAATGATTCGCAGCAGGATGAAATCGTGAAAATTAAGGACATGATGGAAGCCCAAGTGGACGGTCTCATTATTTACCCGGTTGAGGGTGAAAACTACAACAGCGAGATTCTGTCGCTAACGCTCTCCAAGTTCCCGCTCGTGCTCGTCGACCGTACCTTGAAGGGACTGGATGCATCCTCGGTCAGCTCGGATAACTTTGAAGCCTCGGTCATGGCGGTCAACCATCTGCATGAGCATGGTCATACTTCCATCGGTATCATTTCATCCCGTGCCGACGGAACTTCAAGTATCGAGGATCGGATCGCCGGTTATGAGCAAGGGCTTGAAAACCACGGCATCCTGATCGATAGAAGCCTGCAGCTGTCCAATCTGACCTTCGATATGACCGAAGAGGAAATAAGCGGCCACGTTCATAAATTTCTGAATGATCATCCGCAGTTGTCTGCTATCATCGTCTCCTACTTCGGCCCGCATGTCATCCGTGCAGCCATTGAAGCCGGAAGACGGGTACCAGAGGATTTGTCCGTTATCCTGTTCGATGACATTCCTTATGCGGGCTTCTCGCTCGTCCCTCCTACCGTAGTCGCTCAGCAGGAACGGGAGATCGGACGCGAAGCCGCCCGGCATATTATCCAGCAGATCGAGCAAGGCCAGCACATCTGGCGCCGGATCAAGCTGCCGGCAACGCTCATTCCAAGAGGTTCAACCGGCCCGGTCAACAACCGCTCGGAGGTTGATTACGACCAGAGTCTGCAAACGAACTAGCTATCATTCATAATCGAGTAAAAGCAAAGAGAGGGCTATGCCGTGTGCAGAGCCCTCTCTTTGCTTTCGCAGTCGAGTCCGATTTATTTTATCAAGTAATTCGCGCAAAAAAAGAGGCTTCTCCTCCCGGTATTCCGGAGTTTAGAAGCCTCTTTCTTCATAATCATTCGTTTATTGCTCCTTGCGAAGCTTTGCTTCCAGCCAAAACGTCGCGAAGGGAATGAATGCAATAATAAAGCATAACAGAACCCATAGAAACGACCAGCGCTTTTTAATCCATGACAAGAGCAAGAACAACAGATATAACGTAAATAAAACACCGTGCGCCATGCCTACAATCGCCACATAAGCGGGCTCGTCCGCCCAATATTTGAGCGGCATTGCAATGAGCAGCAGCACAAGATACGATATTCCTTCCAATAATGCTATTCCTCTAAACCAGCCAATCGTTGATTTCCACATCTATTTAAGCCCCCCTTGTCGCTTTCATTCCATGCTTTAAGCAGTGTACTCCGGTTCGGGCGAATGAGATGCGCTTCCAGCAGGCTTCGGCGGAATAATTCATCCTCCACACCCAGCTCCCCGATTGTGGCCGGTCCGCCTACGATAGTCAGAAGCCGCCGAATTTCCTTCTCATCCGGAATTTGATTCAATTCCATCAAAATCTCGCTATGCATCGGTGTTATTGGCTTCAGCATGCCTTCATGGGCCAGTTGGCGGTACAGCTTGGCTATTTCCGCACATGCGACGCCTACCTTAGCACCGTGCAGCAGTTGCCTTCTGCCCGTCCGTAAAAATTCTATCTCCCAATGATGAGACAAGTGATGCTCTGCACCCGATGCCGGATGGGACTGACCAAAGAGCAGCATCGCAAATCCGGATTCCAGAAGCGCATTCATTAAGAGCCTTATCCCCTCCGATGTTCGGGCAGCAATCTGATCCACCTGCTCCACGCACTGCTGGAGAGCGCCTCTCGTCATCCCGGCAATTCGTTCTGAATAAGGCTCATTGGCGTAAATACTCCCGAATTTCCAGTCAAATAAAGAGGTGTATTTCCCCAGCATATCGCCGAATCCGGCCGCTACCATTGCAGTAGGAGCCTTTGTTAGAATTTCTAAATCCGCAAAAATTGCATCCGGGCCAATTGCGGCAATCGTCTTTTTCTCCCCTCGTAAAATAAGGGGTGCTCCCTTGGAGTTAAAGCCGTCCACAGACGGCGCGGTAGGTACGGATATAAAAGGAATACCTGCTGTAAAAGCCGCGAATCGGGCAATGTCATGCAGTGTACCCGAACCAAGAGCAATTACCGCTTCTGCGGACTTTATTTTCAGCTCAATCGTCAATTGAACTACCGAAGCTTCATCTGCAATCACATCGCCTTGATCATTCGGCTTGATCCATACATATCCGGCATTTATACCTGCAGCTGCGATCCATTGCTGAATCTTAGATCCATAGCCTGCCTCCCAGGTTATTGAATCAGCCGCAATGACCACGCTTTCATAGCCTGACGATTTCAAATAAGGAATGATTTGTTCAATGGCACCGTGCTCCAGCACAACCGGTCCCCTGCTGATGGCCGTAACGTCTGCCCCTTCCATGCTTTTAGCTGCTTCATCCCAAGTATCCCATCCCATTTGCTGCTAACCGCCTCCTTCTTGAGCGCTCTCCTTTTCATTCTGAGAGGCAACATGCCGAGTGTCAACTTGTATACGTATGAAAGCGGGCAATTGTCTCATAATGTCCATCTTTTCTTCACGAACCTGTTTCAAATATTGAAAACCTGATTCCAATTACAGGCCATTATGGAATCGTGAAACTGGTTAATTTCAACCATTAGGTATATGATGAACTTACATTTCAAGTTGAAAGGCGGAAATAAATTGACTGCTAACACATTCTCCAGGCCGCATCTGGCCGATTGCATACCTGATCTCGTGGCTTTTGCACGAGGGGAAAAGAAAGCTACGCTTTTCATTAGAGGCGGCACACTCGTCAACGTCGTTTCCGGTGAGATTTTGCCTGACACATCCGTTGCGGTAGTTGGCACGCGCATTGCATATGTTGGCCCTTACGTTGAAGGCATGATCGGTGAGGAGACGCAAGTCATTGAAGCAAACGGCAGATACATAGCGCCAGGATTGCTGGACGGCCATTGCCATATTGAGAGCAGCTTGCTATCCGTTACTCAATTCGCCAATGCGGTGCTGCCGCTCGGAACGACAGGCGGATTCTTCGACCCGCATGAAATTTCTAACGTACTCGGCCTGCCTGGCTTGCGGATTATGCTGGATGAAGCACGGCAGACACCGATGGCTGCCTACATGCAAGTTGCTTCCTGCGTACCTGCCACCACTTCCGAATTCGAAACGTCGGGAGCTGAATTTGGACCGGAGGAAGTTGCCGAAGCATTAAACTGGGGACCCGATATGATCGCCCTCGGCGAAGTGATGAATTTCCCTGGCGTCGTATTCGGCGATCCGAAAATGATCGGCGAAATTCAAGCGGCTCTGCGCGCTGGCAAGCTGGTCGACGGCCACTACACTTGGCCATCCCAAGACCCGCGGCTATCCGCTTATGCTGCCGCAGGGGTAACGGGCTGTCACGAAAGCATTACGAAAGAAGATGCTGCTGCCAGGGTCAGACTCGGCATATATGCCAAGCTTCGCCGCGGCTCGGCCTGGCATGACGTGGAGGCGACTATTAAAGCACATACTGAGATGGGGCTGGATTCCCGTCGAATGGTGCTCGTATCGGATGACCGCATTTGCGATTCCTTGAAAGAAGAAGGCCATATGAACTTTATCGTCCGCCACGCCATTCAACAAGGCGTCAAGCCGGTAACAGCCTTCCAAATGGCAACGTTGAATACGGCTGAACGATTTGGCGTAGCCCGCGATGTTGGTTCGGTCACACCGGGCTCGATTGCAGACATTATTTTGCTGGACGGAAATCTTGCAGAAGTGAATGTTGTGATGACGATTGCGCGTGGACAAGTTGTTGCCGAGAATGGTCAAATGACGATCGAGCTTGCTCCGTTCGAATATCCGGCATATGCCGTCAATTCAGTGAAGCTCGAGAAAAAGCTAAATGCATCAGACTTTGTCATTAAAGCTCCTGTTGCATCCGGCACTGCCAAAGTTCGCGTTGCCGAAGTGATCGAGAACAATGTGGAGACGAAAGAAGTTGTCGTCGACGTTCAAGTGAAGGACGACATGCTAGACATTACGCCGGAAAGCGGCTTGTCCAAAATGGCGTTGTTCGAACGCCATGGCAAAACGGGAGGCTCAGCCCTCGGCGTAGTCGGAGGTGTCGGTTTCAATCGCCCTGCAGCTATTTCCATGACCGTTGCGCATGACAGCCATAACGTGCTTGTCATTGGCAATGACGACGAGCTTATGTCCAAGGCCGCCAATGCCGTCATTGGCATGCAAGGCGGAATTGCTGTTGCAACGGAGGACGGAATTGTAGAGCTGCCGCTTCGCCTGGCTGGTCTCATGTCGACAGAGCCTTACGAGACAGTCGTACAGCAAATGAAAGATATCAGCGACGCGCTTGTCCAAGCAGGCTGCACGATGAATTACGCGTTCATGACGCTGTCCCTCCTTGCACTGGTTGTTATTCCGACCTTGCATATTTCGGACACCGGATTGATCCGGGTATCGGAGTCCGGCTTCGAGCGGGTGTCGCTCTTTGTGGAGTAAGTAATGAGAAAGCCTAATCACGGTTGTCCGTGATTAGGCTTTTTTTATAGTTTATTTTAACAATTCAAGTGCTTCTTCAAGATGCTCATTATCATTGTTCTTTAAGTTCGATTCAATAATAGTACGGCATCTTTCCTTTTCATTATCTGATAGACGATCAACTGCATTCTCCAGCAACAACAATGATTGCATACTCGCTTCAAGGCTATCGACACCAATAAAAGCAGTTATTGTTTCTATATGAGATATGTAATCAAGATTCTCTAACGCATATAGTAATGTCCCTCTGCTTCCCTTAGTTTTCGGATGATTTAAAACCTCTATTAACGGTTCAACTGCTGCATGATTACCGATATCAGAAAGAATTAAAGCGATATCATTCCTTAATATTTTATTCTCAGTTAATCTCAAGTGCTTTATTAATATCTTTAAAAACGAAGTATCTTTCGTTTCACTAACAACTTGAATGATCTGCATGGCTTCTTCAAATTTGCCTTCAGTAATTAAACGATCCAATCGTTGAGCATCCATGTTACCATTCCCTCTATCTTGAATTAAGCAAAAACCATTTTATTGGATACAAAAAAACCATTCCTTGCATAAATGGTAGGTTACACGTCCATTTTATCAAGAAGTGGTTTCTATGTGTTTTTTATTTTCGAAACGAAAATCAACTACGGAATCATCCTTCTTTATACGCTTATACCGTTAGTTTGCTCAAACTCGTACGTAATGCCATATACAGCGGATGCGGCGGGACCGGACCAAGCTTCTCTTTGTCTATACGATGATAATCGTATAACATACCTTCATACACAACCTCGAACTGGGCATGCTCTTTAAAATCATTTGGTGTAACC
>NZ_CBVJ010000010.1 GCF_000513275.1 Paenibacillus gorillae | reverse complement strand
TTTATACCAGCGGCGCTCGTCCGCGAATAGTACTAACTCTGTCTGGTACTGCCTGGTTGTGCGGGACTAGGATGGAGAAATTTTAGCAGCGATTCATTTATCCAAAAATCCAAGATTCACCATATATTCCTCCCCCTGGTGTCTGATTATGAATATTATTAATAGTTTAGACACCTCTATACCATGCGATATGAGTGAGATTGTCAATGGCATATGTTACTTTATAAATAATGTTATCTTTTCCGTTTTGATTAGAAAATGGACTATCTTCTGCGTTTATTTTAGCTATATGGACAACAATTGCCCCCTTACTTTCAATCACTCTAGTAATCTCATTCTTATGCTTCCTTTCTAAGACGAAGAATCCGGTTATTAGCAATGTTGCGATGATTGCAACAAAAATTGATACAACTATTAAAACCAATTTGTTTCTGCTCATTATTTCTCCTGTACAAGTTCTTCTGCCCTCATATCATTTTCCTCTTCATATTTAATTCCAACAGGAAAATCAAAGAACTACTGCACTTGATTTGATGTGATATCCTTAGAAAAATCAAAAAAAAAATTCCCACTGGCTTTAAATTCCCCAAAATCGCCAACTAATAAGTTTTCAAATTTTTTAGGACTTAACACTATTAAAGTGAATCTGTCGAAGTTATTTGTTTGGATTAGAAGCTTAAAAGATGTTACTTTGTTAGATGCCGACATCCCCCTCCATGTTTCTGACTGTTTGTCAATTATAAAAACATAGAATGTACGAGTAGGAATGTAGTATTTATTTATAAAAAAATAACGCTCATTAAAACAAAAATAATTGATATTCCTATAAAGTAATTCATAAGCTGAATCCTGCTTCCAAGATAATTTATTTCAGTAATTAATGAGCAAAAAATTAATTAAAAGCCGAATAATTTCCTATCTCTCTATTACATAACGCATTATCACCCTATTGTCATCAAAAAAGTAAAGCCTCTTAAAATTATAGAACCTCAGCAGTCTCAAAATCAGACAAGAATTCACA
>NZ_CBVJ010000009.1 GCF_000513275.1 Paenibacillus gorillae | reverse complement strand
TTTCCTATCTCTCTATTACATAACGCATTATCACCCTATTGTCATCAAAAAAGTAAAGCCTCTTAAAATTATAGAACCTCAGCAGTCTAAAATCAGACAAGAATTCACAGAGATTATTATCCCTAACTCAAGGGGTTAAGTTCTTTCAAGACGTGCCGATCGAAATATTCGAAACTAGTTACTCTCTGTGTTTCAATTTAACTGCACGCCTCAAAACATCTTCATCTTTTAACACTCGAAGTTCATTGTAATCAATGTTTATAACATATCCATCATTAAAAGAAATAAATACATTTGAGTCATAATTATTTGTTGTTATCCATTCGAATAATTTAGAGCATTTTTCATTAAAAATATTTTCATCCAGTAACGTGTAGCTATTTACTAATGTAATATAAAGGGTGGCATGCATTTTTACATCCTCACTTAAATTTGTATAAGAACTAGTCTCTGTGAGTTTTTTATTAATACCATATCCGCCTCCCATATCCAAATTGACCCGAGAATCATCTTCAAAGATGCTCTTGATGACTTTTGAAGCTTCATTAGATACAGTGGATTCAACTTTTGCAGTATAGTAGTTATCAAATAATTGATCACTATAGTCCTCTAGAACTTGAAAATATATTCCATTAGGGAGTGTGATAACCGACTTATATTTACCTGTTTTAAAACTGCGAATAGTCGATAGATCATATTCATTGGGAAGATCATAGTTTATTTGAGAAAGGTACTGCTGTGTCCTCTTTGTAAAATTCGCTTTCCCCCAAGGTGTACCCTTAAAACTGAAATTTATGATGACAACCATAGCTAACAACAGAAAAACTGAAAACACCAGTTATAATTACTTTATTTCTCCTAGAGATCATCAGAGTTCTCTCCCTAACAGAATTTTTTTAAAAAATGCATATGAAAGTTACAACCAATTCATATCATTTTAAGCTTGATATTTAAGTAATTGTAAGTTTGTTAGGGGCGTTACGATGTTCATAATCTCTCTTTTATTTTCCCAATCACCCATAACAGTATTGAAACTTCAAAACGTGTATTTAATTCTGTAGTTCAATGAAGACGCTTCGAAATATTTCAAAATACCTTTATGCCATATCAATGAACAGCCCAGATAAAACCAAGTTAGGATTATGAAAATTACTTAAAGAATCTATATTTAGGATAAACTCTATATAACTTTTTTAAGAAAATAGGGAGAGTCAGCTTTTTTACCGCTTACACTGTTAGTTTACTCAAGCTTGTACGCAATGCCATATACAGCGGATGCGGCGGAACTGGACCAAGCTTCTCTTTGTCTACGAGATGATAATCGTATAACATACCTTCATACACAACCTCGAACTGGGCATGCTCTTTAAAATCATTTGGTGTAACC
>NZ_CBVJ010000008.1 GCF_000513275.1 Paenibacillus gorillae | reverse complement strand
AATATACCAGCGGCGCTCGTCCGCGAATAGTACTAACTCTGTCTGGTACTATTCGCGTTATGCGGGATTAGAGTGGTGAGATTGTCATCAAAAAATAGATGCCACATGGAGTTTTCACTCGCATGTGTCCCTCATAATTACTAATACTAGAAGTAACGAACATTTCCAAAATATGATACGATCCTTTTCTAGACCTACATTAATTCAAGGAGGGATTACATCTCTCGTGAATTAAACTTTTTTAAAACCATTCCTTTGCAAGTTGCTGTTCCGTATGTATGGACACTAATACTAGCAAATACTTTTTCATCTGTAACTATTAATTCGATAGTCTCGTTATTCTCATTTATTACATATACTCTTCGAGAGATAAAGGAATGGTTAACTCCTTGTACTCTCTCCTCTTCTTTATTTTATATGTAACAATTCATCTCTGAGGCTCGATAACTAAAAAATTTGTAATGTAGAAATGTTATCAATAGAATTATCGCAACACCATATAAAAGCATTTTTCCTCCTTTTTAGGTTTGTTAAATATCTCTATAGGCGACAACAAAATTTATAATATCTACGCCAGTAAATATAACAACAATCCTAATAAAATTGATAATATCCCAAACAATCGAGTATACAGCGTACTCCTTCTCTTCGACAATGCTCTAATGGTTTCAATCTCTTCATTAGCTACACTATTACTGAGGCTAGTGATAGTGTAGGAACCCCACATCCAGGCTACGTTTGGAAAAACAAAATATAGCAGTCCAATCATAATTAGAACAACAGAAATTACAATCATGAGATCTTCCTTTCTCCTAATTTGTACTCCCTTATTGTATACTCATGAAAACAGTGCATTATTATTTACTTATCTGAATGTTTCCATGGAAATACCTTTCATCCATATAAACCTCCATCTTCTTTATTTTATATAAAAACCATGTGCGTTTATGAATTTCCTTCTTCAAAAGGACTTTAGCAAAATGCGTACGTTCAAAAGGAAATTTATTCGAACGAACAAAGCTCATCTTCTGAATCTCTCTTCCGTTTGATACAATTACATTATATTGTTCAAAATCGATACCATCTGTTGGAATTCCATATTCTATTAATTTTTCATCATCTGAATTAGAAGCCATAAACCACCAAGAACCAGTTAAATCACTACTAGAATCTATACTCACTGGTTCTTCTAATGTTATTAAACTACTACTTTTAACATAAAAATAACTAATAATAGAAACTATTAATAGACAAAGAGCTAATAAAATTATTATAACTTTTCTAATAACAAGCCCCTCCTGTTACTTATTCTCGTTTCCTCTTCAGCCTATTCCAGTCCAATTGATCGGCACTTCACTTCTTCTCTGCACTATAATAGAAGAACCCGAACAGACCCGCAATTAAAAGAAGTGTACCTGCAATCAAAGCATTAGTAGATAAACGGACATCGTTTAATTTCAGAACATAACCTATTAACAATATAATATCTATCGTCAGCACTGAAAAAATAACTTCCCTTTTATGAAAACCTGAAAAAACGACAGCTCTAAATATTATTAAAAAGTTTGCTATTATAATAAAAATTAAAATAATAAACCCTTTTCAACTATGTCATTCATAAAATACAATCAGCTCCTATTTACTTTTCCTCGAATGCTGTTGTTAGCAAGTGATCTTTAAACTCACTATACGCAATTTCAAATTCTGCATGGTCTCCAAGCGCATGTAGCACATTAAAGCTTATACCAAGCGAATCTTTCGTAAAGTAAGTGAATACGCCTAATTCATTTGCATCGCTTATTACGTCAGACTCATTGAACAATGCAATCAGTTGCTCGTTAGAATAGCTGCTTAACTCCTCCCTTACTTCTGCCTCAACAATCAGCTCAGAATCATACGGAACATACTTCGCTCCTCGGAACAATTCAATAAACTCTTCATCTATTCTCACGATATCCTTCAACACGATCTTCTTCTCTTTCGTTAATTCTAAATTCGTTGTGATTAAAAAACTTCTAGGATATGCTCCACCCTTAACATGGCTTGATCCCGAATAAGCAACACTGATTAAGTTCTCTCCTGTTAGCTTAGAAACATAATCAGTGTTCACCTCGTTCAATTGCTCATTCCCGCTAAAATAATCTATTATTTGCACGGCATCCCTCTTCAATATCTCATTCAGCTTTTTAGCCTGCTCCGAGTTATTCAGATTCATAATTTCAGGATAATGGATGGCAGCCTGTTGGTTCGAAAAACTCACTTTATTAATAACAGGAGCTGCGGCGGACAAATCCTGTTTATTGCTGCTGCAAGCAGAAAGCAATACGATCAGCAAAATAACCCCAATCACTTTCATAAACAAAATCTCCTTTTTGTTTGAATCTGACAATAACTTATACGAACACAAACAACCACATAGCTTCATTATAAACGTTCATTCATACATTTTTTACTATTATTTGAAACTTTCCCGTTACCGGATGCGCCAATTCTAGTAGAGAATCATATATTATTAGAAGCTGATATAAGGGAGGAACTACCATGCTCAAAAAAGTCAAAAAGCATCGCAAATCCGGCATCTCGATCTACTATATTACAATCACGAATAATATTCGTATCGTTCAAAAGGCGCAAAGCGGCGGACAAATCAATCGCAATGTCGGCTATAATGCGAATCAGGGCGGGCAAAATGCAGTTAAAAAGGGAAAAAACGTGCAGTCAGGAGCCCGATAAGGCTAGCACTGCCGCATAGCAGCACATGTCTGCTAATGCACTTCTAGTCTCCAGAAATCCCATACTGTAACGCAGCCTGCCTTCCACACAAAGCAAAAAGCCAAACGTAATATACGCTTGGGCTTTTTGCTTTAGCTTGGGCTTTAACTTCCATTAACCATTTTGACCGCTATATCAAATCGTATCCTCCCGCAATATCCGTTCCCATCTCCCAGGATGACTCTCGTCTATATATAAGGGCTGAAATCCTAACTTCATATAGATTCGAATCGCCGGCAGTCTGAAATCATCGGTCTCCAACAACACGGATTCCCCGCCCGCTTCTCTTACTTTATGCAAGGCCGCTAGACTAACCGCAAAGCCGAGACCTTTACCTGAATACTGGGGCAGTACGCCCACCATGTGCAGATACCAGCTGAGGTCTTTCCCGTCAACCCTTTCCCAAGCTGCTGCGGTCGCGACAGGCTGATCCCCCCGGCAAATGAACAATAAGCGATCCGAATAAAAGGGGACATGATCTCCGATCTTATCCGCAAATTTCACTTCTCTTGTAAATGAATAACGAATAAGATCCTCCCAGTTCCGTTCGTCATCCGGTTGGAAATGGCGTAATTGATACCCTGTTGGACAATGGAAACCGGGTAAGTCCGACAACCCTTCTTTCTTCATAATAAGCTTGGACAAACTCACCGTCATTTCCTCTCTTTCGCTTTAAAGTCAGGGAATGCGATGACTTTACCGCCTGCTTCAACGGACTCCATCGACAAGTAGAAAACGGAGCTCCACGTCACAGCATCATATACATCAACAGAAGGAGTACGATCTTCCTGAATAGCTGAGATGAATTCCTCCAACACGAGAAAATCTCCCCCGCCATGTTTCGTCCCAGCGGCGAAATGCCCCCATTTCTTCCATATCGGATGATCATATTGCGGCTGGTAGTTTCGCAAAGGCTCCCATGTGTCCGACCCGTTTTCTATATTTTTCGGCGAATGATTACTGAACCATATCAGATCATCTTCCTGCTCATGGCGACCCGAGATAAAAGCCCCTTCCGTTCCCTGAAGCAAGTAATGCGTTTTATTATGAGGTCTTACGGAAGTCCAATCGACACGAAGTTCAATCAGCACATCCATCTCCGTTTGGATGACGGCTACCGCACTATCCCCTTGCCGCCAAAAGCCGTTTCGTGCTGCCGGATGATCTTTCCCATAATTTTGGCCAAAATAATGCTGCAGCGCTCTGGATTTGGACACAAAGGTGGACAGACTTTTCAGCCGGTCACCGTTAGGTTTGTTAAGATTGATCCATTGTGCAACCGGACCTATAGAATGAGTAGGGTAATTGATTCCGTTTAATTGTTGATGCAGCTGCCCACGCCAAGTAAGAGAGCCATCAGGATGATGAATCAGATGGCGCAGATCATGAATATAGCCGCCTTCCAGATAAGTAATTTCACCGAACATTCCTTGATCCGCCATATGTTTAATCGTCAGGTTCGAACGCGAGAAGCAGTAATTCTCAGACATCATATATTTCAATCCCGTTTGTTCAACCGTCTCGATAAGCTCCCATGCTTCCTCTAGCGATTGGATCGCTATAACTTCGCTTAGAACATGCTTTCCCGCTTTTAACGCGTCGATAGACTGCCTTGCGTGCAGATGCATGGGGCTTAAAATAAATACCGCATCAATAGATGAATCCTTCAGCATTTCATGATAATCCTGGTAAGTACGGATTTTAGGAAATTTCTCTTTCCATTGATTAAGCACCCACTCGTTCAAGTCACAAGTCGCGGTTAATTCAATTCGATCGGCCAAAGCGGAGAGGGCATTCATAAAGCTCGCTCCCCGATTCCCGCCAACGATAGCTAGACGAACAGGCTGACGTTTCACTTATGCTCCACCTGCCCTTTTTTCGCAAGAGCTCCGCTTACAACCAGACGTTCTGCGGATGAATCGCCTTCTGCATTTGGATACTTCTCGTAATCAAACATGTTGCCGTTAAAGCCAGAGGCCCATTCACTCCACTCCTCGTTTGCGAAGCTAACCGTATCCAGCTTAACTTCATTAGGATCAACCGTAACCATCCTGACAGCGGGAACATCCGGAACAGCTGCCGTTTGGATGAAATGCCATTGCTCTTTCCTGATGATGGAATGAATATGATTATGACCGTTAAAATAAAATCCAATTCCCGCCCACCGTTCAAGTATCGGCCAAATTTCTACATCCGGATCAAGTGACATCATCGTTTCAGTTGATCTTGCCGTCGTATTGTATAGAGGGTGATGTCCGAATACGAGCAGCGGCTTATCCGCCTTCCGGTTCATTTGCAACTCAAGCCAGGCCAATTGCTCCTCATCGATCATTCCGCCCCAATTGTCACGGCATTCACGTGCGGTATCCAGCAGCAGAATTAGAGCATCTGGATGTTCAATAACGCCGTAGCGCTGTTGCTTCGTAATCCTAAGAATAGCCTCTTTGGGATGGGTATACGTATCGTGATTGCCTAGAACATGAAGGAAATGAACGTTATAGCCCTCTATGCCGCTCAATACTTGATTGAATTCATCAACCTCTCCCGCATGAGTCAAATCACCCAACGAGATATGATAATCGGCTTGGATAGATAGGAAGCTGTCCATAAATCGTTTGTAGTACGCATCGCGGGCTTCTTCATTTATTTTGGTGTGGTTAATCAGTTCACTCGGGTAGTGCAAATCTCCGATAATGGCTATTCTCATCGTCATCTTCCCCCTATCCTTTAATTCCGGAACTCATAAAACTGCCAATAACCTGCTTCTGGAACGATAGAAAAGCGATCATTAGAGGCGCGGCAACAATTAGCGTCGCTGCGCTAACGTCTGACCATTGCGCACCCGACTCGGTAGATTTTGCGAACATGGCCAAGCCTACCGTTAGTAAGCGATTATCTACGGAATTGGTCACGATAAGCGGCCACAAAAAATCATTCCAATGAAAGCTGACGGACACGATCGCAAAGGATACGTATATCGGACGGGACAGCGGTACAAAAATTCGCCACAGCGTATGCATGCGGGAAGCCCCCTCTACCCGGGCAGCCTCTTCCAGCTCATTAGGAAGCTGCTTGAAGGATTGCCTTAGCAGGAACACGCCGAAAGAAGAGGCGAAGTAAGGCAGCATGATCCCAACCTTTGTATCCAGCAATCCCAATTCGTTCAGCACTTGATAGTTAGAGAAAATCAACACATCCGGCGGTACCATAATCTGGACCAGGAATAGCATGAATAACAGCTCTCTCCCAGCGAAACGAACCCGGGCAAAAGCATAAGCAGCCATCGTCAGAGTGACAAGCTGAATGGCGAGAACTCCGCCGCAAACGAGTACGGTATTCAAAAAGAAGGTAAAGAATGGTGCTCCATGCCACACGTGAATGAGATTTTCCAGCGTAAAGCTCCATGACCACCCTGCACCAATCGCAGAATCATTTGGCAGAAAGGCCATTCTGACTACCCAAACGAAAGGAATGATCCAGAGCGCAGCAAAGCCGAAGCCAACTCCATGCCACAGCAGCTGACGGATTCTGCGCTTTATTTTCTCCGTGCGTTGAGTCCCATCATCTTCAAAAGCTCTTTGCTCACTCTGTTTCAAGTGCAGCGGCATATTTAACGGATTGTTGTCCATGAACTCCGTCCTATTCATAGTGGATTTTACGATCCCAGCCAAAAAACTGCAGGGATGAAATAATAAGCAGCAGCGCAATCATTACCACCGTCATCGCAGCGGCCATTCCTTGATCATAGAAGTTGAAAGTCGTGTCATAAATGTAGTAAAGCAGCAGGTTACTCGCGTTGTTCGGCCCGCCCTTTGTCATAATCCACAGATGGTCAACTAATTTGAACGCATTCGTTATGGCCACAACCGCAACAAACAGTGTAGTAGGCATGGTTAAAGGAATCGTGATCTTTCTTATAACCGTTAGCGCCCCGATCCCGTTTACAGCAGCTGCTTCATATAAATCTTTTGGAATCTGCTGCATCCCCGCTAAATAGAAGATCATGAAATAACCCGCTTCCTTCCATACCATCATAATCATTAATGCACCCATAACCGTATCCGGCGATCCGAGCAAATTAACCGGCTGCTGCGTGATCCAGGCAGCCAGACGCGCAAAAAGACCAAAATGCGGCGTATACAGAAACAACCAGATGTTCGCCACAGCGATCATTGGTATCATATTCGGATAGAAAAAAGATAAACGTGCAAGCCCCCGGCCCTTTATCGCCTTGTCAGCGAACAAAGCCATTACGAAAGCGAGCAGTAATGAGGTTGGCACCGTTCCAACAGCGAACCATATGTTGTTGCTGAACACTTTTAGAAAAACAGAGTCCTTTAATAAATTCGCATAATTGCCTAATCCGACGAATACGGGTTCAGAGGTTGCCAAGTTTTTCTCATACAGACTAAGCACAGCTGACTTCAACATCGGGTAATAAGTGAATAGGGCTAAAAATACGAGTGCCGGTAAAACAAGTCCCCAGCCAAACCCGTTTCGTCTGAGCTTCTCACTCCATCCGGTGACCATATCTTCCATCCTTCCTTGTTCGAGACTCGCTCAAGACAATCGAATGCATGTATATTTCAAAAAAAATGGCGTCAGGACAAGCATTGCGGGCCGTCCTGACGCAACCTGGAATTATACTACTTATTGAATGGCGCTAGTGCCTGATCCGCTTCTTCTTGCGCTTTTTTGAGCGCACCGGTTGCATCGATTTGTCCGGCTAAAGCAGCTTGGATCTGGTTGGTAATTGCCGTTGATACTTTGCCGTGATTATGAGTGGACAATTCTTTGAATGCAAATTGCAGTTGATCACGAGCGACCAGAGCTTGTGGGAAATCTGCTGTATATTTCTTCATTGTCTCTGTCTCGTAAGCAGATTTGCGTACGCCAACATAACCGGATGAGCTGCTGAATAATGCAGCCTGCTCTGGAGCTGTCATAAACTTGGCGAATTCCCAAGCCGCAGCTTGTTTTTCAGGCGTAGTATCTTTGAAAATATATAAATTGCCTCCGCCTGTAGGCGATCCGTATTGCTTTTGGCCAGAAGGGAATGCGACGCCGAACTCGAACTTCGCGTTATTCTTCACATTCGTCAAGTTTCCGCTCGTATGCATCATCATTGCGGTTTTACCTTCGATGAAGTCAGTCGGCACCGTTGCCCAGTCTATGACTCCTTCTGGCATCGCTTTGTACTTATGCGACAAGTCCAGCCAGAACTGCAACGCCTCCACATTCTCAGGCGTATTGAAGATCGCTTTTTTGCCGTCAGATGACATTATATTTTGCTTGGGATCTGCCGCATTTTGCCGAGCCAGCATTTGGAACATCCAATAGGAATCGTCATTGCCTGGAATCTCCAAGCCTGCATGTCCATCTCTGTTCAGCTGCTTGGCGTAGGATACAAGCTCCTCCCATGACGCTGGCGGTTTCTCCGGGTCAAGGCCTGCAGCTTTGAACATCTCCTTGTTATAGTACATCACAATTGTGCTCCGTTGGAACGGAAGGCTGTAGGTCTTTCCTTCTGTTTGTGTATCTTCCATAAAAGCAGGATAGAAATCCGCCATATAGATATCCGAATCTTTCGCAATAAAATCGTCAAGCGGAATGATCGCGTTCATATCCAGCATACTGAACAACTCTGTTGACATCATGACAGCTACATCTGGCGGTTGCTTAGCTTGAACACCCGCTTGGATTTTCACCGTATTATCCCCATAGTTGCCTGTGTACACCGGGTTGACTTTAATGCCAGGATTTTGATCCATAAAGGTCTTAGCCATCCCGTCAATAACTTTAGTCAGCGGGCCTCCAACATTGACCGGATAATAGAAAGTGATTTCCACTGGCTTAGCTGCCGCTGGTGTCTGAGAAGCTTCCGCACTTGCTGGAGCCTGGGTGGCATTCCCCCCTGTGCTATTGCCTTTACCATTACCTGCTTGACCGCATCCGACAATCGTCAACATACAAACCAGAAGCAGTAAAACCAAACTTGACGGCTTGAGCATCGCTGATCGCTCCTTTTTCAATCTCGTACGGACTGCAAGATCTCCCTCACCAATCACACTGAGTACTCTCTCTAATTTCAAGCGTCTCTCCTCCTAATAGGGTTGTAGCCTGGCATCTGTGTGCCTTGCTTCAACCTTATTTTAGAGCTAACCGCAATGCCTCCTATTGAACAAAACACTTCTTTCCTTGAACAAAACTCTCATTCCTGTAAATCGGTCAATAGATCAAATGGTTCGTTTTCGAGGAGATTTGATTGGCGTACAGCTTCGGAGTAAGACCTGTTTCACGTCTAAACAATCGGGTGAAATGCCCTTGATCGGCAAAACCAACCTGAGTGGCAATTTCCTTTAATCCCACTTTTCCGGAACGAATAAGAGCTTTGGATCGCTCAACCCTCAGGCGGATTAAATAATGATGCGGCGTATAACCGGTCTGCTGTTTGAAAATACGAATAAAATGCGATTGGCTCATATGGGCCATCGGTGCTAGATCGGACAACTGAATGTCCTCTGCTAAGCTTTCGCGCATATATTGGATCACTTGAGAAATTTGCTGATGTGCTGGCGTTTTGCTATTCAAGGGCCGCGGAACCTCCGTAGAGTAATGCTGCAGCAAATGGATAATGAGCATGTTCGACAAAGAATCACTGTATATTTTCCCTTTGGCACCGCCGTTCTGCAATTCTTCCAGCATCCACAATCCTAGCTGCAGAAGCCTGGAATCCTTAACATGAAATTTGCGGTCCAATTGGATCATATGGCCTTCTGTCAGAAATCCGGAATCACGAGCGATTTCTTCGAGCATGGAAGGCGTGATTTCAATTTTCAAGAAATAGAGTGACGTTCGCCCCCAAGGGCAAAGAATACTTTCATTACATGGGATCATATGAATCGTATAATAATTTTCGTAGTAGGCTGTACAATGTATCCCTATCAAGTACTTAGACTCTGTCGAAGGGCTGAAAGCTTGCTCGGGGCTGTACCATTGCGAGACCTGAAGCTTATCCCATCCATACTGATCGCTATCCAGAACAGGCTGGGAAGTTGCGGAGGACATTTGTTCCCATTCATTCATATTTATCACCCCTTAATAGCCCCAATATATCAATGTTGTATACGCATCGTGTCAATTTGCTGTTAATAATGTATGAATAATGTGTTAATTATCCAACTGTAAAATGGGATCATAGAAGGAGCGGATATAAAAAATACCCATAGAAGAACACTTTTTCCAGTGCTCTTTCTATGGGTATTGATTGGTTAAGGTAACAATTATGGAGTAATGGCTTTCTTCCAAAGTGATAAGCCAATCTGTCCATCACCGTCGTATTGCTTATCATTAATAAAGTTATATAGCGTAAATCGGCTCTCGCCAACCTCTTGCAGAAAGGTTTCCTCCGTATACTTGTAATCTGCTCCGATTTGATTGCTTATTGCCAGAAAACCATCCGGTTTAAGCATACTGTGTAACTCATCTAATAATAGCTTTGGCTGCTGAACGCTAGATAGCCCCGCCATAAGAAGAATAAAATCAAAGGTTTCGTTCGGCTTGCTAAGCGGGGCAATTCCACCGATGTAGTCAGAGGACAACTGTTGATTTTGAACGCGATATCCTCTCTCCAACAATGCTGCAGCCACTTGTTCACTACTAACCGCAATATTAAGGTAATGCCCGCTAGGATCAAGCTGTGTCAGAAGAACTTCTTCAGCTAGCGTAAGCCCCCGTGGTAATGGTACATTCTCCATAGACATGTAGACTCCCTTTCTTTGCAAATAGGATTTGGATATCCAGAAGTTAAAATTCCATAAAATGTAATTCATTACTTTACTACCATATTAGTATAGCTGGATATGAAGTGACCATTGTACAAATGTAAACTTAGTAGTGAATTGTTAGCTCGTTGATTAAAAGAAGCCCGCAATTCGCTGCAATCGCGGACTGCGGGCTTCTATGCATGAAGTATCTCATTCCCGATACAATGAGCTATTTCTCCTTGTTTAATCTCCTACTTAGTCATACGTTCAAGAAACAAAGTCGAATTGATGACCAGATTTTCTACAGGATGCGTTCGTCCCGCAACCCGCCATCCCATCGCATCCAGCTGTGATTCATCAACCGCTTCATACATGATCTGCCTCATCCCCTCTGCTGTACGCACAGCCACCAATGGATCTGAGGAAGTACGTCTAATTTGTTCAAGCACCTCCGGCTTATTTCGCACAAGACTTGCTACAAATATCCGGTTAAAAGAGCTGTAATCGAACTCTGATCCGTTCCCTTGTACGACAGTAACTTTACTCGATAAACCTAAGTGCTCAAGTAATGTACAGGAGGCCTCATAAGCCACAGCATCTATTTCCAGGCAGACAACTTTCATATTGCCGAGCAGGTGCAGAATAATAGAACTTAACGGCATTGGCCCGCTGCCAACAAAAATAACAGGCGACTGCTCTATATTGCTCTTGCGATCCTGTTGAATGATTTGACGCAGTATGGACAATTCCTGGCTGACCAGAGCCATATAAATGTTCCAGTTCGGCAACCTTGTCACACTATCCAAGCCGGGAGCTTCGCACTTGCAAAAATAAAGGCAATCGCTAATCTCTGTTAGAAATTCAGCTTCTGACAACTTTTCTTGCAAGCTTTGCTGGTTCAATTGAATATATGCACTGCTTAGAACAGCTTGTACCTCTTCAGGCAAATAGCTGGATCGCAGCTGAAGCGAAAGATGGCTAATTATACTTTTAACAAATGAATTATCAGGAGACAGGTCGGATTCCGTCTGAAGAAGCTCATTTGCTTGCCTGATAAAAGCGATAAAATCATCAACCCGTTGCATAGGCTCAGTAGTTGTATGTATTATTGAACTAGTTGAATACGTCTCCATTTCCCCAACTCCTTCTTAGCGATGCATCCCTACTACAAAATATATTCACATGGCCAAGGATGTAGAAGGATATTGGGGTGACGCAGCTATCCCGAGTGTTAGATTGAGCAAACAGTATAAAAAAGGCGACAACCTTGGATGAGGTAACCGCTTTACATGAAAATCATTCTCGCAAGAATATTATTTTGAGCTCATCCTCTCTAGGTTAACACCGGTAAGATCGATAGCCGATAGATCTCCAGTGTGCCCCTCGTCGCATATTCTTAAACGTACGCTCCATCCATATGAAGGATATCTGAAAACGAATGGAAGTTACTCTTCCGCAGTCCCCCTATTCTTTCCTAACAAGTTTTGATCGTTTCCTACACTCATAAATGTTCTACCATCTTTTTTAACATAATATCATCTCCCCCAATTGGGTGATGCTCAGCAAATCGTAAGGCGATACGCCGAAATCCATGCTTATCAATCTCGCCGTTCAAGGAGCAGCATGTATACATATCATCGAGATTTACTGGAAACCATCCCTGACAACGTTTTAGCAGCCCCTTCCATACCAGAAGAATGAAATTGTACGGCTCTAACTCGATTTCCTCTTGCAAAGTATCTAATTTTTTCTTGGTACCATGAGTTACTCATTCTCATTACTGTAATAAATAAGTCTTTCATTCATTATTTTTACATGACAAATTGTCAAGCTAAGTGCGATAGCTCGTCCATAAAGGCTTCGTGAGCCGACCTCCACCCGAGACATTTACGAGGTCGGTTGTTGTTAATCAAACGTATGGCATCAGCGAGTTGGTCATCGGTAACGAGAGCGAAGTCATGCCCTTTAGGGAAGAGCTCCGAAGGAGACCGTTTGCGTTCTCGTTAGAGCCTCTCTGCCCAGAGGAATAAGGGTCAGCGAAGTAAACCTTCATGTGGAGTGCTACGATAAAAATGCAGTCGAAAAACCCCCTCATATGAAATAAAATGAAAGCTGACGAGGGGATGAGAGACAATGAATCGGTACGACAAAACATTCAAAGAAGAAGCCGTAAGATTGAGCGATGAGGTTGGATCAAAGAAAGCCGCCGAGCAGTTAGGCGTGCCCTACCACACTTTGCAGGAATGGAGAAAGCGAAGAACCCTTCACGGCGACGGAGCGCATATCGGGAGTGGACGCGCTTATGCATCTGCCGATAAGACGGCGCGTGAAATCGAATTAGAAAAAGAAATAGGCGAGTTGCGCCGCGCGAATGAAATTCTCAAGGATGCACTCGGTTTTTTCGCAAAATGACTGGAAGCGGTAAAGGCATGCCAGCTCTATGCATACATCCGTGAACGACGGGATCAGTGGACCGTCAAGGAGATGTGCGAAGTGCTTGCTGTCAGCGAATCGGGCTATTACCGTAGCTTGAAGCCCCTACCCAAACAGGAGTGGCAGCAACTTCTTCTGGTCAAGATCAAAGACATCATTGGCAAACATGAAGACAATCGTAATTACGATGTCCAGCGTATTCTGCTGGCGCTGTCCCAAATCGAGATCATGACCAGCTACAGCACCGTCTATCGAATGATGAAGAAGCACGGCCTGCTGAAGAAGTGAGGCGTCATCCAAACGGCATTACACGCGAGGATGCCGCGGCTCAGAAGAGCGAGAACCTGATCCAGAGAGACTTCAAAGCCTCCGCACCCAACCAAAAATGGCTATCGGATATCACCGAAATCCCTTGTTCAGACGGCAAGCTCTATCTGTCCGCGGTCCTGGATTGTTTCAACGGAGAGATCGTGGGCCTGGCCATGGACGACAACATGCGCAAGGAACTCTGCATTCAAGCTTTTGAGAATGCCTGTAGATCAAGAAATTCTCGCGGAATGATTTATCACAGCGATCGAGGCAGCCAATTCACGAGCCGTGCTTTCCGGGAGAGTCTAGCTAAACGCGATGCCATTCAGAGCATGAGCGGCACGGGGCGTTGCTATGATAACGCAAGAATGGAAAGCTTTTTTGCTACGCTAAAGAAAGAAAAGCTGTACAAGATAAAAACGGAGCACTATCCGATGGCCGATATGAAATCGATCATCTTCAGATACATCATGGTTTACTACAACAGGCGGCGGATCTACACCTCTAATCCGGGGGGCTGGCCGCCAACTATTTATCGCGAAAGAATGCTGTCACAAGTAGCTTAGCAACGGGATTTCTGTATGAGGGTGTTTTCAAACTGCACTTGTTTTGACAACTCCAGGAGTAGCTCATGTTGGGTTCTCCTGTAAATGATGGTGGTGTGGTAACTTCCATTTTACACGAATCCACTCGTGGGCTGTTTTTGTTCTTCTAGCTGTCGCACTTCATATTACAATTCGTCATGTTCATAAAATTGATGATAAGGTCTTATCTCAAATAAATTCTTATCTATAATCTCTCCATTACAACTTTTCAGTTAATTGTACACATTAATAACAAATATATGATCTTGTGAAGGGGGTTACATATAGAATACCCTGTACTATTTAGATAATTATCAGTGTCTACCTTTCTCCTCATTATATGCTGTACCCCGTAGAATCGACATTAGAATAAACCCCTGGTTTATCCGATATAATTCTTGGGGGGAGCACTTTTTATGGTAATGAAGGGACTAACGTTTAAACATTATCCAAAGAATCTAAAGTGTGAGACAGTATGACTAAAAGTGGAGGAGCATTAGACGTATCGTATATATGATGTTGATCGTTTGAGGAAGCGGGTGTCTACCTATCACAAGAAAGACGCTCGCGTCTTTAAAGATCACAGAGGAGCACCTTACCACAAGAGACGGGGCAGCATCGATACGTGAAGCGACTTGAAATGGAGAATACTGTGCTAAAAAAGTGGTTAGCGATCTTGAATCAGGAGGTGAAAAGGAAACGCGGTTCGTTGTCGAATCATTCGTAAGAACGTATACCGTCAAAGGACTATGCCAATTCTTTGGGATATCGTAGCGGATTATACTGAACTTATAAGAAGATGGCTGTGGAAAGAGATGTGGAATTTAAGCAGCATATTCAAGCATTTTTGACCTGACGTAAAGGCACGTACGGTTATCGTTAAATTTGAGCATAAATCCAACAGGAAGGATGGAGACTGAATCCTAAGAAAGTACTTCTTCTGATTCAGGAAGGGAAAGACTTTTTCTTCCTCAATAAAAAAAATAGAATATAGATAGGCATAGTATAAGCAAAGTACTACTAGTGGAATTTTTGTATAGATTTTTTGTATAATTAATAAAATTACGTGTTGTAACATGTAATTTTATTAATTACTCCAACATGAATTACTGAACAATTATTACAAATTCTTCTAATTTTATTGATTAAATTTCTTGGAAATTCAGATGTTTTATCGCTCATAAATCCGCGGTCGATTACCTCCTAGAGATAGCCCATCTAATTGGAAATTTTTATTCGTGATCAACGTCCTGTTCGTGATCTCACGCTGCGTCCTCTAATCACCGTTATGACTGGTACTGCCTCATTCTACTTAATCCAATCTTAATTAGAGCCATTATAATTGGGCTAAGCTTTAAAAGCACAACTCTAAATTTGTTATATATTTTATTCAAATAATTGGATATAATCAGATGAAGTGAATATTTCACATATGTGTCTTAATTATTTAAATAATGGAGGATCTTATGTTACCAAAAAAACATTACCAGTTTCTACACCTTTACTAAATGGATATTCTCATTACGGCAGCATATTTTCAATTCTAGCTTCTGATGGCGATAATTATTTCCCATGGTTATTAAGTCGTTTCTGCCAATTAGTTGCCGATCCTGTGAAAGAAAATAATGGATTATATATAAACATTGATGAGCCTGAATGGTTTCCAAGAACAATAGGCTATTGCCCATTAATTGAAACTGAGATACTAAGCAAAAAGATATTTGAGAGAACATACAGTATTATTGAAGCAGTCATTGATGCAATAAATAATAATTTTTATGTCTTTATGGTTGTTGAACATTATTATATCCCAGCTTCTCTTGGATACCAGAAATTCACCAATAATCACGACATAATGATTTATGGTTATGATAAAGAAAATCAATTACTGAATATTGCAGATAATTTCAATGGTAAGTATGAGTTTCGCGAGTGTACATTCTCCCAATTTATTGATTCTTATACTCATACTAACAAAGAAAAAGATAGATTAAATTCAAAAGTATGTCTTTTCAGCAAAAAAAATAATGCGGCAGTTGATTTTGATACGATGAGACTTATCGATAATTTAAATAGTTATTTAACTGGAGTATATCCTGAAATGCGTTCTTCGACATGGCAATACAGTTTTATTGGCTGGAATAAAGGTCTTAATATATATAACAATGTTAAAGAATATCTAACTTTATTACTCGAATCAAAAGCTAGAGTTGATAGAAGAACCTTTTATGCAATTTGGGAACACAAAAAATTAATGGTAATGAGAATTGTCTATATGCAAAACAATGGACTTTTAAAAGATTCATCTAGTACACTAAAAGAATATAAAGAAATAGAAAAAATTTCATACAAACATCAAATGATGCTTTTAAAGTTTGAATTAACTAGAGACCCCAAACTAATTCATTCTATTTCTAGTGAAATAGATTCTATAATACAAACAGAAACCAAATTAATTCAAAATATTTTGGAAAAAAATAAACATTAATTACATTAATCCCAAACAGATTTTAGGCATAAATATGGATCACACGCGTAAATGGTGTTTATTATAGTATTTTTTCTAAATTGACGGTAGCATCAAGAAGTATGTTTAAGGAACTGTGGTTTTTCAGCGAGAAATGAAGAAGTTTGGGGAACAACCTCCTTCTATTGTAAATCAAGTTTGCGGATGGCTTCTTCAAATAGTTCACTGAGTTTATACTATGATTCCGGAATTCCAAATCGACGAATGTTTCAATTAGACAAACAACTTTTTCCGCAACATTCATATTGATGGTGTTTACGAAACTATTTGTTCCAGCGCTTAATCGGGTTAGATGTATAGATAGAATCCTTGATTGCCTCAGGATTCTTGTAGAAGGTCAGTAGGGGGCAGTTGGCTCTCCATGATTCATTTCTTTGGCCCCCCACTTCGCTTTGAACGTGTCAAACTCCGCTAAAGCCACCTCGAAGTTAATTGCATTGTAGACGTCTTATATTTCACCAGAATCTTTGAAAAAGTGGTACGAACCTTAGGCACCAAAAATTCTTTCATCGACGCTTCGCCTTATATATGTCATGATACAGCTTCATCAGGGCCTGTTTCTCATTACGTGACACATAACTGCGACTGATCCTGAGTTTGCGATTCTCTTTGTGTCTATTGGCCAGCGCCATGGTCAAGACTGAAGCGCCCCCGTATTTCCTTCACCTGGTCCATTACATCATCGGTTTCCATACCAAGGATGTTAAACAGTATGATCTCGTTCCCCTTTTATCTAATCCAATTAGACTTCGCAAGGAAACATCCTTGCGCGTCTTTTCAGCAACCTTAAACGCGATGCTCTTGATCTTTATGAGACCAATCGTACCGATTGGGATCCAATCCTCAAGGTATTCTCTGGTATTGTCGAATTATTTGACGTTGTGACCACAACACGATGTAACAAATAAAAAGTTTTATGATCCCTATCCTTTTTAACTGTACCCCGAAAAATTATAAGTTTCTTTAACCTGAATTATAAAAGTAGAGCGTCATATTACGTTTCTCAAGAAATGATTTAATAATATCATTGAAACTTACTGAATACTTAACAACTAGAATAAAAAGTGGACACCTTTTAAGTATAGGACGAATTGTAATATGAAGTGCGACAGCTAGAAAACAAAAACAGCCCATGAGTGGATTCGTGTAAAATGGAAGTTACCACACCACCATCATTTACAGGAGAACCCAACATGAGCTACTCCCATCTTAACATAATTGAACGAGGACAACTAGAAGCGCTGCATCGATTAGGCTGGTCATGCCGCAGGATTGGGCATGAGTTAGGTCGACACCCTTCTACTATAGCGCGGGAACTGGCGCGTAGCGGTGGTAAAAAGAGCGGGACTTATTTGGCTAGCTCTGCCCAAGAAGCTTCCCGTGAGCGGAGAGCTTCTAGTACGCCTATCGGCAAATATACGAAAGAACTTGCCGAAGAACTTCATGAGATGCTGAAGGAAACCTGGTCACCTGAGCAGATTGTTGAGAAACGTCGTTCCGAAGGAAAACCTTTCGTATGCTTCAAGACAATCTACAGATGGCTATACAGAGGGCGGCTCAGAGCGAGAGCTGACGTACTGCGACATAAGGGCAAGCGCCAAAAGCCCATGGAAACAAGAGGTCGCTTCCTCGTCGGTACACCGATCAGCAAGCGACCAAGAGAAGTCCACAAGCGTACGACGTTTGGTCATTGGGAACTTGATGCCGTGGTCTCCAGCCGTGGCAAAAGCAAGGCCTGCGCCGCTACGTTCATCGAGCGAAAGACACGACTGTACATGGCACTAAAAATGCCTGATCGAACGGCTCATTCCATGGAGGTGGCCTTCGGTGTCGTGCTCAGCCAATACCCACGTGGCACCTTTCAGACGGCGACAACAGATCGTGGCAAGGAGTTTGCCTGCTATGCGAACCTAGAAGCTGTGCATAACATGAAGGTTTACTTCGCCGACCCTTATTCCTCTTGGCAGAGAGGCTCTAATGAGAACGCAAACGGTCTCCTTCGGGAGTTCTTCCCAAAAGGGCATGACTTCGCTCTCGTTACAGATGACCAACTCGCTGATGCCATACGTTTGATTAACAACCGACCTCGTAAATGTCTCGGGTGGAGGTCGGCTCACGAAGCCTTCATGGACGAGCTGTCGCACTTAGCTTGACAATTCGTCATACGGAAGTTTAAGAAGAGAACGGTAAAGTAATTTAGAACAATCCAAGTCCTTGCCAGATGTCGCAGGCAAACTAAATATCTCAGCTGGTCTATTGCATAACCGAGATCCAAGCAGAGGTTCGGACTTCACTAAATAAATTCCGTCAGTTAGAACAACAAGTGCGTGAAATGGAAGTTGCGAAACAAAAGCCAGATATGCCGAGGCTCGTAGGATGCTTTGGAGGAATATCGTAATCATTAAAGACATACAAACTGATAGCAAGTATGAGCCGCAAAGGAAATTGCTATGCTAACGCTTATATCGAGTCGTTCTATAGTATACTGAAAAAGAGTTCGTTTACTACATACTGCATGAAATTCAAGATAAAAACCCCAGCACAACAAGAGATGTTCTAGATTTATAACCAGAAACGAAATCATGGTTCGTTAGGGTTTTATTACCCTATCAATTTGAATTAAACTATTACAAAGAAGCAAACTGAATACACGATAAAAGTGTCTACTTTCTTAACAGAGGTCCATTCCCAAGGCGTTAAGGATTTTAATCACATGAGATTTATATAAAGTTATGATATAAAAAGTTTAACGAACAGACCGCCGTGGCATGCGATCTTAGACCCTGATTATGTATAACTCATATCACAAGCTTATTGATGAAAGAGATTCCTATGCAAAGTAAGGGAATCTCCACGTAATTCGCTTCAAGATCTGCCCAATCGAGTGGCTCTATTTTGTTTACAACATCTTCAATTATACATATCAATTTCATTTAATAGTTGTTTCATACATTCTTTTTCTATTCTCATTACATTTATTATTCGTTTAATTACTCTGTTAACAATTTGATTTTCATTAATTATGTTATATTTGAGGATCATGTTTCTCATTATTACTGTTTCTTCGTACATGACTCTGAAAGTATTTTCATATTCCGGATTGTTTATGTATCCTTTATCCGTGAGGTATTTCAATCTATAAATCATTAGCTTTTTATGTTCACAGATAACATGAAAAGGTCTTATATCAAAATAAGTTAACTTGTTTTCCAGGTAGAGTACGAGATTATTATACACCTCAATTCCGAAGACAAATAACCTTGTATCAATATAGTTATGTCGCGAATCCGAATTTCTGGAAAACAAATAATCTTCAATATTTTCTTTGAAACTTTCTATCGAAAAACACGGCCCTTTGTTACTGGTTAATCTATATAGTTCAATGTTGTCACTCAATCTTCCTCTGTCATTGTGATCATTGTCTGTATACCTAAACATTTCACTAGCGCCATAATAACTATTAACAATTTCTTTAAAGCTACATTTTGAGTAGCTATATTTTAATAAATCATTATTCAATCCATGATCTGCAGCAAAAAAAGATTCCTCATGATCACAATATCCATATATGAATATTGGGTGTGTCTTTTTTTGCTCTATTAAACCAAAATGAGTTTTTTAGCCCGCTGTATTCTACCGATGTATTTATGTAGAAACCCTGATTGATCATCTCACGGAAAGAAGACGTAACATCTCCTCCACAGATATTTTCAAATAGTTTCTTATTAATAATTTGAGTGTTAATCCATGGACATTTTACACTGAAATTGTAGTTATAAAAGCCTTAATTTAAATTCATTGGGCCTCTTAGGCATTTTCCGAACATACAGTTGAATATAGCTACAACTTAAAAACCACCGCCATGCTTGTTGACTATCTTGTATTATCGATAACAGGCTGGCTTCTTCTGGATAAGCATCAATAATCGGTTTACTTATTGGTAGTATAATCCTCTGTTTCATCCATTTCTCCTTTATAGTTTTTTATAGATTCTCATAAAAACTTATTTTTACAGTAAGGAACTTCGTATTTTCTGATATCTGCTTTATGACTCTTTCCACTTCGGCTCTTCCTAGTCTATTATACTCCACTTCGTTCTCATTAACAAAAAGTGGTTCTATTTTCTTTACCTTAATTTCTTGAATTGTCTCGACACACAGTTCTTTCAGCACACTCTGAGCATTATCATGTGCCATTACCAATTTATTTTTCTAAAATAAACTGGCGAAGTTGTTCCTGTGTCCATAAAATGATGTGTAATCCTCAAGCTTACACACAATATATTACAGGCACAGTTATTGACTCACTTCCTCAGTTAGATAAATCTTCGAGTAATCAATGGCAGCAGTCTCCCCAAGAGGAGATCAGTATTTAAAATCACATATTTGAAACCTAGTTGGTATTTGTTTATTTCGACACAAATTGTAATTTTCGAAAAAACAGGCTCCTTTAAAGTGATT
>NZ_CBVJ010000007.1 GCF_000513275.1 Paenibacillus gorillae | reverse complement strand
AACAATACACAGTTAGTGAATATTTTCTAATTAAACTTATACTTTTCTTTAATGTGTTGACTTGGTTTTCATAAAATGACAGGAGGTTAGCTGTGACAGAAAAAAATCCGTTTAACAATGATGTAATAAAAAAAATATATAATTCATTAATGACAACTGGAATTCCTGGAGAGGACTTATTGCATGAAGATTTAATCATGAAAAGAAATGGCAACGTTCTTTTCCGGTGTATTAGATTTATTCAGAAAAATGAGCAAAGAATGCTTTTTTATCATGAAGCCTGGAAGGATGAACAGTGCTATAAAAAAAGAACAAAAATTATTGATGGAGATTTGTGTTACATAGGGTTTTTCTTTCAAAAGGAAGATGAGGTTATTAAAAATTTTATTAATTTAAAAGTATTCAAATGATACGATATCAAAAACATAAGGTATTCCGACTGTTCGACAATTAATTGTACATAAATCATTAGACAGATGAATCGTAATATCAAAATGGGGAGATTAATGTTTGTAATCAAAAAAGTTTCTTAGTAAAAATCATACTTTTACTTAAGTGATTGAGCATCCTTTTGAACCCTTATGGTTAGAAAACTTATAATAAAGTTTCACAAGCGCTCAATTCTCTACCTCGAAACATACGACCACGAAATCCCCATTTTTTCGGCTTTCACTATTTCTCTAGCAAGAAGTTCTGCATCTCTTATTCTCGATATATAGAGCTTCAAACGTCGCCAGTTTCTCTTACTAGGCGACAACGACTCAATCGCTTTGTCAGCTCGACAATTTAATATCACACTTAATTTCCACATAGTTTTAGGGATTATAGTTGAAAGAGGATCTCATTTAGTACTTCCTCATCCACTAGTACACCATCACCAACTTTTCTTTACTTGTTCATATTCTTTTTCTTTATTCCATATGAGGATCTAAAAATAATTGAATATTTCAGAAAATAAAGAGTATTCTTTTACGAATTGTCTCCAAATAAAGTATCGTTTCATTAAAATAGTTATATCCAAAAGATGTAGCCTACAATAAATATAGATTTTAGTATTAAAAATATTGTATAATAAATCATTTTATATACTACACATTGGATTTATATTTTTAAGATCACAATTTGTACAACTAAGACTTACACATTTTCCGTTAATTTTATTATCATAAAAGAGGAATTTGTTTTTCGTATTATCATATTCGTAAATCATGACTTTATGAGAAAACTTCGTATTAAATACCCTTATTTATAGGCCTTAATAAAATCTTTTAACCATCAGCATTTCGACGTCAATCTTCGTTCCTGTTCAACTGCAAAAGAACTACTCATCAAAGCTATTCAGTTTAGCTAAAAATAATGTTGCACATTGTGTAACTCTGATCAGGATGTTATTTCGTTAGGAAATGCAAGAAGTCCGAAATATAATCCAACCCCCGCTGCGCAGCGGGGGTTGGATTATAGCTATGGTGTAAGCAAGGCGAAAAGACATACCACACCTTTGCTGTTTGCAGCGTTGTGAATACTATGCGCAATTAGAATGTGAAGATTGTAATTTTCCATCAATTCCAATGAACAAATGCGACAGTAGAATGCCGCCATTATTTCACAAGAAATTTCAGCCTTTATAAGGAGGTATTCTGATTGAATGTAATCGACATCGGACATCCGACTATTTGTCAATCGTTGATTTTAATCAAATCTTCTCCTACTTGTCAAATACTGTGACGGTTTCTATTGTAAAATATTATGTTTCAACATCTAATTATGGTAATCTAGAAGAAGTTTAAGGGGATGAATAGATGATTAGGGAAAGTTGTAGAGATAAGATATTATCATCAATTCGATTATTGTTTCAAACGTAAAGAAAAAAAAGTTTATTTTTAAGGAAATAATTGATTAATACAGAAAAATATACCACTAGTAGTAATATTATTCCTTAATACTGTATAAATACCAATATTACTGTTGGTGTAGTAACACCTGCAAATCTATTTACATTCTTGCTAAGCGGTGGCAATAAATAAAAAAGGGAGAGAAAATACTTTGGCTTATCAAGTATATAAAAAAGACCTAGACTTCTCATATTCTTTTGGTGTTTATCCAACTATCGAATTACTACATCATAGAATAAACGTGGTTAGAAAAGTCCTATTGCATTCTAAAGGTATAAATAATACCGGTGTTGATCTTATACTTGACTTATGTAATAAAGGAAGGATTTCATATGAAGTAAATGATAAACTCATTTATAAACTAACTAAGAAAGAAAATTGTTATGCTGTTGGTATCTTCGAGAAATATAATTCATCATTAATAGAAAATGAAAACCATATATTACTTGCAAATCCAAGTGATATGGGTAATTTAGGTACTATTATAAGAACGATGGTAGGATTTGGCATCAAAGATCTTGGTATTATCAAACCAGGAACAGATGTATTTGATCCCAAAGTAGTAAGAGGTTCCATGGGGGCTGTCTTTAAAATAAATATCAGTTATTTCGACGATATTAATCAGTATGTTTCAAAATTTAACAATAAGTTGTTTTTATTTATGTTAAACAGCAAGATACCTCTCCATTCAACCTTAATTAATACAAATGAAAAATTTAGTCTTGTTTTTGGTAATGAATCGTCTGGGTTGGATGATAGATATCATGATCTCGGTACTAGTCTAATTATCCCCCATAGTTCTGAAATTGATTCTTTAAATCTTTCTGTCGCTGTTGGGGTAGCTATTTATCATTTTAGTCGATTAGAAAGTACATTAGGTTTTGTTACTTAAATTTGTAAAAAAGAAGTAAACTACTCATTTCACTGTAATAAAGCCGGGTTGACTTTACAGGAGTGGAGCAAGCGAAGAACCCTGCACGACGTCGGAGCGCATATCGGGAGCGGACGCTTATGCATCTGCTGATAAGACTGCGCGTGAAATCGACTTAGAAAGAGAAATTAGCGAGCTGCGTCGCGGGAATGAAATTTTCAAGGACGCACTCGGTTTTTTCGCAAAAGACCGGAAGTGGTAAAGGCATGCCAGCTCTATGCTTACATTCGTGAACGACGGGATCGATGGAACGTCATATTACGCTATCCAGCGCATTCTGCTGGCACTGTCATAAATAAAGATCTCGACCAGCTACAGCACCATCTATCGAATGATGAAGAAGTAGGGCCCGCTGAAGAAAGCCAAGTGTCCCCCACAAGGCTTTACACGCGAGGATGCCGCAGCTCAAAAGAGCGAGAACCTGATCCAGAGAGACTTCAAATCCTCAGCACCCAACCAAAAGTAGTTATCGGATATCACCGAAGTTCCTTGTTCAGACGGCAAGCTCTATCTGTCCGCGGTCCTGGATTGTTTTAACGGAGAGATTGTAGGCCTAGCCATGGACGACAAAATGAGAGCTCTGCATCCAAGCCTTTGAGAAGCAAGAAATGCTCGCGGAATGATTTTTCACAGTGATCGGGGCAGTCAATTCACGAGCCATGCATTCCGAATGCGACTAGCTAAACGAGATGCCATTCAGAGCATGAGCGGCACAGGAAGTTGCTATGATAACGCAAGGATGGAAAGCTTTTTTGCTACGCTAAAGAAAGAAAAGCTGTACAAAATCAACACGGAGCGTTATCCGATGGCCGTATGAAATACCGATCATTTTCAGATGCATCATGGTCTACTACAACAGGCGGCGTATCTACACCGCTAATCCAGGGGGCTGGCCGCCAACTATTTATCGCGAAAGAATGCTGTACAAGCAGCAGCTTAATAGCAGGAGTTCTCTGTGAGAGAGGCAGACTGCACTTTTTTTGACAACTCCACAATGGTTCAATTTACACCTAATTTCAAGATGGATGCACAGTCCATGGCACTGATCCTTCTGAGATAGAGTGAGTTACCAGATCAACTCAAACTCCAACTTGATCTTCAGTACACTTGTTGAATTACGATCATCCAGGTTAGAGCTTATACGATCATATAATTAATCGTATCATTAAGGGAGTTATTTTGATTCTCCCTGCTTTTAGATGATTATTTTTCTTCTATTCCGTCAATACCAAGATAACTTAAACTACTAATGCGTTAACATTAACAGTTCATCTAAATAATTAACCTTTGGACTATGTAACATTCTGCACTGTAGAATATTGTGTATAATTTAATTCTGACGGCGTACAATAGTATATGCACCAATATTTGTTAGATAATAAAAATAAAGGTATTCTCGGGATTGCAACATCACTAAAAAGGAACCCTACTCATTGATTACTATACTCAAAGTACGTTGACAAATCTATTTGTCCTGGACAACTATTATATTTTATTCATATAATAGTTGAAATAGCTACTACAAGTGCATTCTTCATAAAATGTATGGCCATATCCTAGACCTGTCGGTCCCACATGACCGTGGCAGCTTGTTTCAAACACAAGTTTTGAGTCTACCAGCAACGTGGCGAATGATTAGAGGAGCGGTTATTCAAATATAAAGGAACGCGAGACGTTGCTTGTTTCATTGAGGACATATTTGGCAGCCACTACACGCCAACCAGCGTCAGCAACATCACCGCGACCTAATCAGAAGATATTCAGCAAATGGCAGGTTAGTCCACTTTTGAAATGCTACTCCAATACATCACGGTAAGTGCAGAAGCTATCTATCTACTTTACCATGATAATCGACGAGAACGATCACCACCAAATCCTTGGTTTCTATACTGGTGGAGACGAAAGCACGAATTGTTGGGAAGAGCTACTGCCGTGTGGGTGCCACAGAGGTCTTACTTTACGTTAGTGACGGCCTGCTTGGACTCGAGATGTTCTTTAACGAGAGATCTTATCCGAAATCCGATGTATAACACTGTAACGTGCACAAGGTGGGTGTCAAATTCGCAATATTCTAGGACATAAGAAGTCTACAACTCGTTTAGCCGCAGGGTGACTTTAGCGGATTTAGACATGGTCAAAGCCAACTCTGGGGAGCTATATTCTAATGAAATGAAATAATGAGAAAACCAGCTCTGCCGACATTACTGCAACTAGAATAAAAAGTGGACACTCGTTAAGTGTAGAAAGATAATAACATTAACGAGGAGAGGTGTTTGGCATGGAAAAGCAATCACGAAACAAATATACAGAAGAGTTTAAGAAACGAACGGTAAAGTACATTCTAGAACAATCCAAAAGCATGCCAGAAATCGCAGGGGAACTGGATATCTCGGCAGGTCTATTGCATAACTGGAAACAAAAATACCGTAGTGAGATTCAAGCAGAGATTCAAACGGAGGTCCAGGCTTCACCCGATAAAATCCGTCATTTAGAACAACAATTGCGTGAAATGGAAGCTGTAAACAAAAGCAAGATCTCGAGAATGCCGACTTACGGGAAGAACTTGAAATCTTAAAAAAGGCGCTACACATCTTCGGGAAAGAAAGGAACTAAGATTTCAGTTCATCGAAAATCATCGCTCCGAGTTTCGATTAGAGAAGATGTGTAGCGTGCTCGATGTATCAAGGAGCGGTTACTATAAGTGGCACTCGGAGATGGGCAATCCGAACAACTATCAGCAACGTCGTAAGGCGCTGGTCGCACGCATTGCCTAGCTTTTTCACGATTCGCTCAATCGTTACGGAAGTCCGAAAATTGCCGCCCTGCTTCGCAAAGAAGGATGGAAGGTTTCGGAGCGTTTGGTTAGCAAACTCATGAAAGAGAACGGGTTGCGTTCTTGCGTATCGAAAAAATTCCGGGTAAACACGACCGACTCTAGTCATGATCAACCCATCGCTCCAAACCTTCTCAACCAGAACTTCAAGACGATAGCACCTAACAAAGTCTGGGTAACTGATATTACGTATATCCCTTGCCGTGAAGGCCGTATGTACTTGGCCAGCGTCCTTGATCTATACACACGCAAGATCGTGGGTTGGAAGCTCGCGGATCGAATGACAAAAGATCTTGTTCTGGCAGCACTAGACCAAGCGTACGAATCACATAAGCCAAAGAAAAAACGGATCCACCATTCGGACCGAGGCTCGCAGTATGCTTCGGAGGACTACCGCAAGCGATTAAAAAAATACAAAATGAAAGCAAGTATGAGCCGTAAGGGGAATTGCTACGATAACGCTTGTATCGAGTCCTTCCACAGTGTACTGAAAAAAGAGTTCGTTTACTGCACGAAATTCAAGACAAAAGCGCAGGCACAACAAGAGATGTTCGAGTAAATTGAACTGTTTTACAACCGGAAACGAATCCATAGTTCGTTGGGGTATTTGTCACCCAATCAATTTGAGTTGAACTATTACAAAAAAGTAAGTTGATACACTTAAGAAGTGTCTACTTTCTTGACAGAGGTCCATACTGACCTTTAATATGTTTCCTGATACGATCAAGGAAGCCATCTATACATCCAACCCTAATGAGAGTATGAACAAAGTGTTTCACAAACGCCTTAAACCAATGAACAGCCTCACTAATATGAATGTTACTCTGAAGATTATCGATCTTCAGAGCAGCGACTACAATGAAAAGTTCGCAGAACGCGTCATCCGAGAATTTGGTATTCCAAAGACGTTCAAACACGTAGAAGAAACTACGCAAAGATGTTCAAAAAAATCGCTATCTCCAGACTTGTTTTACGATGAACCGTGGTTATCCCTCATTCTCCATCTCTTCCATGGAAAACCCTACTTCTTATAATATTTCTTAATGTTACCTTAAATCCATTAACTTCAATACCATATTTTTCACATCTTTCACAAATAATGTGGTCATTATTCTTAGGAACATTACTTATTTTCCTCTTATTAATTGTTTTGTAATACGTTGAATTACTGATTCAGGCTCCTCAATGATAAAAAAGTGCCCCCCCTCTAACATGTGAACATTAAATTCGTTAGTCGTATACCGCTGCCACTCGGATAAATGTTCTTGTTTCACACCCTCATCTTCATTCCCACCAAATACAGTGATCGAGCAGTTTAAAGTCACAACTCTAGGTGTATAGTTTGCTAACAGTTTATAATCCATCTTCAGTATAGGCAGAAATATTCTTTGCAATTCTTGACTAACAATAAAGTCCTTTGAAATACCGTTAAATTTAAATAAATATTGCAGTATATCTTCATCCTTGAGATCATTTAAGCCCGGCTCATCTAAAATAATATGAGGTGGATATCGCCCCGATATAAACAATATATCCGGTTGTTGTATAGCTGAATTCTGAATCAAAATTGCCAATTCATAAGCGAGTAAGGCACCCATACTATGTCCTAAAATTGCATAACGTTCTCCTTTACTTAAAGTTTGGATTATCACTTCATATAAATCTTGTACCGCACAATTAAAGTCCTCACATAGAGGTTCCAACATTCGAACACCTCGACCTGGTAACTCTAGTGGATATATTGAAATACTACTATCCATTTTATTTTTCCATGAAGCAAAAGACGATGAATATCCGCCAAGATGTGGGATACAAAAGAGTTTCATGTAGTCTTAATCACCTATTTTTATTTGATTCAAATACATAGTGTTATCAATTTTATATAAATGATTTATAAATTCAAAAATATTGAAATATTTATTCATTAAAACTATACCAATTCACTTTGTCTCACAGCGTTATAGTACTTATAAAGCATTTTCAAAATGTTTCGATCTTTTGTTGATGCTTCTAGTAGCTCTGCAGGTGGTGTATACACTGAATCGAAGTTTTTAACAAACTTCTCGTATTCTGTATGAAGGTTATATTCTATAAGATTATGCCACCCAGCTGGAATACGCCAATCACTTTCATATCCAGTTGCCAGCATATGTTCCACTGTTTCCTGTATAACTTCATCACGAGTAAGCGGTTGAATAGGTGATCGAACTGGCTTAAACATCTCTAAATCAGAATCAGCAACCTCGCCACAAATCAGCTTTGCCATCTCTCGAGATAAATATGGAGAGAGTGTTAAACCATCTCGATAAGTCCCTGTCATAATCCATAGACCATTAAGATCTGTTTCACCCAAAAGGGGAAATCCATCTAGAGAAACAGGTCTATTTCCTACTTGAATACAATTTATATTACCTTTAGATAAATCTTTTCGCACCTGGCGGTGTGCACATTCTAGAAGAAATATAACATCCTCTATTAAAGGTGCATCTACTACTTTAGGAGAAATAACATTAGTTGCTCCAATATATACTTCCCCCTTACTGCGCGGAAGAAGATGCAACCCACATGCAAAGGCTCTATTTGGCGTCCTAATAACACTATTTGGAGTTGTTCCATCCTTAGTGCTTACCAAAGCTGAAACACCGTAACCACTAACCAATCGTGGTATACGTTCAGCAACATCAGGGATATTATCTAACAAATCCTGTGATTTGACTCCAGCCGCTAATACTATTTTGTTACTAATGAGTCTCTCCCCTGAATCAAGTACTAATGCATCAACTACACCTGCATTAGACTCTATACGAATACCCGAATCAGTTATTAATGTTCCACCATAAGTTATAAATGATTTCTCTAAGTCTTGTAATAATTTAATTGAATTAATTGCATTTTCATTTGGTATATATATTGCCTTTGCAGGACGCGAACCTGAATCTGGATCAAGCCACTTAACATCTGCAGGATTAATATCTTCAAACTGCTCATTATACTCGATCAATGATTTTCGTATTGCTTCGAAGTTCACATCATCTATTTTTGAGTAACCAACGGTATTATGGATTACAACTGTTCCATCTGCAACGCGAATGTCATCAATACTTAAACCATCACCCAACTCATTTAACCAATCATCCCATAACCCTACTGCTCTTACCGCAAATTCATGTTTCAGACGGCCATATTTACTTTTCAGAAGCGTACTTGTTACTTCACCAAAGCACCCTAACATTGCACCTGCAGCTGTAGATGCTGCCCATGGTCTATTAGATTCACCAACTAATGCCACTCGTAATTTTCTTCTTACCAATGTTAGCGCTAAAGATAATCCCAATACTCCATTTCCAACAATAACAACATCAAATGTCTGATTAGTTTTCATACAATACAGATACCTCTTTTCATATTTGAAAATCAAATTTTTTAAAATAATTTATTGTTGACTTGGTTTTCAGATTAATATTTATTTTCTGACGCGAATCTAAAAGACACCAAACAACGAACCTAAAATCTTAAAATTCTTGATGACATTAACTGGATTATTCTCTCTCACATTCTTCTTTATTTTTTCACAACATAATACTTAGATATAATTTTTCAAAATTCCAGATATACTCTCTTATCGTCCTCTAAAAACAAGAAAAAATAACTATCACTTAGTCTCCGTCCTCTAATTATTCAATTGTTATATATTCTTTTATTTACTTAGTTGGGCACTCTTTAATTCCACGTAGTACATAGTAATTACTTATTTAAACAAGACCTAGAGATCCTCAATCTAGCCATATTGGGTGGGGAGAAGAAGATTGTAATAACCGTTACAGCTAATTGATATGATTTACTATTTCTTTCATCAGCAATAAAGCCTATAATCTCAGCCTTCATGATGCTTTCTAATATTGAACTAGTAACAAGTTTTCAACTAGCTCTAAAACTCGTTACTTAATAGTAACACTTGAGTAGAGTTCCTCCTTTCTTGGTGGCATCTCAGTTTAAAAATTATCATTTTTTTGTTGCATGAAAAGGCTACAAATTCTTGTGACACAAACAATTGTACATCATTTTTCAGCCTCAAAAATTCTAAACCATTGTTGAAATTCATCTACAAATATTATATTAAATCCCATATAAGTCAATATAATATGTAAATTTAGATATAAAGTGTAGATCAGATGATTATTGCTTGAGCCTCGCTGATATTCGGTATAAAGTACCTGTACCTTTAGGGACAGATTTGTTACTCTACCAGTAACGTAACAGATTTAGGCTGAGAACCTGACGTAGATATTCAAGAAGTGACTTCTTCTCTTAAGCTTATTGGTTAACATTCACGAATATTTTCTCAAAGAACTCTCTTCTAGGATACGGTGAACCACATCGGCAGCATCAAATCAGTACTGTCTCTCATTAATTCATATAGCTGAAACCCTATTCAGAAGAGGTAGATTTACCAAATAATATATATTATTAATCAACCCAATCAAGACGACTAAATTTAGAGCTCTATCAAGAAAGTCGACAGTAATTTAAGAGAGTTTAGGATATCTTAGATTTGGAAACACGCACTAAACTGCACCGTCGACAGATACCCCAGTAAGTAAACTGTGAAAACGTTTGCGATTGTATAAAAGTTCAATATCCTCAAAAACAGTCTACTTGGCTCGTTCTTTCGTAAGGGATTTTTGCAGTAAATCAGATCTTTATAGTACTCTGTGAAAAGATTCAATATACGCGTTATCACAACAATTCCCTTTACGACTTTTGTTGGCCTGCATGTTGTAGAGCTTCTCCAGTGATTTCTTTAATGACCAGAAAGCGTTGCTGCCGCTCTTGTTTAGATGCGGGCTTCAAGCTACAGTAATAGCCCGATTCGCTGACAGCAAGTACTTCGCACATCTCCTCGACGGTCCATCGATCCCGTCGTTCACGGATGTAAGCATAGAGCTGGCATGCCTTTACCACTCCCGGTCTTTTGCGAAAAAACCGAGTGCGTCCTTGAGAATTTCATTCGCGCTGCGCAACTCCCCTATTTCTCTTTCTGATTCGATTTCACGCGCAGTCTTATCGAAAGATGTACAGTAACGTCCGCTTCCAATACGCACTCCGTCACCGTGTAGGATTCTTCGATTTTTCCATTTCTTAAAATTATAGTAAGCTATACCTAACTGCTCGACGGCTTTCTTTGATCCAATCACATCGCTCAACTTACTGCTTCTTCTCTGAATGCTTTGTCGTGCCGGTTCATTTTCTATCGTCTCCTCGTCAGCTTCCATATACTCACGAGAGTAAAGTCACTTATTCTACGGGCACCTAGGTCTGAGTCCTTCTTGGTTTTCTTTACAGTGTGAGGTAATTGTAATGTCACCAATGGTGATTAGTATAGATGTAAACTTGAAAACTCACCATATACATTTCATAAATGAGCCCTACACTTAGTTCTCTACCTTGCTGTGCTTAACGATCACAATGGACTGATACCAAAAAATGATACTGCGTCGAATCCACAAGTTCAGGAGCATCGCATCAGGATGGGAAGTAGCTCCATTTTCACTGACACTTGGCTCACTATCTGAATACCGAGTGTTGGGCTATGAATTACTTTCCAAGGACAACCAAAAGGAAACCTCTGTAATTGCAAACCATCTGCGATTTGGACGACTCCCCATTAGATGAAAGATAATATGAAGCCCTACAGAGTCTCCCCCATTCATGCTTTCCAGATACAACACTAACCCTACAAGAGATATTTTCTGAATAGGTCATTTTGAAGTTCAACGCATGCGATAAGACTACCACTTATCTGATACGTTCAATATCACCTCGATAGCGTTTATTCAAGAGATCGAACGGAGAAAGAATATGTAAATCAAGTAAGACAAGGGAAAATCATTTCGAAAAATTGAAGAGATCACTGCGTATCTCAAACGCTAGCTCATCCTACCGCCTGGACATGGCTATAAATGCTTCCGTTCAACATCCCGATGACGAAGTTCATCGTCATCCAACAACTCAAATCAAAGGTTAATAATTTCTCTAAATTTATTCTTTCTTCTCTACTTCAATTGTAGTAAGCACACTCATTTCAACAACCTTTGCTTTTAAAAAGTAATAATTATCGATTCTCGTTCGTGTTGTAGAAGAACTATGTTGTGGAATACAGTAACTATAGGGGATTAATGGAGTTTGGTGATAGTATCCTCCACCTGCGGAGTAAATTATTTAAGTATAATAATCCTCAAAGACTCTCTCATTTGGAATGAATATTGTAGTAATAGACTGTTTACCTGTATGAAATCTTGTATCATCACCATAATTTATATTAAATCCATATTATAAATATTTTGAAAAAACAATCAAGAAAACTCTTCATATTCTAACCTGTTGTTGAAGGCTTCTTCCGATTTATCAATTAATGCAATCGAATTCATAAAATCTAATCCAAGTACACATTTTATCACTTAAATTTAGAATTTCAAGATTATTTTGCTTCATACATCTCCATCCTAATTTTCAGATATTATTTGTTTGTTAATTGATATTTACGAACTTCTCTTGGTGTGATACCATAAAATCTTTTGAATAAATCAGCAAATTGTGAATTTGATAAATATCCTAGTTTATTTGCTATTTCGTTTATAGGATCATTTGTTTGTGTTAATAATACCTTTGCCTTAGACATTCTAATTTTCTGTAAATATTTTATTGGAGATATTCTAAATATTTTAGAATATGTATTACTTAAATAAACAGGATTGCATTGTATCAGATCCGCTAGTGTCTGCAAAGTAAGAGGTTCATTGAAATGTTCGCGGATATAACGATTAATTATAATTAATCTAGAATCAATTCTACCTATAGGCGATTTAGAAAGAGGTAGAATTGATTCTATTCTCCCTATTGAATTCATAACTTTAGGAAGGTACCTCATCACGTTCATTAGCATATCATCTAAGCTATGAGGGCAATTTAGCATATGAGTCAATTTACTCAACTCGTCATTATCTGTTTGCTGATCTTTCTTTATAATTACAGGATTTTTGTAAAAATCGCCAAGTGAGTCATCTCTTAATATGAGGCCACATATCGTTGAAAAGTAGTCACTATTATTTTTCAATCGAAACTTGGCTCCCACCAAGACATCTCCTTGTTCCAAAAGTTCTTGGTTATTACGCCATTCGACAAGCATTGTACCTCTTGTAATTAAGTAAATTGAGACTTCTTGTTTTAAATCACAATGATTCGTGCAACCAGGTGCTAACATTTCGTTTGTTTTTATCATATCAATGTTCATTCCCATTCACCTATCACCATATGACATATACATAATATACTATATAAAAACAAATATAGGAACTTATATTTATTTTTTAATGACTTATGTAGTTCGCTAAATTAAACGGGAATTTTATGAATCTATGATTGAATATACGAAAATCTCGCATTACACTTAAAAAATGGCATTCATTTATCAAATAGACTCATCAGATTCGTTCAAGACTGCTCTCATCACTCATCTTCCTTTGTTTACTTGCCATGAAGCGTAGGCTAACAAAGTTGCTACAGTAAACAAGAATTCTATATGAGCATGTTAGTACTCTTTCATAGTAAAGTGACATCTTCCGAAAGCAAGATCTTGCTTTGCCGTACGAAAGAAAGCCTCAATACACCAGCGCTTGCCTTTTTCTCTGGCACTTCATGGCCATCACTAAATATCAAATAGGCCCCTTTGTAAGCAGCTGGACTTTCTGTATCAGCAATTTACAGCGATACCCACAGCATCTATTAAAAGTTTTTTGTTATTAAATTAACGAAAGACTGAAAGTAGTGAAAATTTCGGTATTCCACGATTCAATCGTGGAATACCCTTGCAAAATTAAACTAAAGGGATTATCCCCTATACATACTCAATTCAATATGCACCTCGACTTCCAAGGTTAATAAATCATTTAGAGTTTGTATAGAATGGTTAAACTTATCTAATGAATATTTAGACGTGTAGATATATTTTACAAGTATCGCACGAACTTCGCTCCATTTATAAATGATGGTTTCAACTTTATTAATTAGTGTTGAATCACTAATTTGCAATCTTTCAATCCTATACTT
>NZ_CBVJ010000006.1 GCF_000513275.1 Paenibacillus gorillae | reverse complement strand
GAAAGCTTTTCACTATGATCATGTTCAAGAATAGTATAATTTTTTTCATTCTCATCATAGCCGTATATCAGAAGCGTGTGAGGTCTATGTTCTTTTAAATAAGTATCCTTCCTTATAGATTCGTAGTAACAATCAACCCATACAATGACTGGCCGATTTTTTTTAAGAGCTGAATTAATACTTCCCAATATATCATCTGCAGTAAATTCAACCTGGTAAAAAACCCCTAAATCTTTACATATTTTTTCTTCCGGTTCAATTTCAATATAATCAATATCAAAGATATTGTTATTTTGATCTAACTTAGTTTTATACACAGTAACATCATTAATCAGAAATGGTTCAATATTTTTATTAAAGTGATTTATGATAGGAAAAAAATGAATTATAAAAACAACTTTTATAAAAAGTATCATTAAAAAGGTTCAATATTCTCTAATAGAAAATTTCATCGCATGATCTTTCTCCTTTGTATTAAGATTTTTTTTAATTGTAATAATTTCTGTTAGGCCTTTTGTTAATCTCATCTGCAAGTCACCTTTTTTCAAGTAGAGGAAATATCTTATCGAAAATGCTGGGTCCATAAAAAGAAAATAATAACAATTTATGTCCGTTAAATATATATTTTCTTGTGATTTCCATTGTGGCTAAAGTCACATCCGTTGGGAGGATACTTTATCCTTATAATCACCATTGGAAGCTACCTATGATTGCTATTATGATGTTGATCATGTAGGTCAGTTCGCGGATTTCATGTGGATACTAAAGTCTTAAGAGTCAGCCAGTCCGTACCAAATTATTTCGCCAAAGGCGTAGATTAGATATTTTTGACTCCCTTCTTCAATTCTCAAATCGGTCGAATTCGGCAAGTGTCATTTCCTCGGATACGTCTTTGTAAACAGAATTAAGATCTACGTTACCTTCTTCAAATTCCTTGTATGAAACATAGCGAGTGAAATTGCGAATCTGTTGAATGATGCATTTCTGAATTTCTATTTTAGGATAACAAACCAAGATGGGCTTGCGAAAATTCAGTAAAATTATTTACACATGTAATCAGGCTATCCTAAACACCAAGATACTTTAAAACGTATAAAAAAATAATTAACCAGAATTTCGCGGTCTAATTTTCACCGAACTATATTCCAAGTTCATGCTAACTTCCATAGCCCGTACTGCTTGCCTTTAAAGTAAATTGCGCTTAGAAATACGACGGCATAAACTTATGAGCGGAACAATCTTGTTCGTAACATTGGAAATTAGGGTAGGTAAATCTTTAATTTCGTACATGTCCTCCGGATGATCTTGCAATTAATAATTTGATTTTCAATGCCCCCTGTATACTCGATTAATGCTTCTTCACCACAAGGGGTTTCAAATCACCTTGTCGGTCACGTGGCATGACAATCTCTTGTTCTCCATACTTACTGGTTACGATTTTCTTCCCCTTCCCATTGCAATTATTAGTCGTTTTTTTGTTCTCCACTTCATGCTTTTGACAGCCTATACGTGTATCTATTTCCACTTCTAGTACTTCTTGAATCGTCTCTACTAAAAAGACTATTCAATGTTTGGGCATCTTAAACCGTTACCAATTCTCCTTGAAAAACTCGCGGAGTTGCTACTTTATTTAGAATACTGTGCCGCCCATCTGATCTACCAATCTCCTCTAACTGTATGGCATTAACTACTAAGTCTTATTTCTTAAATACTTGGCTAGTTCCTTTACAGTCCTATATTTAAAAATATCCTTAACCTCAAAAGGAATTCCAATTTCATCCAATTCAGCTTCTAGCTTAATTACACTAAGTGAATGTCCACCGAGATCAAAAAAATCATCATTTACACTAATACTCCTAAGCCCAATTATCTTCTTCCATAAATCGATAATAATAACCTCATATTCATCCACGATGACATCAATAGATTCAGAAACATATTCTATCTCTTTTGGTTTTTGTAAAGCTTTTCTATTTATTTTACCATTTGGTGTTTTGGGCATTTCCGACAGACGAACAAAAGTAGAAGGCATCATATAATTAGGCAATTGATTCAGAATTATTGCTTGGAAATCCGCTATATCGACATGCATATTTTCAAAAACTGTATAGTAGGATACGAGATGAGTTTCACCATTTTCTTTTTCGAATGGTACTACAATACTATTAGAAACCCCTTCAATTTTATTCAGTAAATTTTCTATTTCATTTACATCTATCCTGTATCCTCTGATCTTCACTTGATGATCTTTTCTCCCAAGATAAACAATTGTACCGTCAGGTAGAATCTTTCCTAAGTCACCACTTCTATATAACCTTCCATTTCCACTGTCGTCTTCAGAAAAGACTTCCTTCGTCAGCTCAGGATTATTCCAGTATCCTGGAGAAGAATAGTAACTTCTATAAACAATTTCACCTTTTTGAAATACCTGAGCTTCTAATCCATTTTCATTTATTATAATTACTTCGGTACCCTCTATAGGATAACCTACAGGAATGGTATTATTTGACACTTTGGCATTATTATTCACTAAGAAAAGAGTCGTTATACTCGCTTCAGAAGAACCCAAAAGATTAACAAAAACACAATCATCAAGGAAATGTTTATTGAATAAATGTATATCGTTACTTTGTACTGTTTCCCCTCCTAAAACAACTGCCCTTACACTAGTAAAAATTTCCGTATCCTTCATACTATTGAGTAGATATCTGTAGAAAGTAGGTATAGAGTGATAGATTGTTATACCTTCTTCTCTAATCCAACCACACAACAATTTTATTGTTCCATCTTCTTTTACATCAAACGGATATAAGGTAGCTCCATTCAATAATGCAGTAAATATATCGACAACAGCTGCATCGTGACTATAGGATGAGAATAGCGACAATTTATCATCTGACGTTATATTTAAGTTCTTGGAGTAATTATTTATGTAGTACAAAATATTTTTATTCGTCTGTACTACCCCTTTCGGTTTACCCGTAGAACCTGAAGTATATAAAATATATGCATATCGTTCCAAATCTGTATAATCCTTTATTTTAGTATCTTTAATTTCATTAAAGTAAATATTATCAAAATTTATAACTCTTAAGTCACATATTTTAGACTTCAACATCTCTGCCAATTTAATATTCCTGTTGTCAGTCACAAGTAACTTCGTGCCAGAATCGGTAATCATATAAACTAATCTTTCCAGTGGATATGTAGGATCCATTGGAACATAAATCATTCCACTCTTTAACCCCCCTATTATACCCACTATTGCATTAACGTCATGATCAAAAAGTAAAGCTAGTGGAGTGCTTTCTTTAAATGAATTCTCAAAATATGATACTATTACATGTGCCAGACGATTGGATGCATTATTTATCCAACTATACGTATATTCCCCTGTTTTAGTCTTAACCGCAATTTTATCCTTATGTTTCTCAACTTGTCGTTCAAAGAGTTGTACGATAGTTTGTTCTTTATCTATAATTACTTTGTCACGGTTCAATTTAGCTGGATTGCACTTTCCATTATTCAACTGAAGGTGCTTTCTTTCAAATATCATGAGGTCTTTAATTTTCATGTTTTTACCGGTTGATACTTGCTTTAATAGTTTCATATATTCCGACATTAAATAGATAATCGATGATTCTTTAAACAAATCTATTCTATAATTACATACTACTTCTATTTTTTCCTTACTTTCATACAAATAAAGTGTGATATCGAAATTGGTACTCTCAGTTAGAATATTATACTTTGAGAATTTCAAGTTACTTAACATTTCTTCAGAATTGTCATCTAAAGATTCTAAATTAATATGATTAAAAAACGTATCAAATATTGGATTTCTACTCATATCCCTTCTTACATTAAGATTGTTTAACAGCATCTCAAATTGATAATCTTGATTTCCCAACACTTTAACAATATTTTCTTTAACTTCTGCAAGAAAGAAATCAAAATACTTTTCGGGTTCAGGCCTATTCCTAAGTAATAAAGTACTAATGAATAATCCTATGATGTTTTCCAACTCCAATTGCCTTCTCCCCGAAATTGGTGCCCCAACAATAATATCCTCTTGCCCTGTAAGATTTGATAAAAAAACATTATAGGCTGCCAGCATAACTGTATACAGTGTGGTATCGTTCCTTTGTGCAACTTCTCTTAAGTTGCCGAGCAATTCTTCTTCCAGAACAAAATGATAAGAATTTCCCTCAAAGTTCATTCTAGTGCTTCTTGGAAAATCAATTGGCAAATCCAGAATGGGCAGTTCTCCTGCAAAGCTATCCAGCCAGTATTTCTCTTGTTCTCTCATTTTTGTTGAATTCAAAATTCTTTTCTGATTAAGAACAAAGTCCGTATATTGCATGCTTAACTCTTGGATTCTCTCACCAGAATAGAAACTGACGAAATCCCTCATAATGATCCCCAAGGAATTCCCATCAGAGATGATATGGTGCATATCGAATACAATTACATGTTCTAACTCTGTCAATTGGACCAGCAATACCCTTATCAAAGGTGCATGCCTTAAATCAAAAGGACGAATAAACTCTCTAATAACTTGAGGCAAACTATCCTCGGATGAATTAATAAACTCCATATTAAAATTCACATCATTATGAATGATTTGTGCAAGGTTTCCTTGATCACTCACAAATGATGTTCTAAGCATTTGATGACGCTCAATTAGTTTGTGAAAAGCATAATCAACCTTGCTTCTATCCAAGACCCCCTCAACTCTAACTGCATATGGAATATTATTGTTAGTTCTATTGTCACTTATCTTATGTAACAAGAACATTCTCTCCTGTGCGGCTGATAGTGGATAATACATATTTTTTTCTAAATTTTTAATAATCTCACTCAAGATAGATTTATATATGCCTACAAGTTTTTCTATATTTCCTTCATGATATTCATTAATATTGTAACCAAACGAAGCCGTAAGTTTTCCATCTATTATTACACAACTTATTTCTAGTGTATGCACGATCTCTGTATTAGGGCTTAATGTATTCCCCATCTTCATTCCATTTTTACACTTCACCCATGTTAATATCATAGAGTTCAAACATGTTATTATAATCTTGATTATTAAAATGACCAAGATAATTAAAAAGGATTTCTGGCTTCAACCGGGTTTGTTTACCTAGTATCTTTTCATCTGATAACAAATATTTAATAATCCCATATCCAATACCTTTATTAGGTATTTTTCTCATAGACTCTTTTATAAAATCGATATTTTCATCAAAGGTATCGCTTCTAGTAAGAATAATTACGGGAAACATCGAAGTAAACCAACCTACTGTTCGATTAACATTAATATTCTCATTAATCATTTTCTCTCCCATGCCCCTCAAGATTTATTGATATTTTGTCTATTCCACACCAATCTTTAATTGCCATACCTAGAACAGTTAGCAGTATATCATTTATTTCAATATTGAAAGTTCCAACAACTTTCTTTAAAAGCAGATTTGTTTCTTCTTTTTCAAGTTCCATTTCGATGACATTCATATTATTTACTTTTCTATCTCTATCGTGAATTACAAAATCTCTAGGCAGCTTGTCAACCTCAGTGTTAGCAACGTTTACCCAATAATCAATCTCGTGTAAGAGCTTTTTACTCTTTCCAAACTCCAAAAGACTTTCTGCCCAACTCTGATATGAATCCGTTTTATCTTGTAAAACAATTTGTTCATCTTGAAGACTTTGTTTGTAACCAGTTTCAAAATCTTCCATAATAATTCTCCATGAAACAGCATCTGATACCAAATGGTGTATAGCAATTAAAAGATAATCTCCTTTTCCTTCTGTCTTAAACAAGACGATTCTGACTAGTGGCCCTTTAGATAAATCCATTCCACACTGTACGAAAGATCCAATTTGTTGAATATCAGAATGAATG
>NZ_CBVJ010000005.1 GCF_000513275.1 Paenibacillus gorillae | reverse complement strand
AATCTCTTCAAAACTAAAACTAAGTCCCCTTCCAAACCCCGGTTTATTTGATCTATTTCTCCTTCATTAATTTTGTACACGATTCTTAAAGCATCGTGATGATTCACTACTTGATCAAAAACTTTTTTTACAATCTGTTTATCAAAGCCATGATCGCTATAAAGCAAAATAGATTGATTAAAATGATGCTGATCACTAAAATTGTGATCAAAAAACCAGTGTTGAATAGGAGTAAGTGGTATTGGACCCTCAATGAGTCTTTGATCTATCTTTCGAACTAGTTTCTTGACATTTTTACTTAACTCTATAATGGTAGGGTTATATAATATGTCTTTAATATCAACAAACAAACTATGCTTCTGCAATCTTGCTGCTACCTGCATAGCTCTAATTGAATCGCCACCTAATTCAAAGAAATTATCATTAACACTAATACTATTCAATTTTAACACTTCGGAAAATACTTGTATCAATTTCCCTTCGATATGGTTAGCAGGAGCAGAAGATTCTATTTGATTATTAACGTTAATAAGCAATAAAGATTTCTTATCTATTTTCCCATTGTCTAATAGTGGAATAGCATTTATTATAGTGATAAAGGTAGGGATCATATAAGCAGGAAGATGTTTTTTCAAATAATCACGTAACTCATTAATAGTAATACTACTATTATTAATAACAACTACATATGCGCAAAGATATTTACCTCCCTCTTCTTTTTCGCAGTCGATAACCACTGCTTCCCTGACATCGATATTCTCAACAAGCCTACGTTCTATTTCACCCGGTTCAATTCTGTATCCTCTTATTTTTAATTGATTATCTTTTCTACCATAAAATTTAATTGTTCCATCTGAAAGCCAACTTCCTAAATCACCAGTTTTAAACATTCTAACATAGTCTGGAACAAAGGGATCTGGCATAAAAGATAATTCTGTCTTCACTTTATCATTCAAATACCCACGACCTACACCAATACCCGCTACACAAATCTCTCCTTTCACTCCAATAGGACATAGATTCATATAATCATCGACTATATAAATATTAAAATTTCTTATTGGTTTCCCAATAGGAATAGACTCGACTGTTGGTGCAGCTGTCATGACATAGTGTGTTATGTCATCTGACGCTTCAGTTGGCCCGTATGCATTAACCATTCGAATCATTGGAAACTTTTCAAAAAAAGATTTAACAAGGTTTGGTTTAACTTCTTCGCCTGTTACTACAAGGTATCTAAGGGTTTTAAAATTTAGATCACTCGTTTTTAATAGTTCAATGATTACTGTAAGGTAAGAGGGTACAATTTCAAGAATAGAAACACTATTCTCAATTATTTTCATTAAAAATTTATCAGGGTTAATCACAGTATCCGTGGAATATATGATTGTTTTCCCTCCCACAACAAGGGCAGTGAAAAATTGCCAAACAGATATATCGAAACATTGAGATGCATTCTGTGCTATTATGGATTTAAATGTTATTTCTAAATCGTCAATCTTTGCTCTGATATGATTCATCATTCCAACATGTTCTACTATTACTCCTTTGGGGGAACCTGTAGAACCAGATGTATAAATTACATAGGCAATATGGTTACAATTGAGATTAGCCTGGTTAAAAAATTCAGTATGTTCATCAATAGTAACTTTTTGATTAGTTAATTCTTCTATACTTTGATCTATGTATATGATTTTTTCTAATTTTCCACAACATTCGTGCATCCGATCAAAACTACTCCTATATTCCTTCTGAGTACAAACAAACCTAATCCCTGCATCGTTTATAATCTCCTTAATTCTCTCTTGTGGGTAACTGGGATCTATTGGAATGTAGGCCCCTCCAGCTTTCCAGATTCCCAGTATTGTAACAACAAAGTTAATACTTCTATCCATCACAATCGCCACAAGCTCCTCTGATTGTAGCTTCTGTTCTCGATATAACATCTTGGCAATTTTATTGGATTTCTCTCTCAGTTCCCCATATGTTATTTTTTGTTCTTCAAATTCTATCGCAATATTATTTGGATTTTTCTCAGATTGATAATCAATTAATTCTGTAAGAAGCCCATCATTCGAAATGTCCTTCTTATTGTTATTAAATTGATTTATCACTAAATCTTTTTCTATTGGGGAAAGCAACCCCACCTTGAATACCTGTTCATTTACATCAAAAACAATATTTACCATAAAATAAAGGAAGCTATCTATAATTCTATTTACGGTTTCCTGATCATAACACAATGAATTATATTGAACTTTACCTGTTATCCTATCTTCTACTCTACAAAAAGAAAATATCATGTTTACAGCAATATGTTGTATATATTTTTCATTGTGAATATTATCTAAAAGTACTATTACATCAAATAATGAAAACTCTCCATCTATTTGAGACATATCTAAATTGCGAAGCAATGCTTCGATAGGATAATTTTGCTTTTCATGTGCTTCTGTAACTGTCTGTTTAACTTGAAACAGTAACTCCTTGAAGGTTGTGGTTGTTTCTATTATATTTCTTAGTGCCAAAACAGTATTAATGTACTCACCTTCAACTTTCTGTTCGTATATGGGAGTACCAATAATAATATCCCTATTATTAGTGTATCTACTAATCAATAAATTTACTATTGCTATAAGTATAATATTCAATGAGTAGTTCGAATAATTTGACATTTTGGTTAACTTTTTAGAAAGTTCAAGAGGTATAGAATATTCTATCACTTTATAAATTACGTTGTTACTTGGACTTCTTCTATCAAATGGAAAACTACTACTAACTAATTGACCAGCAAATTTTTTTGTCCAATATTCTTTTTCTTTTGTCTCCTGGTTTGCAGAAATGGTTGCTTTAATAGAGTGATCATTTGTTATCATTTAAGTTGCCCCCTAGAACTTGTTACAATTTTATTAATTCATCAAGTATTAAGAATGAGCAAAGCGTTGTCAGAGGGGGAGGTACTCCCCTCCGAGTTCATATTCGGAATACATTAAATTTAGACATATTAGAAAATAAAATCAATTTCTTGTGCTTCATTTTTTGCTTCTAATAGACCATAAGACAAATTTGATTCATTCAATTTTCTCTTTCGATCAACAACCAATAACTGAATCGTATTTTTAAAATATTCAAAAAATCCTACTATTATGGATTCATTAAAAATAGAAGAATCAATTTTGATATCAACATAACCAAAAGTAATATCAATATTAAAATCGAATATTGTATTCGTTTTAATATTAGACTCTATCGCAAACTTGTTTGTATCCTCAACAATATACTCATCTACTTTATTACTTGTGCGGAAATCAGTAAAATTAAACATCGTATCTGTAATTGGATTATCACCATAGTTTTTTTCACCAATAAGAATTGATATTTCTCCTAGTGGCATTCTTTCAAAATTCTTTTAGAAGTAATAATTTATTAGAAATCATTTTAATATGGTCTTCCCACGATACATCATTGTTTATCGTTAGCTTAACAGGAACCATATTGAGAAAGAACCCAATAATTTTATCACTCTCTTCACAGATTGGTCTGTTGTGGGTAAGAATAGATACTACAATATTTTCTTTTCCATGAATACTACTGATTAACTTTACATAAACCGAAAAACAAATAACCTTCATCGAAGTTTCAAGATCCTTGGCTATATTCAAAATTTGCTCAAGATCCTCCCTCGGTAATCTATATCTGTAAGATGTTACTTCTGATAAATTGTTTTTATCGCAAGACAATTCAATTAAATTGTCTTTTACATGGTCATGCAACTCTGACTTCCAGAAGGTAATGTTTGATTCTTTTCTTTTCTCAAAAATTTGCTCTAAAACGAATTGCTTGTACGTGTTATTCAATTTACTCGGTCTGTACTCTCCGTTAGCCTCTAATTGCACATACGTTTCGCTTATATCAGACATCAAAGTAGCATTACTCCAACCGTCCATTATGGCTTGATGGAATATAAACAAAAATATTAATTTACCTTCCCCGACTTCGATAACCCTCATCCGCCATATTGGAGCTTTGTCAAACTCAAATGGGATGCATTTGTCTTCTTCAAGATACTTGAGCAGCCACTCTTCCTGCTCGACGTCTGTTAAATATGATATGTCACAATAATTAATGTCCATTTCAATTTTTTTGTGTATTATTTTAACAGGAACATCATAATCCTGTATATTATAGAAACACCTTAATGCTTCATGCCTGTCTGTAATAAACGATACAGCCTGTTTAAATCTTGTCATATCAAAATTATTAAATTGTGCCTGGTAAACAAATTGAATATGATGAATTAAGGAGCCTGGATTCTTCAACGTATGAAATAATAAACCAGTCTCTATGTCGCTCATAGGATAAACATCTTCAACTACCTCTGGATTTACTAATGATGATATAATTTTAAATTTTAGACTATCCATTTGCTCCAACAACGACTGAATATCCGTTTCCCTAGAAAGCTGCAAATTTAAGTCTGACTTCAATGAACTCTGCTGGATATATTCGCTCAATTCTTTAACTGTCTGATGAAGAAATATATCCTTCAGCTCAATATGAATACCTTCTCTTTGTAATGCGATTGATATTCTGAGAGCTTTTATGGAATCTCCACCAATTTCAAAAAAATTGTTTTTTGTTCCTATAATTTCAAGTCCGAGTACATCCGACCAAATTTCTGATAATTTTTTCTCCATATAATTGCTGGCTTCAACATAATTCTCCTCATCACCTACAAAAGCATTATTCACTCGGGCCAATTCAGCGATGTTAACTTTTCCATTTTTGGTAACCGGTATTTGATGCAGTCTGATCAGCCGTGAAGGTATCATATAGCCTGGTAATTTTGATCTAAGATAATGCACGATTTCTTCCACTGTTCTATTTTCTCTACTTGTGTAAAAAGCAGTTAAGTATCTTTCACCTTCATCCTCACAAGCAATTACAACCGCTTCTTGTATATTGGCGTATTTGACAAGCTCTGCCCTAATCTCCTCAAGCTCAATACGGAACCCTCTTATTTTTACTTGTTGATCAATTCTACCGATATACTCCATGTTCCCATCGATGTTCCATTTAACCAAATCGCCCGTTTTATAAAACGTTTTTCCCACCTCGTATGGATTGTCAATAAAACGCTCGCTGGTCATTTTGTCTTTACCAGTATACCCTCGAGCCAATCCCGCTCCGCTAATATAAAGCTCCCCTTGTACTCCTACGGGCTGAAGTTGTAAATGTGAATCAAGTACATATAGTTTTGTATTATCAATCGGTTTCCCGATAGGAACTTTTTCTATTAGTTCATCTGTAGAGCAATGAAAGTATGAAACATCAATAGTTGCCTCTGTAGGCCCATATAAGTTAACTAGCACCGTTCGGTTTGTACCAAACAACAAACGGTTAAATGTATTTACATCTTCGACACCAAGAACTTCTCCACTGACGAATACTTGCTTTATTGATGATAAAGAATTTAAATCAACAAAATTATCGACAAAATCCAAAAATATATGCAACATCGATGGTACAAAATGTAATGTCGTGACTTGATATTGCTCGACTGCTTTAGTGATAGACTGAAGATCCTTCTCCTCCCCAGGGTTCAAAATCACAACAGTGCCCCCAGTTACTGCCCACCATAAAATCTCCCATACCGATACATCAAAAACGTAAGGAGTCTTATGCATAATCACATCGCTATCATAAATAGGGTAGCATCGTTGCATCCAATTTAAGCGGTTGATTAAGGATCGTTGCTCAATTTTGACACCTTTGGGTTTACCAGTTGAACCAGAAGTATAGATAATATATGCCAATGACGAAGTGTCATAGGATATCGGAAGATTCTTAGCTTCATGCATAAACGAATTAATATTGTCTAGATAAATAAACTCGCACTCAGAATTCGTTTTGCTTTCAAAGACTTTCGTGGTAAGCAAAATTGTGATCCCGCTGTCTTGTATCATATAATCGATTCTTTGATTTGGATAGTCAGGATCAATTGGCAGGTAAGCGCCTCCCGACTTCAAAATCCCCATAATACCAATTATCATTTCAAATGACCTTTCGACCATAATCCCTACAATACTATCGGATCCTATTCCTTTATTTCTCAAATAGCTTGCCAACCTGTCTGATTTTTCATGTAATTCCAAATAAGTTAGGCTTTGATTATTAAAAACCATTGCAACTTTATTTGGATTCTTATTCACCTGCTCTAGAAATTGCAGAGGGATAGATTCTAGATTGTCAAAATAGTAGTCCGTATTATTCCATGTAACCAACTGCTTGTATATTTCTTGCTCCGTCAACATATTTATATCACTAATTTGAATTTCCTCATAATTCAAAATAATTTGTAAGATATTTCTAAAATGTGAACATAACATTTCAATTTTATATTCATTAAACAAATTTCTATTATAGGTAATATTACCTATTAAACCATTTTGTTCAATAAATTCCAAATGTAAATCAAATATACTCGATTGGCCCAAATCCTTAATACCGCTAATAGTCAGATTCTTCATGAATTCTTGGGTTCCCGCAGCATCTGTATTTTGGAGAACAAGCATAACATTAAATATTGGTGAACGGCTCAAATCTTTTTTTATGTTCAACTCTTCCACTAATTGTTCAAAAGGGTACAGTTGATGTTCGTATGCATCCAATGTTAACTTTTTAATTTGCTTAAGAAATTGTTTAAATTGCGCTGACACTTCAAATCGTGATCGGAAAACAATTGTATTTACATAGCATCCTATTTGATCCTCCAATTCAATATTCTGTCTCCCTGCAATTGGCGACCCTATAGCAATGTCGGATTGGCCCGTATATTTATTCAAAAGAACATTGGTAGCCGCAAGAAGAACCATAAATAATGTAACATCATTTTTTCTGCAAAAGTCCTTAAGACTCAAAGTAGTCTCATTATCAAAGGTAAAGCTTATCCTATCCCCATCGTACTTTTGTATAGCTGGTCTTAACTTGTCAGTGGGAAGCTCCAGTATAGGTAGTTCCCCACTAAATTGATTTGTCCAGTATGATCGGAGTTGTTCAAGTTTATCACCTTGAAGCGATGCATTCTGCCATGCAGAATAATCCTTATATTGAATTCGTAAAGGACTCAATGGGTTTTCTTTATTATTTACAAATGCATTGTATGACACAACTAATTCGCTTAAAAATACTTTAGACGACCAACCGTCACTAACGATATGGTGTACATTTATATAAAATATGTGCTTATCATTTTCGATTCGAAACAGCTTAGCTCTTATTAATGGACCTTCTGATAAATCAAAAGAGATATCCTTATCTCTAAATGCAAATTCATTGGCTTTTTGTTCTCCACCAGTTATACTTAAATCTACGAATTCTAATTTTATATTCAACTGGTCTGAAGAACAAACTTTTTGCTTGGGCTCACCATTTACTAAAATAAAAAACTGTTCGAAGACTTTCATGTCTTTTGATAATTAATTCAAAAGCTTGTTCAAATGCAAAAACATTCAACTTGCCTTCAAGAATAAATGAAAACGGGGAATTGTAGGCTACCGATCCTTCATCAATTTGGCTTAAGAGCCATAAACGTTTTTGTGAAGCCGAGACATCATAATATGGCCGCTCTTCAACCTGTATTATTTCGTGATGTACTACCCCCGCTAAATTCCGCTCAATTTTCTCATCAATGTAAGCAGCTAATTTGAATGGAGTAGGATTATTGAAAATCTCCTCAAAATTCAAAACTACTTGCATTAAACTTTCTATTCGCAACAACACCTGATTGGCCATTAAAGAATGTCCACCAAGATCAAAAAAGTTATCCTCAGGCCCAATTTCATCCATTTTTAATATTTCTTTAAATATAAGTGATACTTTCTTTTCCGTTCCTAACAAACTGTCTATATAAGCAGCCAAATCTATAATTGAAGGGTAATCAAATATATCTTCGAAATCCAACTTTATTTGAAAACGGTTGTTCAATTGAGTAATAACTTTGGTAGATTTTAAAGAATCACCTCCTAATTCAAAGAAGTTATCTTCAATTGTAAGCGTTTGGACTTCTAATATATCACTCCAACACTCAGCAATCTCATAAGCAATCTCGTTTTCTTTCTTATGAAACCCATAGGATTTCGAACTTGGTTTTGGAATATATTCACTATCAAGTTGGTTGCTTTCATCATAGATCCATGGTTCTTCTCTAATCCAGCATCTTTCTTTTACAAACTGATATGATGGAAGAACAACTCTATTCCCTTGATAATGTTCATAATATTTTCCCCATTCGATAGAGTACCCATACATGTATAACCTCTTTATCAAGACATCAATTGGATCATATTCATTAATTTCTTCAGGCAAATAGAAAACGCCATAATTATAGTTCTCTGTTTGAATATTTTCGATAATACGTGAAAGACTGCTTATCGGACCAATTTCAATAAAAAATATATATTCTTCGCCACTTTCACGTTCAATTAGTGCTTGAATTCGTTGCTCTAGGTTTTCAATTTCAACTGGCTTATATGTCACTGCTTCCTTTACAGCCTCTTCCAAAGTCCATATTCCAGAAATCACATTCAGTATTATTTCCCCAATCCCACTGGCTAATATATGGATTGAAGTTACGCCATAGGATTCAAGCATCTTATAATAACTATATTGAAAAGCAAAATTAATGAAGCTCTCAGTTTTATTCTTACCCAACTGAATACATTCCTCATAATATTTTGAAAAGTGATAGTGATTAGTCATAAGATATTCAAATAAACTCTTAGATATCTTTTCATGATCTGACATTAGTAAAATTAATTTACCTAACTTAGGACTCGATATCCCCAAGTCAGTATCATCTTTTAAAGATTTATTAATTTGACTGATGAAAGTATCCACATCGCGCGCAATGAATGCATATCGTTTTTCGTGATGTTTTCTACCTTTATTCAAAGTATAACTGATATCTCGTAAGGAGTAATCATTAGTCTGTGATACCTTACGATAAATTTGTTCAAGGTTTTTCCTTAGTCCTAGCTCAGTCATCGAAGAAACAGTAACTAAGTGGCTTAAACGATCTTTAGAAAAGTTAGTGCCGTCGTCCTGTTCACGTGAAATGGCTTCCTGCAGAACTACATGACAATTAGTACCACTTGCGCCAAGAGACGTAACTCCGGCATATCTAGTCTTTCCTTCATCGACAGTCCATTCTTTAAACTCAGTATTTACATAAACAGCTGAGTTTTCAAAATTAATCATTGGGTTTGGTTTTTCAAAATGAATAGTTGGAAATACTACTTTTTCCCTTAACGACAATATTGCTTTTAATAGGCCAACTAAACCCGCTGCGTTGTATGAATGTCCGGTATTTGATTTTATTGTTGAAATAGGACATATTTTTTTCTTTTCAGTATATCTAAGAAAAGCTAGATTTAAAGCTTCAATTTCTAGAGAATCACCAAGTTTAGTTCCTGAACCATGTGCTTCAATATAACCAAGATCTAATGGATTCACTTCTGCTTTTTCCCATGCCATACTTAATACATTTGACTGTGAGATACTATCTGGTGCTGATGGACTTGATGATCGATTTGCATTGTTGTTAACTGCAGTACTTTTTATTACTGCATGTATGATATCATTATCCCTAATTGCAGCATCAAGCGGTTTCAATAGTATACAAACAGCTGCCTCCCCACATGACATTCCAGCCGCTTCTGCTGAGAACGCTCTTGATTTATTATCCGGAGACCAGATATTGAATTCCATTTTTTTTCAGTGTAAGGTAATAAGTTAATATTGACCCCACAAACTAGTGCGCTTTCTGCATCTCCACAATAAATTTCGTTACATGCTAAATGCACAGCAACCAAGCTGGAAGAACATGCCGTATCAACCATCAATGCATTCCCAGTAAAATTATACATTCTTGCGATTCTAGTAGCCAGAAAAGCCGGTGAATTACCTGATATCATGGTATCTAGAAATTCTTCTGCCAACTTGTGATATTCCGGGTATATATCTGCAACAAAAACCGCAGTCCTAGAACCACTTAATTCCTCAATACAATAACCTGCATTCTCGATTGTTTCATGGGTAACTTCAAGAAGTATCCTGTGATTAGGATCCATCATTTGAGCTTCAGCCATCGAAATACCAAAGTACTTATGATCAAACTTATCAATATCTTCTAGAAATCCAATTTCTCTTAATTTTTTGTTTGGATCCAGTGAAGTATCCTTTATTCTTTTTTTCGATAACTCTCTAACACTATCCTTACCATTCTTTAAATTATTATACAATTCATCAATTGTAGAAGCCTCTGGAAATCTCCCAGAAATTCCAATGATAGCGATATCTTTATTCATTTTACAACCTCCTTTTTTTGGTTATAACTGTATTTCTGAAAATACTAAAGTTTATTTTTTCTCTTCTCTCATATAATGTATTTTCACACCAAACATAATTAACTTTATCCCATGATGTCGCAGAAAACACATCACCAAAAAAACCATGACCGTTTAAATTGGCACTAGTATTACAAAGTAATGGAATACCACTCAATTTCTCAAATTCAAGTAACAATTCCGTTAACACGATGTTAGCAGAACTCGAAACTGTTTGCAGTCTAGCAGAACCGTCGAGATGTATAATACCAGGAATTTTATGAACCCATTCTTCCCTTACTTGGTGTTCAAATAACATAAAGGGATCCTTATTTCCCGGAATAAATATATCCTTTGCATAACCTTCCAAACAAATGGGCGACACTGGTCTATAGGCTTCTCTTAATTTGATATTGTTGAGAATTCCCTTGATTACTTGAGTAGTCGGTGAAGCGATAATACTTCTGTTCCCTAGGGCTCGCGGCCCCAATTCAGATTGCCCATTTAAAAAAACAACTGGTTCATTCGTTAAATAAATAATTTTAGAAAGATCTTTTATTGAACACTCTTTACTATCCCAGCCATCAGCTGGGCTATTTTTAATTATTTTCGGACCACTATATACGTTCCAATCTAAAGAAATCACACCAAATTTTTTAAACATTATATTACATGCCACTCCAATTGCACTGCCCGAGTCATTTGGAAAAGGTGGAATATATACATTCTCAAATATACCACTATCTCTTATTGCAGAGTTCCACTTGATGTTTAAAGCACAACCACCCGTTAGACAAATATTTTTGCTTTTATTATTGTTTCTTTCTATTTTCTTCTTTAATTTTCTTACTAATAACTCTTCTAAATATACATGGAAGGAGCATAGAATATCTTCATCTGAGTAGCCTTTATCCTCTATATGTAATTTGAATTGGTTTGCAAAAATATTGGCAAATCCCATTGGATAATTATAAGAATTAGTATAAATTTCATCAAAATACTGAAACAATTCTCGTTGCACATTCCCCAGGGCAATATACGCCATAACTTTTCCAGCAGTAGAAAGATTATCTTTTGCAAATTTACCACTCACCTTGAAAGGTCCAAAATGTTGAGAAAATATAGTATATATATTTCCAATCAGCAAAAAAATAGGTCCTAAATTGTCTACTTTTTTATTCTCATAGTCAAAGAAATATAAACGAGGATACATTCCTCCATCCCAAATCAATATGTAGGAGCTCTCACCTTTCCTGGCAAAGTCACTGGTACAGTATGCACTCATCAGATGGCCAGAAGCATGTAAGTAACTGTAATAATCCACTTCAGTATCTCCTATTTTAAGACCACTAAACTTCCACTCTTGAAAAATGTCATGCTTTAACGATTTTTCTTCATACAAACCTAGATTAAGTTTGTATGGTTCGTTATTATTAAAAGCAGTCAACCGATTGAAGCCCTCTCGAATTTCCAAACGTGGTTGCACAGCAAGTTCATTCTGATCGTCCCCGCCCCATCCATCTATAGCGAAATAATCTATTGATGATATATCGTATCCATAATCATTAAGTATATTCGAGATAGATGCTGTATCGAGAATTTCAGCATATCGAGGATTATTATTCAATTTTTCGTACTCAACACTAAAAATAAGTTTACCATCCTCTATTAATGCAACTGCCCCATCATGTGTCAGCTTAATCCCACAAATAATCATAAAGACCTCCTAGAACTCAATTTTTTTCATTGTTCTTATACTCTCTTTATTCACTAAGCCATACTTTTCAGTAATAACTTTTCCAAGTTCTTCAATGGTCCTATGATCGAATAAGTCTTGAACCGTGATAATAGAGGGAAAATGTATATTTATTAAGGAATGAACTCGAATCATCTTCAGGGAATTACCACCTAATTTAAAAAAATCAGCATCTATGCTTATATCATTTAAATTTAATACTTTTGACCAAATTTCCGATATTTTCCATTCTATTTCATTAGTCGGGTTTTTAAAGTTCTTTTCTTCATTGATAATTGTAGTGTTTAATAAATCTAATAATTCCAATTTATCTATCTTTCCATTATGAGTTAACGGTATCTTCTTCAATGTTAATGTCAAAGAAGGAATCATGTAACTAGGTAAGTTTTTTTCATAAAAATCGTAATATTGTTATGAATCATTTCCTTGGCATTTGGTAGCTTAGGAACAACGAACGCATATAATTGCTCCTCTAGATTTTCATCGCTCTTTGTTATAACAACAGAATCTTTAATTTCACTAAATTTTGAAAGAATACTCTCAATCTCTGCCAATTCAATTCTATGACCTCTGATTTTAACTTGATTGTCTATTCTTCCAACTAGCTCAATCTCCCCTTCTTCTGTCCACTTTGCAAGATCTCCAGTTTTATACAATCGTTTATTATTTTCGAATGGATTTTCTATAAACTTTAGCTTGGTGAGTTCTGGATTATTTAAATATCCTCTAGTGACACCATCTCCTGAAATACAAAGTTCTCCAACTACTCCTATTGGAACAAGATTCAAATTTTTATTTAGTATATAACAAGTAGTATTTGCAATGGGTTTACCTATCGTGACCTTCTTCTCTGAACATTTTGAGGACAATGCATCTACAGTTATCTCAGTTGGGCCATAATTATTATATAATTGATATCCTTTGCGTAAGAGTTCATTTTTTAGAGATTCATTTAATCTTTCCCCTCCTGAAATAACTGTATGAAGACTTTTTAATTTTTCACTATAAAAGAGTAATTCTTTTAAAATAGTCGGTGTATGGTTTATTATATTTATTTGTCGATCATTTACATATTTACAAAATTGATTTGGATCAAAAATTAACTCTTTGTACGCAATATGCAAAGTTCCTCCATGCAGTAAGGTTGAGAACATATCTTCCACACTCGGATCGAATGTATAATTAGTTAACATTAATAAATTGATGCCTGTCCCTATTTGATATTTCTTCGCAAACCAACGCACAACATTCACAACATTTACGTGTTCTACCATTACAGCCTTTGGATTACCAGTTGTCCCGGAAGTGTACATTATATATGCGAGTTGATTAGACTTCAGAACTTTACTCAATCTATTTGTAGTATTAGTTTGAGTAAAAGTTACGCTTGATATATCAATTATTTCTCCTTCAAACCAATCTACTTCTGTTCTGCTCATTGCTGCTCTTTGAACAATTAACAATTCCATTCTACTATCTTTAGCCATATATTCCAATCTTTTACTAGGCGTCTCGGGAGCTAATGGTAGATACGCTCCTCCGACTTTTAGGATAGCTAGTATTGCTGCAATCATTTCGACTGAAGGTTCTACCATAAGCCCTACAATCATATCCTCCTCAATTCCTTTACTAATCAGTAGTTCTGCTATTTGATTAGACTTGACATTAAGTTCTTCATAAGTTAGACTTCTTTCTTTATACACAACTGCAGTAGTTTTACCATTATTTTCCACTTGCTTTTCAAACAAACTGTGTATAGTTTTATCCTTTGGATATTCTTCCTCAGTAAGGTTGAATTGATATAATAATTGAAGTTTTTCACTTTGATTAAGAATGTTGATATCCAATACGTCTTTATGAGGTGTTTTAATTATTTCAAAGATAATGTTTATATAGTGAGATGAAAGTTTACTAATCATCTCTTTGGAAAATAAGTTCTCATTATATGAGAGTTTGATTTCTATAGAATCAAAAAGTTGAATACCGACTGTTAAATCATATTGTGTCATTTCTTGAATGGAATATGGTCCGAAGGATATTATGTTTTTATTATGCATTAAACTAGATTCCAGAGGATAATTTTCTATTACTACAATTGAATCAAATAATTCTTCTGCAGCCATCCCACAATATCTACTGATATTAACTAAAGGTGTATTTTTATATTCCTCTCTTTCACGAAGTGTTTCAGAAACTCCCAGTAGTAAATCCATTCCACTTACAGAAGCCTTTGTTTGTATTCGTAGGGGAAGCGTATTTATGAATAAGCCAACTGTATTTTCAATACCTACTAAGTCCATAGGCCTGTCTGAAATTGTAGTCCCAAAAATCACATCGTTGCTGTGACAATAATTCTGAAGCAATATCCCCCATGCTGTATAAAACATACTTGCCAATGTTATATTATGCTTTTTCACAAAATCCTCAAGTATTTTTTTATCTTTATATGAGATGTTAATATCAATTTGCGCTACACTTGATATTTCATTTACTTTTACCTTATTGAATGGGAGCGGTGTTTTTGTATCAACCCCTTTTAAGTATTTCACCCAATAAGATTCTTGGTCAGCTAGAAGAATGCTTTTTGAATGCTTTATATATTCTTTATATTTACACTTATCCACTTTAATTGGATTTTTACCTTGGGAAAAACTGAGATACGCAT
>NZ_CBVJ010000004.1 GCF_000513275.1 Paenibacillus gorillae | reverse complement strand
ATATCAATCAACATATTATTTTTATCTTCTTCTTGAGAAAGATCCAAATGAATGATATTAGCTTCATGTTTTTTCAATATGATTTGTACAGGATTCTCCACCTCTTTCCATCTATAAATAACACGCATCATTTCATTTGTTGCAGTAACGAAATTCCATGCTTCATTAAAAGCTACAAGATCAATATTTCCTAATATACTAATCACTAGTTGGACAAGGTATTGCTCACTTTCAGAATCTTTTAAATATTGAAGTAGGATTCCTTCTTGAAGTGATGATAATCCAATAATATCTTCAACATTTGTCCTATCGACCTTATGTGTTTGTGTCATAAGATTCCTCCTATTATTCTCAACATCCAATTTTTGGATAATGATTTCTGTGATCAATCTAAAAATGTTCCAATATTCATTTCTATCAACTTATTTAAATAATAATGCCCAATAGCTATATCAAATACCGCTAATCCCATTGGATTAAACATAATTGGTTTATCTCCATTGTTCATTAAAGCATCATTAATTATCACATTCTCAAGTGAATAGGTTTCATTTTTTTGTCAGTCCTTTTTCATGATGAAACTTCTCTATATCAGTGTTTTCTCGGCAAACTTCTTCCCAGTCGTCTACAATAATAGATTGACTGAAATATTTGAACGTAGAAGATAGGTAATCCCTTAAGGATATATTTAAATGCAATGAATTATCCTTTGGTTGTTTATTAATATATTGCTTATCTGATACTGTACATGTGATAAAAACATCAGAATCCACATAAGCTTCTTCCCAATGGTTTACAATTGTTATTTTTTTGATATCAATATAATCTATTTCATCTTTATTAATATTTTTCTTTGAATCAAATAGATAGACTTCTGAGATTCTATTACCAAGTATTTCTGCGCACATTCTTAAATGATACTGCCCAATTGGCCCCCATCCTATCACACCTAACTTAACATTTTCTAAGTTATTGACTTTATCAAACCAATTGAGTACTAAACCACTTACAGAAGCTGTGCGGATAACACTCAACATTGGAGTATTGAAAATTGCAAGAGGTTGCCCCGTTTCCACATCATTGAGAATTACAACACTGTGTGCTCTAGGAAACCCTTTTTCAATATTTCCTGGAAAACTAGAAATCCACTTTATTCCTGTTATATTGAAAGTACCACCAATAAAAGCAGGCATTGCTATCAGTCTATTTTTCAAATTCCTGTATCGAAGATATGGTTTTATTGGTTGTACATAGTCTTTATTATTTAAGCATTTTACTGCATCATTTATTACACTAATTAACTTTGGCCAGTGAACTCCTACATTAATTAAATCCTTTTCAGTCACATATAACATGGATAGCCCTCCAGCAACAAGGTATTTAACATAAATCTTAATTTAATATTTCACTAAACCATTGGTCATTAAATATCGTATTAGCATATCTATCTCCTCTATCAGGAAACAATGCAACAACATCTTGAACTTTATCATACTTTCTTTCTTTAAAATATTTCTTTATAGCTGAATATACAGCTCCAGATGATCCGCCTGCAAAAATTGAATACTTATCTAGAAGTTCCCGACACCCTAATACGGTAGATACCTCGTCAACAATAACCACTTCGTCTATTTTTGAATGTTTTAATATTTCTGGAATTATGTTGGAACCAATGCCGGGAATGTTTCTCTTTTCTGGTTTTCCACCAAAAATCACAGAACCTACTACATCCACTGCGATTACCTTAACTTTTGGAAACCTCTGTTTAATCCTCTGAGAAACACCTGTTATTGTCCCTCCAGAACTAACACCAATAAAAATATAGTCAATATTATCAAATTCTTCACATAATTCTTTCCCAAGAGTGTTATAATATGCTTCAGCATTATAAAGATTTCCGTATTGATTTACCCAATAAGAGTTTGGCCTTTCAACTATCAATTCTTGTACTTTCTTTATTCGATTTAATAAAAACCCCCCACTTTCGTGGGGTTCTATTACTTTAATCACCTCAGCCCCTAATTGATTTAATAATGTTTCATTTGTTTTTAATATTGTTGGATCAATAACACAACAAAATTTTAATCCATACTTTTTACAATATGATGAAAGAGCAATTCCAAAGTTCCCTGAAGTGGACTCAATTAAAGTAGTATCTTTGTTTATTTTTTTCAATTCTAATAACTTTTCTATTATGTACACTGCTGCTCTATCTTTAACACTACCTGTCGGATTATATGATTCAAGTTTTGCATACAAACTAATCTGTTGAATGTTATCTTCTTCTAGATTAATTTGAGCCAAAGGAGTACCTCCATGATTATCTAAAATAGACTTAAAGCGCATATATACCCTCCTTTTCGGGTGATTATTCCTAAACAGATATGTCAATTAAAAATATAAATAATATTCACAACACTCAAATTATGCTCAAGATCCTGAAAGAAGAATACGAACATATAAGCAACAAATTCTAAATGAAGTTTGCAAAAAAAATCAATATTTCTTAATCGCCACAATGACATTAAAGATCCATCTAACTTGCACTACTATAATGCTTTATCGCAATTTTCCATAAAACCCTTGATAATATCAAAAAAGGAATAGGAACAAATAATCCCCATACTATTAAGTATGAATTAATATCATCTACTAATGCTAATAAAGGAAAATTTGATATAATAAATAAAGGAATAAAAAATACCCCTATTCTCACCATCCATTTACCATAAATACCCATAGGCATATTGTTATAGTCCCAAGCTATTTCCATAATGCTTGTTAATGATCCAACCTTTACTATCCAAAACGCAGGTAATTGCAATATAAAGAAAATGGAATACGTTAATATTATTGAAGAAATCATGAGTAATACATAAATGATTACGTTCCATAAAGTTATTGTTATATCCATTTCAGATAATCCAACAAAAAACAATGTACCACCTACTATAAAGTTCGGAATTGTAGCCCCAAATTGAAATGACCTAAAACTGACCATAAATTGTAAAGAAATCGGTTTAGTTATTAACAAATCAAGCATACCATCTCTGATTCTTGTACTCATATCTAGAAAGTTCATCATAAAAAAGCCTACAAAGATACCAGTAAGAATCATATGATTACCGCCGATCGCGAGTATAAAAGCCGGAGAAATTCCCATAATGGATACATTTGTCTTATATATTGCAAATATATACACTAATTTCAACAATATATATGCTGTTTCACTAATAAGCTCCATAAAAAAATTAGCTCTATATTCCATGTATCCAATCAAGTTATTCTTTATAAAAATCCTAAAGATAAATAGGTACTTTTTTAAATCCTTCATCAGTTTCATTCCCCTACCCCCCAGCAGATATATATTTTTTCATGCCTAGCCCCCACATTATTCGCGCTAAAATAAAAATCAGTATTATCCAAAAAATTTGAATTAATATACCAAAAATAACCTGTCGAATTGAAACTTCATCTAGTAATATGCTTATTGGAAAAAATATTGTGTACTTAAATGGGAAAAAATTTAATATACTTTCTGTGTGTTTACCTAAAACAGCTAGCGGTAATAGTCCACCACTAGCTATATTGATTACTAATCTGCTAGAAATAATTACACCCCATATTTCAATCAACCAAAACGATACAGTCGATAACGCATAAAATATCATAAAGTTTAAAATAACCGCTAAAATTAAGACCAGAAAGAAAATAAACAATCTTCCATATACCAAATCAAAAGATAAAATTCCATGTAGAGTTGTAACACTAACAAATAGAACAATTAAGCTTATTATAAAATGTATTAATTTTTGTCCGAAAAAACGAAATATTCTGTAATTCAAATATGAAATTGGCATAATTATAAACCTACTTAAATAACCGTTTTTTATATCCGAAGCAATCTCATATTCGAAACCAGATGATACAAATTTTGAAACTACACTTGCCAACACTAAATACAACATTAAACCGCTAAATGTATATCCATTTATTACCGTTTCAGATGAATTAGTATAGACTGCCTGCCAAACAAAAAACTGTACGACCACTGGAAACATACTCGCTACTATACTTAGAAAAAAATCGAATCTATATTCCAGCGAATTTTGTAGACCGATTTTAAAAGAATATAGGTATTTATTTATCTTTTTCATCATTCACATCACCTTTTCGGTAGAAATACGAGATCCCCTCTTCAATAGGTATATTTTCAATATTAAAATCAATGATAGGTAACTTGTCTAATATGGATTTAACACATTCATTTACCAGATGTTTCTGAACTTCAATTGTGCCACTATACCC
>NZ_CBVJ010000003.1 GCF_000513275.1 Paenibacillus gorillae | reverse complement strand
GTTTGCACAAATCTTCTACATCTGCAGTATAATGACTTGTTAGAATTATTGTGGTTTTTTCCTTTGAATTATAATATTTAAAGAATTCCCTAATTTTCTTTTGAGATATTACATCTAAACCAATTGTCGGCTCATCTAGGAACAATACCTCAGGACTGTGCAACAACGAAGCAATTAACTCCATCTTCATTCTCTCTCCAAGAGATAGTCTTCTTACTTGAACTTTCATCAAACTTTTTACATCCAGTAATTCAGACAATTCTTCGACTGTTCTTTTGTATCTAACATCATCAATTTCATATATGCATTTTGTAAGATATAACGATTCATTAGCAGGCAAATCCCAATTCAACTGACCTTTATTTCCCATAATTATTGAAAATAACATCTTGAATTTTTTTTCTCTTTCCCAAGGTTTATATCCCCCTATAATAACTTCTCCTGATGTTGGGTACAGAATGCCCGATAACATCTTTAATGTGGTAGTTTTTCCAGCCCCATTAGGTCCAAGAAAACCAATAATTTCTCCTTTTTCTATTTCAAATGAAATATCAGTAACAGCTTCCTTAACAAGTTTTTTCCTGAAAATCAGGTTTTTTAACGAATTCTTAAGTCCAACTTCTTTTTCATAATAATCATATTGTTTTGATAAGTTTTTTACACTTATAAAAGACATCTACTATTCCTCCTGGTAATCTACATTTAATTACTAGCTCTACTGCTTCATCAACCCGTGCATATTCTCTAGTAGAAAAATTTTCACACGACTATATCTAGTTACGTTTATCATTTTAAGATATGAATCGGGTACTTCTCCAATAATTGATTCCATCCATACTTTCATAACATCGTATATAAAATTCCCTCCAGTATTGCTATTAGTCAGGATAACTATACCTTCATCCCTTTTAGGAATCATAGCAATAACGGAGCTCCACCCTCTATTACACCCCGTATGCGAAATCACTTTATGGTTATTAATAGTTGAGATAGAAAAACCTAATCCATACGGGATAGTTCGTTCTACACGAGAATGAAGCAATTTTACACTTTCGTGATTAATTAATCCCCCTTCATTGCTCTTCATTTCTCTACTCATATTAAGATTTATTAGAAGGAATTTACTCATATCTTCAATGTTGGAATATAGTCCTGCAGCTGCTTTTTCTATAAATATATAATTCGGTAACTTTTTACCAAGACTATCGTATGCTCTTGATCCTCCTTTAAAATTCTCCAATCTTTGTTTGAAAGTGCTCCCCACCATACTTAATGGACCAAGTACATTTTTTTCCATGTACTCAGTGAACTCCAATCCACTAACTTCCTCAATTAAAAGCTGCAGTATAGAATACCCTCCACTTGAGTACAAAAACGACTTTCCTGGATCATTTATGAGTTTCAGTTTTTCTTTCGAATTAATTTTTCCATACATAGAATCCACTATACTATCTAAGTGCTTCTCTTTCTCTGAACCGAGATATTGAGGAGCATTAATTCCCGCTGTATGGCTGAGTAGTTTTCGAACTGTGATTGCACTTTGATCAAAAGGTGATGGCGACAACTCCCATCTCTTCAGATATGTTGTAATAGGCTTATCTAAGTTCAATGCTCCTTCTTCAACTAACTTCATAATCCCCCAAGCGGTTACTGGTTTTGATATTGAAGCTACTTGAAATTGAGTATATTTATCAACATATAGTTTTGAACTTTTATCTGCAAGGCCGTAAAAATGTAATTGTGGTGATTCACCGGTTCTCACAATTGAGAATGCAATACCCGGCACGTTATTTTTTTTGTAAGATGCGG
>NZ_CBVJ010000002.1 GCF_000513275.1 Paenibacillus gorillae | reverse complement strand
CTTTTAGAGCGGCCGAGTTATAAATCAACATCGCTTAACTTTTTTTGCAATGTAGGAAATAAAAAACTGCATACTTGTAAAATAGTTAGGGTTCAAACACTCATCATCAAACTCAAATCCATACTTTTCTTCAACTGCGACTATCATCTTAATAAAATTTATTGAGTTTAATTTCATTGAGATTGGACTATCCATCTGTATAATATTATCAGGATTACCTTCTTCTCCAATGATATTTTTTATTAGATTTGTTACAATCATCAAAATTTCGTTTTGCATAATACCTTCCTCCAGTTTTAATAGATTACATAATTTTTATTTGAATAGTGAATCAATTTCATTTTGTGAAATCTCAATTGTCTCAAAATCAGAAGGGGTAAACTCTATTAGTTCTTTTGAGATACAATGATTAATGATTCTTTTTATATTGTTTATATAGTTTCCCAAAAAAGCCTCTATAGTTTTACTTTCAAATTTATTACTATATATTATTTGCAAATTGACTTTATTATTGATAACTAATACGTTAATATCAATCATGATCGTCAAACTGTTTCTCTTGTCGGACTCTAAACCCGTTTCAAATTCATACGAAATTGAAAATATATCTTTATACATAGAAAAGTTGTAATCACCTAAATAATTAAAGCGAATACTACTATTTAAATCCCCGTAAGATTTTTCACTTTTCTTATTTAGATACTTATTTACACCAAAATCAATCCCCTTATTTGGAATCATTCTTATCTCTTCTTTAATAGTTTTAATACAACTTTCTAGGTCATTTCCTTTATATTTCAAGAGAATTGGATATAGACTTGTAAACCATCCGACCGTCCTATTTAAATCTAATCCCTCTACGTCATCCTCACGACCATGAGATTCCAGTTCGACTAATACCTCATTGTTCTGAGTAAATTGGTTTAATGTTAATTGTAAAGCTGACAATAATAAATCTTTAGGTTCGGTATGATAGGCTACATTTGCATTTGTTAAAAGCTCTTTTGTTTCCAGCTCATTTAATTGAGCAGATGATATTCCACTTTTCCCTACAATATCTTCATCAAGTTGATGGTTCAACCAAAAGTTACATTTTGGTTTGCTTAAGGAATTCCAATAGGCATTTTCCTGATCATACTCATATTTCCCAAGCATCTCAGCCCATGTTTGATATGAATCTGTCTTTTCTGGCAGTTTTATCTCTTTATTACTGCTAAGCTGCTTGATCATTGAATAAATATCATCCAAAATAATTCTCCAAGAAACTCCATCCACTACTAGGTGGTGAGCAGTTAATAGTAATACTTTATTTCCAGTTGAAAGATGGAACATACAAGCCTTGAATAATAAATCTTGTTGTATGTTAAAGCTTCCCTTTAATTTACTACCTATCTCTTTTATCAATTCCCGTTGTATAGAGTAGGAATGATTTGATAGATCAAACTCTACAATTTCAATCTCCTTGTTCAAGTGTTCATTGTTATAAAACATTTCACCTAATTGGAGATTGACATTGATCCTTAATGAGTCGTGTTGCTTGATCAATTCTTTAATAATGATTTTAAAGTTCTTAACACTTATATCCTTTTTCAATTCCAATAATATACTTTGGTTATAGTAATGAGGATTTTTCATATTTTGTGATAAAAACCAATATACTATAGGAGTTAACTTGATTGTTCCTACGACAGGTTTATAACTACTCCTCCTTACTTCTACATTCTGAACATATTTGGACATTTCTTTAATTATTGGATTTGAAAGGATATCTTTTACCTTTATCTTTAATCCATATTCATATGCTTTTGATGCAATTTGTATTGCTTTGATTGAATCTCCTCCTATATGATAGAAATTATGATCAATACTTATATTTTCAATATTCAAAACACCACTGATTGCACCAATCAGCCGCAGTTCCATTTCTGTTTTGTGAGAAACTGATTGCTTAGACTCCAATACTACCATATCTGGCTTAGGCAATAATTCTCTATCTATTTTACCGTTTGTAGTTAGAGGTATCTCATTCACTTCAATTAAATAATATGGGATCATATAATCCGGTAAAAACTTAAGAAGATAGCTTTTCAAATCATTACTTGATACTTCACTCTTCTTTACAAAATAGGCACATATAAAACTAGTATCATTTTGTAGATGCCGTTCTAAAACAATAACATCTTTTACAGCTTCATGATTTATCAGATAATTCTCTATTTCACCTAATTCTATGCGATATCCCCGTATTTTAACTTGTTGACCCGCCCTGCCAATATACTCAATTTTTCCATCACTAAGAAATCTCGCTAAATCGCCAGTGGCATACATAATTTTTCCTTTAATAAAAGGATTTTCAATGAATTTTTCCTTTGTCAATTTGGGATTACTCATATAACCCCTCGCAACCCCGTCACCGGATATATATATTTCCCCCACCACATTCTTTGGTAAAGGATTAAGATTTTCATCCAGAATATAGATTTGCACATTATAAGCAGGCACTCCAATAGGTACTGATGTACTTTTATCAGTTGTATAATTATATTTGTGTATCATACATCCCACTACTGTTTCTGTTGGACCATATTCGTTAAATATTTCAATTTTTCCTTCAAAACTCTCGTAAATTTTTTTAGCGAGACTGCTTTTCAGATCTTCGCCTCCAACAATAAGTCGCTTGACTGAAGAATTATTATTTTTCAAATCTTTAAGTAAGGATAAATGAGCGGGTGTTAACTTGAGCACAGTCACCTTATTCTCTCGCATAATTTGATAAATAACATATTCCTCTTCATTATCTGGGTATATAATAATACTACCTCCGCAGATTAATGGAGTGAAAATAGATGTTACAGTCAAATCAGCTGAGAGAGAAGAATATAACGGAAACACTTCACTTTCATCTTTGATATACATTTGTTTTGCCCACCAAATATAATTAACTAGACCTTGATGCTCGATCATTGTTCCTTTTGGTTTACCTGTCGAACCCGAAGTGTATATAATATAAACTAGTTCATCTGGATGGTTTGATAAGTTCAAATCCTCAGTATCACCTTCAAATAAAGAAGTATTAGTAAGATCAACAATATATCCCTTAAAGCCAAGACATTCCCTTGAGTTATTTGTAAGTAAAATTTTAGTATTGGAGTCTTCAAGCATGTAATTAATCCTATCATCTGGATATGTTGGATCAATCGGTAAATACGCGCCACCAGATTTAATAATGGCAAATATACCAATAACTGTTTCTATTGAATGGGTGGTCAACAAACCAACTACAATTTCTTTCCCGCCTCCGCTATTTAAAATTAATCTAGCAATTTGGTTGGCCTTTTCATTCAATTCTCTATAGGTCAATTCGTTATTATGAAATCTTATGGCAACTTTATTTGGGTTTTTTTTGGCCTGATATTCAAATAGTTGATAAATGGTCTTACTCCTTGGATAGAGGGCTTCGGTGTAGTTAAATTCATAAACTAGTTTGTTTCGTTCAGCATCAGACAATAAATTTAATTTCCCCACACTGCCACTAGGATTATTTATTATTTGTTGTGATAAATTAATGAAGCTATTAAACATATCATCTATCTGTTCTTCTGAATAATCGTTAATTTTATAATCAAAGTATAAATTTAAACTTCCTTTATCTGACCAGTCTTTTATAACAAGTTGTAAAGAGTAATATTGATTTCCATTATAGAACTCACTATTTTCTATAGAAAAGCCATTTATTTCAGAATTGAGATTAGTATTATAATAGTTTACACAGATATTAAATAAACGATCATGGTCGGTTTTTCTTAATCTGTAGGTCTTGTACCAATTGATCATACGGGTACTTTTTGATTATAATAACAACTCATTAACTCTTTACCAATTATATACATAGTATCCTTTACTGAACGATTGCTATTCATTTTAAACCGGAATGGCATTGTGCTGACATACATACCGAAAGTATTTTTATCCTTTTTTCCCTGATCTATTTAGAACCGGAGTTCCTATTACTATGTCAGTTTTTTTGAAGAGTTTTATTAATATACAATAAAGCTAATGTTACGAAAAAAGATGTTGAGTGAGCACTCATTTTTTTTCACGAATTCCCTTATTTTTAAAGATAAATCGGAGCTTAAAACATATTCTTTTCTCTTCCCCTCGGTTGTACTTGATTTATTTAATGATTCAGGTAATTGTTTAAATTTCTCATTCCAATAATTTTTGTTTTTTTTATACCTTTCTGATCTAAAATACGATTGCTCTTGCTCAATATAATCAAGATATGATCCTTTCAATTCTCCACTAGTATCGCTTTTTTATCAGAAGATTCATATAATTAGAGCAGATTTGTTCTGTCATAACATTTATAGACCAACCATCAGCAATAATGTGGTTAAATTTAGCAAAATATCCTTTATTATTATCAGATAGTTTATAAAGAGCAAAGAAATAAAGGGGATTATTCTCAATATTAAATGGCTTTTTAGCCTCTTCTTCCATCCATATATTAAATTCTTCTTCTGGATTTTTGAATTGACTAAAATCATAAAAATTCAATTTATATTTTGTATAACTGTAGACAAACTGCTTTATTTCCCCGTTTCTCTCAATTATTCGAAGTCTGACTCCCTCATTTTTTTCTATAAAAATGTTTATAGATTCTTCCAATAGATCCATTTTCACTGGACCCTTTATTAATACAGATCCACCTATGTTATTTATAGAAGTTAAAGGATGTATCTTTTCTATGTACCATATTCTTTTTTGAGAATGAGTTAATGGATAGTATTTCACATCTTTATTATCCTTAATAATCATATTCATATTAATTTAGCCCCCTCACTAGCATTACATACACCTCAGAACTCAAAATAACTGAAAACTTAAATAGATTTAGTTACTCGAAATAACCAAAGGCCAAACATCCTATAAAGACAATCCTGTTTCTCTGGTAATATTTAATTAATTTGGGTCAATAGATAATTTTTTTTATTACTTAAGTAATCTTCGATTTCTTTAACCAAAATTTTTATTGCATTTTTCTATTCATATATTGGAATTATCCCAAGTATATACCTTATGCTACAAGTAGACCTACACTAGACTTTGCTTCACTCCAGTTTCTTGCTTGTACAGAACGAGTCAGTAGTGGACGAGTACAATCTAAATCTGATTCATCACGGCGTTGGCGCTCGTACAATAGAAGATTTTAATCTTATTATGCTGTTTCATCCCACTTCAAGAACCTTCCAAATGCCCTTTCTGCAGGTGTGAAGTAGAGATAGCATTCCCTTCTCGATCCCCGTTTAAACCATACTCAGTGGATGCTTCATAAGCCATTAAGGTAAATCTCGTTCTGCAATAACAGTCATAGACAGTGTAATCAACTTAACTTCGATTATACACATACGTAATGTTTTTTCGGAGGATCGCCCACTTATACTATTGTAAACAAGATACAATCGTTGTTGAGTCAAAAATTTTGACCTATCTGCGGGAATGGGATGGTTGAGATTGTGATGCATCCAACCGACTAAATGCTCTGCAGCTCGAGATCGACCTGGTTCTGTTTTTGAGAAGCGTGGCCGAAATGGATTTCATACCAAGATTGTTTTGAGATTTTCACATATGACATCACCGAATATTAACCTAATACCATCACTACCATGCACCTCTTCATGAATAAAGAGTTTAAAGCAGGTGAGTCTTGTGGGCTTTTTTGCGTACTTATTTTGACTATTTATGGTGACAAGATCTCTGAATGTTTTCGCAAAAGTAGGCACCATAATCTACGAAACAAAGAAAATATGACATTACTGCCCATGAAATCAGTCCTTTTATTGGATTTTTACCATAGTTTTATTAAATTTTATAATAAGTATTTTGTGTTTGAATGGTGCAATCGCCGAATCAATTGAATATTCAGATAACGTTCATACTACAGCGCTAGTAAATCTCTCCAAATAATAGATTATGTTATTTCAATTACAAAGTCTTTAGAGAGAAAGAAAGATTTAATGTCCATAGATAATAAAAAGATTTTAATATCTGTAATTTTTTATGTATTTTTAAAATCGATATTTGCCTTAGAAAAAATATATTAACTAGGAATCTAGTTATCCTTTATAACATTTTCGAATTTGCGATGAATATAAATAATGCATAGGTTTCCATCCTACCTTATAGTGTTTTCTGGTTATATCCATTTAGATTAAATTTTAAAATTCGCATTAAAAGTTTTCTTTTAGGAACTAATATTAATTATACTTTCATTCAATAGAGTTAACAATTGAAATTGGTCAAATCTGTAATATTGAATTTAATATGTGTAATCTAACATTTTGTTATTTGTTTTTTCTTTGCTATAAATTACTCATTAAAGAAGTTCAATGTATTCACAACAGGTTCTTATATCTTGCTTGCCTACTAATGGGAACATTTCTATTAGTCATACGTTCTAACTCTGTTGTTTCTATTCCCTAAAACAGTATTAAACTCTGTAACGAAACTTTTGTTCCGCAGATACAGGTTCAACTGTGCAACTAGAATAAAAAGTGGACACTCGTTAAGTGTAGAAAGATAATAACATTAACGAGGAGGTGTTTGGTATTGAAAAGCAACCACGAAACAACTATACGGAAGAGTTTAAGAAAAGAACGGTAAAGTACATTCTAGAACAATCCAAGAGCATGCCAGAAATCGCAGGGGAACTGGATATCTCGGCAGGTCTTTTGCATAACTGGAAACAAAAATACCGTAGTGAGATTCAAGCAGAGATCCAATCAGAGATCCAAGCTTCGCCAGATAAAATCCGTCATTTAGAACAACAATTGCATGAGATGGAAGCTGTAAAACAAAAGCAAGATCTCGAGAATGCCGACTTACGGGAAGAACTTGAAATCTTAAAAAAGGCGCTACACATCTTCGGGAAAGAAAGGAACTAAGGTTCAAGTTTATCGAAGATCATCGCTCCGAGTTTCGATTAAAGAAGATGTGTAGCGTGTTCGATGTTTCAAGGAGCGGTTACCATAAGTGGCTCTCAGAGAAGGGGAATCCGAACATCTATCAGCAGCGTCGCATGGCGCTGGTTGCAAGTATTATTTGGCTTTTTCATGATTCGATCGATCGCTGCTATGGGAGTCCGAAAATTACCGCTCTACTTCGCAAATAAGGCTGGAAGGCCTCGTAGCGTTTGGTAGGCAAACTCATGAAAGAGAACGGGTTGCGTTCTTGTGTGACCAAGAACTTTCGGGCGAATACGACAGACTCCAATCATGACCAGCCGATCGCCCCAAACCTGCTCGACCAGAACTTCGAGACGACAGCACCTAACAAAGTCTGGGTAACCGATATTACGTATATCCCTTGCCGTGAAGGCCGTATGTATCTGGCCAGTGTCCCTGATCTGTACACACGTAGGTTGGAAGCTTGCTGACCGAATGACGACAGAGCTTGTCCTGGCAGCGCTAGATCAAGCGTACGAAGCACAGAAGCCAAAGAAAAAGCTGATTCACCATTCGGACCGAGGCTCACAGTATGCTTCGAAGGACTATCGCAAGCGATTAAAGACATACCAAATGAAAGCAAGTATGAGTCGTAAAGGGAATTGCTACGATAACGCTTGTATCGAATCCTTCCACAGTGTACTGAAAAAAGAGTTCGTTTACTGCACGAAATTCAAGACAAAAGCGCAGGCACAACAAGAGATGTTCGAGTATATCGAACTGTTTTACAACCGGAAACGAATTCATAGTTCATTGGGGTATTTATCACCCAATCAATTTGAGTTGAATTATTACAAAAAAGTAAGTTGATACACTTAAGAAGGTCTACTTTCTTGACAGAGGTCCAGCCGTGAACTTGGATGTTATAACGTTTCCATTTTATGTAAAATTTTGAAGAATCATATGAATCATGAGTTGCGAAAAAGCCTATTAGCAGCGCAGAGCTACCAGCATACCTAACAGTAAAGATAAGGAAAAAAGTGTATACTGGAGGAAAGGATCTTTATCTGCTTCAATATTATCTATAGATGGTTATATGCAGGCCTTCTGGCAGCCATGGATGTCAAGTGCCTACGTCACAAAGGGAAGCCTCGTAACCCCTTGGAAACATATAGTCGGTTCCTAGTCAGAACTCCAACAGCGCTCCAAGAGGTTAACGAACGTGAGAACTTTGGCCATTGGGAGCTTGATACTGTTGTTTTGAGTCGGGGAAGAGCCGCGCTTGTGCGGGTGCAATCGTAAGACGAAAATGTACGTGGCTCTAAAGAGGCTAGTCCTTACCACTCACTCCATGGAGATAGCTTTTGATGTTATCGTCTATTCACCCGCCGCTTTTCAGAGTGGTACATCCGATCGCGGGAAAAGTTTTCCTGTTATCACTTTGGAAAAA
>NZ_CBVJ010000001.1 GCF_000513275.1 Paenibacillus gorillae | reverse complement strand
TTGGAGTTCTGACTAGGAACCGACTATATGGTTTCCAAGGGGTTACGAGGCTTCCCTTTGTGACGTAGGCACTTGACATCCATGGCTGCCAGAAGGCCTGCATATAACCATCTATAGATAATATTGAAGCAGATAAAGATCCTTTCCTCCAGTATACACTTTTTTCCTTATCTTTACTGTTAGGTATGCTGGTAGCTCTGCGCTGCTAATAGGCTTTTTCGCAACTCATGATTCATATGATTCTTCAAAATTTTACATAAAATGGAAACGTTATAACATCCAAGTTCACGGCTGATCGCCCAAGCAGATCTACTTGGCTGAATAAAGGTCTCTAGTTGTCTGTGCCCAACTATGCTAAGATGGGAGTAGCTCGTATTGGTTTCACCTGTAATTATGGTATTGTGATAACTTCTTCATCTACACAAATCCGATCATGGGACTTTTGTTTTCTTAGGTGTTGCCACTTCATAATTAATAATTCGCCGTAATAAATAGTTTCCCTTGTTTCTTGTTAACGCCTGTGGATAAAAGCAATGAAATAGTGGCTCCCCCTGTATCGATTCATACGATTTCAAAGCTGTCTCCAATTATTAGCTGTTCAGGTCCTATTTTCTCCTCTCATCCATTAAACGTTACTTTAACGGGGTGACTATAACTTAGCAAAAACGTGATTTAATCCAAAAATTAAGATGGATACTAACCTGAGATATTTTTCGATAAAAGATGTTATTATGCATTCGTTATTCTTTTTATTTCCCCTGCAACTGCAGACAGTTCTATTCGATAATTGCTTTAAAACCTAAATGTATTGTTGAAAGCCAAAGTAAATCGAATATTACTTTACTAACATATGAAAATATTACATGCAATTTTATTACTAACCCAATATGTCTTATGGATTAATCAATAGTTTACATTATTCTCCCATATGTAGAAAAAGCAATAGAACAGGTTTCCTTCCTTTTGTATAAATGAAAATAACCTTGGCGATACTATTACACTGCAGGTTTTACTGAGACGAGACGACCTTCATTGTAAGTAGTTTTAATTTCTAGCATGCCGTAGATAATCATTAGAATATTTTGATCTTAAGCGTTCAACTCTTTTTCCTCAAGAAAAAAACCATTTTTCCATATAAATATATCATTATTTATATTTCATAATTTCGTTTTGCCTCAAACTGTTTCTCATAGAGGTATTTTTCACTTGCGGGTTGCCCTTGCACATTCGTGTACTTTCTATCAGCAGTTGAAATTTGTTTAATATCAACAACAAATTCAGAAATAATGGCGGCAGTAATTATCTCATCTATGCCAGATCGTCCAAATCAAGATAGCTTTGCGCAATCAATCACTTGGGCAAATTGTACGCGAGTGCACCGAACACAATGGAAATAACAATGTCCGTTTGACGTTTGAAGCTTCCATTACCTTTTGGATACGATTTTTTCAAAGCCGTCAAGCTCACACTTTTTAGAACAAGGCCGAAACACAAAAGAACTACTTATTTCTGTCCAATTCCAGTACTATTCAGTACTGGAAGCAAAAATGCTACGTTACAACCCACTTTTATGTTGGGCATTGTGACAAAAAGCTTCTTTGGATTTTCATTCTTTTTTCATTTATTTATAGTGTTCTGTAGAATAAAAAAATGGACTTTCTTTCTTCCCTTGCCTATCAGAGAACCATCCTAAGGCAAGCACATGCTGACTTGCTACCGCAGTCATATAGCCAGTTCTTTACCCTTTGCTATAACCATTTTTAAAGTTTAAGTAGTACTGTTTCTTCCTTATCTCTTGTCCCCCTCAACTTGTTTTCATTGTATCCAAGTTATGCGTATACTATCCAGATCTAAATATAGGCTAAATAGACCTGTACTTCATATGAAAAGAAAATTGTTTACCGAATAATCCCTATTAAAACTACTTTCAAATGGTTATCACAATATTATAAATGTTTATCAAATATCTTAAAAAAAGACCCTGACAATCCTAGAAGATAGAGGCAGTTTTTCAGCCAACAAATAATTTATTTCATATTAGTTCGTAATGTATTGCTAACAGTCATAATTTATCTTGTTTTGGAGGAGTTACTTTGAAAAATATACTACCAATAAATACGATGCCTATTATCACTTCATATACTCATCACAGTGCTATCTTTTCGATTCTTAATATTGAAGATATAGAGTATAACTCTTGGTTTGCTTCTGAATACATACAATTAGTAGTGTCAAATGATTATAAAATGGCGGCCAATCTTGATTTCTATTGTGGAACCCATGTTATAGATACTTGCCCTTTCATTTCTAGTGAACACATAACATGGGATGCATTGCAAGTACAAGGATCTGATACCTCTATTATCGATTATCTAGTGGAGTTCATCAATAATGGGTACTATGTTTATATTGTTGTTGACGGATACTACATTTCAAATTACTCTAACTTTAAAAAAAGAAAATTTGGTCATCCTCTCTTCATTTATGGCTATGACAAAGGGGATAGTTCATTTTTTGCAGCAGATTTTTTTAATGAGGACGGGTACAAACACACAAAAATATCTTTCGACGAATTGTCAAGTTCCCTCGACTCAGTGAAAAGGTATAACTATTGGTGGTCAGGAGCCAAGTTAATTAAAAAGAGATGTCCAATGTATTTCATTGATGACTACCCAAAAATTTATAGCATGTTAAATTGTTATTATGAATCTAGTAATAGTTCCTTATACTACAGAGGAGACCATATCATTTATACAAAAAAAAGTTTATACGGAATTAATGTATATGAAAGATTGGTTACAGACTTAAAAAATACATTGTATAATGAAACATCTATTTTCGATTTCAGAGCCTTTCCAATTCTTTTAGACCATAAAAAAACTATGGTTGAAATCATGAAATATTTATTAAAAAAAGATTTAGTGCATGACTCGAAATACTTAAACGATTTTGTTACAATACAGAGTTCTTGCGAAATTTTGAGAAACATTATTCTGAAGTACCGTATTACCAAACAAAAGAGGCTTTTAGAGAAAGCCATATATTATCTTGAGAACATAAGAGAATATGAAAGAAGGACCTTACATGAATTGTTATTAAATTTTAAAGATAAAGTAAAATCCTATAATGAAAAAAACTACATGCTTCCGTATCCGTCGGTAAACGTATAGTACGAATACTTATTAATAGCAGCAGCTTATATGAAGATTATTGCTTGAGTTTATTTACATAAAAAATGAAATATAAATCAGGTGATATTGCTAAATTATGCAATCTGAATAAAGAAACACTAAGATATTATGAACGAATAGGTTTGATTTCTGAACCTGTAAGAACTGAAGCAGGCTATAGAGTTTATTCGGAAGAAATACTACAGACTTATGTTTATAAAACGAATGCAAGAACTTGGCTTCACGTTATCAGAAATTGATAAATTACTTGGTATTGTTGATAAAGATGACATAAGGTGTACGGGTATGTATGATTTTGTTGTTCAAAAGCAAGATGACGTTCAGAAAAAAATTAAAGACCTTCTTAGGATAGAAATTATGTTAAAGGACTTAAAAAACTGTTGCCCTGATGAAAAAATGGACCTCTGTCAAGAAAGTAGACACTTCTTAAGTGTATCAACTTGCTTTTTTGTAATAGTTTAACTCAAATTGATTGGGTGACAAATACCCCAACGAACTATGGATTCGTTTCCGGTTGTAAAACAGTTCAATATACTCGAACATCTCTTGTTGTGCCTGCGCTTTTGTCTTGAATTTCGTGCAGTAAACGAACTCTTTTTTCAGTACACTGTGGAAGGACTCGATACAAGCGTTATCGTAGCAATTCCCTTTACGGCTCATACTTGCTTTCATTTTGTATTTTTTTAATCGCTTGCGGTAGTCCTCCGAAGCATACTGCGAGCCTCGGTCCGAATGGTGGATCCGTTTTTTCTTTGGCTTATGTGATTCGTACGCTTGGTCTAGTGCTGCCAGAACAAGATCTTTTGTCATTCGATCAGCGAGCTTCCAACCCACAATCTTGCGTGTGTATAGATCAAGGACGCTGGCCAAGTACATACGACCTTCACGGCAAGGGATATACGTAATATCGGTTACCCAGACTTTGTTAGGTGCTGTCGTCTCGAAGTTCTGGTCGAGTAGGTTTGGGGCGATCGGCTGGTCATGATTGGAGTCTGTCGTATTCACCCGAAATTTCTTGGTCACACAAGAACGCAAGCCGTTCTCTTTCATGAGTTTGCCTACCAAACGCTCTGAGACCTTCCAGCCTTCTTTGCGAAGCAGAGAAGTGATTTTCGGACTCCCATAGCGATCGATTGAATCATGACTAGTGCAAACATTTCATCACACGTTAAGGCAGGTCGTTGCGGTTGCGAAGTAAACAACCCGCAAGGATCTTGTTGTTTAGGAAATGTAACACAATTTATTCAACAAAATCAAGACAGCCCCCGTCCGAACTTTTAATGGTCAAAAAGCGGCGGGCTTTATAATCAGTTGAATAGCGAAGGACGGGTGGCATTTCTTGCGACTCGGCGTTCACTGCACTCCTCTTGATATTACCGATTATAGTATCCCAAAGACCAGACTCCATTCATAAAGAAAATAGAGTCCACGTTGCTAAAGCATCTTCAAGTATAAATGAACGGAAAATGACGATTTAGACTTTCTATAAGACAGAAAACCAAATGCGCATCTCTGCCAATTGGTTTCTTTTATTGATATAACATTACGCAATCATACCCTAACTTTATCTACCGCTTCGCCTTATAAAACTCATTGTACAGCTTCACCAGCGCCCGCTTCTCAATATGCGATACATAGCTGCGGTGGATCCCTAGTTCCTTTCGTAATCTCCCGCTGTATCCGCTCATCCCCGCCATGGTCGAGGCAAAACCGGCCACGGATCACTTCCTGCTCCCACTCGTCGAGTATGTCGATATTGCGGTAAATTTTACTTTTCTCAATCTTCAGCTACACCCGGTTACGACATCATCGGCTTCCGTGCCAAGAATATCGATCAGCGCGATCTCGTTCCTCTCTTTATCCGTTCCGATTGGATCATGCAAGGAAACATCCTTGCGCATCTTCTTCAGCGACCTCAAATGCATAAGTATTTCTCTCAATACAACGAGCCGCGAACGTTGCGAGCTTTGTGCCTTTTCCTGTCTAGAAGCTCTCGATCGCTTTGATCAGACCGATCGTGCAGATCAAGATCAAATCCTCGAGGTCTTCTCCGGTATTGTCGAATTTTTTGACATTGTGAACACGATCCGATGTAACTTTCCTGAAATTGAGTGCATTGACAGACTTAGACGTACTTTGTTATCTCATCTACTTTACCTCTATTGTCAATGTAACTTCCTCGAATCGATTTTCCGGTACAATTTCCATTGTCATATTCAGAATCAGTATGCCCGTCATAGACTACATGTGCTATGCGAATCATGATGTGGCGCACGGGTCGTGAAGACCGTCGGCACTTGCATGGGCAGCGCCGCATATGGCGATATTTCACCGTTTGCATGCTTGTCCAGATATATTCTCCAAGCTGCGAAATTGGGAGCGCGGAATAGAACACAAGCGATTGCTGAGTTAGCAAGGGTATATCTTAGAAATAAAAAAAGAGCACTGCGTTAACGCATTGACGTGCCCCCCTTAGAATAGACATTGGAAAAACCCCTGGTTTTATCCGATGAAATTCTAGGGGGTGCTTTTTTATGGCAAAGAAGGGACAAACGTATAAACATTATCCAGAGAGCTTAAAGCGTGAAGCCATTCGACTACGGGTGGAGGAGAATTGGAGTTATCGTGCCATTACGGAACAATTAGGCATCTATGATGCTAATCGAGTGAAAAAATGGATGGCTACCTATCGCAAGAAAGGTGATCGCGTGTTTGAAGATCACAGAGGGGCGTCTTCTCGCCAGGAGACGGAACAAAGTCGCTATGTGAAGCGATTAGAAATGGAGAATGCTGTGCTAAAAAAGTGGTTGGCGATCTTGAATCAGGAGGTGTCAGGGGAAAGCGGCTCGTTGTCGAATCGTTTGTTGGAATCTATTCCATCAAAGGAATGTGTACGTTCTTAGCTGTTTCCCGCAGTGGATGGTATCGCGCTCGCAAGTGGCATAACGGTGGAGAAAGATGTGGAACTCAAACAACGAATTCAAGCCATTTATGATCGGCATAAAGGCACCTACGGTTATCGTCGTATCCAAGCTCAGGTCCAATAAGAGGGATAGCTTGTGAATCATAAGAAGGTGCCTCGACTTATGCAGGAAATGAATTTGAAGTCGATCATTCGACGTAAAACGAAGGCAAAGCCGCAAGGAGACGGACTTCCTCCGCTTGTAGCAGAGAACCTGTTAAACCGAGACTTTTCAGCAGCTGCACCTAAACAGAAGTGGGTCACTGACATCACCCAGTATGCTGTCGGCGAAACCTGGCTTTACCTCTCCGCGATTAAAGATCTGTGCACAAAGGAGATTGTTTCCTATCAGATGAGCTTGAGGAACAACACACAGCTCGTTCTGGACACGTTTGAGCAGGTCCTGAAAAAAGGAGAAGACGTGCCTGACTTGATCGTTCACAGCGACCAAGGATGTCAGTACACGTCCCATGCATACCACAACATGCTGAACCAGGTTAGCGCCAAAATCAGCATGTCCAGGCGCGGCAATTGTTATGACAACGCCGCTATGGAGAGCTTCTTCTCTCATTTGAAAGCAGAAGCTCTCTATCCCTATTCTATCGGTTCATTGGAAGATGCTCAAGAGCGAATCCATGCCTTTATCCACTATTATAATCACGAGCGTATTCAATTGAAGCTAAATAAGCTGGCTCCGATTGACTATCGGAACCAGCTTACTGCTTAGGGCTTTTTATCAATGTCTATAAAACGGGGTCTTGACCAGCAGTGCTCTCAGGTGTCTATTAAGTCCTTAGGACTTCTATATTTTTATATAGAATAACTATCTTGAATGAGAGCTTTCACGACACGCTTCACGACATCTTGTGCTGCTTCCTCGATCGAAGCAGCAGCTTCGATTGGCAAAAAGGCTCGACCAATTAGGTCATGCGCAATGGCTTGGTCATTGTCGTTCGCAGATCCGGCAGGTACCAATGCAATAAGTCCTGCATCGTTTAGCAAGGTGGCATACGCCGCGATTTGCTGCACAGATTCTCCTAATCTATTATCGATCAACATCGTGTGGTAGCCTCTCGCTACCAGCCGTTTCTCGATTTCCTTTGCAAGAGCCAAATTGTCCAGAACGGTACCAGTAAGCCATAGCGTTAATGGCTGCTGTCCTTTTTGTTGGGCACGAACATCTCTGGTGACTTCCGTATCGATCCGGACGACATTGTCAGAGCCTTGAAGAGCTTCGTCAATGACGCCGCAAGCGGAAGTCATATTCGTTACGCGATCGATGAGAATAAATCCGCCAATGCTTTTATTTTTTTCAAACGAATCAAAAACAATACCATCCGCTAATGAAAATTCACATTTAGCCAATTCATTCTTAACTAAATGATCAGTTGTAACCGTATTGCCTGTATTAATATCGATTTTGTAATTAATTGCAGTCACAGTACCTGGAAGAACCTTCGTACCTACCTTCACCAAAACATCTTTGCCCGGCGTCAGGACAGAATCATCCATCCAAAGAATCGTAGCGCTAAAGCTGTCAGCCTCTTTGAGCTGATTGTCCTTCGTAAACACACAACCTCGTGAAACGTCGACTTCCCGATCTAATTGAATAGTCACAGGTTGTCCGGCATGAGCCGAATTCCTATCTTGGTCTGTTACTAAGATTCTTTTGACCTTCGCCTTCTCACGGCTAGGCAGAGTTATCAGTTCATCGCCAACTGCGATTCTGCCGGCTTCAATCTGGCCTTGGAATCCGCGGAATGTGTGGTCTGGTCGGCATACCCGCTGAATAGGCATCATGAATGGCTTCACGTCGTCGCTTGTATGAACATCAACGCTCTCCAAATACGGCAGCAAAGGAAGACCCTTGTACCAAGGCGTATTGGGCGATTTCGCCGTAATATTATCCCCTTCTGTTGCAGAAACAGGAATCACCTGAATGCTCTCAAACCGGAATTCAGTGGTGATGCGAGAGAATTCTTCTTTGATTTCAGCAAATTTTTCCGTATCAAAATCCACCAAATCCATTTTGTTTACCGCCAAAACCAGATGCTTAATCCCCATGAGGGCACAAATCCGGGTATGGCGCTTCGTTTGCGTAATAATCCCTTTGGTTGCGTCCACAAGAATAACGGCAAGATCAGCAAAGGATGCGCCTACGGCCATGTTACGTGTATATTCTTCGTGCCCCGGGGTGTCCGCAACAATGAACGAACGGTGATCCGTCGTAAAATATCGATAAGCCACATCTATCGTAATTCCCTGCTCACGTTCCGCAATCAGCCCGTCAAGAAGCAAGGAGTAGTCAATTTTTCCGCCACGGCTGCCCAACCTGCTGTCTAGCTCGAGCGCTCTCTCCTGATCGGCGAACAGAAGCTTAGCCTCATAGAGCATATGTCCAATTAAGGTGGATTTGCCGTCATCTACACTTCCACAAGTAATAAATTTAAGCAGACTCTTCATCTTAGAAATAGCCCTCCCGTTTACGTCTTTCCATGCTTCCCGCTTCTTCTTGGTCAATAACCCTTGTTGTCCGTTCGGAAGATACCGCACCAAGTGTTTCTTCTATGATAGCATCCAGCGTGTCCGCCTCTGACAGGGCGCCGCCAGTTAGAGGATAGCAGCCCAATGTGCGAAACCGCATCTTCATCATTTCAATCTTCTCACCTGGCTCAAGCCTCATACGCTCATCATCCGCCATGATGATCTGTCCATCGCGATTGACGACTGGTCTTTCTTTCGCCATGTAGAGGGGTACAATATCTATGTTCTCTCTGCGAATGTATTGCCAGATATCTTTTTCCGTCCAGTTGGAAATCGGGAATACGCGGATGCTTTCACCCTTATTAATTCTAGTGTTGAAAAGCTTCCACATTTCCGGCCGTTGATTTTTCGGATCCCAAGCATGATTTTTATTACGGAATGAGAAAATCCGCTCCTTCGCACGTGATTTTTCCTCATCACGTCTTCCGCCGCCAAAAGCAGCTGTAAATCCATATTTGTCCAAACCTTGCTTCAATGCTTGTGTTTTCATAATATCTGTATATGCGGAACCATGATCGAATGGGTTGATCCCTTGCTCAATCCCTTCCTGATTGGAGTGAACGAGCATTTTGATTCCGAATTCTTTCGCCTTGCGGTCGCGGAATTCAATCATCTCTTTGAACTTCCACGTCGTATCAATGTGCAGGAAAGGAAACGGCGGCTTCTCCGGATAAAATGCTTTCAGCGCCAAATGCAGCATCACGGAGCTATCCTTACCGATCGAGTACAACATCACGGGATTTTCACATTCCGCCGCTACTTCTCGAATAATATAAATCGCTTCAGCTTCGAGTTGATCCAGATGTGTTGTCGCATCTATGGAATCAAGCATCAATTTGTCCATGAAAAAGTGCCTCCCTTTAATCCTTACTAAATCTATAAACTATATTCTATATCGTATCAGATTTTTACTTTTATGCAAAGTGAAATAAAGTATTTTTCTTTTATTTTTTGAGGTGTTGGTTTTCATGAAAAGGGAGAACGAAACCGTACACAATTAAGATTGTACAGGCAAAAAAAGACGGATCGAGTGATCATCATAAACTGGCCCCTTTGTCAAGGACACATTGAAAAAAAGAGTATTAGGCCGCACTTAAGAGATGATTCCTATACTGCACAGAAGTCATTTTCTTTAGTCCCCATTGATATCGATGATGGTTGTAATAACGGATGTAGCTTTATTTCTCGTTCTACTTTGGCTAATGTCTCACAGTTTAGGCTCTTCACATGATCTTTCATATGACCGTAATAGGACTCCTGTGGAGCATTGTCCCAGCAATACCCACGATGTGACATCGACTGTCCTAGTCCTTTTTGCTTCAATAAATCTTGGTAGATTGGGCTTATATAGTGGCTACCTTGATCGGAATGGATAAAGGCTTCTTTATGGAGTTTTAAGCGCTTTTGGCTCATTAGTGATTCGATGGTTTTGGTCGCCAAAGGCAGTTGAACAGACTCGGAGAGATTGTGAGCAAGAAGCGCCCCTGTAGAGGCATCTAAAATGGTGACAAATAAGCCGTCTGCGAATTGCCATCATATTTTTACATACCTAATCTCCCTCTCCTTCAATCCCATACTTACTACATAAACCGATTTTAATATCGTAACATTTCTCAACTAGCCCCTCAGATGTTAGACGGTATTTTACTAACTCTTCCGAACCTTTTGTTATTACGATGTAATATAATCTACTCTCCGTATCAGGTAGCCAATTAAATAGTTTTATTAAATTAACCTTACTCAAGCTTTCCGTATCAGCTAACTGGAAATAGAGTACGTAAGCTCCATTTTTTTCACTCGTTCCTAAAATACTCTTCTCTACATTAACATCAAATGGTAAATTACTACTTTTAAAAGAAACTGAAAGTCCAGTAATATATCTCTCTTCTTTCTCAGACTCAATATTCCTCTCAGTATAATCTTGCCGATTTTGAATAATTTGGCTACTGATAATCGGTGAAAAAAAAGCTAATATGAAGAGAACAATACTGATAAAACACAGTATTGCCTTCTGCTTTCTAAGCTTCATTAACAACCATACATAACTAGCACTGATTGCTACTAGAAGAATTCCCGAGAAAATTGATTCCGCCATATTCCCTGTTTCAATCCAGACCCCACTAGAAGGAAATTGGAAAATGAGCATAAGCAGTAAATAATAAGACGCCACTCCTGATATAATGCTTAGTAAGATAATCAAGATACTTTTTAACCTCACTTATATCCCTCCCTCCAAAATCCAATCCCCGAAGTATTTTTCTATTTTTTTCATTGTAATAAAAATCCAGTAAAGATATAAATATTATATCGACCAGGGGCAAAAAATTTTTGAGGTATTTTTTGTTGCATGACTCTACCGCCCACCACATAAATAGACCAAGTCCCCACGATGATTTTCTCGTAGGGCTTGGTTTTTATACTTCCCCATAATTTGAATATAGTAGTTCCCAAAATCTTGATGGCTGATATGGAGAAGTTCTTATACCGAAACTTGTTCTATTCCCTTGAAATATTCAATCGGGGAGATCCCCCTCACAACGGCAGCTAAATGTGTCTATTTTCTACAAAGATGTTCAACTTTAGGATCGACACGATAGATAGTCAATTCTTTACCATATTCGCAATTCCCTACAGCTTTAGGGCCAATTCATCCAGATCTTCCGATTGAATCTGGGTTGCAGCGTTTTGACTAAGATGGCGGAGGGACGTGCCATTCGACAGTATACTCGTCGGGATCTTGGAACTCTCATCATTCCAAGATACCTCTATCATCACGTTCCCACTTTATACCTAATTTTCGAAAATAAAAAGAGCTCACAATCGTCGCTATCGACATTGTAAGCTCCCGATACTTTCGGTGTTATCTAACGCTTCGCCTTATAAAACTCATGATAAAGCTTCATGAGCGCCCGCTTCTCAATCCGCGACACGTAGCTTCGGCTGATCCCCAGCTCCTTAGCAATCTCGCGCTGTGTCCGCTCATCCCCGCCATGATCCAGGCCGAACCGGCCGCGGATCACTTCCTGCTCCCGCTCGTCGAGTATATCGAGATTGCGGTAAATTTTGCTTTTCTCAATCTTCAGCTGCACCCGGTCCACAACATCATCGGCCTCCGTGCCAAGGATATCGATCAGCGTGATCTCGTTCCCCTCTTTATCTGTGCCGATTGGATCATGCAAGGAAACATCCTTGCGCGTCTTCTTCAGCGATCTTAAATGCATAAGTATTTCGTTCTCGATACAACGAGCCGCGAACGTCGCGAGTTTTGTGCCTTTTCCAGTCTGGAAGCTCTCGATCGCTTTAATCAATCCAATAGTTCCAATCGAGATCAGATCCTCTAAATCCTCTCCCGTATTGTCGAATTTCTTGACAATATGCGCAACCAGACGCAGGTTGTGCTCAATCAGCAGATTGCGGGAATGCGCATTGCCTTCCGCCATCAGCTGCAAATGCTTCATTTCGTCATCCTCATGAAGCGGTTGCGGGAAAGCGTTATTTTTGACGTACGATACGAGCATTGACAGCTGTTTGATGAACAGCGCGATTGTCGCAAACAGTCCCATGTACCCTTACACCCCCAAGTCGGATTACCGAGGGGCAGCACTCCCCCCAGCGCACAATGAAGTCGGTTCTACATTGTATGAGGGCGAGTGCCTAGAAGTGCATGTACCCGGGCGAGAATGTCAATTAACTATGTCCTAATCGTTAAAAAACAGCTATGTCCACCGCGCTGCCCACAGCTTCATCTCATGGCAAATGACATGAAGATCATGGCCTTTGGGCGTCAATGTATACTCAACGGTTACTGGAACAGTCGGGAAAACTTTACGCTCCAGCACACCCTGCTCCTCCAAATGGCGAAGCGTACTGGTCAAAGCCCGCGGACTTACGTTTGGTATCCGGCGCTGCAATTCGCCAAAACGGAGCGTGCCGCTAAACAATTCACGGATAACGAGAAACGCCCATTTCCCTCCTAGTACGTCAAGCGTTTTTTCAATATTGCATTCTATATGTACAGGTATTTTCGGGACGTAATTGCTCGCCTTATCGGTCGTTTTCACTGGGGTTCCTCCTCTTTGCACATTACTATACTAAAGGTTACTATCTACCGTTTTTATAATTAAGTGAAAAACATTTCACTTCTTTCAATCATATAGGAATTTATATAGTATGGAAAGGGAACCACAACTTTTTCGAGGAGGAATGGAACATGAAATATCGGAGATTAGGTGCGAGTGGGCTAAAGGTTAGCGAGATCAGCTTGGGAAGCTGGCTTACATATGGCGGTTATGTTGAGCGTGAAAATGCGGTGAATGCCATCAAAACAGCTTATGATCTGGGAATTAATTTCTTCGACACAGCCAATGTATACGAAAGAGGCGCAGCGGAAGAACTGGTGGGCAAAGCGCTCAAAGCTTATCCGCGCGAATCCTATGTGCTGGCTACAAAAGCTTTCTGGCCGATGGGTGACGGCCCTAACGATCGCGGGCTATCCCGCAAGCATGTCATCGAGCAGGCCAATGCGAGCCTGAAGCGCCTCGACCATGATTATATCGATATTTTCTACTGCCACCGCTATGATCCGGAGACCAGACTGGAAGAAACGCTCCGCGCAATTGACGATCTTGTGCGTCAAGGCAAAGTGCTGTATGTCGGCGTGAGCGAATGGCAGGCTTCGCAAATTGCTGAGGGACTTGGCGTTGCCGATCGCTATCTGCTGGACCGCATCGTCGTCAATCAACCCGTCTACAACATGTTCGACCGCTACATTGAAAAAGAAGTGATGCCGCTTAGCGAGCGTTCCGGTATTGGACAAGTCGTATTTTCGCCGCTGGCCCAAGGCTTGCTGACAGGCAAATACACCTCCGTCTCCGACATTCCGCAAGACAGCCGGGCTGCTAAGCTGGAATGGATGCGCAAAGGCATCACCGAGGAAAAAATAGCGAAAGTTCAGCAGCTCGAAAAAGTCGCCGCTGAATTGGATCTCTCCGTCGGCAATCTTGCGCTTGCCTGGATTTTGCGCAATGCCAATGTGGCGAGTGCGCTGGTCGGCGCCAGCCGTCCTGAGCAAGTAACAGAGAACGCCAAGGCTTCCGGCGTCGTACTGGGTGAAGATGTGCTTGCTAGAATTGAAGAGATTTTGAAATAGCATTTATAATGCGGTAAAAACACCTACAGCTCAGCGAAAGACTGACACAAGGGTGTAAAGTGATACTCCGGTCCGTCGATAGATATAGAAAATGACCCTCTTGAGGGGTCATTTTTTTATATCCAACTATTAAATGTAGATAATTAAAATAAGAGCCTTAATGAGCATCTTGAAGTCAGATTTTCTGTTCTTCTATCTAAAACACTGAATTTCACCAGAACTCGCTTTGATGTCACCTAAACCAGCAGCATACTTCTTCCTAGCGCTGCCTATTCTTTAGTTTTGAGATCTTTTTCCTTTTGCAACAACCAGAAGGAGAAAAAACCGACTAAGTAACTAGATATTGCAATAATCGGAATTAACCCAGATGCTTTTATAGACAATCCCTTACTGACAAAATAATTAGCCAATGGGTTACTGCTAATAATAGTAACCATAATCAATAGTAAAAAAGGCACCCATTTCAAAAAACTTCAGGGAAACTCACCCCTTATAAAAGAGAATAGCTTGATACTCAATTCTGCGTCGCCATGTCCTTCAACCGCTATCTTTCATGTATAGTGACCGATGGACCGTAACTAGATATTTCAACGAGATTCTCGTCCGGATCGCGGATATAGACAGATTGCATCGGACCAAGCGCTCCTGATCGTTCTACTGGTCCGAGTTCAACTTTGATGTCATGTCTTTTCAACTGTTCAAGAATGGAACGTATAGAATCACTTGTAATGATACAAAAATCCCCAGAACCCGGTGTAGGCATTTTCGCTTTTGGATCGATTTCCTCGCCCAGCTGTTGAAAATTTATTTTCTGCTGGCCGAATTTAGCTGCTTTTCTCCCTTGACCGAAAGTGATGATTTCCATGCCTAGTATATCACCATAAAAAAGACATGATGCCTCCACGTCATTTACCGTCAATACTAAATGGTCGAGCCGCAAAATCTCCATTACCGCACATCCCCTTCCCCAACTCTATGCAATTTATGTTTATTGCTTCCAATTGAAATTATCCCTTATCATAGCGTGTAAGTTCCGTAATGGCAACTCTGCTAGCAGGTATTACTGGTTCATGGAGTTCTGCTTTCGTGACAGCATCAAATGAAGAAACCAATTTCAATTTACATAAAAAAACAACTCTCATCGCAGATAAGAGTCGTTATGTACAGTAAACAATTCGGTTTGCGAAAATTTGCGAAGCAGATTCGCTATTTTGCGAACCTACTTTCGCTCTATAGTTTCAGTGAAGTGGGCGAATTACGAACAACGAACTTTTGTTCGCTTTTGGAGAACCAAGGTTCACGAATAGCGAAAATCTCTTCGCTGTAGCTAAATCAGCTCCCGTTGACTTGCACTTTAGCGAAATTAGCTTCGCTCTTTTGCGAAGCTGCTTCGTTAATGTGACTAGCACTACTCACTTCGAGCACGTTTGCGTATTCGCTACGCTAATGCGACTAGCCGTCGCTCACTTCAAGCACGTTATGAGAACCCATTACGCTAATACCATCAACGTCACTCACTTCAAGCACGTTTGCGTACCCGCTTCACTAATGCCACCAGCGTCGCTCACTTCTAGTACATTCACCGCCGGCTTCTCTCTTATTCTGATCAGCCAACTCAGCCTCATTCCAGGCCATCAAAGCTTATTTACCCTCATACCCGCCCAAACCAGCTATGAACGGTCCGCTCCAGCTCCGCCTTCCGCTCAGCGAACTGTCTTCGGCGATGACCGTTCGCTCCTGAAGGATGAGGCATATGCAGCAGGCATCGCTCCCCGTCGAGCAGCCCTTCGCGCGTGAACTGCAGCAGCACATCGGCTACCGATTTGCCGAGCGGTACAATCAGGGCGTCTTCTGCAGCCTGCAGCTCCGCTAACAATATCGTACGGGCATATTGCATTAGAAAAGCAGATTTCACCAGCTCAGGCTGATGGCCGGTATAGTTCTCACCGGACTGGAATACCGGATACCGAACCGCTGATGTCGTATGCAGCAAATGACGATCCTGCTCGAACAACGACCGGCTGCTCTCTATGCTAAGCGCCTCCGGGAGCCGAATCGCATCCAGCATCTCATACAGATTTTGGCGCATCGTGCCCGCAAAGCTGGCAACAGCTTTAGCCCTGCGATCGATCTCGGGAAAAGGCATATTCTCCAACAACCCCAGCCTGGCTTGTTCATAGGCAATCGCCATTTGCGTAAAGCCAGGTGTGATGCCGATGATCATAATTTTCGCCTGCTCGTTCACATATTCGAAGGGGATGTAGTAAAGCGACATGTTTTGATGCGCGTCGAGCAGCAGTTCTGGTACTAGCAGCTGTTCTTTCGTTAACGCCCCGGAAGGCAGCGACAATATATAGTCCTTATACTTCGATAACTGGCTCATAACCCTGCATGACCTCCGATACCTATCATCCTTCTGTACTAAACACTCGCTTGTCCTTTTTTAACAATCCGGAGCCACCACTGCCCGCTTCGGTACAGTCCGGTGCAAATACGCATGTACGACAAAGACCGCGACGGATAGCAAAGATGCTCCCGCTCCAATCCATAATACAGGCGTTACGCCCGTATGGTCATACACATAGCCAAACAGCGTAGGCGCAATCATTCTGCCCGCACTGCCGAATCCGCCGACGACACCCATATAGAATGGAGCGGATTTGCCCGCATTTTCCGACAGAAAGGCCGGTATGACTGGCAGCAGCAGCATTTCCCCTATTGTACATACAATCATACCAAAGACGAGATACCAATAGGAATCGTGAAGAAAAGCAATAAAAGTAAACCCAATCGAATAACAGATCGAGCTTGCTACAATTTCACGGCTCACGGAGCCAGCCAGCATCCTCTTAACCGCATTCGTCACTGGCTGGCCAACAAAGATGACAACTCCGTTAATGCTCCACAACAAACTGTACATGGTGAGCGAATGTCCGCCATCGGTCAAAAACGGAGCTACGCCGTTGTTCCAGATCATTAGCGCGAAGAAGAATAGCAGCGAACCGATGCCGAGGTATAAATACATGCTCGTATTCCTCAGTTTTTGGCCTAACGTCGCTTCTTGTTCCAGCTGCGCCCTTCCCGCGAGACCACCTGCTCCTAGAGCAGACCCATTCGTTGTCTCCAGCACCGCTTCTTCTTCCGTACTGCTGCCTGTGCGCATAATGAGCATTAAGTAGAGGCCGAATACAAGTGTTGATATAGCGGTTACAGCGTACGTCAATGTAAAGGAAAAGGCAGCGATCAGGCCGCCCACAGACGCTCCAATTGCCAGACCTGCATTGTTGCCGACATAAATCGCATTGTAGAGCTTGCGGCGGTGAGCCTTCCAACGAAAACCGATATATGCGTTAATCGAAGGTACCGCTAGATTGTTTACGAGACCGTACAAGCTAGTCAGCACGACATAAACAACATATTCCCGCGTAAACACAACGGAGGCGATAAGCGCTGCAGACAGCAGCATTGATCCGATAATAAGCCTTTTTGGACCAAGCCGGTTATAGAGCGCACCTCCGGCAAACTGGCCGATTAAGCCCGCCAATGCCTGGAACAGCAGCACCATTCCTGCCTCCGCATAGGTCCGGCCAAGTACCTGATGCACGTACAGCGTTGTTAACGGCCATAATATCGAATTGCCAGTAGCGTTGATTAAGCTGGCTGCAATAAAGGACAACGCGTCCCTCGGATAATTTTTTTCCAAACGAGTTATTAATGATTCAATCCACTGCTTCACTTGCCGAATACCACCTTGTCTGAAAAGAAACCTGTCTTTCCTTGCGAATGCATACTTCTCGTATCATACGCCTTTCTGAACGTCGTTTCCACGTTAGTTCCTTCCATAACTATCAGCCATTTATCAAATAGTATAAAAGAAAGAGATGCCCTGCGCCGGGATGGCGGCAGCTGCATCTCTTCTCCAACTTGGACAACTTATTTATTTAGCAAATACATGATTGCCGATTTTTGCCGTAACTTTGCGGGATTCTAACCATTTTGATTCCGTCGCCTTCGGGTTATAGAAGTAATATGCACCTTTAGACGGATCGATGCGCCTTGCTGCTTCCTTTGCTGCCTTGAATGCCGTATCGTTTGGAATGAGCCAAAACTGGCCATTGCTGACGGAACTAAACGCATTAGCGGCAAAAATAACGTCACGAATATTACTCGGGAACATCGGCGACTTCGCCCGGTTAAGGACGACTGACGCTACCGCTACCTGTCCTTTGTAGCTCTCGCCCCGCGACTCCGAGTAAACCACCCTCGCAAGCCGTGATAGATCCGGGCGGCTAACCGTCACTTTCTTCAACGCGTGCATCGTCATCGATCCTGCAACGCCATCCTTAGGAAGTCCTGCGCCTCGTTGAAAGGCAGCGACTGCATTTTTCGTGGATGCATTGAACTTTCCAGTAATGCTGCCCTTGTAGTAATTGAGCATATAGAGCCGCTCCTGCAAATCCTTAACGCTCTCTCCGCTGCTTCCCATCTGCATTGAGGCTGCACTTGCCGTACCATTCATGCCGAGCATCAATGCAATAATGGCAAGCAGAACTACACTTGCTGTTCGTTTCATCACTTTCGTAAATCCCTCCAACTGGTTGTGTTATAGAATCTCGCGCTGTATTGCAGGAACCCGCCGCGAAAATGATTTTACCATAACTTAACTTCCATTTTGGGGATTCATAGATTTTTTTAATTGATTTCTAATCTTGCTGATGAGCACTTAAAGACTAGCTGGATTGTTTCTCCCTAACAAAGGGAAGTAACAAATATTGCAGCAGCGCGGCACCGAACAAGACGAACGCCAGCCAGGCAGACTCGGTATCCTTCGCCAAAGTGATCATCGCCGCGATTGAAATGATTCTGCCCGTATTGAGGAACAGCTCCCGTATGACGACCGATTCAACGCGTAGCTGTCCTTTTAACGGCAGCAAGCTCATCATGCGGAAATAAAATGAATTGAGTGTATTGACCGTAAGCGGATTGCAGATCGAGAATAAGATCATAAAGATCACAACCGACCACAGCTTCACGTCAATGAGCAGCATGGCTGCACCCAGCAGAACACCCGTAACGGAATAGAGCAAGTACTTGCTGACATTCTCTTTGCCGCTTCTTTTCGTAATGGCATAGCCGGTCGCTACTGTCAACGCTGAGAAAAAGACACCCAAATAGCCGACCCAATCTTCACGCCCTACAGTCTGGAAGAGAAGAATGTTCGGGAGAAACAGCATAACGCCTTGGAAAAGCCCCATTAGGAAAAAGCTAATCAGTGCCTTCAGCCAGCGTGGATGCTTCTGCATAATTAATAAGGTAAACTTCAAGTAATACGCTTTGTGATGCGATTTCATGATCGGAATGCGGAAGCTGATAAGCGCGGCTACCAGGAACATGACAAAGGCCAGCATAAAAATAAACATATAGCCCTGCAGCCCTTCGCTTCGCTGAATAATAAAGCCCGCAAGCGCCGGACCCGCCAGACCCGCGGTATTGAACACAATCATATTGACCCCTAGGTATCGAAGCCGGTTTGCCTCGGTCGACACATCGTACTGCATGACAAGATAGCCGGTCCAATAGAAACCGGACGCTATGCCATTGAGCAGCGCGAAAGCAATATAATAGTGCGCAACCTGTTCCTGTGCAATGACGACAAGTAAATAAAACATCGCGTTCAGCGCGATGCCAATCCGGTACGTCAGCATTTTGTCCCGCCGCTTCGCAATCCAGCCGCCAAAAGCAAACACAAACGGGGTAGTCGCGAACAAAAGAATGTTATAGAGGCCGTTAATCGCCAAGTCTTGCGTCAGTCGCCATAAGTAAAGATTGAGAAACAGCCCCGACATCGAGGCGCCAAACTGGAAAAAGCCGTGAATAATGATTGAGATCACTGCGTTTCTGCTCAATTTTCTTTCAGGTGGCAGCAGCGTTCTGCCCTTGTTCAATTGAAATCTTGATCCTAAGCTGCCCAACATCTGATGCGTCCGCCTCCTGCTATTGTAGTCCTAGCCTGCACGGTCCAAGACTGTTGCGTTCATTTTAACACAGCGGCATATTTAGGCATATGGAAACCGTATAGTCTCCCAGTCCTAAAAACGAGCAAATGGCCCGCTGAGGGGCCATCTATTGTGCAACACTGCTATATATCAACGTCATTCTGCTATTTTCGGCTTATTTCTCCGTCACGACCGAATAATGCTTAAAGCGCTTAATTTCATACCGGGATTCATCCTCGGGAAGAGGATCTCCGTTCGCGAAAAGATAAGCCGCCTTCTCCCCATCATGAATGACCGGCTGCTCAAACCGGTAACGTCCAAACGACTGAACCTGCTGAAATGCTCCCCCAGGATTCGCATAAACGACGCTCTCTTTAAATTCCCGCGGATCAATCCGTTCGTTGAGAAGCACGTAAATATAAGGCATATTGACTCTGTTCGTAATATAGACGGTACCGTCCGTTGCATCCGAAGCGTACCGAATCGCCTCACCGAAGGATTCGAAAAAAATCGGACTGATCTTCTCTTGAAAATCCCGGACATAATGATTAGAAAACAAGATGAAATACGCGGTAAATAAGACAACAGCAAAGCGAGTCGCCCACTTTTCCTTTTCCGCCAGCCACGATACCCCTGCAACTGCCAGCAGGATCAGCGGATAAAAGATCACGTTGATGCGGTTAATATTGGCATCGCTAATTATGAAAGCCATCGATACCGCAATTGCCAGCCATAGTAAAATAATGAGCTTGATTGGCTCTGCTTTGCGCTGCAGCGCGCTGATTGTTGTTGCAAGTCCCAGTATGATAAGTGGCAATGCGATCGGATACATGTACCCGTATTTCGGCAGCGCATTCCAAATAAGGCCGTCGTTCTGACTTATAATGATTTCGAAAAACCGCTTCATATGACTAAAACCAGTCGACATCATGTCCGATCCGAAAATGCTCGACTGCTGTTCGACTCTCGGAACCGTCAGCTTCGGTATCGTAACGAGGGCCGTAATCGCATTCATCGAATAGCGATTGATGATGACAAACAGCAGAATCGGAAGCGCCAGTACCGTGAATGCTGCTCCATTCATGAGAATACGGCGCCAGGAGACCAGACGTTTGATGTAAAATACGATATAGGTTGATAGGACGAATAGTGGCGCGAAAAAATAGGCGGTTCCATACGCGTATAAGGACAGCGCCATCGTTATCGAGAACGCCAGCAGCCATCGCGGCCGTTCTGTCGCTTTGCAGGCAAAATAGACGGCTAACAGCACCAAGGCAGGCATTAAGTTGGATTCCAGCGCCCAGCGTGACATCATAATATGCCATGGGCAAATGACGATAAGGAATGCGGCAAAAAGCATGACGCGGCGATTGTCCGGGATAAATCTTCTCGCGATTGCGTAAAAGAGAAACAACGTGACGACACCCGCAATTGCACTCACAATTCGTATTGAGATCGTGTTCAAGCCGAAAAGATAAATGAATGGCATCGACAGGTAGGCGTATAACGCATTTTGCCCGCTGCCCCATGCGATAAGATGAACCGGCAGAAAGCTGCCGTTCCGGTCTACTCCGTAGTGGAGAATAGCGTAAGCATCATAGCCGATCGAGGCTTCATCCTGATTCAATCCACCCGGCAGTGACGAGATAGCTGCCAGCCGGATGACGATTCCGATGCCGAATAAAACAGTCAGCAACGGATTGTTTTGAAGCCAAATAACGATCTGCTTCATCCTGGCCAATAGATCAATTCTGCTCGTATTGCTCTTCTGTCTTCCCATACTCGTATTCGTTTGCGAATTCAATATCTCCCCTGCTTTCTCTTTTTAGGCAGCCATTTTATTTCAATTAATAGTGCTAATAGATTAATAGATTGCTAGGTATATTAGACCCAAATACCCATCTGAGCAAAATATCCTCTCATCTGCTCTTTATGGGGCATGAAAGCAATACTGGGATTATAATCTGTTTAGCCATTGCAAGCAACAACTATCGCTTACGCCTGCTTGTCCATGCGTTTTCTCTCGTAAAGTCAACCCGTAAGTTGGGAGCTCTACCTTAGCGATGCATGCCGCCTCCTGTTTCTACTAATCTAAGAATATATACATTTCTCGTTCCAACAAACACATACTGCTCTTCTGCATCGACGCTCACCATATATAACTACGGCTCTAGCAACTATTAAATCTACGAACACTCTGTTCTCCTTTAGCATTGTTCCTAAACTTATCACTCTAATTGTTACTTATATATATCTGATCTAGTCCATACTCCGCCACCTGTTTTTGCAAACAAAATGCAAAAGTGCAGGTTGTTTAGCCATTTCATGGCCAATATGGGCATCAAAATGTAAATGTGCAGGTTGATGGCGGTTTTTCTGGTCATTTTGGTCAAATCAGATGATTTCAAATGTACTTTTACATTTTGAAGACTGTTTAGAGCCTTTTCGACTAAATCAAAATGTACTTTTGCATTTTGATAGCTAGGAACGTCCGCTAGATGGCTTAATTAGTTAGATGGGATTGGATTTGACTTGACTTACCTTTAGTGGTTGCTGAAGCCAAACATCGTATTTACTGGGAAAGAGCGAGAATTACAAGGAGGTTTTGAGGTACTTTAGAACGTTGGGTGGACTTATAATGAATTATATTAGAGGTTGATATGTAAGAATGATACGGCATGGTGTTGCATAACGACCGTTAGTCGCAGCATATTGCCTGAGACATTATGTTCCAAAGTTTTTAACCATAATATCAAC